>NZ_CAAHFG010000002.1:0-686980 GCF_900890425.1 Pontiella desulfatans | reverse complement strand
CTGATCCGCGGATGACAGATCGCTGATAAATACAACCCGAGGCTCCGGCCAGTCCTCTACGGTGTAAAGGTGCACCTTGTCCCCATTAACTGCGTACTGTGTGGCCTGAACCGGCTTTCCCTTAACATGCCACGTGCGTTCTTTCTGCCGCCCCCACGCAAACACCTGAACCACTGACAACAGCACGACTGTAATACAAACCCATCTCATGAGATCCCCTTCGATTATTCATATCCGAAAGGCTCACATAATCCAGGTATTTATCCAAGCTCTGGAAAATCGTTTTCGAATACCCTAAAACGCAAACCCGTGGTTGACCGGATCCGCAAAGCCATAACCAATCTGAGGATCCCAATAGCCATACAGCCAAGGCCCCGCCGACGGTTCGGAATATGCCGGACCGCCATAAAACTCTTCAGCGCCGGCATCATCCGCCCTGTAATAGCGGATTTCAAAGTGCAGATGCGGTCCGCCCATCGTGCCGCTATACAGATTTCGGGAAACCAGTTCGCCCTTCTGCACGGCCTTGCCATCCATCCATAGACCGTCGGCTTCATCCAAATCCAGATCGATATGTCCATACAACGTGGAAATCTTTCCAACAACCACACCGTCGGCATCCATGATATCCATCGTAATGGCCAGATAGTGGCGATATTTATCGGCATCCCGATAAACCGCCACCACACCATCATGGGCGGCAAAGAGCTGTACGGCCACCTCCCTGGCTCCCACCTGCAGATCCGATGCCGGATGATACGACTGCGGTGTGCCCATAACCGGTTTGGTTGCTCCAAACTCGCCCCAACCAGGAACAGTATATGAGGGAACCTGACCGGTACCGTCCATCAACGGGTGATGAAAACCCTCCTTGCCGGCGTAGTATACAAAGCGATCCACCTCGGCCCGAAACGCATCGTTGCTCACGGCATTATAATAAACAGGCGTCAGCATGTTTTGAAATACCGCTTCCTCGGCCGAGGGATAGGTTTTGGCCAACCTGAAATATGCATGAGAAGCCTCCTCCTCACCGGTCTGGTTCGTCACCGTCGTCATTATCGAATTCCCGGCTCCAACCACCACGTCAACCGCGTTACTCCACTCGCCATCGTCCAAATCAGCCGCGTGCTGGACTTGATAGGCAACATTCGATTCTGCATGCCATGAAAGATAGAGAACCTCATTGCTGCCCACCACCGAAAACCCTTTACTTGCGAGAACCAACCCCGCAAAAACCACCGCCAGCATTCTCTGAATCAATACCGCTACAGCCATCATTCACCTCCGGTCATCTTAAGCAAACGATGCAGGACGGAATTATATTGCCCAAATAGTCCGTCCCATGGCCTATGTGCACCGCAAGATGCTTTCGGAAATCGCCATTCACGATGCCGAAGGTTTCGCCAAAGTGGTTGAAGTCGCAAAAGCCAAGATCGCTTAAACAAGCGCCTAGCTTATTTGCAAAGACCGCCCAACATGGCGGTCTTTTTTTTTGTGTCATTACTTCCCATCTCCCTTGTAGTCGAAACCGATCTTACGTTTGGGCGGATCGGGCGGTGGCTCCAGCAGGGGCTGGAGGTTTTGCCAGATCGTACGTAGCGCCTGGTCGTGTTCCAGCAGGGTCGTATCGATCTCGGCAAGCCGTTTTAGGATTTCCGCGTTGGCTGTCAACCGCTCCCGCATCTGCACAAAAGCCCGCACGACGAACACGCTCATCGCCACCGCCTCTGGGCTGTTGAGGATAGATGCGGCCATAATTGCACCATGTTCAGTGAAGACATACGGGAGTTGCGGGGAAAACTTGAGTTTTTGGAGGTGGTCGCAATTTGCGACCACCTCTGCTTTTTCGTCATCCCTTAGCCGAAACATGAAATCTTCCGGAAAACGGTCGGCATTACGCTTTACCTGTTCATTCAACCGTTTTTGTCTCCACCCCATAGATTCCCGCCAAGTCGGCATCGAGAATCACACGTTGTCCTCGTAGCGTAAGGATCAGCGGCTCAATCGGCTTCAGCTCATTCATTTGGCTTTCTCCAACTCACCTCAACAAGAAACATACATACTCTTACTTTCAATAACAGGAAAAGAACACTCATCAATTGCTTCGGGCAGGATTAATGACTGGAGCTTCCGGCTTCCATTCACATCTCCCGTTTACTATCGTTTTTCAATTATTGAAGACTCGGGAGCAAAGTATGATCAAAGAAGCCATTGCCAAACTCGTCAGCAAGGAAACCCTCAGCCGCGCGGAGGCCGCGGGAGCGATGACCGACATTATGTCGGGCAACGCCACCGAGGCGCAGATCGGCGCGTTCATTACCGGGCTTCGGTTGACGGGCGAGACGCCGGAAGCCATTGCGGGCTGTGCCGAGGTGATGCGGGCCAATGCCACCAAGATTAAATGCGACGATCCCAACGCGGTCGACATTGTCGGCACCGGCGGCGATGGCGCCCACACCTTCAACATTTCCACCACCTCCGCCTTCGTGATTGCCGGTGCGGGCGTAACGGTCGCCAAGCATGGCTCCTACGGCGTATCGAGCAAGTGCGGTGCGGCCAACGTCCTGCAAGAACTGGGCGTGAACATACAGTATACCCCGCAGCGCATGGAGGAGTGCCTGGCCGAGCTCGGCATCGCGTTCCTGTTTGCGCCGGGCCTGCACCCGGCCATGAAACACGTGGTTGGCCCGCGCCGCGAGCTGGGCGTCTGGAGCATCTTCAATATTCTCGGCCCGCTCTGCAATCCGGCGGGCGTCAAGAACGGCATCATGGGCGTCTTCAAACCGGAGCTGGTGCCGATCGTCTCCGACGCCTGCGCCCAGCTGGAAATGAACTACCAGTTCATCGTGCACGGCAACGACGGTCTCGACGAGTTCACCACAACCACGACAACCATGGTCACCGAAATCCGCCGCGGCAAGGTCGAGAGCTACGAAGTCCAACCCGCCGGACTCGGCCTGGAAACGGCTTCCGCATCCGACCTGACTGGCGGCGAGCCGGCCGAGAACGCCGAACTGACCTATGCCCTGCTCAAAGGCGAAAAGGGGCCGAAGCGCGATATTGTCCTGCTCAACTCCGCCTTTGCCATCATGGCCGGCGGCAAGGCCGACAATCCGAAGGACGGCCTCGCCCTCGCCGCCGAATCGATCGACTCCGGCGCTGCCTTGCAGAAACTTGAATCGCTGGCCAAAATGTCCCACGGATAAGATTATGACCAAACTACTGATGGCAGCAGTTATTCTACTCGGGGCATCTGCCCATGCCGACCTCGAAGCCCTTCCCCGCGGACTGGAGGAAGCGAACAAGAAAGGTGTTCAACTCGACCTCGAAGCGCTTAAGGAGCGCGGGTTCATCCGGGTGCTGACACGCAACAACCCGGCGTGCTATTTCATGCACCGCGGCCAACTGATGGGCTTTGAATACGAACTGGCCCAGCACTTCGCCAAAAAGCATGGGCTCGAAGTGCTCGTCATCGTTCCAGACAACTGGAGCGACATGGGCCAGTATTTGCGCGACGGACGGGCCGACATGATTGCCGCAACCGTCACCATCACCAAGGAACGCTTTGAGAGAAAAAGCGATCTTCAATTCTGCCACTACTACGGCGAATTCTACGAAGACATTGTCGGGCGCGCCGACGACCGTTCCATCAAGAGCGTCGAGGATCTAAAGGGGCGCTCGATCTATGTTCGCGCATCGAGCTCCTACTATGAATCGCTGGTCAACCTGCAGGACCAGAGCAAGGTAAGATTCAAGATAAAGCTCGTCCCCGAAAGCATGGAGACCTTCGAGATCCTCGACAAGGTCGCCAGCGGCGAATTCGACCTGACCTGTGCGGACCGCACTCTACTGAACCAGAGCGTCCGCCTGGGCGAACGGCTCAAACCCATTCTGAAGCTCAACCGTCCCCGTACCTATGGATGGGTAGTCCGCGACAACCAGCCCCAGCTGCGCGCCGCTGTCGATGCGTATTTCGAAAAAGAGCTGGGCGGGTCAACCTTCAACACCATCTACAACCGCTATTTCAACCTATCGCGCAATACCACGCTCGACGACAAGTTCAACACGATGGAGCCCGGACAAATCTCGCCCTACGACGACCTGGTGAAAAAGCATGCGGCGACCTACGAATTCCCGTGGACACTGATCTGCTCGCAAATGTTCCAGGAAAGCAGCTTCCGGGAGGACGCCGTTTCATGGTCGGGTGCACAGGGCCTGATGCAGCTGATGCCGGCCACCGCCAAGGAGGTCGGCGTGAAGAATCCGTTCGATCCAGACGACAACATCCGCGGCGGAACCTACTATCTGAAAAAGCAGTACCGGCGCGTTCCGGACGAGGTTGATACCGTCAACACCACCTGCTTTGCCCTCGCCTCGTACAACGGGGGCTACGGCCACCTGATCGATGCCCGCAAGCTCGCGAAGCAGCTTGGCAAGGATCCAAACGTCTGGACGGACAACGTCGACCATGCCTACGCGCTGCTCTCCGAGCCCTACTATTCCAAACGCGCAAAGTATGGCTACTGCCGCAGCGAGGAAATCATTGGCTACGTCCGCAAGATCATGAGCCGCTATATCGCCTACGACGCGGCCATCAACACCTCCATCGCACCATAGGAACAAGATCAGTTTTCCCTGTCTTTCACCCGACAGGATACAGCACTCCGCCTTGCACGCCGCTACGCACTTGCGGTCTTCGACTTCCTGCTTGAAAAAGACCTCCGATATTATTATCGTTTTTGTAACATATAGACGGGTTGCTGTTCGAAATCAGGATCACCCCGGAAATATGAACGGGAGGTCTCTTGTGAATAAAGATTGGCTGGCATTTCTTTCCCTTTGGTCAGGGTCGCGCTTAAACACTGCGACAATGGCGGCTTTCGTGAAAACCTTCACGAATACGCTCCCCTCCATCCAGGCAAGAGCCATACGGGTTATCACCTTGCTCTGCATCCCGGCTTCACTGCTATGCGCCGTGCTGGCGGTAGGCTGCTCCTCCACGACCTCATCGACGCCCGATCACGGGCAGGCTTCGGAGCCGATCCGAACCAGATTGTTGTTGTTAAAGATTCAGAAGGCACTCGAAACCAATGATGTGAAGCAAGCATGGCTTCTCCATGAACAGTGGGAGGCCGAAGAAGGCCCATCCGCAGACACTTGTCTTTTGAAGGCCCAATTGCTTTCGCGCATGAGGGCAGATGTTGCCGTACAGGAAGAAACGCGGAAGGCATTATTGCTGTTCCCCGAAAGCGACAAAAGGGCAGAGCTGCTCCTGCTGAAGGCGGAGGCCCATACGGTCGTTATGGAATACCCCGCCGCCTGGCACGCGTACTGGATCGCGATGAACCTCAAATCCGGCGGCAACCTTGATTCAAGTTCGCAGCAGGAGGCATGGCGCACCTTGGCCTTGACCCTTGCCCCCCATGCCGAATATCACGCTGCAGCCATAGCGGAACTCACTGCCAGCAATGAAATTGTTAAAAAGGGGGAAGGCCTCACGCCAGAGGAACTGACGGAACGAATCCGCATTGCGACAGAACACGGCGCGGACGCGGTTGCGCTACATGCCGCAGCCATGCTGCTCAGCATGACGGAAGGTGTGGACAACACCATCCGCGCACAGACCCAACAAGCGGCAACGGAATCGTTAAAGAGGGCTGACGAACTCGCCGGGAAGGCATCCCTCGCCTGGAGGGAAGGACGGTTTCCAGCAGCGGCGGATCTAACCCGCCAGGCGCTGTCGATTCAGCCGGAACTCCCGGCCGCGCTTGCGGTTCAGTGGAAAGCCGTATCTCGGCAGGGCGATCTTGCCTCATCGATCAAGGCGCTCAGGCAATTCTGGCGTACCGACGCGACGGACCTTTACATTCCCGAAGACCAAGCCTCGGACCAAGCCATCGCGGCGGGAGACTGGCCCCTGCTCTTTTCCCTCGCCGAACAAGCCCTGATCATCGCGCCCCTGCGCACGGATGCGCTTGACCAACGGTGCATGGCCGCCTGGGCGATGGGTCTCGATCATTATGTCAAGTGGCCGGAACCCCACCCCCAGATTGACTCTTCACTGGAAGGAATACTCAGTCGATCCATTGATTTATGGAACATGCGGTGGAACGTGCGATATTCCAACGCAATCAAATCGGACCATGCCAAAAATCGCTTCGAGTATTGGCACGAAAACGCGTGGCGCGAAAAAAAGAACACGGAAGGCGAGGTTGGATTTTCTTTTGTGCTTACCTACCAGACCCCCAAGGGGAACGAAAAAGAGATCTCGCTCTGCCTAAAACCCATCTTCGAAAAAATGCATGGATCCAAACGGGAACTCTACCAGCGCTACCGGGAATGGCTGTTTAATAATGACGAGGCCTCTCTCAAGCACCTGCTCGAAACGGAAGGAGAAGAAGGGTTAGCCGCCCTGCTTGCCGGGCAGGCGAACATTTTAAAAGATAAGGAACTGGAGCGGAAGCTTCTGCACCGGGGGCTGGAAGATTCCTCGACCTCCCTGCCGATGCGCCTGTTTGTCTACCGCTCCATATCCACCCAAGCCACCCCCCGGGGACTTCCTCCGGCGCGATCCACGACACCGATCCTGATCCAGGATCTTAAGGACTACGATGCAAGGGCGCTGCCTGGGCAACGGGTTGCCTTGGGAATGCCCGAAGATCAGAGAGAAACCCTGAAAAGCGGGAGGTATGCCCCCCAAACCCTCCCTTCATCCGCATGTGTACGTTTGGTCAATACCATTAAGGGACGAAAGGTTTCGCTGAATGCTGGCACCCAGCGGCCCCGGCTGCTGGAACTGACCGACTTCGAATTCACCGTTTTCCAACAGAAAAACAAAACCTCGGAATATTCGGAGCAGGTGTGGCTGGTAAACGATTGCAAGGTGAACGGGTATTCCCTTGATGTGGACACGCTATTCATCGCGAACCATTCCGAAGGACGCCTTCATGATAGAATCCAGGTAAGCGGTTCGGGAAAACTGGTCATGCGCGGAAAGGGTGTTTCCGCAGAAAACGGTCTCTTCATAAAAGATAACGGCCAGGCCTTTTTCGAGGACATCCATCTGAATCGCATTCAACTCGATGGACCGGATTGCCGCGTCAACGCGAGGCAGGTGGCTGTCTATGATATAGAAAGCACCTTATTTGCAATCAATGGGGCATCCATCTCAAGTAGCGGCTTCATCCCTCTCAGCATGCGATCCGGCATCAAGACCGCAACGCAGGGCGACGCCCCTCCCCCATCCTTCCATGCCAACTCGCCAAGGGAACCCGTTTCTTCAAAAACGGCAAGCCTGCCTCTCGAAAGGATCCCAACGCTCTATTACCAGGGGGAGGCGGGAACACGGTTCCTCCTTTCAGATGGCTCATTCGTAACGGCGACCGACCGGGTTAACCTGCGGCCGGGACAAATCATTGAAGGTCAAACCACGGGCACCAAACTGACCTCGCATACCGACTTCGGCGACTTCCCAAACCTTTTGCGCGTCAAAGGCCCTTCCGGGCAGGCCACTGTCGTCCGGAATTTGGAAATCGATGCTTCAGGGTCTCCGATCCCCTCCGGGAAACAGGCCGCGGCAATCGAAGTCGAAAACGCTGTGCTCATTTTGGACCACGTCCAGCAAGCGGACAACGAAAAGGTGCGGCAGGCGGGAAGCACCGGTGCGCTCGCATATCTGCACGTCAAGCATGGCGGCAAAGTCCTCATCAAGAACAGCACGATCCATGGCAAGATCGTTGCGGAGCCGGGTTGCGAAGTATTCCTTTCAAACGTGGCGGGAACGCAGATCGTATTCGAGGGCGGCGGGCGGCTGTTCGTTGATCCGGCGAACCCGGTGAACGATCCGGTCCAAGTGATCGGAACCTTCACAAACTATTTCGGCCCGTCGGGCAAAGTAGCCTTTGTCGAACCGAAACCCGATCCTGACGAGCTGGCGCGTTCACGGCGCACTAATTCCACGTTGGACGACATCACCGACATCGACTGGCCATACTTCAACACACACGCGCCCAAAGAACCCCGTACGACCAAAACCGTTGAGGTGCCCGTCAAGGAAGTAGCATATCGCTATGCGGCCGGCACACTCGTTCGGCTGTCAGCAGGTGAACACCACTCGATCTATCCCAGCAAAAACATCAAGGTGACCCCTGGCGTTGTCATCCAAGGGAACAAGGAAGCGACGGAGCCGAAAACGACGTTTGATATCATCGCCGATCCCAACAAGGGGTATTGGGGAGGTATCGGCGTTTTTGGCCCCTCCTATAAAGTGGCCATGATCAGCGATGTCGTCCTGAACCTGAAACAGGAAGATACCCATACGTGGGCGCGCGGGAAGGGGCGAGAGGTATCCGCGGCCATCGAGGTCAACGACGCCTATGCCATCCTGCGCAATATTCGGCAGATCAATGAAAACGGAAACAAGCAAGCCGCCCAGGAAGGGGATCTTGTTTTCCTGCACGTTAAGAATGGCGGGAAGGTGCTGCTCGAAAACAACTTGATCCATGGGAAGGTAATCGCGGATCCCGGTTGCGAGGTCTACCTCTCCAAGGATAACGGAGCTCATTTTACATTTGAAGGAGGAGGGCGGATCATAGTTGATCCTTTATTCCCCCCCCATCAGCGTGTGGTTGTGAGCGGGAAAGGTTCCCTGTATGCCGGGCCCGAGAAACTGGTTCGATACATTGGCGGCGCAGGTGATTCCGCTGAAAAGAAACGAGAAAGGAACGCGGCATGGGCGATTGCATCTTCAACGCTCGAGTCTTCGTGGAGCCGCGCGAAAACAACGGATGAGCGAATCGCAGCGGTGAAAACCTTTTCCGACGCCGTCTTCGCGGCCCACAAAAAATCAGATCTTTTGGATACCGATGTCGATCCCTATTTACTGAACGCGCTGCTTCCCAAGTTCCAATCCAATCGGGAAGAGGCCCCTTATCTTTACTATGCATCCGAAAACCGAATTACAAGTTCCTACCTCATGAGCCACCTGGAAGAGATGCCGCACGGATGGTTGATAAAAAATCGATTCCGTGCTTATCGGATAGCGGAAGTGTTATCGAATAACGATACGGACAAAATCGCTATATATAAGCGTCTGGCAATGTTACATCCAAAAAGCGCAGGCTTTGAGGCCTTTGCACAAGCCATTCGCAACGGGAAAAATCCTCAGATCGCCTTATCGATTGGAGAAGCCGCCGAGTTGGCGGAAAGAAAAGCGTCACAGGCGGCCGCAGCCGCTCGTGCCGAAGCTGAAGAACGACGCCGGGCGGATGAGGCGTGGAACGCCTCTCTGCAGTATCGCGAACCAACTAGGGCCGGCTGGCAAGGCGGCTGGTCGGGTTCAGCCTCCGCCGGGGGGTCGGGCAACTCCTCCTGGAACGATTATAAAAACAACGCGGAAGCCCAACGGAAAGCCGCGCAGGCGCAACAACGAGAACGCGACATGAAGAATAAAATTTTCAAAGACAAGAGTTTCTACCAATAGCGCTGTGTGCTGAATTAAACGCGATGAAACAAAACGTCAAGTATGCCGCCATCTGGTTCTTGATCGGCTTTGCGCTGATCAAATTCCTCGGCTGGGACCAGCTGGCCGACCAGCGCGAAACCGCCGGGTGGCGGAAGATCGAAGCGACTGTGCAATCCTGCAACGTCACACTGGCCGGCAACCGAAGCGACTATAATCTCGGCATTCAATTCCGGGCGGACATCGACGACAGCATTCATTCCTATACCTGCTTCCGCAGCTCGGGGCCGAAGGGCCAGATGGATAAGCTGGCCGAAACCACCTATGCGCCCGGAGCAACGATTGCCGTTTTCATCAACCCGGACGATCCCGCCGAATACCGTTTCCCCCAGCGCGCCCTCGGCCCCTGGCTAGTGGGCATTCTCCCCGGTGCGTTTTTTATCCTGATGGGTCTGAGCGTATTGCGCGCCCCTAAAAAAGAACCATCAACAACCGGAATCCCGGAATGAAGAAGCGGCTGTTCTATTGTTATCTGACCGCCTGCATCGGGATCGGCGGCTGGCTCGGCCATCTCGAATGGGACGGAATCGTCGGAGCCCTCGGCGGCGGATTCATCGGCCTGCTCATCGGACTCGCACTCTTTGCATGCTTTGCCATCATCCTGGCTCTCCTACCGCATAAGAACAACGCACCTCGCACATGACAGCATTGTAATCCAATTCGGGGCAATTTGCGTGGATGTCCGACCGTTTGCTCGCTATAACGAACGAGAAAGGATCATCCCATGAAACGTCTACTGTTGATAGCAAGCGCCTTCGCCTCCAGTGCTTTTGCACTCACCTACCCGATTGTCGATACCGGGCAAACCCAGGCCTACGGGGAAGATGCCGGGCAGGACGCCCACTACCTCGCCAACGCGCCGTCCTACAAAGACAACGGCGACGGCACCGTTACCGACCTTGTTACCGGCCTGATGTGGACAAAGGATCCCGGTGACAAGATGACCTATACCGACGCGCTGAAAAACGCTCCCAAATGCAAGGTCGGCGGCCATGGCGACTGGCGCCTGCCCACCATCAAGGAACTCTATTCGCTGATCAAACTCGATGGTCTCGACCCCGACCCGATGAGCCGCGACGAATCCGGCCTCAAACCCTTCATCGATGATTCCATCTTCAACTTCACCTACGGGAAAGAGGAGGACGGCGAGCGCATCATCGACTCCCAGTTTGCCTCCGGCACCAAGTATGTCAGCACCACCATGGGCAAAAATGAAACGATGTTCGGCGTCAACTTTGCCGACGGGCGGATCAAGGGCTATCCCATAAAGAGCCGCCGGGGCGACAAGCTGTTCTACGTCCTCTACGTCCGCGGCAACCCCGACTACGGCGTCAACCAATTCAAGGACAACGGCGACGGAACCATTACCGACGCGGCCACCGGCCTGACCTGGATGCAGGCCGACAGCGGCAAGGGCATGGACTGGCCATCAGCTCTCGAATATGCCGAGGGCATGGAATTCGCCGGGCATTCCGACTGGCGCCTGCCGAATGCGAAAGAGCTGCAGAGCATTGTCGACTACACCCGCTCGCCCGACACCACGGATTCCCCTGCCATTGATCCAATCTTTGAGTCAACGGCAATCAAGAACGAAGGCGGCAAGAAGGATTTCGCCCACTACTGGAGCAGCAGCACGCACGCCAGCACCCGTAGCTCCGACACCGCCACCTATTTCGCGTTCGGCCGCTCCCTCGGCTGGATGGGCCCCGACGGCAACAAGAAACTGATGGATGTCCACGGCGCAGGCTCGCAACGCTCCGACCCGAAAACCGGGGATGCCTCCCAATTCCCGGAAGGCCGCGGCCCGCAGGGCGATGTGATCCGGATCGACAACATGGTGCGCCTGGTTCGCGGCGGCGTGGAAAAGATCGATCCCCCCGTTGCCAAGGAACCCAAACGCGGGCGGCGCGGCGGACAACTGTCGCAGTCCCGGCAAACCGGCCAGAGAAGCGGAGGCTCTTTCATGGAACGCGAAGACCGCAATGGCGACGGCAAAGTCTCCGAGGATGAATTTCGGGGGCCGATGGAGCATTTTATCCTGCTCGATAAGAACAACGACGGATACCTTTCCGAAAACGAAGCCCCCACCGGCCCGCCACCCGAACGACGGAGATAAGCCATGAAAAAGCTACTGATTCTTGCATTGCTCGCAACCGGCTCAACCTTCGCGGGCGACTGGCCCCGGTTCCGCGGCCCCGGCGGTCTGGGCGTCAGCAACGAAACCGGACTACCGGCCCAATGGAGCGCAACGCAAAACCTCAAGTGGAAGCTCCGCCTGCCCGGCCAGGGTTCGTCCAGCCCGATTGTCGTGGGCGACCGGCTCTTCATCACCTCCTACAGCGGCTACGGCGCGGACAACGCGGCCGATGTGAACAACCTGAAGCGCCACCTGCTTTGCATCCATCCCGACACCGGCGAAATACGCTGGAGCAAAGAGATTCCCTCCACCGCCGCGGAAGATTCCTGGAGCGGTTGGCTCAGGGAGCACGGCTATGCCAGCCACACACCGGTCTGCGACGGCGAGCGGGTGTTCGTTTTCTGCGGAAAGACCGGCGTCATTGCCTTCGACATGGAGGGGCAGGAAGCCTGGCGCAAGAATGTCGGCACCTCGTCCGCCAACCGCCGCTGGGGATCGGCCGCCAGCCCCATCCTCCACGGCGACCTGCTGATCGTCAATGCCTCCGAAGAGAGCCGCACCATCTATGCGCTGGATAAAAAAACCGGCAAGGAGGTCTGGAAATACGAATCCGGCAAAACCGAACTCACCTACGGCACCCCCGCCCTCGCCGAGCTTGCCGGCGGAAAAAAAGAACTGGTCATGGCCGTACCGAACGAAGTGTGGGGGATCGATCCGGAAACCGGTAAACGCACCTGGTGGATCGATACGGAACTGAAGGGCAACATTTCCCCCAGCCTGCTCGCCATCAAGGACAAGGTCTACGTCTTCGGCGGCTACCCGCGCATCACCACCGTCGCCCTTCGCGCCGGTGGCGAGGGCGATGCCACCGGCACACACACGCTCTGGAGCAGCAGGGATTCCTCCTATGTCCCTTCCGCGGTCGAACACGAGGGGCACCTTTACTGGATCGGCAACAAGGGCGAGGCGTTTTGCATGAAGGCCGACACCGGCGAGCTGGTCTACAAGGAAAAGCTCGAGGCCGGCAGCGGCAATGCCTTCTATGCATCGGCCACCCTCGCCGACGGCAAGCTTTATGTCCCCAGCCGTAAAAGCGGAACCTTTGTGCTGGCGGCCAAGCCAAGCTTCGAACTCCTTGCGCAAAACCGCTTCGACTCGGACGAGAGCGATTTCAACGCCAGCGCCGCCATCAGCGGGGGCAAGATCTTCCTGCGCTCGAACGAAGCGCTCTACTGCATCGCCAATCAATAAGCCCGCGGTTACGGAACAGTAACCACAATCATTCCAATATCCATTCCGACCGACCGTTTTGCATGGAACAAATATTTGTTTCACCAAAACAGCGAGGTAGTCAGGATGGAGTGGAAAACAGGATGGAAGTCGGTTTTAGTGTTGGCGGTGCTCGGATGCGCCTCCGTGGTCCCGGCGCAGGATGAACAACAGAACTCGGGACGCCGGGGCGGCGGCAACACCGGCGGCATGCGGCCCGGCGGCTTGATGGGCATGCGGCCCGGCGGTGTGATGAACTCGCAGGAGGACGGCGCGAAGGCCACCGACCAGGCCACGCTCGATGCGGCCATCATGAGCGGGCGCACCGCAGGAACCGGAACGGGTTCGGATGTCGCCGTCAACTGGGAAAACATCACCCTCAAGGATTGCATCGAGGTGCTCTGCCGCGACCTGCAGATGGAATTCATCATTTCCCCCTCCGTCAACGTCTCGCAGGAGGTCAGCATCCGCGCCGGCGACGTCACGAAGTGGGAGCGCGAAGACAAGCTCGAAATGTTCGACGCCCTTCTTGAAACCGCAGGCGTGCAGCGCATCGAACGCGGCCGGGTGTGGGTCTTCTCCCCGTCCGACCTCCGGCCGATCGTCGAGGCGGACCGGGAGTCCGAATACCCCGACGGCAAGCCGGTCATCGGCGTGATCCGCTTGAAGAACATCGATGCCACCACCGCGCAAACCTTCCTCAACAACTTCAGCGGAAAGACCAAGAACATTTTCGGGATGGAGGATTCCGGCGTCCTGATCGTGATGGGCACCCGCGCCTACCTGGACCAGATGAACGACTTGCTCAAGATCGTCGATGTCCCGGCCTCGGTGATGGTGCAGCACGTCTTGGAAGTGGCCGATGCCTCGGATGTGGCCGAGGAGCTCTCCAGCGTCTTCTACCGCCGAACGGGCCACGACGGCTCCGCCGTCCAGTTTTTCGCGGTCGCCCGCCTCAACATGGTGGTCGCCCACAACGCCACCACGGCGATGGCCCCCGAGATCGAACGCTGGATCAAGATGCTCGACCGCTCCGACGGCCAGAACGAGCGCGTCACCAAAATATACCGACTGAAGGTGATCGAGGCCGAAACCATCGCCAAGACCCTCGACAACCTCTATTCCAGCCTCTACCAGCAAACCCTCGATCTGCAGAAGGAACTCGGCAAGAGTGCAACGAAGGAGTCCGCCGCGCAGACCACCGCCGCGAACAGCAAGAATAAAGCGGGCAACGCCGCCAAGACGCAAACCGCCACCGCAACGCCTGCGGCCCCCGCAACCGGCGATGCCGCCGGAACCACCGTCAACGAGGAGGTCATCGTCCTGTCCGACGAAGACACCAACACCCTCATCGTCAACGCCCCCGCCGACATGCAGCGGCAGATCGCCGAAACCATCGAAGAGCTCGACCGCTCGCGCCGCCAGGTGCTGATCGAAACCGTGCTCGTCGAGGTCACGCTCGATGAAAGCCTCGAGTTCGGCGTCGAGTGGGCCATCCTGGGCCAAGGCAACCCGAGCCATTCCGGCGCCCAAATGGCGAGCCTCGATCTCGACGAACTCACCACCGCCGAAGCCTCCATCAAATCGGCCGCCGACGGACTCTCCTACCTCTTCAACAAGAGCGACGATTCGCTTGCCCTCATCCACGCCGCGCAGGACGACGACCGGCTCCAGGTGCTCTCCTCCCCAACCGTGCTCACCCGCGACGGCATGGAAGCCGAAATCTCCTTCGGCGAAGAGGTGCCGATCCAGCAGAGCAGCGTGACCGACGCCGGCAAGGAAAACTTTTCCTACGACTACCGCGATGCCAAGATCACCCTGAAGGTCACGCCCAAGATCGACGACCACCGCATGGTCACCCTGGACCTGGAGCAAACCCTCCGCTCCATCAATCCGGAAACCATCGACGACGAAGCGCCCAAGTTCTACACCCGCGAGCTGCGCTCCAACCTCCAGGTCGAAGACGGCCAGACCCTCGTGCTCGGCGGCCTCATCCAACGCAACGACCAGAAGGTGCGCACCGGCGTCCCCTTCCTCAGCCAGATCCCCTACATCGGCTGGTTGTTCGGGCGCACCAAGACCGTCCGGGTCGGCTCCGAAATCCTGATGATCATGACGCCGCACGTCGTCGACTCGCGCGATGAAACCGACAAGCTCACCCGGACCTTCGAAAACAAGATCCTCGGCGCACTCCGCGAAAAGAACATCCGCTCCCTCTACAACCTCGGCGACGACGACGCAACGGATGCAACCGAGGCGGATGCGGAAACGGAAGAGGGGCAGGAATAATGGCCTACCGTCAACTCGGCGACATTCTCGTGGCGCAAGGCGCCGCCAACCGCGATGCCGTGCAGGCCGCACTGCGCAAGCAGGCGGGCAACGGCGACCGGCTCGGCGAAACCCTCGTCGGCGAGGGCGCCATCCAGCCCGCCGACCTGGCCGCCGCGCTGGCCGAACAGTTCGAGCTTGCGGTTTGCCCGGTCGAGGATCCGGCAAAGCATCTGTGGCTCGACGAAAACCTGCCCTATCCCTTCCTGGTCGAGCACCGCGTGCTCTTCCTCATCGACGGCGAAACCATCACCGCCATCACCGACGACCCAACCGACTGGGCCAGCCTCGAGGCCATCCGCATGCAACGCGGCGAAGAGCTGGAAATCCAGCTCGTGCCGACCCCGGCCATGGACGACGCACTCGCCCGCGCCGAGGATTACGCCGCCAACAACCTCGGCACCATGATGCAGGATGCCGAGGTCTTCGAGGCGGGCGACTGGGGCGACGAGGAGGAGCACCTGCGCGACCTCGCGCTCGAAGCGCCCGTGGTGCGCATGGTCAACCTCATCATCACGGCGGCCGTCGAAAAACGCGCCTCCGACATCCACATCGAGATCGGCGAATACAACCTGCGGGTCCGCTACCGCGTCGATGGCGTGCTGCACGAAACCGAATCGATCGACAAGAAGCACCATGCCGCCGTCACCTCGCGCATCAAGCTGCTGGCCAAGCTCGACATCGCCGAGCGCCGCATCCCCCAGGACGGCCGCATCAAGATGCAGATCCAGGGCTTCGACCTCGATATGCGCGTCGCCGTTACACCGACCATCTACGGCGAAAACATCGTCATCCGCCTGCTCAACCAGCAGCAGGTCGAGCTGGACTTTTCCAGCCTCGGCATGCCGGATCTCGAACGCGGTCAGTTCACCCGCATGGTCGAGCAGCCGCAAGGCTTCATCCTCGTCACGGGTCCGACGGGCAGCGGCAAAACCACCACGCTCCACACCGCGCTCACGCACCTCAACTCCGAAAAGGTCAAGATCATCACCATCGAGGACCCGGTCGAAATCCGCTTGCAGGGCATCAACCAGATCCAGATGAACCCCAAAATCGGCATGACCTTCGCCAACGGCCTGCGCTCCATCGTCCGCCAGGATCCGGACATCGTCATGGTCGGCGAGATCCGCGATGCCGAAACCGCCGACATCGCCATCCAGGCCTCGCTCACCGGGCACATGGTGCTCTCCACGCTGCACACCAACGATGCGGCCGGCAGCATCGCCCGTCTGGCCGACATGGGGGTCGAGTCGTACCTCATCGCCTCCGCGCTCACGGGCGCGCTGGCGCAGCGGCTCTGCCGCCGGGTTTGCCCGAAGTGCGCCGAAACCTACACGCTCACCCGTTCGCACCTGGCCGACTTCCCCGAAGCCGTCGAACCGGAATACACCTTCAGGCGCGGCCACGGCTGCGAGTATTGCGACGGTACCGGGTTCCATGGCCGCGTCGGCCTCTACGAACTGATGGGCACCAACGACGAGATGCGCGAGCTGATCCAGCATTCGCCCGAGGCCGGGCCGATCCGCGCGCTGGCCAAGCGCAACGGAACCAAGCTGCTGCGCGAGTGCGGCTGGCAGGCGATGGTCGAGGGAACCAGCACCGTCGAGGAAGTCCGCCGGGTAACCCAATGGTCATAGCGTCATGACAAAGTTTTCCTACAAAGCCGTGACCGCCGAGGGCGAAAGCCGCACGGGGTTCATCGAAGCGCCGACCGAGACGCGCGCCATCCAGCAGCTCCAGCGGCAGCGACTGGTGGTGCTCAAGGTGGTGCGCGCCGATGCCCTCGAAGGCAACGGCAACGCGGCGACCGCGTTCGGCAAGCGCATCACCGTGCAGCAGCTGATGGAGTTTTCGTCCGAAACCTCCGCCCTGCTCGATGCCCGGATTCCGCTGGAGCAGGCGCTCAAGACCCAGGCCGACCTCTGCCCGCATCCGCGCTTCAAGGAGGTGCTCACCGAGGTGTGGAAGGATGTAACGGGCGGCGCCTCGTTCGCCGACGCCCTCTCGCGCCACCCGAAGGTGTTCGAGCGGTTCTATTCCAACATGGTGCGCGGCGGCGAGGCCTCCGGCTCGCTCGACCTCATCATGCGGCGCATCGCGACGCTGCTGGAGCGGCGCCAGAAGGTGCGCTCCAAGGTCGTGACCGCCATGATCTACCCCTCGCTGCTGCTCATCATGGGCATCGCGGTGGTGGCCATCATGATGGTGTTCGTAATTCCGAAGCTGATCGAAATGTTCGAGGATTCCGGCGAAATGCTGCCCGCCTCGACGCGGGCGCTGATCGGCCTGAGCGGCTTCTGCCGCGAATACTGGTGGCTCGGCCCGTTGCTGGTCGTGCTGATTGCCGGGCTGTTCAAATTCTGGACGCGCAGCGAAGAGGGCCGCGTGGCCTGGGGCACGAAGGTGCTGCGGATCCCCATCCTCGGCGGGTTGTTGGCCGAGGCCGAAACCAGCCGCTTCTGCCGCATGCTCAGTGCGCTGCTCGAAGGGCAGGTGCCGATCCTCCAGGCCATCTCCATCACCGGTGGAACGCTCGGCAACGCCGCGCTGCAAAAGCTGATGCGCCGCGTCTACGAACAGGTGCAGGGCGGCAAGCCCATGGGCGCCATCCTGCAAAACGATCCCCTCTTCCCCGAGCTCGCGGCGCGGATGGTTTCCATGGGCGAGGATTCCGGCGAACTCGGAACCATGCTCAACAAGGTGGCCGACCGCTACGAGGAAAAGGTCTCCGCCAGCACCGACCGTTTCGTCAGCGTGCTCGAACCCGCATTCATCGTCGTGCTCGCGGTCATCGTCGGTTTCATCGTCGTTGCCATGATGCAGGGCATCATGGCCATGAGCACATCCGCAAGCTAGGGCATTCCATTGAACAGGAGAAAGACATGAACGAGAAGAAAAGAAAAAAGAGCAAGTCCGGTTTCACCCTGGTGGAGCTGTTGGTGGTGATCGTGATCCTGATGGTGATCGGCACCATCTCGATGCAGACCTTCCGCAAGGAGCCCGACAAGGCGCGGGTGCAGGCGGCGCGCACCTCGTTCAGCCAGCTCGAAACCGCCCTCGAGCGCTACAAGCTCGACGTGGGCACCTATCCCACCGAAGAGGCCGGGCTGAATGCGCTCGTCTCCGCACCGGAAGAGAACGACGGCGCATGGGGAGGCCCCTACATGCGCAAGGCCAAGGATATCCGCGACCCGTGGGGCAACGACTATCTCCTCAAGGTTCCGGCCTCCGACGGCACCGACTATGAAATCGTCTGCCTCGGCGCCGACGGCGCGGAAGGCGGAGAAGGTTTCATGGCGGATCTCTCGTCGATCGACGAATAAGGAATATCGAACAAGGACTCCGGAATGCCGAAGGACGGCCAAGCATCAAGCATCAGGAAGCGAGCTGCGAAACAAGCGTTTACGCTGGTTGAGCTGCTGGTCGTCGTCGTGATCATCGCGATCATCGCGGGCATCGGCATTCCGACGATTGAATCGATGACCTCCCCGAAATATACCCTTCGCAAGGAGGGGCGGCGCGTCATGCAACTGATGGCCGAGGCGCGTCTGGTCGCCCTGGCGCGAAAACAGCGCACGGAACTGCGCGTGAATCCGGAAACGAATGAAATCTCCATTCCCGGAAAAACGGTTGCGCTCGACGATACCATCGGGATCGAGATCCTCGCCGAGGAGGAAACGGAGGAAGGGAGCACCAACGTGCTGGCCGTTGTCTTCGCCCACTTCGGCGGCAGCGACGGCGGCGGCCTTGCGCTATCGAAGGAAAACGTCCGCTACGAATTCACCACCGATGTCCTGACGGGACGGGCCACCGCGGAACGCGCCCAAAAGGAGGATGACAATGACTAGGCGGGACGGCTTTTCGTTGCTTGAAGTCCTCGCGGCGCTGGTGGTTTTCACGATCGGCGTGACGGGGCTGCTGTCGGCGCTCGGCCATCATTTGCGCGACATCAACCAAACGAAGGACCACGCCTTGGCGGTGCGCATCGCCATGCGCGAAATGGATGGCCTGCGGCGATCCACCTACGCGCCCGACGCGGAGACCTCCGGCGAAGCGGGCCGCTACGAATGGCTGGCCGAAGCCTGGGCGATGGAACTCGACGATCTGCCGGGCATGGATTCCGACGATGAAAGCGCATCGGACGGAACCTTCCCGTACCAGCTGGAGGTTACGGTTTCGTGGAGCAACGACACCGGTGGCGAACGGAAGAACCATGTGAAGCTGCATGGGATCGGGCTTTTTGAAGATGCGTAGGAAAGATCCAATTTCGAACACGGAACAGGGGATGCCGAAGGAAGGCGCATTCCAAATCCCGCTCCACGGTACAAGGCAAGGCTTCACCCTGATGGAGCTTTTGGTGACGCTGGTGGTGGTGGGCATTCTGTGCGCGGCGGTCGGCGGGGTGCTGCGCAACGCGACCGGTTCGATCAACCAGGCCACGGATGCGCTCGACAACCTGACGCGCATGCGGTCGCTGGAGCTGGTGCTGGGCGAGGCGCTGCGCGATGCCCGCGCCCTGCAGCTCTCGCAGGATGAAAAGCGCTACCTGGAAGAGGACGGCTTCTACGATTCGGCGGAGGGCGACTACCGCTACCGCGGCGAAGAGGAGGCGCTGGGCTTTTGCCTGGACCGCCCGTTCCTTTCGGCGGAGCGCGACGGCTGCATGCACTGGGTGGTGCTGGAGGTGCGCACCGGCGAGGAGACCGATGCGCCGAGCCTGTGGCTGGTCGATGTCTCGTTCCTGAACGGCATCGACAATCCGGTCGGCGACGATTGGGGCGACAACGCGTTGTTTGCCGAGGAGGCGGAACTGCCGACCCGCGAAGTGTGCCTGCTCAAGGAGGCGGAATCGATCCGCTTCACCCATTGGCAGCTCGACGAGACCGACATGACCGGCGAGCCCGAACCGCTCGAACTCGAAGCCGAGGAGGTCGAAGGCGACTATGCGCTCGAACTGCCCGACTATATCGAAATGGAAATCAAGCTCCCGAAGATGGACGCGGAAACGCTGGTCTTTGATTACAGTGTACGAAGGAATGGAATTTAGCCACGGATGAACACGGATCAACACAGCTTAGTCCGCCCGGGCTCCAGGAGCGGCTCCGCCCTCATCCTGGTGCTGGCGGTGACGGTGGTGCTGGCGTTCCTGGTGGCGAACTTCTCCGCCGAGATCAAGAACGAGCTGAAGGCCGCGGGCGCGCACTATGAAGAGGCGATCAATACGCAGCTGGCGCGCAGTGCGTTCGAGCTGGCGCGGCTGGAGCTGGCGCGCGGCGGATCGCTCTACGCCAACGGCCATGGCGACGCCTTTCTGATTGCGGGCACGGAGGACTATGAAACGGAGATCGAGGAGCTGCTACTTTACCGCGAAGGCATCGCCCTCGGCCGGGGCTTGCTCTCCTACCGGCTCATCCATTCGCCATCGGCCCTCGATCCGAACGAGCTGGGGCAAAACGATTGGCACCGCCTGCTGGAAGTCGCCTGCGACATGGAAGAGGGCGACGAGCGAAGCGCGCTGGTCGACTGCATCATCGACTGGACCGACGAGGACGACATTGCCCGCGCCAGCGGCATGGAGGAGGACGACTATCAGGAACTCGACACGCCGCGCCACGTGAAGAACGGCGTGTTGGATTCCTTCGAGGAGCTGCTGATGGTGCATGGCATGACGCGCGAACTTTTTTTTGGAACCGGCAACCCGGCGCGGGTCGAGGACGGCATGCTTTGGGGCGGCGGCATCCTGCGGTATCTGATCGGCGACCACTCGCCGGAGGGACGCGCCTCCGCGCAGTATGTCTTGTCGGGGGCCGTTCCGGCGGACGACGATTACGACGAGGACGAGGAACTTGAATACAGCAAGGTCGAAACGCTTCCGGAGCAGCTGTACCTGCTCGCCAGCGGCCGCATTGAAGCCGAAGACGACACCGAAGAGGCAGACCGGGAGGTGGTTTCCGAACGCATCGTTTTGGTTCGCCTCCGGTTGGGTGAAGGGCAGGATGCCGCATATGAAATCGACGACATGATGGGCAACGCGCCGCGCGAAACCGTGGAGCGGGTGCTGGCCTACGGCGTGCCGGAGGACGATTGAGAACAATGAAGGGAACGGATGGGTAGCATGAACAAAAAAGCAAACATGTGCATCTTGTTCCACGACACCGCGGTCGATGTGGTGTTCGTGGACCGGACGATGCTGGGGGCGCAGATCAAGTTGATGGAGCGGTTGCCGCGCGACGAAGAGCTGTTCGGCGCAGTGGCCGGATTGATGGCCTCGACCGGGAAGACGCCGGGGCGGGTAACGCTGGTTGTGCCGCGCGAAATGGCCATGCAGCGCACCCTGCGCTATCCGGCGGTGGTGCTGGAGGAAATGGCGGGCATGGTGCGCAACGAAGCCACGCGCCATGTGCCGTTTTCCGAAGATGAACGGTTGCTGGGCTGGTCGGTGGCGGAATCGCCCGACGGCAAGCAGGCGGTGCTCGACCTGGTGGCCGCGCGTTCGCCGGAGGTGCGCGGGCTGGTGGAACGTTTCGAGGACGCCGGGGTTCCGATCGACGAAGCGGTTTCGTTTGCTTCGCTGGCCGCCCCGCAACTCGCCGGCATCTCCAGCCTGCTGGTGCTGGTTGATGAGCGGCATGTGCAGCTGTGCCTCTATGGCGAGGGCCTGCTGCAGGGGGCGCAGACCCTTCCGCGCAAGGACGACGGCACCGTGCGCCACCGCGTGCTGGGCGCCGTCCGCCAGATGGTGGCGCGCAACAAGGCGTGGCTGGGCGACGAAGGGATTTGCCGGATCCTGATGGGCGGCCCGGCGGAGGCGGCGGAACTGGGTGCGGACCTGGGCACGGCATTCGGTCTGCATGCGCGCCCGCTCGAACTGCCCGAGCCGATTGCGCCGCTGGAGGAGGAGGCCGCCATATCGTTCGCGGACGCCCTGATTGCGGCCATGGCCGAACCACCGCCAACGCTGAACCTGCTCGAAGAGCGCCAGCGGAAGGTTCCGGTCAACAAGCGCACGGTCGCGCTGTATGGCCTCTGCCTGCTCTTCGTGTTCGAGATGTTCGCAACCTATGCCTTCCGCACCGGGGCGCCGGCGCTGCAGCGCCGCAAGACCGCCCAAGAACTCCGGGAACTGCGGCACGAGACGGCCTCGATCCAAACGATGAAGGAAAAGAACAAAACCTACCACCGGCAATTGGCGCAGCTGGCCAAGGTGTGCAACGCCGATGCGGGTTCCATGGAAATCCTCAAAACACTATCCGATTCCCTCCCCGAAGACACCTACCTCAAGCAGATCGACTGTGGCCGGGAAGAGCTGGTCCTGAAGGGCAGCTCCAAGGAACCCGACAAGCTGCCGGAGCTGGTGATGAAACTGGCCTTCATCGATACGATCAGCGCGTCCGAAATTGGAACGGAGCGCGATGGCTACTATGAGTTTTCGCTAACGGCCCGGCTAAGGAGATAGAGGTATGAAAAAGTTGTTTCAACGATTGTCGCGGAAGGAGCGGCTCTACGTGATGGCCGGTGCGGCGGTGCTGTTTTTCGGCATGGTGGTTTATCCTGGGGCGAAGAAGGCCTCCGCTTACCGCGAGGAGCAGCGCGGGCTGCTCGAGGGCGAAATGCAGATGCTTGAAAGCCTCTATGGCCTGTACTACGACGAAGGGGCGATCACCACCGAGCACCAGCAGCTGCGCGGCGCGCTGCGCGAAGCCGACGACCTGCTGTTCCCGCCGATCGAAAACCCGATCCTGACGCAAACCGCCATGATCAAACTGTTCAACGAGCTGGGCCCCGACCTCAACCTGCAGACGACCTCCGGGAGATCGTCGGTGGGCGATGCCGCGAACCAGATGAACCTTTCCGTCAAGGGCCAGGGGCGCTATGCGGAAATCCTCAAATTCATGCACCGCATCGAGACCTACCGGCCGTTGATCCTGATCGAGGGCTTTTCCATTTCGGAACGGCGCTCGCGCAGTAGCCGGCGCAGCCGGTTCCCGATGCGCAGCACGGGTAGCCAATCCGAAGAGCCAACGCTCTCCCTGGAGTTGGCGATCCAGATCATCTGCCAGGAAGGAGGCGAAAAATGATTCCGAACATTTCCAAGTATGCGCTGCCGGGAATCGGCGCGCTCTGCGTGCTCGGCACCGTCGCGGTCGGGGTGGCCATCACCCGGCCCGTCAACGTGGACATCGACAGCAACACGACCGCCTACACGGCACGCGAACCGCAACGGCCCCGACTCAAAAGCGACGTGCCGACCATGGACGAAATTTTGGAGAAGCATCTCTTTTCGAAAACGCGCAAGGCCTCGGGGGCGAACAGCTTTTCCGACCTGCTCGTGAAGGGCGTCTATGTCGGCGAAAAAGGCAGCGTGGTGCTTTCGCTCAAATCGCGCCCGACCGTCAACCTGCGGATCTGGCAGGACAATGTCAGCCAGGTCATCAAGCAGATCAGCGATCCGCGCGACCCGCGGCAGACCATCGTCGATTTCCTCAACGAATGGGACATCCTGGAAATCACGATGAAAGGCATGACGGTTGAGCATTTTGTGACCGGGGAGCGAGAAACCTACGCGGTCGACTATACGCCCACCAAGCATGTGGCCGATAGCGCCGTTGGCGGCTATGGCCAAGGGATGCTGGCCGAGGCGACATCCGGCACCAAGACCGTTGCCCGGCAGTCCACCCCCCAGGCGCAATCCGCCCAAGGCCTCATGATCGACCAAATGCGCAACATGATGCGCTCGATGTCGCCCGAGCAGCGCGCGGCCTTTGCCCAGCGCATGGGCGGCCAGCAGGGGCAACAAGACGAGCCGCCGCAACAGGGGGATCGCCAGCAGGGCAACAACACCCGAACCAGCGGCGGCAGCTCGACAAGAACCAGCGGTTCGTCCGGCGGCGGTTCGTCCGGCGGCGGCTCGTCCGGCGGCGGCTCGTCCGGCGGCCGGAGCCGGTAATGCCAGCTTGAGTTTGAGTTTGGCCGAACCACTCCCCGCACGAATCAAAAGGCGTTAACCTTAACTCGGGAATGGAACCACGGATGAACACGGATGGACGCTGATATCCAGGAAGATCCGAAAGTTGTTGCACGCGAAAGGACGAACGACCCAAGCCCGAACGAATGCCGAAGTCCGAATGGCCGAAGGGTTTGGCGCGGAAGGGCGGCATTTCGGGTTTCGTTTTTGGTTTTTCTTTTGGTGCCTGGGTGCTTCGTCATTATTCATTCACACAACGCGTGTTCTCTTGCTGTACAAATCGGCCATGCCCCCTCCCTGCGGGTTGGTTATCGGTTATGTATATCCGGCTTGGGTATCTGTGATTATCCGCGTGCATCTGTGGTTCATTTCCGTTTCTAGGATACGCGCAAAAAAAACGGCGCCCGGGAAAGAATGGAGGGATCCCGGACGCCGCCGACCGCCTGGGCGGTCTTGGAATTCTAGTTGCCGCCGCGCCGGCTCTGCATATCCTTGCGCATCTCGGCGCGTTCTTCTTCGCTGAGCTGGCCGTCGCCGTCCTTGTCGTATTTCTTAAGCATTTCCTCACGGCTGGCGCCGCCCTGCGGGCCGCTGCGCTGCCCACCCTGGGTGTTGGGTCCGCCGCGCCGGCCCTGCTGGCTCTGCATGCGGCTCTGCTGTTCCTTCATCATGGCTTCGACTTCGGTGGCATCGAGCTTGCCGTCGGCATCCGCGTCGAATTTCGCAATGAGATCGGCGGCGCTCAGGCGTTCGCCGCCGCGCTGCTGCCCTTCGCCCTGCTTCCCGCCGCCCTGCTGCTGCATCTCTTCACGCATGGTGTTGCGCTCTTCTTCGTTGAGCTGGCCATCGCCGTCCTTATCGTATTTCTTGATCATTTCCTCGCGGCTGCCGCCCCGGCCGCCGGGGCCCTGGGCCTGGGCGATGGATGCCGCGCCCATGAGAGCCATTGCGAGTCCTGCCGTTTGCCATGTTTTCGATTTCATTGGGTTCTCCTGTGGTTGGATGTGTTCAGGAAACGCCGCATCCCCTGGAAGACCGCCTTCCTCTGGAGCCTGCATTGCTTCGCATGTCCTGATAACGAAGGGGGGCGCGGGAATATTGGATGGCGAAGGGTTACGATTCCGTAACGAGGGAAACACAATAAACCGCCAACGCCATCCGTTTGGTTCTCCATCACGTCTCTCAGGGGAGGAACCGATGCGGATTTTGGTTGTTGAAGATGAAGAAAAGATTGCGAACCACGTCCGCAACGGGCTGGAGGAGCTGGGGCATGTCGCGGAGGTCGCCGACAATGGCGACGACGGCTTTGCCATGGCCTCGAGCGGGAGCTACGACATTGTCCTGCTGGACATCTTGCTACCGGGGCGCGACGGGCTTTCGGTGCTCAGGGCGCTCCGCGAAGACGGGAACGCCATTCCAATCATCCTGCTGACGGCGCTGGCGGAAAACCAGGAGCGCGTCGAAGGGCTCGAACTCGGCGCGGACGACTATGTGACCAAACCCTTTTTCCAGAATGAGCTCGTGGCGCGCATCAATGCCGTGACGCGGCGCAACAGCGTCCTGCATGCCGGGCCGCTGATGCTCAACCTGGTGACCCGCGAGGCGCGCTATGGCGACGAGGAAATCTTTTTCGCCCCGCGCGAATTCAGCCTGCTGGAATATTTGATGCGGTCGCCGGGCAAGGTGTTCACCCGCAGCCAGCTATTGAAATATGTGTGGGGCTATGGCTTCGATCCCCAGACCAGCCTGATCAAGGTTTGCGTTCGGCGCATCCGCGAAAAAATCGACCGCGACGGCCATAGCTTCATCGAAACGGTTCGCAACGCGGGTTACCGCTTCAATGCGGAGGCCAGCCGGTGCCACGCTCCTTCAAGCTAAAGCAGGCGTTGTACAGCGTTGCGCTGTTCGGGATTTTGCTGACGGGCTATTGCGTCTATTTCCTGCGCATGTCCTACCGCGTTGGCGTCGAGCGCACCGACAACGAGCTGCAGGCCATCCTGGGCAAACACATGGAACGCTACCGGGCGAGCTCCTCCTGGAAACACCTCGAAGACCGCTTGCTGGAACTGGAGCGCGAAGACCCCGGCAAGGGCCTCGTCTTCCGCATGGAGGACTACGACGGAAACATTGATTTTTCGTCGGCCACATGGCCGCCGGGCTTCGACGGCCAACGCATTCTCCAGGCGGCCGGCTCGACGCTGGACCCAACCCTTCCCCGGAGCGAACCTGCCACCACGAACCGCCCCCCCTTTTTCAGACGGGGGCCGCCCTCGGGAATTCCCACGTCGCTCCCGGTTTTCGAAACCGTCGGCTCCTACCGGATGATGGCCATTTGCAACCCCTCGGCCCGCTTGCTCTTCGGCATCAGCCTGGAACCGCTGGAGGCCGAACTCGGCGAATTCCGCAACAACCTGCTGCTGTCGGTGCCGCTGGCGTTTTTGCTGCTGGTTGGCGGCGGCTGGGTGCTGGCGCAGCTGGCGATGCGCCCGGTAAACACCATTGTGCATACGGCGCGCAGAGTCACCGTCCTCAACCTGGACGAGCGCATCTCCGTGGCCAAGGCCGACATCGAGTTCCGGGAGCTCATCGACACCATCAACGACATGCTGCAGCGCCTGGAGCGCAGCTTCAAGCAGGCGGCGCGCTTCAGCGCCGATGCCGCGCACGAACTCAAGACCCCGCTCACCATCCTTCAGGCGGACATCGAAGCGGCCCTGGGCCATTCCGCCGATGGCTCGGACGACCAACGCACCTACATGGACCTGCTCGACGAGGTGCAACGTCTCGATGGCATTCTCCGCAAACTGCTGATCCTGTCGCAGGCCGACGCCGGACGGATTGCGCTCAACAGGGAAACGGTGGATCTTTCGGAACTGGTCGGCGAGCTTTGCGACGATGTGTGCAGCCTCGATCCCCGGCAGGAGACGCAGGCCCGGATCGAACCCGGCATCGAGGTCGAGGCCGACCGGGGGTTGCTGGAACTCCTGCTCCGCAACCTGGCCGGCAACGCGGTGAAGTATAGCCAGGGCGAACCGCCCATCATCCTGGAGCTCTCGCACACGGAAGGATGGGCGAGCCTGACGATCTCCAACCGGGGAATCCCCATCCCCGACAGCGAACGCCACCGCGTGTTTGAACGCTTCTACCGGGTCGACAAAGGCCGAAACCGCAAGATCGACGGCACCGGGCTGGGGCTCTGCCTCGCCCTAGAAATCGCCCACGCCCACGGCGGGACGCTCGAACTGATCGATGGCCAAACGGACGAAACCACCTTTCGCCTGCGCCTGCCAATCCGCAAAACAGCGCCGTAGGCAGCCGCCCTACCGCACCTCGGCAAACCGGATGGCGTCGCCCGGCCGGGCCTGGGCGAGGATCGGCAGATCTTCCTCCACCACGTTGCCGATGCGGGGATAGCCGCCGGTGGTCGGGTGGTCGGCCATCATGACGATGGGCTGGCCGGAAGGCGGAACCTGGATGGTGCCGAAGGCGATGCCCGCCGACACCATCTGCGCATCGGAACGGAACGAGAGCGGCGTTCCCTCCAACCGAATGCCGGTGCGGTCGGACTTGGCGGACACCGTGAAGGCTTCGGTCAGGAAGGTGTTCAATCCCCCGCAGTCGAACCAGTCCGCCTCGGGGCCGGGGATGACGCGTACTGTGCGACGGGGCAGGCGAGCCGCCTGCGGTACATGCTTTCGTATCGAAGGCGGCTCGCCTGCTCCGATGCCAAGAGGCAACACATCGCCCGTCTTCAACACTTCGCCCAACTTCCCCGGCACATAGGTCGAGCGACTCCCCATCACAACGGGCACATCGATCCCTCCCTCAATGGCAATGTAGGCGCGGTAGCCACTCTGCATGGGCTCGAACCCGATGCGCTCCCCCGCCTTAACATCCAAGGCCTGGAAATGATCGGCATAAGCAACGGCCAGCCGGGTTGATTGGCTGAATTCGAGAACCGGCATCGTGCCGGTGGCTTCGAGCACGGCGGCGTCCGGATCGTTGCCCAACAAAGCATTGGCCGCGCCGAACGCGTGGCGATCCATCGCGCCGCTGGGCGGAAGCCCGTAGCGGAGCCAGCCCGGCCGGCCGGCATCCTGCACCGTGGCATACATGCCGGGTTCGATGATTTCAACCGTGCGCATCGAACGCCTCCGCGGAAACCGGCACAAAGCGGACCTCGTCGCCGGGGTCGAAAAGGAAGGGCTTTTCCGCCGCAGGATTAAACAGCGTCAACGGGGTGCGCCCAATGATGTTCCAGCCGCCGGGGCTTGCGAGCGGGTAAATCCCGGTTTGGTTTCCGGCAATGCCAACGGAACCCGCCGGCACGGATAGCCGCGGCGACTCCAGCCGCGGTGTGGCCAACCGGGCATCGAGGCCGCCCAGGTAGGCGAAGCCCGGGGCAAAGCCGAGCATGTAAACCCAATAGACCGACTCGCCATGCAACCGCACCACATCCACAACCGACAGCCCGTTGTGTTGCGCCACCAACGATAGGTCGGGACCGTCGTAGCATACGGGAACCTCGACCAACCGGGGCTTCGGCAAACCGGCCGCGCCCTCTGGCAGCTCCTCGATTCGGTGGCGAAGTTCATCGAACGACACCCGCGACGGATCGAAATCAATCTTGAGTTCGGAATAGCACGGCACCAGCTCCCGGATCCCGGCAGTCCCCTCCAGCGCCAGCTGCAACCCCCGGATCCGGCGATGGGTTGATTTTGCGATGCGCGACGGGAGCCGCGCGAGCAGCGAACGTTCGCCGAGAGGGGAAAAGCTGAACCGGTGCTCGCCCGCCTGTTGCACCGCAATCCCCTGCTTCTCGAAAAACTTCCGGAGGCTGGCGACGAATGCGATGGCGGAGGGATTGTCGCCGTGGACGCAGACCGAGTCGGCCTGGATCGGGAGCAGCGTGCTTCCAACGGTGGGCACCTTTTGCCGGAGCACCATCATTTCAACCTGCGCAAGGCTGGCCGATTCGTCGTGGATCACCGCGCCGGGCTGCGAACGGGGAACCAGCCGGCCTTCGGAGGTGTAGGCGCGGTCGGCGAATACTTCATGGACGGCCACGAGCCCTGCATCTTCGGCGGCGCGCGCCGTGGCCGAGTTGGAAAACGCAATGAGACGCAGAGCGGGATCGAGCCGCTGAATGGAACGGCAGAGGGCCAGTGAACGCCCGTAGTCGCTGGCAAGGTCGTTGTAGAGCGCGCCGTGGAGCTTGACGTGGCGAACCGTTGCCCCCTCCCCGGCGGCGATGCTTTTGAGCAAAGCAACCTGCCCACAAACAACGGCGCATAGTTCATCGATGGAAAGAGCCATCGAGGTGCGGCCAAAGTTGCCGGGATCGGGATATCCGGGATGCGCACCGATGGCAACCCCGTGTTGCCTGGCGAGGCGCACGGTGCGCCGCATGGTTTCGGGGGTTCCCGCATGGGCACCGCAGGCGATGTTGGCAGAGGAGATGAACGGCATGACCGCGGCATCGAGCGAGCCGTCGTCCAGCTCCCCCAAATCCGCATTCAGGTCAATCGTCCTCATTCTCCGACTCCGCCGCTTCGAGTTCCGCGGTTTCCTGGAGCACTTTTCGGGTTTCGAAAAAATGCTTGTAGAGATATTCCTTCACCGGCTCGAGCCCTTCGCCGAGCTCGGCGGAGATTTCGAGAATAGGCTCGTCGGTGCGCTGCTTGAATTCCTTGAGCTTTTCTTCCGCTCCGGGACTATCCATTTTATTCGCCACGACCATATACGGCGTATAGGAAAGCTCTTCCATATGGAGGCGGAGTTCTTCCTTCAGGTGCATGAAATCGTCGGTGGGATTCCGCTCATCCGTGCCGGCCATATCGAGCACGAAAATGATGAAGCGGGAACGTTCGATGTGGCGCAGGAACTGGTGGCCGAGGCCAACCCCTTCATGCGCGCCTTCGATCAGGCCGGGAATGTCGGCAATCTTCAGCCGGCTGAAATTTTGATATTCCAGCGTTCCGACAATCGGATTGATGGTCGTGAAGGGATACGGCGCAATTTTCGGATGCGCATGCGTCAGCTGGCTCAGCAGGGTCGACTTGCCGGCGTTGGGATAACCCACGAGGCCGACATCGGCCATCAACTTGAGTTCGAGCCAGAAAACCTTCTCCTCGCCCTTGGTGCCATCCGTGGATTGGCGCGGGGCTTGGTTGGTGGAGCTTTTGAACCGTGTATTGCCAAGGCCGCCGTGCCCGCCCTTGCAGATGAGCAACTCCTCGCCGTCCTTCAGCAATTCGCCCACAAACTCATCGGTTTCGGCATCGATAACCACCGTGCCGGGCGCCACTTTGACGATGCAGTCGGCCGAGTTCTTGCCGTGGCAGTCCGACCCCAACCCATGCTGGGCATTCTTCGCCTTTTGGTGCGGCTGGTAATAGAGCGGCAACAGGGAATCTTCATTGACGTCGCAGCGCAGGATCACGGAACCCCCATGGCCGCCGTCGCCGCCGTCGGGACCGCCCCGGGGAATGTACTTTTCACGGCGGAACGAAACACACCCGTTGCCACCGTTGCCGGCGCGGGCATAGATTTTGACGCGATCTTTGAATACGACGTGTTTCATAGGGGGAGTGTAGGGTTTTAAGTGGTGAAGTGTTAAGCCCTAAGTTAGGAAGACAAGAGGCCCGGCCTTCAGCCATTTAAAACTTGAATCTTAAACCTGCGGAACACCGTTCCGCCCAAAAGAAAAGGTGGGCTTTAAAAACCCACCTTCGCAAGCTTGGCGTAGCTTGGAACTAAGCAACCGCTTCTTCGCGAATATGCACCTTGCGCTGACGCTTGTTGAATTCAACAACACCGTCCTTCAGCGCGAAAAGCGTGTAATCGCGTCCGCAGCCCACATTGTCGCCAGCGTGGAATTTCGTTCCAACCTGACGGACCAAAATGCTGCCCGCAGTTACTTTCTGGCCACCGAAGCGCTTTACACCACGACGTTGTGCATTACTGTCGCGACCGTTGCTGGATGAACCTTGTCCTTTTTTATGAGCCATGACGAACCTCCCGCAAATTTATGCGCTGATTTCTTCCACTTTAATTTTGGTCAGCTCCTGGCGATGACCAATTTTACGACGATATCCCTTACGGCGTTTCTTCTTGAAAGAATAAATCTTTTTGCCGCGCAGGTTTTCAACAACCGAAGCCTTAACCTTGGCCCCCTCAACAACCGGGGTGCCGATCGAGAGCTCGGAACCGTTGGAAACGGCCAGAGCGTCGAACTCGACACTTGCGCCTTCGTCGGTTGCAAGCAGTTCGATGTCAAGAACATCGCCCTGCTGAACGCGGTACTGTTTTCCGCCGGTTTCAATTACTGCATATGCTTCCATAAATAACCTCAATACCCCGAACGGGGCTTTCTTCCCAAAAAATCAAGGGGCGGAAACTACGGAATCGCCCCGCCACTGTCAACCCCAAACAAAGCCAAAAAACAGCGAAATAAGCCCGGATTCCCGCGGACCGGAGCAAAACACCGGTTCCGGCGGCAACCGCGCACGAAAAATGATCCCCGACTGGTACAAGCCCTGCTACTTGCATTCATCTAAACCAGCGAGGACAATCCTATATGAAACCCAGTTTTGCAATCTTTTGCACCACCGCGCTGCTTATGGGCGGCTGCGGCTCCTCCAACCGGATGGGGTCGCTCGAAAAAACGCTCGAAGGCGCGGTTATCGACCATAACGGCAACGCGGTCAACGCCAGCTATGCCCTCAACACCAACCACCTGCTGCTCTATTTTTCCGCCCATTGGTGCCCGCCCTGCCGCGCCTTCACCCCGGAACTCGTCAAATTCTACAACCAAAACAACGGCGGCCAGCTCTTCCAGGTCTTGCTCATCAGCAACGACCACACCGACCAAGAGATGCAAGCCTACGTCCGCGGCGCAAAAATGCCGTGGCCGGCCGTGGTCTACCACTCCGAAGCCCGCAAGATCCTCAATAACCACTATAGTGGACAAGGCATCCCCCGCCTGGTGCTCCTCGATAGCGCAGGGGAAATCGTTGCCGATAGTTTCAAGGGCAAAACCTACCTCGGCCCAAACCACGTGCTCGAGGAACTCGCCAAGCTTCTTGACGAACGGGAGCGCGACCCCGCCGGCCTATCCAAAGCCACCGGAGCCCCGCTGGCCACCCCCGAAAAATTCAAGCGGCTCTACAAGATCGACGGCTTTGGCTCTGGAGCCGCCGGGAACATGGCCTTCATCAACGGAAAGGTCACCCAGCAAGGGGCCGAGCTCGACACCGGCGTGGTCGTCGAGAACATCACCGGCACCTACGTCGAGATTTCATTCGAAGGCAACCGCTACCGCCTGAAACCGGAATAATCCACCTAAATAAAAAAAATTAAACAAAGCGGGTTGACTCGCCCCGCCACCCTGCGTATAAAGCTCGTCTTTTCCGGGGGATTAGCTCAGCTGGGAGAGCGGTTGCATGGCATGCAACAGGTCATCGGTTCGATCCCGTTATCCTCCACCACCCTCAAGGGGCTGATTTTCGAATCAGCCCCTTTTTTATTGCCTACACAACTATTTCCCAATGTTTACAGGGAGATCAGCATTCCCACTCATTGTGGTGCGTCGTGGCCCATCGTGTGCCATTGTGTCGCATTGTGCTTGTTTTTCGACCACCAAAGGGGCTATATCACCACCAGACGCCACCAAAGGAAGGAGAGCCCGCCAATGCCAAAACAAGCTGAATTGCGGAAAATCGAGCGCGACGACAGACGCGCATCGAAGTGGGGTATCTCAATCCCGCAAACTGGGAAACGGCCTAGGCGCGTGTTTTTTAAAACGGCGCGGGCACGGGATTTCGAGTTCAACAAACTCAAGCGGCTTACACGGGACGAGGGGCACGGTGTGCTTTCCGATGTGACGGCGGCGGATGTGGCCCTGCTGAAGGATATAAGGAGCATCCTGCCGGCGGACATCGACCCACGCGAGGCGTGCCGCTTCTATGTAGCGCATCGGTGCCCGGACTCAACGGTTTCGCTTAACGAGGCCATGCGGGGATTCCTGAAGAAGCAGCAACTGGCGCACATCTCACAGGAGCACTACAACCATATCGAACTGCACCTGAACCGACTAGTAGACGGCGCTGGACGCGAAACCCCGGTTTCGGGCGTTGGGCAGGATATGATTTCCGATCTACTGCTCGGGCTCCCGTTCCAGCCGACCACGGTGGATGGCCACCAAAAGAACTGGGGCACCTTTTTCAACTGGTGCGTGAAGCAACAATATTGCGCCATGTCACCGCTAGCCGGCATGGATCGTATCGATATTCCCGAGACGGAACCGGAGTTCATGCCGGTGCCTGACGTGAAGGCATTTTTCAAAGCGGCGCTGGAAATCCATCCGGACTATGCCCCTGTGTTGGCGCTCTCTTTCTTTGCGGGGATGCGCTCTTCGGCCATCCGGCGGCTAGAGCGCGCCGACATCGATTTCGAGCAACGCGGGATCCGGCACCGGGGAGCCCAGCACAAAACGAAACGGCGTTTTTTCGTCCAAGACTTCGAGGACAACCTGTGGGCATGGCTTGAACCTTGGCGCAAGCTGACCGAGCTACCGAATTGGCCGAGTTCCACCGCCATCAAATGGAGGGAGAACATCTACAAGAAGGCGAAGGTGGTCTTCCCGCATAATGCCGGGCGGCATTCGTTCTGCACCTACCATGTGGCGCTCTTCGGATCCGCCGATCGCACCGCCAACCTGCTGACCCACCGGGGAAGCGTTTCTACACTCTACGACCACTACCGGGGAAACGCCACCAAGGCGAAAGCGGAGCGCTATTTCAAGATCGTGCCCTGAAAGCCCCGACCTAGTGTGCTGTCCCATTAATATTGCCGCATAAGCGCCCGAGCTTGTTTAAAATTGAGTCCGCCGTTGCCGTCCACTCGAACGGCTGAGCGTTTTTGTTGTGGTTGCGTACGAAGGTGTCGATCTTCTGTTTAAGCTGCCGCGTACTTGTATCGGTCCACGACGGCATACCTGTTTCGGTGCCACAATAATTGTGGGACTGAAGATTAGTTATCACCGAGTTGTTGTAGTGGTTGGACGAAAGCGGACGGAGGTCCTCGTTATTCTGCATAAAGGTTGTGAGCCTTGTGACCACCTCATCTCGACCGATGCTCTTCCAGCCGTCCACCTTGCTGTACACCCTCCAGCATTCACGGTGATACCGTAATGTGGGCTGGCCACTTTCCGGATCCACAACCTCTTCGTTAAAGAAGCGTTCGGCGGCATCGGCATGCGCCGCGGCCTCAGGCCTGCCGCCTTTCTTGCCGTTTTCGGTACTCGACAGTTTCCGGTTGTCAAAAACCCAGCCGTTTTCCTTCGCCATGTAATATATGCTGCCGATGGTGACCGGGTCATCGGATGCGCCCGTATCAAAGTTATCCCAGTGCCAGCGGTTCTCCTTGGCGTTGTAGTTGCCTTCGCGCTGACTCCACCAGTCGAATAACTCCCACACCTCATTCCAGCAACCATGCTCTTCTGCGTAGCGACTGAGCGCCATCCCCACAAGCATCCAAACCCAATACGACTTGGGTGACACGCGCTCCAAAGCTGACTTCAACCGCTTCAGCTCCTTCGGCGGATCGTAGCTCTTTCCGGGCGCAGCGTGTTCAACGGCATCGCGCGGCGGCTTCATCAACGCAGCCAACGCGTCTACGGCGTCCTGGTTGAGCTGTAAACTGTCCCAGCCCTTAGCAGTCAACCCGGTCATCGTAATTAGGCGCTTTCCGGCATACATCTCGACTTCGCCTTCAACACCGTTCAGCGTAATTACCTTCTGACTTCCAAGGAAGGGCAACTTACCGTTACAGAAAATATGTAGTCCTCTGCGCGATAAACTTAGTTCAATGTAGGTTGGGTTGCACAACCTGATTACTTCGGCTGCAAACGGCGTCAACTGGCCATCAACTATACAGTCGTCAAGGTCAATGCAAACCAGACCATCCTGCGCCTCCATAGCATAAGCGAAACCATCTACTCGCCCTCGCTCTACCCACACGCGGACTTCGGGCAGAGTTTTGCGATATTCACCTTGAGACCACCTTGCAGGCATCCCATCTTCACAGATCGGCTTCTTATCAAATCCACATTTATCCACTTTGGGGTTAATTAACATGGACAGCCAAGAGTCATTATCCGCCAGCGCCCCCGGTATACTGTCGAACCGGAAGTACAGTTTATCCGAAGGCTCTTCAACCCCGAACACCTCATATACCGATGAATGCTGTATTTGATTTAGCAACGACTCTGCTGGCACTACGGCCGACACACCGCCCTGCAGCTCTGCACCATTGATCAGTCGGGCTGGTGATGCACTTTCAGTTTTATTTTCTACGCCCGGACCAAACAGGTCCATCTGACCGGGAATATCAACGACGGGCAACTCTGTCGCCCCCAACTTTTTCTTGTGATTTAGGTTCACAACGCACCATACCTTCCTACTCCAAATCAGGAGCATGAGGTTGAAGCGCCGGAAGAATGAAATTAAGCCGAGTTAGTAGCAAACCGACCGGACACGCGTCCACATGGACTGTAGAACTCCCACAACCGAGTGGAAGTTCGCCGTATTAGAGATTGAGTTACATGTCCCGGGCTCGCAGATCACGGCATCTAACGAACCACCTTTATTAGCCCCGGTTGTTAAGCGGGGTAGGAGCCACCGAAGCAGCTCTGAGATCACAGCATTGCGCTTGATCTTCCTAATGAATACAGACGACTAAGGGTGATGTGAAGACAATAATTAAAAAACTACAACATATGGTGCAACCAACTCAATCAATCAGTCATATGTGGGGGTTTGGGGTGGTTCTCCACAAGATCAGCACAATGCTGTTGAATTATTGTGTTTTCAGGCTTCCAACTGGTACACATTGGGTGGTACACATTAGTCAGAAACAGCTAAAAAACGGGCTGATACAACAACTATAACCCACTGCTGTTTGGCGTGTTACAAGGCCGAGGAAATCGCTTTCCCGTTATCCTCCACCAATTTAAAGCCCGATCATCCGATCGGGCTTTTTTCTTAGTAAAAACGAACTAATTGAGTGATTTTGGTGGTACACATCCAGTGGTACACCCCGTCCTCCCCCAATTATCCGCGATCCCCGGATTTGATGGAGAGCCTGATGGAGAGCCATCAAGCACTCCATGCATCGGGCTCCATAGAAGCCTTAAGGATTTTGTCGAGGAGAGCTGCGCGCATTTCGGCAAGTTTGGTTTCATGTCCGCCCAGGGCAGCATGGTTGCGCAGTTCAAGCGGGTCGTCTTTGAGGTTATAGAGCTCTTCCCGGTCACCGACGTAGTGGCAATATTTCCAGTCGTCTTTGATCAGCATGCTGGAGCGGCCTTTGACGGTGTAGTCGAGGAACCAGCTGTTTCCGTCTTTGGCCTTGCGCATTTTGGCATACGCATCGAGTTCCTTCAGCGGCATGACGGGTGGCGGCGCCTGGTTGAGTCCGATTTCCGCAAAGATTTCGTTGCGGTGCGTTCCATGCCCCTGCCTGAGAATCTCCAGAAAGGATTTTCCGTGTATGCCCTTTTGAGCGGGAGCGCCCAGATACTCCATTACCGTCGGCATGATGTCTACGTTTTCTATGTTTGCGGAAAATTCGCGCCCATTCTCGATGCCGGGGAACTGGACGATCAGCGGGATACGAACCAACGAGTCGTAGAAGGCCTTGGTCTTTCCGATCATGCCGTAATGCCCCCCGAAGTTTCCGTGGTCCGCCGTGAAGACCACAATCGTATTTTCATCCAGCCCCAATCGCTTCAATTCATCCATGAACAGGCCGACCGAGTCATCGATAAAGGTCATCTGCCCATACATGGTGGCGGCGATGCGCTGACGTTCGGCCATGGTATAATCGCCGAAGCCATTAGCCGTCGACTGAATATAATGCGCGGCGGGATGCGTTGCCCAATCGATATCCATTCCTTCGAATTCGATCTTTGAAGGGTCATACATCGAATAGTACGGCTCCGGCACCACATTGGGCCAATGGGGATCCGGGAATGAATAGTGCAGCATGAACGGCTTGTCGTCGTCCGCATGGTCCCGCAGGAAGCGAATACCGTCCTCGGCAATCCGATGCGTCATGCACTCTTCTTTCTTGAAAGGCAGGGGCCCCTCGATCAGGCCTTCAAACAATACGGAGCCTTGGTCCGGCGTATCCGATTTAAACTCCGGCCGCTTCTCATCATGGCGGTAGTCGTAAACCGCCTGGTCGGCTTTTGTCATGGTGCCGTGGTTCTTACCGAAGTGGGTGTATTCCTCCCGGAAGTCGAAATACTTATCCATAAACTCATCGTTGAAGATGTGGTTTTTTCCTGAGAGGCCGATGACATAGCCGCTCTTTTTGAGGGTGTCGATGTAGGACCATTGGTCCGGCGGCATGTGCTTGTCCATGGTCACGAAATTGCATCCGTGCTTCATGGTATATTGACCCGTCCAGAGGCTGCCCCGGCTGGGCGTGCAGATCGGGGATACACAGTAGGTGTTATCAAAACTGTTTCCGCTTTCGGCCAGCTTATCAATGTTTGGCGTCTTGATCATGCGCTCCCCGCGGTACCCGAACTGGTCGTACCGCCATTCGTCGACCATCATGACCACAATGTTCATGGGCTTGCCGTTCTTCATCAATGGCTTTGCCTTCTTACCACGCGCGGAGGACACCGCCAGCACCGAAGCCGTTGCACATGTTGTCGTAAGAAAACTTCTTCTCTTCATCGTTAATTGTTTATTCATAGATTTCCTCCAGGCTAATATTGCTTTCCTTTAATTGGATCGTCACGGGCACCATTTAATGTGCTGGGTGCAGAACCAGATTACGCACGCTGATTGGCTTCCAGCTTTTGTTAACAGGTTTAAATTCCAGTTGATAGATGCCCGGTTCATTAACCGTAACTTCACCTATCGTACGTGTTTCAAAATGGGAAGCACCTTCCGTTGGCTCGATAAAGACCTTATTCATGGACTCACCGGCCAGCCCCCATTGCAACCTGGAAGGCTGCGAGGAAGCAAGTTCTGCCTCTACCCGGAATGTTCCGGGTTGTTTGACCTCAAACATCCATCCCACCCAGGCCTGCGCATCTGTCCAGTTCCCTATGGTAGTCGATCCACCTGCGGTTTGAAGTTTGACATGCACTCCATAAGGCCGGTTATGGAGGTCGGCATCCACCGGCATCAACTTAACGGCACCATCCTGATCCTGTGAGGGAATCAGTGAGTCGACTTCCAGTTTACCTTCAACCTCAAGTTTGATAACCGATGAGTAGGGATCAGGAGCAGTTTTAGGAAGCGTAAGAACAACGCCGCTTTTTTCACCATCGGTTGCACTGTCCGCTTTGAGCGCTTCTCCGCTGTGAAGCAAAATGGCGTTTACGGGCAGGTTCTTCAGCCCCGGAACCAAAAGCCTCCCATCTTCAGGCCAATCGAATACATGCAAATAAAGCGTTGCACCATCACCATGCAGTTTTTTGGTACAGCGCCCCCAGTGTAGCCGGTAGAAAGGGCTGGCCGTAGTTCCATAGATTGATTCCCCGTTGACGTCCATCCACCGGCCCACCGCCTGCAGCCGCTCAATGCTGGGCAGTGGGATTTCACCTTTAGCGGTCGGGCCGACATTGAGCAGGAAGTTGCCGCCTTTGCTGACGATATCGCAGAGCTTCTGAATTAAATCCTTGGTCGACTTCCAGTTCTGGTCATAGCTCTTATAGCCCCAGGTGTCATTCATGGTCATGCAGACTTCCCAGTCGCGATCTTTAAAGCCGGTGGCAGGGATGTGTTGTTCCGGGGTTTCGGTATCGCCCTTGTAATCACCGCCGAGGCGGTTGTTGTGGATGATATCCGGAACGGTTTCAAGCAAAGGCAGAAGGCGTTCGGCACGTGTGTTGTCCATCCATGCAGGCGTGTCCCACCATAGAATGTCCGGCTGATAGCGGGAAAGTATTTCATCCACCTGCGGGACAGCGATCGCATCGAGGTAGGAGTCGAAGTCGCCTTTCTGGCCTTCGTCCCAATGCCCCTCTCCTTCCTTTTCCCTGTTCGGCCAAAAGGAACCGCCCGGATGGGTCCAGTCCTGCGCCTGAGAGTAGTACAGACCGAACTTAAGGCCCTCGGCGCGGGCGGCGTCCGCTAGTGGCCCAATCAGATCCTTGCCATAGGGCGAGGCATCAGCGATATCCCAGTCGGATACCGCCGAAGGAAACAGAGCAAAGCCATCGTGATGCTTGGAGGTGATCACAACGTAGCGCATCCCGGCGGCCTTGGCTAACTGCGCCCAGGCAACGGGATCATAGTTTACGGGATTGAACTCCTTGGCATAGGCTTTGTATTCAGCAACCGGAATCTTCCCGCGAAGCATGATCCACTCGCCGATGCCCTTAATCTGTTCCCCGTTATACGTCCCGGCTGGAACCGCATAGACCCCCCAATGAATGAACATGCCGAAGCGCGCCTCGCGCCACCACGCCATGCGCTCATCCCGTTGCTCTTTCGTTTCGCCCGCATAGGGATCGACGGAAGAGGATGCAAAACTTGAAACACATGATGTGATGGACAGAAAAACAGCCACAATCCATCGACCGATCTTTCGCTTTATTAATCTATTTTTCATAATTACCATTTTACTCGGCCACCTCTGCATCAATACTTCTGAGATAGCTTATCAAGGTATCCGTCATTTCTTTGGTTTTTTCCGGCATTTTTTGAGCGAGGTTTTTTGTTTCGCCAATATCTTCAGCCAAATTAAACAGTTCCTGCTTCCCCACTTCCCAGGGACCGGTCCAGCTCAGGACCAGTTTGTAGTCGCCCATACGGATCGCCGAGTGGGACTGCTTTTTGAAACGGGGACGGTGGAAGAAGAGCGCTTTGGATGCCCGTTTAACCTGCCCGCTTTCAGGATCGGCCAGCACAGGACCGAGGCTTGCACCATCGATTTCCGCAGACAGCACATCCTTACCACCGGCCAGCTCGTGGAAGGTGGGCAGCAGATCATAGAGGGCGACCGGTTCGCGGCAAACCACATTCTTTTGCAGACCGGGGCCGCGCACCATAAGCGGAACGCGGATGCCGCCTTCGTAGAGATAAGCCTTCGTACTGCGCAGCGGCGCATTTCGTCCGGGAAGGTTTTCGCTACCGGGCGGAAGGGAAGCATAGGCCTGCTCCCCGCCGTTGTCGGACGACAGGATCACATAGGTATTGTCGGCCAGCCCCAAATCATCAAGCGCCTGCAGCAATTGCCCGATGGCCGTATCGAGGTCTTCGAGCATGGGGCCGACTCCGGGAAGAAGCTGCCTATCGGGATCAGCCTTCTTTGCATACGTGTCCATGGTTTCCTGCCGGGCCTGATGCGCGGTATGAATGGCATAATAGTTGACCTGAAGGTAGAACGGGTTTTCTTCATCCGCCTGCCGCGCCATAAAATCGATGGCGCGGCGGGTAACGGAAAATGTCAGTTTCGGATTTTCATCCGCCTCGCACCGGAAGTTGCGGGCAAAGTGCTCTTTCCCTTTACTTTGATGATAATAGGTTCCGGTATGGTTCCCGGTCGTCGGCCCGTCACTTTCGTCATACCCCAAAGCCGTTGGATTAATCTTCGTGTTCTGTTGCGCCCACGAACCATCCATCACCTCGCCCCATTTTCCAAATAACGCACAGCGATAAGCCGAGTTAGCCTGCTTAATATATTGAGCGATAGACAAATGCCCCACTCCGTCAAACTCCCCGATAAATTCCGTTCCGCGCTGACGGGCAGGCGTCATGCCATACTGAATACTGCGGCGCGTCGGCGTGCAGTTGGGCGCCGGCGAATACGCATCGGTAAAACGTATGCCTTCGTGAGCAAACCGGTTCATATTGGGGGTTTCCAGATAAGCGCAGTGCGCCTCCGGATAGTTCGGATCCACCGTTTCCGAAAAATCAGCCCAGCCCTGATCATCCGTCAGGATGAACAGGATATTCGGCTGAGCCGCCATGGCTCCAGCCCCCATAAATTGGAGCAGTAGCCCCAGCAAGATAATCTTCATACCTCTATTCATCTTCATTTGACCTTATTTTCCTGGGCCACACCGCGGATTTTAAAGGATTTTTCGAACGCCTTAACAACCTCATGATATTCAGGATCATCGACGAGGTTTTTGGTTTCAAGGGGATCGGTTTTATAATCATAAAGTTCTTTGGCCACCAGCACTCCGGTTCGTTCGCCCTTCCTGTAGTCCATCTTCAACCACTTAACATATCGATGCCGTTCGTCCCGCAGGGTATATCCCATAGTGGATCCCCGGGTATATTGGGCCATGGCATCCGGGCGAACCAAGGCCGTGGGATCCTTCATGATAGGAACCAGGCTTTTGCCGGGAAGATGCTCCGGGATGTCAAGACCGGCCAGTTCGCACAGGGTTGGGAAAACATCGACAAACTCCGCGGGTGATTGGGAGGTGTTCCCCGACAATCCTTTCGGGCCTGCGATGATCAGCGGCGACCGGACGGCCTGCTCAAAGTTGGTATGTTTGGTCCACAGCTTATGGTCGCCGAGATGGAACCCGTGATCGCCCCAAAAGCAGATAACCGTGTTTTCAGCCAGACCGGCCTTTTCGAGATGATCCAGCACCTTGCCGAGCTGGGCATCCATATAGCTCACCGTCGCCATGTAGCCATGAATCAGCCGCTTTTGCAGTTCGACCGGAAGATCGTCTTCACGGGGAATATCACTGTATTGACCCAACTCACCGTTACCTCCAGTCCCCTTCATCGCAATCATTGGTGCGCCCTTGGGAGGATTCCGGAAGGCCGCCAGATCGATCTCATCCCGGTCGTAGAGATCCCAATACTTCTTCGGCGCGACAAAAGGCAGGTGCGGCTTGTGAAAACCAACCGATAGGAAAAAGGGCTTATCCCCGGCAGCCAACCGGTCGAGCATTTGCACGGCGGCATTCGCCAGCGCCCCATCCGGATAGGCGTCATCCGGAACATCCATGCACTCCGTTGCCGGCCGGGCCAGTGGCCCGCCGATCTCGGCCATGGCCCGATTCTTCAAATAGCCGGGATTGAACACCTTTCCCGCAAGCTGTGCTTCGGCTTTCTGACCAGCCTCAATCGTCATCGGATTCACATAGTCCTGATAGTGATCCATCGAACGCTCCGCCGAAACACTGCCGTACGGAATCGACCATGAAGGCGCATCGAGATCCGTGCGATTATCCACGCAGCGAGGGTCAAAGGTTTTTCCCAATCCGGTTGTCGCGTAGCCCTGTTGACGGAAATATTGCGGCAGGGTCAATACATCCGGGTCCACATCGCGCATTTTAGTTTCCAGATCCCAGACCCCCGTCTGATCAGGATAAAGCCCCGTCATGATGCTGGCCCTCGACGGACCGCAAAGCGCCTGCTGACAGGCGGTGTTTAGAAATACAGTTCCCCGCTCGGCCAAACGATCGATGTTCGGTGTTTGAATGATCTCGTCACCAAAGCAACCCAGCACGGGCTTCAGGTCATCAATCGGAATGAAAAGAATATTCGGAAGCGATGACTTGGCAACAGCGAAGCCTGCGGCCAAAGCAAAACCTAAAATACAGATGAGTTTTTTCATGCGTTAATTCCCTGATTGAAGTCCTATCTTGTCCAACGGAATGGAGGCGCATTCCGTCACACCTTTAAGTGGTGCTTTACGCAGCATCTCCAAACGGAAAGGCGTTAACGGAAGCTCCAGCTTTACGGCCCGGTTGCCCTCAAGCAGCAGGTCGCCATCCTGATCCAGCCCAACCTTCCCGCCGGAGGTTCCACACCCCTCTTCACAGTTTACGAAGATATTTCCGCTCACGGTATTGGTGCGCGACGCCACATCCAGGAACCCGTCCAACAGGGGGTAGCGCTCGGAATATGGCGGAGCGTTTATGTCGATATCCTCAAACAAACGCTTTTCCCAAAGCGCGCTTTTCCGGCGGGTTTCCCAGCGGGGAGTACTCAGTATAAATTTTACGGGGGCCGGGCAATCGATAAACACATTCTGCTGAATCGTGTTGCGATGGCCAAAGTGCACATACGCTGCACCGAAGCGTGGACTGCCGACTTTGTAGAAAATGTTTGAAGCTACCAGCGTGCCGCCGGTTCCGTCGTCGAGATAAACGCCGGTGATGCGCCGGTGCTCATCAGCGCAGATATCATGAAAATAGTTACCGACCACCCGGTTCCCCATATCGGACGGATTGCGGCCGATGTAGAACGCGCCCATATCCTCATACCCTTCCTGAAGTATATGGTCAATTTCGTTGAACTCAACGGCGTGGTCGTTACCGAAGAGCGTGACCGCGTTGTGGGGCTGATGGTGGATGCGGCAGTTGCGCACCGCGTTGCCGACGCCGTATATGCTGACCGCCGGACTATACGAGGCGCGCAGGTTGGAGTTGCGGTAGAGCTCGCAATTAACGATGCGGTTGTTACCCGCTGACAGATCGACCTTGGAGCCACCATCGATGATTACCCCGCCCTGGCCGGTGTTATAGATTCTGCAATTTTGGATGGTGCAGTTTTTTCCGGCCCTACGATCCCAGGTGGAGTTTTCATAGTGGTGCGCCTTGATGTTGCCAACATAGCGCGACACCGGGGTACCGGTAAATTCATGAACGGGTCCTTCGTGACCGCCCTCCACACCCTGCCCCATCATAATGCCGAGTATTCCGAATCCGCGAACGGTCAGGTTGTCCAGCACCACCTGCTCGGCATTCTCCATATAGATACCCATGCCGCGCCCGTTTTCGAGTGTGACCCCCTCGATCCGGATATGTGCTGTGTTTTCGATGGCGATGAAAGGCTTTTCGAAAACGGTGATCTCCACCCTATCGAGCGGCTTTTCTTCGCGGGGCATGAGATAGAGTTTGCCGGATTCCTTATCCACAAAACATTCGCCTGGGCGGTCCAGCTCTTCCAACAGATTGTAGACGACATAGTGACGGCTTTTGGTCATCGGGTTCGTATCCGCCCAGGCGCTGATGCCGTAGAGGTGGGGCTGAACGGTCGTGAGAGTACGCTTTTCAAAATCAATCTTCTCTACCTGCAGATTGTCGTGGGCGAACCCGCGTGAAAACACCCCTTTCAGCCAAATATCCGAGGCCAGCTTCCAGCGGTCGGCGCGGTCGTAATCAAACTCGAATGTTCCGCCGCGCGGGACATAGTCAGGATTCAACAGGGCAGGATCCTGAAACTTTCCGCCATGCAGTTCGTTCATCGGAATCGCGCCGGAATCCAGCACCTTGCCGATTTTCAATGAACCTTCGTTAGGCCATTTTGCCAGCTCAAAAAGCCGATCGTTCCCGTACACCTCCATGTGGGCCGGCAGAAACGGGGTCGAAAAACCCTGCTGCTTAATGTCCCCGTAATCACGGATACCCAATGCGGCAAGGTCCGCGACGAGCACTTTATTGCGCGCTTCCGAAATGAGTCGGGATAACGTTGCCGGATCGGAAACCTTTTCAAATTTCGAAAACGGGATAGAGGTTCCACCGGAAAGCACGACGTTTGCCCCCGGCCGGGCACGATAGACCACCGGGGCTCCAGGAAGCCCGGCATCCGAGGGGCCGAGTTCGAACGTATCGCGAACCGGATAGACCCCTTCGCCGATTTCGACCACTACACCTTCGGCGGGATATTTTCCATCAGCTTTCATTTTCCGTATGGCGTCGCGTGCCTGTTCCAATGTCTGGAAAGGTGCTGAACGGCCGACCTGCAACTGGAGCTGCGCCCCTGCGTTCTGACCGATGGCGAATAGCGCAAGGCAACCCGCCGTTAGTAAAATAGGGTGACGATAGAACATAATAATTTCTCTACTGTTCGCTTTCTTCTTTACTGTGATCCACATGGAACGGTGCAAACCAGGTGATAATAAACGACGGAATGGTGGCAATGCAGACGATGACAAAAAACCACTGGTACCCGACCGCTTCCTGCAGCTTGCCGCTGATCATGCCGGTCAGCATCATACACAGCATCATGAATCCCGTAGAGATCGCGTAGTGTGCAGTTTTGTATTTTCCAGGTGCGATCTGCTGCATCATGTAGAGCATCAGCGAAACCGAGCCGATGCCGTAGCCGAACATTTCAAGCGTAATGACCGTTGTGATCCACGGTACACTGGTGGGCAGCGCATAACCGAGATAAACAAAGGCCAGATCCGGCACATTCAGCATGACACATAGAAACATCAGCGAACGCTTCAGCCCGAATCTGGATGCAATGAGCCCGCCCAGCAGCGCGCCGAGCATAAAGGCCACCGAACCGAAGGATCCCATAATGTTCCCGACCGCCACATTGTCCAGCCCGAGACCACCCGCCTCCACGGTATCGATCAGGAAAAGCGGCCCCATCTTTTCGAGCAGTCCTTCCGCAAGGCGGTAGAACAGAACGAAGAGCAGCATGACCCAGATATTTTTCTTTTTGAAATAGCTGGAAAATACATCGCCGAATTCATGAACCACATGCTTCAGACCGCTTTTGGAATCCTCCAGCTGAACGGCCTCGCCACCGGTCGGCAGCATAAAGCGGTGCCAGATGCTGAGGATCAGCATCGTTGCACCCAGCACCCCCATCACAATCATCCAGGCATGCGCCCAACTGAGGCCCAGCCCTTTTTCCTCGGAATGCAGATAGCCGGTCACCGACACCAGCAGCCCCGTCGCCAGGATTTTTCCCCCATACCAGCAGATGCCCTGCGCCCCGATATATTTGGCCTGCATCTTTGCCGTCATGGAATTGATGTAGACCCCGTCCGCGGCAATATCCTGTGTTGCCGAAAGAAAGCCGATCACCCAGAACAGGGCGATGGTTGCCGGTAGCCAGCCTTCGAGCGGAAGAGCCAGCGCCATGCAGCCCAGGCCGACTGCCATGATGATTTCCGTAAGCAGTACGAAAAACTTCTTCGTTCTATACATGTCGATAAACGGAGACCACAGCGGTTTCAGCACCCACGGCAGATACATCGCCCCCGTGTAGAGCCCGATCTCCGTATTGGAAAGACCGAGGTTCTTATACATGATCGCCGCCACGACCACGACGATGTTCAGCGGAACGCCCATCGCAAAATAGAGCGTCGGCATCCAGAAAAGCGGGTGTCGTTTTTTCTCATTCATAAAATCAGCGGAATTCCTGTTTTTAATTTCTTCCCTTACGATCGCTCAGCCACATGCTGGCACAAAACGTTAACATTACTCGGCAACTACTGCCCAACCAAGGCACCACGGCTTTCCCGCAGCTCCAACGCCTTCCTCTGACAAATATTGGTAAACAATGTTACTACCCCCGTGCTTTGTCAATCTATTTCATGCGGATTCATCCATGTTCAGCAGGCCGCCTTGATGAAAACGCCCACGTTCAGCACCATTACCGGCCGGTCAGCACGAGTCCGGCATCATCGAAATAGACGTTGCCGGAACCCTGGCTTAGGCGCCTTACAAATACAACGACATCCCCGGCACCTTCCTGAGAGGAAAAGGAAAGGTTCACACGACGCCAGGCGGGTGCGCCAAACGTAACATCGGGAGAGGTAAACTCCTGCCCGTCCGGAAAACGAACCCCGAGAACAGCCCGCTCCCCTTTATCCACACGGAGGAAACCGCTGAATTGATAGGTGCAGTCCGGCTCAAGATCCGTCACGACCTGCCGGATTTCGCTCCGATTTCCAGCCAGCTCAACCGAATGGGCTCCCATCCGCCCGGTGCCGATATCTTCGTCGATCTGGAGCTTGGGCTTATGCTTGTTTTTCCGAACATCACCAACCGATGTCCATGGATCCAAATGGTCTTCGTGCTCAAATGCGGAATTGATAATAAGGTTCCGGTGCCTGGGCCGACTGCGGGTTGTGTCCATCTCGGGCGGATTCCTGAAATCATGCCCGACGCGGAAGACCCCGTTTTCCGATTCAATCGCGCCGATGCCCGGTCGTTTCTGCGGACCGCCCCGCGAGATCCCCTCAAGATAAAGCCCCCGCTCCATCAGATCCGGGTCGATCCTGAAGGGCTCCTTCGGATCGAAACCCTCATAATCGGTAATATTGTTGCTCCAGAAATAGTCGGGGGCCGCTGTTTCGGCGGTTTGGCTGAACACGTTGTTGACGATCCGAACCCCGTTAAGCTCCGGGGCATATTTGTTTCCCCAGATATTCCGGAACCCGAACTTCTCGGCAATGAACGTATTGTTATATATGAGATGAAAGGAAGCATAGTGGTTTAGATGGAACGCGGACAGTTCTACACCGTAAACGATATTGTGGTGCGAAATAATATTCTGGGTTCCATGGTCATAATACAGGCCGGTGCTGTGGTGATGAGCCACGTTGTGCCGAAGCACGTTGTATCGGATCTCGGAATTCCCGCCCTCAATCACATTGCCGTAGGTCAGTCCGAGATCGCCGGTCAACATTCCTGCATAACTCAACTCGCAGTTCTGGACGAGCGACTGATACATTGCGCCGTAATCAATGACGCTGCGACCACTGCGCGTAAGGGTAGAGTGGCTGATGACATTCCCCTTCCCGCCCAACTGAACACAACTGGCATAGGTTCCGATAAAGTCATGGTCATGGATGTAACAGTTGAGCACCTGGTTATTTTCACCATAGAGGGCCACTCCGGTTCCCGAACTGTAGGCCACCTCGCTGTTTTTCAGGATGCAGTTGCTTCCGAGCAGGCGAACCCCCTTGTCAGCCTGGGCACCGCTGCCTGCCGCCAAGGAGGAAAAATACGGATATTGTATCCTCATGCTATCAAAAATAAGGTGCGAGGACTTGGCGCTTGTTTCGATCGTCGCCCCCAGAATCTCGATGCCCTCAAGTTTTACATGAGATCTGGCTCGCAGATCAAAAGCCGTCATACGGGTTTTAATGTAATAATTCTGCTTCGGCAGCTTCCCGTTTTCTCTGTACACATAAAGTGTTTTTTTCTTTTCATCATAAAACCACTCCCCGTCCGAATCGAGTGCATCCAGAAAGCCAAAGATAAAATACGTTGCGCCCTCGACCGCAACATGCCGACTGGGCTCATGAAAGGGTGCGGAATCAACGATTTCCAGCCGCCCTTTCTCGGGGTTTCCGGTGATGGAAGTCGTCCAGTCGGACCAGTATTTCGGGGCATGGATCCAGGCCTTCGCACCGGCGAGGTCAAAACCGGGAAGACTGGAATCTACGATGAGGGTTTTCGTGGTTCCCTTTTTCATTGTAGCCAACACCGGCTCCAGCAGCACGTCGCCGGAATTGGGCCAACGGGCCTCAAGCAGCATCCTTCCGCCCAGGAACACTTGATTCTCGTGCCCAAGATTCATTTCACACCGCGCGGCATATAGGCCGGCGGGGCCTTTTTGCCAGCGATTCGCCGATACAGAATCCAGACCGGTAATCACCACCCGACCGTTTCCATTCATTTTTTTGAAGACGATGGGTGCATCCGGCCGCCCTGAGCGCGCAGGCTGGACCGTTTCAGCATAAAGACCGTCATCGATATGGCAGATGTCGCCCGGCTTCAAAACCGCGGCAGCCTTACCGATACTCCGGAATGGTCGGCCGGATGTCCCGTCGTTTGCATCACTTCCGCTGGTTGAAACATAATAGGAAGCCCCGAAACTATGGATAGCCGGATAGATAAATAGAATAATCAGCAAAAATCTTCTTTTCAATTTTCTCACTCCTTAATGAAGCTTTATCTGAACATCAGGGCACAAAGCTTTTTATGAACGGTCCGCCGTTCTTCTGATATGCCTTCCAAAGCTCGATAATCTCCGCATTTTCACGGAAGTCATCCAGCGGAAGATGCAGCGCTCTCAATGCCTGCAGTTTTTCCTTTGCGGCCATCACATCGGGATCGTTACTGCCACTAACGTTTTTCAGGGAAGCATCATCCCGCCCGGCCCTGCAATCGAATAACCTGTCCTGACCGTCCAGCAACCACTCTTTCGTACGCATTTGCCGGAACGGCCCGAAATAGGCTCCGATCCACTCACGGGCCGTACTGGTGTCGCCTTGAAGAATCGGAGCAAAGCTGACTCCGTCAACGCCCTCTTCCGGGTCGATCGTGTATCCGGCCCACTCCGCAAGCGTCGGCAGCACATCACTGAAATCAATCAGCTCCGGCGATGCGCCGATCGGTTTTACATGACCTGGGCCCCAGACCACAAACGGAACTCGTGTGCCACGCTCTTTCGTAAAAATCCCTTTGCCATATCCGGCGGTTCCATTATCGGAGGTGTAGATGATGATTGTGTTGTCCGCAATGTCGGAACGTTCGACCTGTTTTCGAATCTCCCCGACCAGATAATCCATATACTCCACATTGGCTTTCAGCGTCGGCTCCGATTTTTCATCGATCCGCCGACCTTTCCCATCGAGCGCAGGCGTCGGAAGATACCCCCCCTTATTGCGCTCGAAATCCCAACTCTTATGGGGCAGCAGCATCGGATAATAGATAAAGAACGGCTCTGATTTATTCGCCTCAATAAACCGGTTGATATGGCCCACCAGAACATCCGGCCCGTAGTCATTGGTCTTGGTTTTCAACCCGGCCCCGTTGATGGTTAAGGAGGGGTGCCAATAACGCGCCGAACGGTCATACCACCCGCCCTTGGGAAGCTTTCCTTTGTCCCAGCGCTCCACCGGCCCGTCAAAACCATCCCAGTCCGCCCACTCGAACGCCTCATCGAATCCGTAATCCGCGCGAAAATTCCCCTCCATCTGCACTTTGCCGGCAAAGGCGGTTTTGTAGCCGGCCTGCTTCATCATCTCGCCGATGGTCAGGTGATCCCGGGCGAGATTCCAGCTGAGCTTGATGTTATTATGATAGGCCTTGGTCTTGTTGGCATATTTACCCGTCATGATCATCGCCCGCGAAGGGCTGCAGATTGGGGTGGACCAGGCCGTCTGGAAATACACCCCCTCGGCCGCCATTTTCTCCAGGCTCGGCGTCTGGATCTCCTTGCTTCCATACAGACTGAAATCCTTTGCCGAAACATCATCCGCCATAATCAGGATTATATTCGGTGCCGTCCCCAAAGCCGTTCCAACCAGAAAGGCCCAAGCCATGTAGAGTACGCAATTTCTCATTCTATTCCTCATATCTTCTTACGCGGTTTTCTTCCAGCACGGGGGTCATCAATCCAGAACAACACCCTTAACATATCGCCTCACAGCTTTTAGTAACATATGTTACCAGCAACACCAAAGCAAGCGCTTTATGCGTTATAAGTTCAAGGAGATCGTCCTGTTTTGTTTACCGCACCGGCCCCGTGGATTCGCGTTCGATCAAATGCGTTGGAATCGTACGTTTTTTACGACGGTTCAGCGGTTGGTCGCTTTCAATACTTTCGAGGTATTCAGGAACATACTTATCCCGGATGACCGCCAGCTCCTGACGGAATGTGGTCAAAGCCGGGGTCAGGCGCTCCGCAAAAGATACATCGTCGAAGCCGACCACGGATAGATCGGCGGGAATATGCAGCCCAAGCGCGGTCGACACCCGCTGAACGGTCAACGCTGCCGGATCAGAATAGGCCACGATGGCGGTTGGACGCCGTTTAGCCTTCAACGCCGCCACCAACTCCTCTTGCGGATCATCCATGTCCCATGGAAGGGCAATGGAACTGCTGGCTGAAATACCGCCATCGGCACAGGCCGCATCAAATGCCTTCCGCCGGGCAATGTGTGAATATTCGTTTTTCGTTGGGCCGGCATAGGCGATACGCCGATGCCCCAGCCCCTTCAGGTAGTCGATCGCCTGGCGCATGGCCGCCTTGTCGTCGACCGAAACCAAAACGCCCTGCTTAACCTGGGTCGGGTCGCAGTTCACCAGCAGGGATGGGAACGAGGCGTCCCCGAACTGTTTCCAGAACTGCTTCAGAATATCGTTGCGCACCCCGAGGAAAATCCCGCCGCAGATCCGATATTCCTGAATGCGGGTAACCGCACGGGGAATCTGATCGCTTTCCCGCAGCGTCACCAGTTTCTGCGCATAGTCAAACCGGTCGGTCGCGACCATGATATGATCAAGCACACGGGCATAGTATTCCACGGTCACATTGCGGGCCAGCAGCGCAACAAACCGGCTCCGACCCCGCCGCGCAGCCGCAAAAAGTTCGTTCCGGTGATAGCCCAGTTCGGCGGCTACCTTCCTGACGCGCTCAATCGTTCCGTCGTTCATGCGCGCCAGATGCTTTTCATTATTATTCACCACAAAACTGACGAGCGTCGGAGACACGCCGGCCTGTTTAGCAATCTCAACTACAGTAGGTTTTTTCATATAGTAAATGTTTTACTATCCCGCACATTGAAATACAAGCGCAGGAATGGTTGCATAAAAAAAGTTCATCCTGCGCCCCCTGTGCCGTAGCATTAAACCATTGGACAAAGCGTTTCATCTCACTAAGCCCGCACGACAACGTTGTAGCGTTGGCTCTATAAGCCAAATGTCGCAGACAAAGCAGCGGCATCCCTATCTCACTCAGGCGCTGCCAGCTCCAATTGGATGAACCGTTGGGATTCGGATGTGCCGATGTCGTTGGTGTAGGCCTTCATCAATCCATCGTTCGCCGCCACATGGACGGTTTCGTTGGTTTCCCACGCCCCATCCAGCAGGTTCGTACTGGAGGCCACATGCGCGGTCACATTGCTGTCGCCGATCAGGGAGAAGATGTAGTTGCCGCCATGGAACGACGCCCTGGCCCCATCGTTCCAGCCATTGGTCGGGTTGCCGCCGAACACATATTCGCCGTAATCGAGAAGACCATCGTTATCGAAGTCCGCGGCGGGGTCGCCGGACAGCCCATGATCAAATACAAAGGAGTTGTACCTAGCCCCGCCCGGATAGATGTTCAACCCCAGATTTTCCGATGTAAAGACCTGTATATTGTCAATCCGGTATTCGCCGCCTACCGTAGATACACCGGTGTTGTAGTGGAAGCGCAGGGTGTCAAAATCGGCCAGATCGTTCTGGAATCCAAGGTTGTCATAGGTGGCATCGAGATCTGCACTTTCCAGACTTTGGATACGCAGGTCAAACCGGTCGTCCGCCGTATCGGCAGGCTGGACATTCAACGTGAAGCGGTACCAGGTATTCGGATTCAGCTCCGTGCCGGGCTTGATCCAACTTGATCCATCCTTGTAAGCAACCTTCCCGTCCCCCGAAGTCATGTGCACATTAATACCAGTGGCACCTCCCTGCCTGAGCTGCACCCCCGGATTGGTGACGGATCCCGTGTAGAGATAATCGAACTGAATCGTCAGGGGCAAGGCACCATCCACCAGAAGATCCCGCGTCATCTGGCTTGCGGTGTTGGCATCGTCATAGAAAAGGACTCCTTGCGTATCCGCTCCGGCGTTATCAACCGGAGACTGCGCGGAGCTGTCGATTGTCACGTCGTCGGTCACCATCCAATCGCCAAGCCCGCCCTCGAAGTCCTCGCTGACCAGAACATGGGTAAGCCCTCCCCCGTTATACCGGATGATATGCATCGAATAGGGCATGAGGGTGAGGGTGGCCGGCATCGGGGATAAAACCGTATTCTGAGTAAATGTGGCTTCCGACTCCACGGCCTGCACCAGTGGAAGCGAATCATCGGGCATTACGGAATTTATTTCCTGAATCACAACGCCATTGGCCAACTCGAACAGAGAGAGATCGACATCGTACGGGGTCGTCTGCTTGTTGAAAAGAACGAGATAACCCTCGCCGGCTTCCGCGTTGACGAAATTTCCGCCTTCCACTTCGGCATGGCTGCCGGAACCCAGACCTCCCACGCCGTTGTAGGTGCTGGCACCGGAAATCCGGACAGGTGTGAAATAATCCGAGTTCTGCACCGGCTCCTTAAACAGACCAAAAAAATCATAGTTAAGCGTCGTGCCAAAGGCATACGGATCGGGCAGCAGGTTGCTTCCCGGCGCCGAGTAGGTAAACCATTGCGCCATGGAGTGCCAGGAACTGAGTGTGATGTGATCCTGCCCAAACATCTTCATCATGAACTGGCCGGTGACAAACGCCCCCAGATAGGAATACCGGAGACGGAATTGCCGCACATCCCCGGAGAATCCGCCCACATGGTACTCGGTAACAAAAACCTCTTTGCCGGGGAAGTCTGTCTTGATGCGATCAAAGGCTTCGTTGAATTTGGCGTCGATGTGCGAGATGCTGTAATCATACGCGTCCTCATAGCTCAGGAAGTTATCGGCCGTCACACTGCCATCCATCCCAACGGAGGCATAGGTATGGATGACAACGGCATCGAAAAAGTTTTCATCCTGAAGCTCCGAATACCACAGCTCCTGCCGGTCACCGTCATTCACAGCCCCATCGGGCAGGAAGCTTTCATTCGTGAAAAGATGGCTTGGAATGATGACGCCGATTTTGGCGTTTGGAAATATATCCCGGATTACCACGGACGCCGACTGGGCCTTGCTGATATAATCGTGGACATCCGGAACAGCGGCGGCGTACTGGCCGTAATACAGTTCGTTGCCGATTTCAAAACAGTCGATTTCCGCCCCCGTGGCCGCGATATTTTCCAGCACAGTGCGGTTTTGCGCATCGGTCATGGTGGTGATGTTATAGACGTAGGTCGCGGCGGCATCAGTCTGCACAAGGAAGTTCGCAAAAGGCATGTAATCATGTCCCGAGGATTTACCGTTGTTGATTAAACCGTTGTTGAAGCTGTTGGCCCGGTCGGTATCTTTGGTGGTGGCCCCCGGCCACGTTTCATGCCAGCCTGTGGCCTGATCCAGATAGTTTGCAGCCGTCCCCCCGGGATAACGGATCGCCGGCTTGCCAAGGGCGTTGTACTTGTCGACAAACCCGCCGTTATCCTTGTAGTACGGTCGCGAAATGTTATAGGCATTCGCTCCGTACACATTCCTGTTCAAGCGGTGGTGATGGCCAAACAGAAGCTCCACATCCACCACAGGATTAGCAAGGACTGTAGCATTAACCATCGTCCATGTGATAATCGCTGAAGATATGATTTTGATTGCCTTCATGAATACCCCGGGATCAGGGCATCTCCAGTTCCAGCTTAATGAACCGTTGTGGTTCGGATGTGCCGTTGTGGTTCGTGTAGCTCTTCATCATTCCGTCGTTCGCCGTCACGCTGACGGTTTCGTTGGTTTCCCACGCCCCATCCAGCAGGTTCGTACTGGAGACGACATAGGCAACCACGTTGCTGTCGCCGATCAGGGAGAATATGTAGTCTCCGTCAGCGGCATCAAACTCCGGGTTCTGCGCATCCACCCAGCCGTTGGTCGGATTGCCGCCGAACACATACTCACCGTAGTCGAGCAGGCCGTCGCTGTCGAAGTCCGCGATGGGGTCGCCGGACAGACCATGATCCGATATGAACGTCTCAAAGGGTACCTCCTCCGGCAGCACATCGAAATTTAAATTCACCGGCGATCGGGTGACCAGCACGTTGTCGATGTGGTAGGTTCCACCAACGTTAGCGTCACCCGTGTTGTAGTGGAAACGCAGCGTGCCGAAATCCGTCAGATCATTCTGGAAGCCGAGGTTGGTGTGAGTGATATCAATCGATCCATAATCCAGGCCCTGGATCCTCATATCGAATCGGTCGTCCGCTGTTTCGGCGGGCAGGATGCTCAGCGTAAAGCGATACCACGTATCCGGATGGGGTGCCGTACCGAGCGTCATCCATGTTGCGCCGTCCTTATACTGAACCTTTCCGATTCCGGACGTCAGATGAACATTGATCCCCACGGTGCTCCCCTGTTTAAGCTGGAAGCCCGGATTGGCCACGGCCCCCGTGTAGCGATAGTCGAACTGGATATACAGGGGCGCGCTGTCCGCAACGGAAAAGTTCCGCTCAATACGGCTTAAAGTGTTGGTGTCGTCCATGAAGAGCGCTCCAACGGTGTCGGCCCCGCCGTTCGAGAACGGCGATTGTGCCGAGCTATTCGTGGCCACATCGTCGGTGACGGCCCAATCGCCCAGGCCGCCTGCAAAGTCCTCGTCCACAATGATCGTTTCCAATGTTTGAACGAATTGCACCCCGGCATCTTCGAAATAGACGCCGCCGGAGCCGGTCGAGTTTTTCCAGGCATACACTTCAGCACTGGTGTTCGTGGGGCCGGTGGTAAATGTGAGTGTTGTCTGTTCCCATTCGTAGGGCGTGGCATCGGCACGGATGGGAACGGCACCGGTAACGGTATCCGTGATGACAGTTCCGTTGGTTTCCGCATTGCCGTGATTGCGAACGCCCAGATAAGCCGACTCGCCGGGCTCCACCCGGAACTTACCCATGAATTCATATTCGGTATACGGCTCGAGGTTGGTGATTACCTGCGAAACGCCGCAGGCCCCCTCGCCCAGTTCCACGCTGTACGCCCCGCCCAGCGTATTGCCATCCGCGACCCACTGACTTTTGTTGTTTTCATTCAGCAGGGATGCCGCTCCGCCCATGGATTGCCACGGGGTGAGCGTCCCGGCCTCGAACGATCCGTTTATCAGCATGTTGCGGTGCTTCACCAGCGAGCGGGTCGTGTCGATCATCAGCGGCGGGGAGGCGAAATCATGCCCCGGCGTCCAATCCGTGCCGCCGATTTCATAGGCACCCGCATCGGGTCCCGCTCCTTCCCAGCTATCCGTGATGCCTTCCAGCGGAACAGCCGCATCAACGGGAGCGGTAGCCGGCGTCAGATATCGATTCGATATGATCTGGGAATAGTTTATGAAATTGTTCTCGAAGGTGTACCCGTTCCCGTCAAAATCCGTGCCTGCGTTAAAGACATTATTGATGTAGCGGCATCCATGCAGATCCCGCTGCTGACCGGCGTTCCATGCTGAACCGATCGCGGTGTCACCACTGGTTGATCCCGTGTTGTTAAAATACAGCAGGTAGTTCGCATACTGGTTATGCGCAATGGCCTTTTTGCTGACCCCCCACACCGCGTTGTGATGGGTCAGGATGTTCTTGCAGTTATGGTCGTAATAAATACCGTTTCCATGGCCCGTTGCCAGATTGTGATGGAACCAGTTGTAGCGGACTTCGGCATCTCCCCCGGCGATACTGTTGCCGTAAACCAGCCCCAGATCCCAGGTCAGGTAGCCCGCATAGGAAACATCGTTGTACTGAATCAGGCTGCCATACATTTCCCCGAGATTGATGCACTGACGCCCCGCCCGGCTGATGGTGTTGTGGCTGATGACAAAATCGGATCCCTTTAACACGAGAGGCGAGGCATAGCTCCCGATATAGTCGTGGTCATGGATGTAGTTGTTGACGATCCAATGTCCCGACCCGCCCAGATAGACGCCGGTTCCAGAGCTGTAGGCGATCTCGCTGTTTTCCAGCCGGTGGTTGGTGCCGTAAAGCAGCAGGCCGGTGGAACTCTGGGAATTCGCCCCTTTCTCCGCATTGTTCGAGTGGTAGATGTGCTTGAGGGTCAGGCGATCAAACTCCAGCGCGTCCGATTCCCCGGAGGTATTGATCCCCGTCGCAAAAAAATCCAAGCCCTCCAGACGAATGAAATCCCGGCCGGACAGATCGAATCCGTACAGGCGCTTTTTCACCTCAACACCGGTCGGCACCCCGCCGCCCGGTGCCCACAGGTGCAGGTATGTTCCGTCGTAGTACCACTCGTTGGCGCTGTCCAGCGCATCCCGGACACCGAAAAGATAAAACTTGCCGTCTTCCTTACAGATCATATTGCCTTTTGAATCGGCATTGTTGACCAGGGATATTTCGCCCGAACCAAAACCAGTGATCTCCCCGGACCAGGCGGACCAGCGCTTATAGCTCGACACCCAGGCCTGTCCGCCCGTCCAGTCATAGTCCGGAATGGAGCTGTCCACAATGCTGTTGCTGGTGGTGCCGGATTCCATGGTGGCCATCTGAAACTCCAGCAGCCCGTCCAGCGAATCCGTACCGACGTTGGGCCAGCGCGCCTCCCAGGCCATGTGGCTTCCATTCACAAAAATCTGGTTTTCATGTCCCAGGGCCATTTCAACTTCGGCCGCATAGACATTCACCTGGTCGACGGGCCCCTCCAGCTTAATCGCATCCAGCCGCATATTGAGGTCGTCGGCTCCCGGCCCACTGAACGTGAAGGTAAAGGTTACCGGGTTCGTCGCGCTCTTCAGTTCGCTCCAGCCGCTTAGATCCACCGTTTTGGTCTCGAAGCCTGAACCCAGGGCCTGCTCCCCCGTGACCCCGAGATCCGCGGCATAGTGCGTATTGTACACCGCATATAGAATATTGGTTCCGGTCGCACTCGATGTCAGTTCCATCTTCCGGTTTTTCGATCCGTCCGCCGCACCGGCATCCATCTGAATTTCGAAGGACAGGGCGCGGCAGCTCGCACGGAAATCCGCATCCGGGGTCAGCGTAAAGTCAAGCGTCGCAGCCGCACCGTATTTTTTCCACTGGGGCAGCCCGTCCGAGCTTAGCTTGTTGGTGTTGTCTGTCGTGACAAACGAACCGGTACTCTTGGTAACATCGCCTGCCGTCAGGTTGGGATCGGCGGCATCCGCCGCGCCGGTGCCTGAATCAAACCCGTAGTCCGCCAGGATCTGGGGCACGACAACGTCGGGGGTCCACACCCGCACATTGTCCACATAGAAATTTCCGCCGTTCTGGGGCGCAGCGACATTGTGGAGCCATCTCAGCTCGTCGTAGGAGCTGATATCGTTGCGGAACGGAAGATTCGTCGCCGTAACCACCGCCGTTCCATTGGTGTCTGTGATCGTTACATCCATGGTGTCGTTCACGCCGTTCGTTTCAGGAGAAACGACAAAGTGATAGTGATACCACTGGTTCAGGCTGACGCTCCCGATGGTCACTCGCCCTGATCCGTCATCGTATTTTACCGTTCCGCTCTTGACGGTAAACAGGATCCCCTGACCATCGGCCCCATAAAGCTGGAAGGTCTGCTCGGGCCCGCCCACCGTGGAATTCATATCAAACTCCATGTGCAGGGGCTGCGTCGAAGCCGTGCCGTTAACATTAATCGTCTTATAAACCTTGGGCATCTGTGTTGCCGTCAGGTCCAGTGCCAGGCTGCCGCCGCCCGGATGGGCGGTAAAGGCCGATTCCGGCCCGTTGTTGGCCACCACGACACCGGTGCCGGCGGCATAGTTCCAGCCGGCCGTCGGCAGGGCTCCATCAAAATTTTCATCAATGTCCAGCGGTTGATCCCCCGCTACGCCGAGCGTCCATGGCCCCAACACCGGTTCGCATCCATGAATGATGACGGTCTCGCCATTGTAAGCTGCGTATGTGATCGGGTTGCCTGCCGTTCCAGAGCTCGCCGGAATCACGGTTTCGCGGTACGTACCGCCACGGATCATGCAGGTGTCCCCGGCCACCATCCAATCCGCCGCATTCTGAATCGTGCGCCATGGCTCCGTTATCGTTCCGAAATTGTTGTCGTCGCCCGTCGGCGATACATAATACACGGCTCCGAAAACGGGTAGGCAGGCAACGGCCAGAATGAATGCTGCACTTATTCCTGAACGCCGGGCTTTCATCATAAAGCTTCCTAATGAGTTTGCAGGTTTTCAACAAATGGGACTGCCCCGAAAAACTCCGGGGCAGCCGCATCATTCATATTGTTAGTGTGTGAACCCAGCCACTCGTTCTATTCCACAAGCAGTTTGTAGAACAGCTGATTTCCTCCGATGCCTACCGCATTGGTGTAGGTGCCCAACTCTCCGTCATCCACGGAGATCACCGCGGCCGAATTGGTGGCCCATTCGCCGAACATCAGATTGGCGCGAGTGAGGATCTGAACCGTTAGATCAGTATCGTTACGCACCGTGTAAACATATGCGCCTCCAGCATCGAATTCCTGCCCAACACCTACATCCGCACCATTGGTCGGGCTTCCGCCGAACACATACTCACCCTTGTTGTTGAGCACGTCGCCATCAGGATTGTCGGTTTCATCATCGTTTCCGCTGGTCAACCCATTGTCTTCAGCCCACTGCTCATACGCCGTGAGCTGAGAAATCCCATTTCCGATTTTCAGGTTGTCGATGTAGAACGCCTTATCGTCAGACGACTCCTTCGTGCGATTGAAGAAGAATCCGAACGACGTGTAGTTGGTGATGTCCGAACGGAACGGCTGGTTTGTCGCGCTGCCGATCACCGCACCGGACGTATCCCATACCGTAATGTCAAAGGTCTTGGTGGCCGCACTCTCCGGCGAGGCAATGATTTCAACCGTATGCCATTGGCCCTCAACCGGCGTAATGCCCAACTGAACCCATGAATCAGTAGGCGTGGGCTTGTTTTGAAGCCCCACGGTCGCTCCCTGCATCATGCGCATACCATCCATGCCCTGTGTATCGAAGGAAGACGTGTCATCGAGCTGGTTATTATCCACCAGGCGGAAGCCGAAATTCTTGGTTCCCGCGGTTTCGGGACGGTAGTCGAACACGATGTGCAGCGGCCGATTGGGATCGTCCACCGTGAAGAAGACATCCACCTCGGGGTTGGAGTTGATTTCACTGTTCTTGAGTTCAGCACTCAGACCCCCACCAACGGTCGGGAAGAAAGCAGATTCCGGACCGGTCACCTCAGAACCATAGGAAAAAACCGCGCCACTGTCGGTCTCGGCATCGGGTACGGCACGGATATAGACATTGTCGATGTAGAACTGCCCGTCATCCGTCGGCGAACCCGTATTAAAATAGAAGCGCGCATGGTCATAGTCCGCAAGATCGTTGCGGAACGACAGCCCGTTGGTGCTGAATACCGTGACGTTGTTCGTATTCAGGATGGTCAGGTCGAAGGTGTCGCCCGACGCGTTTGATTCGGGGGAAGTCACGATCTTGAACTGGTACCAGGAGCCCTCGTCAAGGGTGACGCCTAAGGGGGTCATCGCGGTTCCGTTGTGGTAGCGAACCTGACCACTTGAGTTGGCCAGATCCATCTGGATGCCCGGAGTTCCGCCGCTGTTGCGCAGGGCAAATTCATGCGCCGCCGAAAAGTCCGCCGGATTGAAGCTGAATTCAATCTTCAGCGGCTGATCCGCGTCGTCGCCGGAAAGCTGGATATCAACGTTGGCGTCTGGCACGCCTGCGGCCGTCATATCCAGGTTCAGGCTGGCGCCCGGCGTACCGAACGGGTCGACCGCATTGGGTCCGGTATTGGTTGCGACCGCGCCGTTATCGTTAAACGTCCAGCTGTTCGTGGGAAGCGTGTCGAATTCCTCCAGGATGAGCAGGGTTCCCGGCGTGCCGTTGAAATCCTCATCCACGATGGAGGTAATGTTGGTAGAGTATGGAGCCAGAATGCCGGGGCCCGTGTACTCGAACGCCGATCCTTCCACATAAATATCGTCCATCCGCCACTGGCCGTTGGCCGCTGCATACTTCTCAAAGTAGTCCCAGGTAAACGTTACCGTTGAATTGGTCAGCAGCTCGGGCCACTGGGTCAGGTCAACCGTGATGTCTTTGAACTGGTTGTTGACGAGAGCCCATACATTCCCGCCACTGGTGATGCCATCTTCAGTCGCCCAGTCCTTGTTGTACACTTCGAATAGAACGTTGGTGCCGGTGGCGCTGGAGGTCAACTCGACTTTGTAAGGCCTGCCGCCCGCTGTGCCGTCCATCCTCAGCCCGAACAGCAGGGCGCTGCAACCCAGAGAATAGCCGTCGTCCGGCGTAAGCGTAATGCTGGCCGTTGTGGGATCGGCAGAAGTCTGCCAAAGCGGGAAGCCGCCGGTGGAAGCTCCGCCTCCCACCGTCGTATTGACATACCCCGAATCCGCAGTGAAAGCACTTGCCGAAACGTTGCTCGCGGTGGCATCCGCCACCGTGTTGGACGCACTGAAGGTGTATTTCACCAGATCGCCCGGATCGATATCGGGAGGAGGAGGCGCATCGAAAAACTGATTCGAGATCACCACATTGTCGATGATGTAGTCACCACCACTCGCGCTAACGGCTGTATTGAAGAACCATTTCGTGAAATCGTAGGTGCCGATCTCGTTCCGGAACGGCTGGTCGGTGACATCCAGGATGTTTCCGGCGGGTTGCCCCTGCTGCGTGACCTGCAGGTCGAAGGTTTTGCCTGACGTAGTTTCCGGCGGCAAGGTGAACTTAAAATTGTACCAGGTGGCAGCCTGCATCGTGAAGTTCGGTGTAAGGTTCACAAATGCACTCGACTCCCGGTTTTGGATTTGACTGCTACCGCCGGCAACGTGCAGGAGGATGCCCTGGGTGCTGCCATCACCGCTCAGCTCAAACGCATGGCTTTGACCGCCCTGGGCGTTCGAATAGTAATCGAAGGACACCACCACGTTGGACGCTGCATTCGGGTTGAAGGTGTCGGACACCATTTGCGCGTTCTCGGTTATCGAATTATCGTCGAGCCTTATCGTGTTATTGGTAAGGGTCGCATCGGTTCCGCTCAGCGTGAAGCCGGTCGTGTCCGTATCAAAGTCGTTCTCCAGTATCACAGCGGCACTCGCCGTCATGGCCAGTCCCGATATGAGCATCACACCTGTTGCTATGAATCGCCTCTTCTTCATTATGCATCTCCTATGCGTTGAATTAAGCCACCCCACTTAATGCAGAGTAACAGTATTTACTATAACCACGGTTACGTGTCAAACCATCTATTTCCCAATCCCGGCCCCACCCTCCGGCAAAACCCTGGTAACATCTTTTACTAGTAACTATTTTTACTACGCCTCTTGACCCGATCTGTCAACCGGGAATTTCACTATTTTAATGATCCTGCAATTCGGACACGGAAAACCCGCGATATTCCCTCAATATATTTGCTTCAGTTTTTCGGGAGCCGTCAGCACATGCGGATCCTGATACTCCGCAATGGCACCCTCCAATTCCTCTGGACAGTCATAGATATGCGCCATAGAAGATTTAATATCACCACTGTCCTGATCCAACGGGTGGCTGGATTTCAAATAGGGAATTGAGCCGCCTTCGGTCAAAAAATCGTTTTGCTCCTTCATCCAGGCGAAGAGTTCTTTTTTCAACTCGGCTTTAACCTGTTTGAATCCCGGCTCGTCGGCCAAATTTACCAATTCGAAGGGGTCTGCCTGAGTATCATACAACTCCTCTTCCGGCGTAGCTGGATGCTTTTGAGCCCCCAACAAACGGAACGGGTCAATCGTCAGCCCGGCTTGCTCATCAAGCCGTATGCGCTCCAGCGCATTAAAGTTGTGAATGTAGTGATAGCGCTTCCCGCGCGCCGACCGCCTCGGAAAAATGTGAGCATCCCAAACGCCTTGCTGCGTCATCAGTCCGAAAACGGTTTCATGGTGCTCCGAGGCATCGCCCATCAACACCGAACAAAAACTTTTTCCATCGGCATCCTCCGGCGGTTGTCCGCCGGCAAGTTCCACAAACGTGGGCAGGATGTCGACATAGCTGGTCAGCGCATCGGTCCGACCGGGCTTCACCTTGCCGGGCCACCGGACAATGAACGGCACGTTCAGCCCCCGGTCGTATACCGTGAACTTTGCATCGCTTCCGTTGCCGTGATCGGATGAATATACGAATACCGTGTCTTTTTCCAAGCCATGCTTTTCCAGCATTTCGAGCACGCGGGCGAGCTCGTTCTCCTTGATTTCGATATTGTCGTAATATCCAGGAAGCTGCTTGGTCTGGCTGGAGTTCATGTATGGATGAGCCACCGTCTTTTCTCCCGGAAATTTCGGGTTTTTCGGATAGGGTCCGTGCGGGAAACTGGAGGTAATGAAAAGGCAGAAAGGCTGCCCCTTCACCGTCGATAAATAGTCGTCGATTTTATCAAGAGCCAACGGTTCATGCCTGTTCGAGCCGATATACGTATCCCACCGGAATACCGATGACGGTTTCACGTGAACTTTCCCCGCCAGTGCCACACTGTAGCCCAGCGGCTTCAGGGCATCGTAGACGGTCTTGGTTTCGTCCCGCACTGCGGTATGGTTCATAAAGCACCCGTTGCGTATGGGATACTGACCCGTAAACAGAACCGAACGGCTCGGGGCGCAGATGGCCTGCGCCGTAAACATCTGATCGAACACCATCCCCTCTTTTGCCAGTGCGTCGGTTACGGGCGTGAGATCCAGCGGCAGGCCATAGCAACCATAGTCATAAATCAACTGGTCGTCGCCCAGGAAGAAAACGAAGTTCGGCTTTTCCGCAGCCCATTCGGCCAGGGCTGTTCCGGAAAGAATTCCGATGAGAAAAAAAAGTTTAACGACCGTTCGATTCATCATTTTTTCCGATGGAATCCGGGTCTTTTATTCGGGGAGCGAAGCTCGTCCGGACGCAGCGAGGCATAGCGATCGAGCACCTGCTGGAACTGATCCCGAACAGCTTTTTGCCCATCCGTCAGCGACGTGGACTCCAATGGCTCCAGCTCAAGAATATCGTTTTCGAGATCATAAAAATTGCCGTCCAGATATAGTTTATAGCGTTTATCGCGTACAAATTCCCAGATCTCATTCCGGTCTGTCCGGCGTTGGTACCAACCGTAGGTCCAGTCGCGCGGACTTCCCGCCAGCCCCTGCATTTGAGGCCAAAAGCTACGCCCATCAATCGAGGACGACAACGATGCCGGAACCGGCACCCCACCTATATCACAAAGCGTTGGAAGGATGTCGCTGAAATCAACCAGATCGGCAGATGCCTGCCCTTCCGGAATAAGGCCGGGGCAGTTTGCGATCAGCGGGACATGGGTTCCGGCATCCGTTGGCAACCCCTTCCCGCCACGAACCGCCTTGCCGTTCACTTTGGATGTAACGCCTTGGGTGGTTCCGTTGTCGCCGGTAAAGATCACAACTGTATTTTCCCGTACCCCCAGGTCTTCAAGCTTGGCAATCAGCTTGCCGATTTCCTTGTCCATGTATTCCATCATGTCCGGGAAATGAGTGATGTCGTTAAAATCCGAGCCTTTAATGTTATCCAATCCACGGGCCTCAGGGTTCCACTGATCGGATTGCGGCGTGGGTTCAAACGGGTTGTGTACCAGCAGCATCGAGTAGTATAGAAAAAAGGGTTCATCCCTGTTCTTTTCGATAAAGCCGGATGCATAGTCGAACAGGACATCCGGCCCGTATTCGCCGTTTTCGTGGCTGACAAACTTGCCGTCCATTGCAATCCCGGGGTTGGGATATCGGCTGATGTTCCCATTATTAATCAGTCGCCACATGCAATAGTTGTCGAAACCAAAATTCCCCGGCGCATCATATCCCCCGCCCAGTTGCCACTTCCCCACCATACAGGTTTTGTATCCGGCATCCCTGAACAGGTTCCCGAAGCTGGTTTCCTTCGGATCCAGATGCGCAAATTTCACATAGTTGCGCACATTGTACTTCCCGGTCATGATCTGTACTCGCGACGGCGTGCAGATCGGCTGGGCATGCGCATGGTCAAAACGAATGCCGGTTTCGGCCAGGCGGTCGATATGCGGGGTTTTATACGAGGTTCCCCCGTAGGCTCCGATGCATTCGTAGCCCAGATCGTCGGCCATCACCAAAATCACATTCGGCGGACGCTTCCCGTTTGACTCCCCCGAAACCGACCGTGCCCCGCAGAGACCTGCAAGCAGCAAACAGACTGCAACTGCTTTACCTAGTTCTTTCATAATCCTACTCCTTAATATAATCAATCGGTTGAAAGAGAGACTTCGCAGGAAACCCGGCGATCATCGGATGCCGCCCCGACTTCAAGCAGCCAGGTTGGGGCATCAAACACAAACCCTTCGGAGGACTCATCACGGCGGCGCAGGATGCGCGTATCGAGCGGCACGTTAACTTCGACCGTTTTTCCGGCGGGAATTACCTGCCGTGAAAATCCGATCAATTGGCGGAGCGGCCGCCCTGAATCGGCCTGCGGATTGCCGGCATATACCTGCACCACTTCGGCCCCATCGCGGGAACCGGCATTGGTTACAGGAACAACCAGGATAACCTCGTCCCCGGCGACCGGTTTATCCGTCAGAAGATGCGGCTCACCGTATTCAAAGTTCGTATAACTCAGCCCATGGCCGAACGCGAACAGTGGATCGCCCTGGAAATATTTATAGGTACGGCCATCCATGGAATAGTCCTCGAACGAAGGCAGATCATCATCCGAACGATAGAAGGTGACCGGCAGGCGACCGGAGGGATTGACCTTGCCCGTCAGGATTTCGGCCACCGCATCGCCGCCGCGCTGGCCATAATACCAGGCGCAGAGAATCGCATCGGGACTGTCCGTATCAAAGGCGACCGCACTGCCGGTCGTCAGCACCACGGTAAACGGTTTCCCAAGTTTGGAAACTTCATCGAGCAGTTCGCGCTGCGAAGCCGGCAGCTGAATGGTGGTACGGTCTCCCGCCGCAAAGCCCTCAAAATTAACCGGCATTTCCTCGCCTTCCACCTCGGGGGTCAGTCCAAGACAAAGTATAATGTGGTCGGCATCTTTCGCCGAATCCAGCGCCGCCGGCAGGGAGTCTTCCGGGTCGAGCGGCGTCTGCCACCACATGGAGACCAGCCCTTCCCCGCAGGTCTGGCGGTATTCAATCAAAACCGGAACCGTCTGGCCGGCGACCAGTTCCGTCGAAACAGTCCGTGCCCGCCGCTCGCCGGCATCATTGACATACAGTTCGTCCAGCAACACCTCATCGCCCACGGTCAGGCGGAAACCTCCGATACGTTCGATGGAAAAGGTGTATTCCCCGGAGGCGATGGGAGTGATGCAACCCTTCCAACGGATCGATGCATCATCAGCCGGAATCGGTGGTATCGGCTGGTAGATATTCCAGAAAAGTTCCAACCCGCATTGCGTTTGGGCGGGTTCCCCGTCAAAATCCGGATTGTCAAAAACTTCAGCAACCAATCCTGGTTGCACACCCTCCTCATCAGCAAAAACACACGAGGCGGACTCAAATGACTGCCCGCTTTTTTCCAGCCCCTTAACGAGCGGAACGGCTCGGTAATGGCACACCTCGACACCCGCAGGTTCAAACTTTTTCCTCAGTCCCTCCAGCAGATTCACCGGCTGATCCGGAACGCCAAAATAGTTGCCCAGCAAAGCGGCCCGACTGTCCGCCGTCGGCCCCAGCACCACCACCTTATTAAGCGTTGAGGGATCCAGCGGAAGCACCCCGTCGTTTTTCATCAGTACAGTCGACTGCCGCGCGGCTTCGAGCGCCAGTTGGTCATTTGCCGGCGTGGCCACCTCGGAGGCAGGAATCGAACTATAGGCAACCGTTTCCGGCGGATCAAACTGCCCGAGCCGGAAGCGCACCGACAGGTTACGAACCAGGGCCTCGTCCAGATCATTCTCGCTGATCAGTCCCTGCTCCACCGCTTCTCCAAGATGCTCAAACGCCCAGCCGCTGCACAGATCCTGCCCCGCGAGAATCGCCAGGGCACTGCCCTCGGCATGGTCGGCAGCCACCTTCATATGGTCGGCCAGGTTGGCCACATTGTCGACATCGCCGACAATGGCCCCGTCAAACCCCCACTCGTCGCGAAGCAGATCGGTCATCAGCCAGCGGTTTGCACAGCAGGCGGTGCCGTTAATCGCATTATACGCCGTCATCATTCCGGCAGGGTTACTATCCCGGACAACAAACTCAAACACGCTGAGTTCCTCTTCCCACATGTCGCGATCAGAGACCACGGAATCGAAGCTGAACCGGCCGCCCTCGGGACCGCTGTGCACGGCAAAATGCTTCGGCGTCGCCACAGCCTTAAGATACCGGTCGTCGTTGCCCTGAATGCCCCGGACAAAGGCAGTACCCAGCCGGGAGGTCAAACAGACATCCTCGCCGTAGCACTCCTGCCCCCTGCCCCAGCGCGGATCACGAAACAAGTTGACATTGGGCGACCAGAGAGTGAGCCCCTGATACCGCTCCGTTGCGCCGCCGTTTTCGCGCGCAGCCTGATGGTGCTTTGCTCGCGCTTCCGTGGAAATGGTGTCGGCAATCCGCTCGATCAAAATCGGATTCCAGGTAGCCGCCATCCCGATGGCCTGTGGAAAAACCGTTGCGATCCCATTGCGCGCCACCCCATGCAACGCCTCACCCCACCAATCGTAGGCCGGAATACCCAGCCGATCAATCGCCGGACTTTGCATCATCAGCATCCCGGGTTTTTCATCCAGCGACAGCCGTGAAACCAGATCCACCGCGCGCTGCTCAACGGATTGAGACGGATCTTTCCAAATTTGTATCTTCGTTAAATTCATTTTAGTCCATTCACTTCCAGACAGCACTCTGAAAAGCCTGCCCGCTCGTACTCCGGGATCGGCACCACATGCCCGATCCGCCCCCTGCGCACCCCACCTACCGCATGGCATCCGTTCTTAGTAACATTATTTACTTACACCGGTTTGTCAACCCGTATTTTCAGACAACCCAACAAACGGCCCTCGATTTGGCTCACGCCCCGTTAGACAAAGACCGACCAGCGCCGTCCACCATAGGGCGGCATCGTTCTTGTGTTGCGGTTTGACCCAGAATGAATTTAGTGTGAATTTAAGAGTGCTCAACCAGATGCCGTCAAATCATCTTTGGAACAGCATTCCAAAAACACGGATCTACAAACGATGACAAACTTCGGACTTCAAATTGGTACACCGAAGGTGGTACACCAAAGACATAAACAGCTCAGATCGGGGCTGTTCTTGCAATTATAACGTATTGCTAATGAGTGTGTTAATCGGGTCAAAAATCTGGTCCCCGTTATCCTCCACCAATTCAAGGCCCGATCTTCGGATCGGGCCTTTTTTTCGGCCTCGGGGACTGGCACCACAAAACACGAAATGCCCCTTGCGTTGTCCATTCCGATTCCTGTATTTCTACCGTCCGCTTTTGAACAAAAAGGGCTCGTAGCTCAGTCGGTCAGAGCAGGAGACTCATAATCTCTTGGTCGGGGGTTCAAGTCCCTCCGGGCCCACCATCCTAAAACCCCGTAATATTCAATGATATAGGGTTTTTTATTTAAAAATCGTGCTCCCATTTGCTTTTCCATGATCACACAAAGACCAACTGTTAGACCGCTCAAAATACATCTAAAATACATCTTTCGATTTTGCCCCTTATCGTCTGACTGAGACATTTCCAGATATTGGCCGGCAATCACAATTTGCCAGATTCGGCATCCGACAAATTACTGACCACCCAAATTACTGACCACCCAAAAACTTTTCAGAAATGCATCAAGACTGCGGGACTCGCTTTTTCAAACAAATCATTCTTGGAACACCCAAATACAGCGTTATGATGCAATAAACGTGCAGGAAGGTTTCTATGAACACTCAGACCAAGAAAAATGATATTATCCAGTCAGTCCACCGACTTATTGAGAATGCAAAGACTATGCAAAACTCAGACTCTCCAGAAACATATCACCCGTTTTTAATCAATCTGTACGAAACCATTAAGGCTGTACTTAAAAGTCGGTTCTGGCAACACTTCTCATCACTCCCTGTTGCAGAACAGAAACTGGCCTTCAACGATTACACAGCCATCCTATCAGTAGATGACACTGATTCACTGGAACAGTGGGGTGAAATTCTTCTTCACTGTAACGGAGGTGTCTCAAAAAAAGATATAGACACCCTTCAGGATCTAGATCGAGAATATCGCTTGGTCTCAGAAATGGAGGGGCGCATTAAGCCTAACCCTGAGCTTTGCGAAAAATCTATTGAGTTGACTAAACAACTTGTTTTACCCCGAGAGACTTCGCCTGAAGCGTCCAAACATCCTGAGTCTCGCAATGATTTTCGGGCCACATTTGTGCTGGTTAACCTCCAAAAATGGCGAAACAGAGAGACCAGCTTGCCTTTCTACGAAAGAAGTATCTCCTTCGCAGGAAAAGAGCAGACCTTTGACGTTTACGATGAAGCAATGGTTATCACACATCGTTCAATTGATGCTTACGACAAACCCAACTTTGTTCTCCAAATGAAGTCTTCAGGCATCCAGTGCCTGGATTCGCTCCTGCCTACAGATTATCAAGTGGATAACGATACATATCGGAGGGAAGGACAAATTGATGCAGAGATCCCGGTGCTTTCTAAAGATCTCAACTATGCCAAGAAGACATGGAACGGATTCCAAGGATCAGAACAGGATTTTGCAGTAACAACTCGCTTGGGGACAACAACGGATCTTCTTCTGGCGATCGACTTCTCTTCGATTTTAGGAACCGTTGACTTTAAACAACTTCCCAGCGCATGGCTTGAAGAAACCCGATTTTCGACAAACCCACCCGAAAATATTCCAATCACACGCTCAACAGATTCCTCTCTCTGGTTTGCAAAAGTTTCACCAGACAACTCGAATCCTAACAGAATCTTCAGATTGAAAATCAAATGGGAGCTTTGTGAGCCTACAGATGATGATGAAGTCTATATTTTTTCGTACGCATCTCTGCTTTCTGCGGATCAGATTTCCGGAACCTTAGGTCGAAAAGTCACCGATTCAGATTTAAAAACGGCGGTATTACATGATTACCGCAGGGAATGGACGGCTTTCAGCCGGCTAACCACCGGCTGTGCAGGTAATATCGACTTCTGCCCTGATTACATGGCATACGCCAATGTGCACCCGGCACAGGGAGGACGATGTAATGGCGTCCTATTTAAGGTCAAACGTAGTGAATTAAAATTTTTTGACGCACGGGAACGTAATTACTGCCGGGTCAATGTGACCGACTTAATCGATACAAAACCGGACATACCGGTTTATACATACTCATCTATCCCGCGAGGGCCTCTGGATACATTCTCAAAACGTGCATTTATCCGAAAAGACTACGTGGATCTGATTTCGCACTCTCTGCAGGGATTTGATCAGACATTTCGTGATGAATATTGGGAAACTTTTGCAAACCCAGCCGATATCCCAATCTGTGATGCCTGTCCCGCAACAGAAAAGGAGCGCTATAAATTCTGACCTGAGGGTGCCAAAACCAACCGAAACCCGGTCGTGTTGTTTTTGAAATCCTCCTTGCAGTTCATTTCAGAGGATAAATGGCATTCAGTGCTACGGGTTGACCAGGAACCACCACGAAGAACGGAATTCCCCGATCCTTCGCACCATTCCCACACATTCCCCAAAATATCGCAAAGACCCCATTCATTAGAGTTCTTTGATCCCACCGGAACCGTTCCGATAGACTCCGGCATCTCAACCCATGCGCTTCTACTCAAAGCCACGACGAGCCCATATAACGAATCACGCTGAAGCTCTATGGGAAGAACTCCTTTTGCCCCGGCTCGGGCCGCATATTCCCATTCGACATTGGATGGGAGCCGAAACTTCCAGTTGGTCGGCGGCGATAAACGATGCATAAAGTCACTGCACTCACAAAATGACACAGATTCTACCGGACAGCGATCCCGCTCATCACCTTCTTGAAAAAATGACGGGTTAATTTTCGTTACAGCCAAATACTGCGTTTGTGTAACCGGAAATTTTGAAATCCAAAAACCTTGCTTAATGCGGGTCTCCTGCTGCTCCGATGAGTTCACATTCAAAGCTCTACTTGCCGGCATTCCCATCATAAAAAAGTCATGATCGCCGTTGTTATTTTTCCAATCTTCAGAATCTGTAGATGGACACCAGCAAAAGGTCATTGAGACAGAAGGTGCAATTACAATTTCTTTTTCTACGCCTGGCTTGTCGCCAAAACCAAGGGGCTTGTCGGATCCTTTCACCTTTAGAGTGCCATCAGACACCTCGTAGGCAGGGTGCCCATCCAGAATCACAGCATACCCACCCGTAATATACGGATCCTGCTCAAACGGTTGCGAATGAGACCCAGCTTTTTCTTTAAGCAAACGCGCCATTTCTGCTCTTACAGGGCCTGTAATATGTGGCAAATCTATTCTGTCTCCGCGCTCCCGATACTGATAAAAAACCCGCTCAAGTGCATGAGTAAAAACCCCTCCTTCAAGAGCCTGAAGCTCATAAGAGCATTGTCCAGGATAACAACTACAAAGAATACTTAACGGTGAATGCTTGTTAGCCTGTTTCAGGACCCCGGCAATTGCTTTTTCACTAACACCATCAAACTCACCCGATGCTGTTTTCCCTTTTTCCAAGGGCTTCCGACAGGCATCGATGATTAATATTCGATGCACCCCAGGCTTGCAGCTCGCGGACGCAATTTCATCTAGAGTTAGCGCATTCCCCGCACCACCATTCTTAAGACTCCATGCGTCTGCATTATATGGTAATATGTATTGCATGTTTTCTTTTTGAACACCATGCCCTGAAAAATAAAAAAGAAACGTGTCTTCCGATTTTATTTTTTTACAAATCCGTTCCAAATGATCAGAAATGGTCTCATTGTCGGCTTTTTCTCCCGGAAGAAATTTAGTCCTATATCCCGCGGCAGATAAAAAATTATTAATACGCTCTGCATCATCCACCGCATAATCAAGCGACTGTATGAAATCTCGCTTTTTATATGTTTCAATGCCCACAACCAAGGCGTATTTTTTCATTTTAGGCCTCCAGCAGATCAGAGCCGACCCAACTCCTCTTCTGTTTAGAATCGCTCAACAATGCCCATCTTCAAATAAGTTTATCAGCGTTTCCGCCCAAGGCAGGTCGGGAGCTAAAGGATTTTCTTCTTGGCCTTTTTCGGAAGGCTCAACTTTTTCATCCCTGTCCATTTCTGTTGCTGACTCGTTACTTCTCATTTCTCTCTCCTTAAATAGAGCTGTCGCTACCCCGCAAAAAGAAAACCCGGAACATATGGATGCTCCGGGAAAAAGATAAAGAAATCAGGAAGCGGGCTCAAGAACCTTGACGCGTTTAGGCACCAGAATGTCGGAGTCCACGGCATCATAGTTCCGGCAGAAGTGAATGAATTCATCCACGATCTGATCGCACAGGCGGTCAAATTCCTGAACCAGCTGAACTCGATCCCTCAGGGCATCGATGTCCCACTCGCTGAAGTCTTCATCCTGATCAACCGGTTTGCCGGGCTGGCTGAATATCTGCGGCTTCGGTTTTTCCAATACTTGGAGTATCCCGTTGCAGTATTCAGACGTACACGGAGTCGCCTGCTTATGCCAGGTCAGCTTTCCGCAATGGTCGCACCGCGCGGTTTTGGCATTCTTCCAGTCGAGTCCGCCGCGATAGAGCACGAGGTATCCTCCGCTCCGTCCGTTGAATCCAGCCTGCCATTCCCAGTCATGAGCATCGGCCCAATCCCTGATCAGCCGGTTGAACACATCGTAGACCTCGGTGCATTCGAGCATGTCCCACGCTTTCTGCTGTATTTCTTCCGGCAATTCCAGCCGATGGATCTTCAGGCAGTTCGCATAGGATGTGCTGCGGTTCCAGCTGTTCATCGTGTTGTACCGAAAATGGCCGGCCAGAAAATCAGCCATAGCCTTCCGGCTTCTTAGTTCTACTTTTTTATAAAAACGCTTCATTGTATTTACCTCCGGGCCTCAGCCCCCGGGATGCAGGGCTGAGGCTGTTCTTTGTTATTAGGGATTCGTTATTCGTTCGGTTGCGGGTCAGGCAACTGCTATAGCGGGTTTGTAATCTGTGATGTAGTCATAGGCCTTCTGAGCCTGCTGTCCGGCAGTGATCAGCATGGATGAGTCCGCTTTCAGTCGCTCCAGCCAGCAGTTTAGATAGGCTGCTGAGTTGTCCTGAACTTCAGGGAGAATCCCGCAATGTCCGCACAGAAACGCCGCGCCCATTTCCGCGACGAGTTCTTCCTTAGAATACTCATGCGATCGGAACCGGTTGACTTCGGTGATCCCTTTTCGCGCAAGACGCGATTTATGGCCGGTTGAGTGCGCCTTATGCCGATATCGGCATAAGGCGCATTATGCCGACACTGGGATTATGCCGAATTGAGTTTCAATGGAATTGATTGCCGGGTGAATTCGAGAAACTGATTCGGCATAACATTGCAAGAATCGATCTTGCAAGATGTTGTGTTTTGTTTCCGATTTGCTCCTTAACAACGATAAGGAGCAACAAATGAATACGCATCAACAAACAACGAATGAAGCCCATGTAACCGCCCGCGAACTGTTCGGGGAGCACGTGTCCTCCTTCCGGCAATATCTTGTCGGCCACAACTATGTGACCAATACTGTCCAGCAATACATGCGGTGCGTGGGGGCTCTTGCGGCGACCATGAAAGCAGACGGAATCGCCGTCGGGGAGTTGAACGAGGCATTGGTTCTGGATCTTGTGGACAGGCAGGGATGGCCCGAAGGACGTCACTACTACGCCGTCACGATCGCAAAGCGCTTTGTTCGCTTCCTGCATGACCGGGGAGTGGGACAGCTTCCACCTCCCCCGACGGAGAAGGAAATCGCAAGAAAGGAACTGCGTAAGGAATACGAATCCTACCTGCGCCGACAACGCGGATTGAGTGAAAGTACGATCTTTGGTTGCTGGCACCAGGCAAACCGTTTTCTTGAATACCGCTTCGGTGAAGAGGCTGGAGACCTTTCAAAAATCACGGCGACCGACATCATTGACTTCCTCCAGCATGTAACCGGCAGAAAACCGCCGGTACGGAATAAGACGGTTTCCACTCACCTGAGGAGCTTCTTTCGCTTCCTGTTCCAGACCAAGCGAAACGGGGCCAACCTCGCCAAGGGCATTCCAAGCGTGGCCCAGTGCTACGGGAAACGGTTGCCCGTGCATCTGACTTCCGAACAAACCGAAGTCCTGGTCGATGCGGTTCGTGGCAATAAACCTACGAGTCGACGGAACCATGCGATGGTGCTGCTGCTCGCCCGGCTCGGGTTGCGTCCACAGGAGGTGATCCGTATTCAAGTCGATGATATCGACTGGAGGGCCGGTGAGATCGTCATCAGGGGCAAGGGCGGTCGGCATGACCGGCTTCCCCTTCCGACCGACGTGGGCGAAGCCATTGTGGAGTACATCCGGAACGACCGGGTCACGGAGTCGAGAACGCTCTTCGTGTCGAACCACGCGCCGCACAAGCCATTCAAAAACGCCGAGGTACTGAATACGGTTCTTGTGAAAGCGTTCGCGAAAAGCGGACTGACGCCGCCAATACCGTATACCTGTACGCACATACTGCGGCATAGCCTGGCGACCAACCTCGTGCGGCAGGGCGCATCACTCGACGAGGTCAGCAACCTGCTTCGCCACCGGAGCCAGACAACAACCATGCTCTATGCGCGGATGGATGTGGACGGCCTGCGATCAATCGCCTTGCCTTGGCCCGGAGAAGGAGGTGCCCAATGAAAACCTTGAATAGAGAGCTTGAGCGCTACCTGTCCATCCGGCGAGGCCTTGGGTATAAACTGAATACGGATGAACGAATCCTTCGCAGGTTCATCGAGTTCATGGAGCAGGAAGAAGCGGCGCACATCAGCACCGGCTGTTTCCTTCGCTGGAAGGAGGCATTCGGGCATGCAAACACGCAAACCTGGTCGAGACGACTGACAGTGGTCAGAATCTTCGCCCAGTGGATGCACGGCATCGACCCCCGCCACGAAGTGCCGCCGCAATCACTGATACCCGGCCATGTCCGCCGCTCCCGGCCTTACATCTACAGCGAAGAGGAAATCAAGATGATCGTTGAAGCCGCAGCGGAGCTTCCTTCCCGCAACGGCATCCGTCCGCTGACCTACTCGACGTTCTTCGGACTCATCGCCGTTACCGGCATGAGAATCAGCGAAGCCGTTTCGCTCAATGTTGCCGATGTCGATCTCGAGAATGGAGTCGTTGCCGTACGAAAAGGAAAGCTGGGCAAGGAACGCTTGCTGCCGGTCTCTACGGATACAGCGGAACGGCTGGTTGCCTATGCCGTCGAAAGGGATCGGCTAAACGAATCGACACCCTCGGCATTCTTTATCTCGGATCATGGGGAACGGCTGGACGCCTGCGCCGCCCGCTACAACTTCGCCATCGTATGTCAGCGTGTCGGGCTGCGACCGGTTCAGAAGTTTTTCCGGCACGGGCGCGGGCCGCGCATCCATGACCTGCGGCATACTTTCGCCGTCCGCACGATGCTCAACTGGTACCGGGATGGAAAGGATCCGGCCCAGGAAATGATCAAGCTCGTCACCTACCTCGGGCATGAAAAGCCCGCACACACCTACTGGTACATCGAGGCGGCTCCTGAACTGCTAGAACTGGCGTCCCGCCGTGCGGAAGAATCCGCAGCAAGGGAGGTGGAATCATGAACGCGCTGACACTACCCGCTCTGGTTCAACTGTTCTTCACCGACCGGCTCACCATCCAGATAAACGCAAGTCCCAATACGATCGCCAGCTACCGGGATACCTTCCGCCTGCTGTTGCGCTTTGCCGGGGAACAACACGGCAAGGTGCCGACGAAACTCCGGGTCGAAGATCTGGATACCGAACTGGTGGGCGACTTCCTCGCCTATGTTGAGAACAAGCGCCGCAACTGCGCCCGCAGCCGCAATGCCCGGTTGGCCGCCATCCGGTCCTTCTTCAAATTCGTGGCCATGACCGAACCGGCATACCTGCTCCAATGCCAGCGAATACTGTCCATGCCCAGCAAGCGCCATGAGCAACGTACAGTGGAGTTTTTGGACCGCCGGGAAATGGATGCGCTGCTGTCTGCGCCGGACCGGTCCACATGGATCGGGCAACGCGATCATGCCATCCTGACACTGGCACTGCAAACCGGACTTCGAGCATCGGAGCTAATCAACCTATGCCAATGCGATCTCATTGCCGGAACTGGTGCGCATGTCCAGTGTATGGGTAAAGGTCGAAAACAGCGCCTCACGCCTCTCAGGAAAGAAACCCTTTTGGTCATGAAGAACTGGCTTCGGCGGTATGGCGGAACTGAAGACGGGCCGCTCTTTCCAACCATCAGGGGAGGGAAACTCAGTCGAGACGCCCTGGAACATCTTGTGCGAAAGCATACGCTCACGGCTTCGAAAACCTGCCCCTCGCTGGCGACCAAGCGGGTGAGTCCGCATGTGCTTCGGCACAGCACCGCCATGGAGTTGCTGCACCACGGGGTGGATCAAACCGTTATCTCGCTATGGCTTGGCCATGAATCCGTTGAAACAACGAGAATCTACCTGCACGCCGATCTGCACCTTAAGGAAAAGGCGTTGGAAAAAGTGATGGCAACGGCCTCGAAACCAGGGCGGTATCTCCCCGCTGACAAGCTACTCGCCTTCCTCGAAGGCCTATAATTATGCCTAATGGCCGTACCGAACACCCTTTGACTGCAAGGGTGAAATCATTCGGTACGGCATAATCCCAGTGTCGGCATAATGGGTCAGCTCATGAAAAAGCGTCGAATAGAACGCTTCATCGGACAGGAACATTTCAGGCGACGGCATACGCACCTCATCACCCAGCGGGCTGTAGGCTGCATACGACCGTCCATACTTGATTTCCGGTCGGTTCGGCATATCCGCCACCAGTTGCTCGGCATCTGTAATCGGATTGATCTCCCGATCCGGTGTTTCCAACTCCGGCACCTTGCCTTCTGGAATTCCGTCACACTGCGCCACGTTGAATACATGGTAGTAGCGCAATATCGCATAGCTTTTGCTCTCCGGGTCTTTCTTGTCCGCATCCACGAACTTCCAGAAGATCACCGGCATTGACTTCTCGCCCTTGCGCACATGGCCGCCCAACCCGTTCACCTGCTTCATCGTCAGGAAAAACGGCTGTGCGTAGCCCATCATGTGCAGCAGGAACGTATTCACGCCCCGGTAGGGCTTGCGACTGATCAGGTTTTGCGGTCGCGCATCCTGCGACACCCATGGTTTATGCCAAGGCAGTTCCCCGGTCGTTTGAATCCGCTCAATCATCCGCTCTGTAATCATCTCATTAATTTTGTTTCGTCCATTTTTCATTGCATTTACCTCCAATAAAAAAGGCACCCCGTCACAGGATGCCCTCGTTTCATTCTTCAACTTGATTTGTTCAGTGTTTTTCAATCTCCAGGTGCCCTGGGCCGTTGCCTTCGGGATCGCACAGGATGAATGCCATCGTTCCGTCATCGAAACGCAGCCCCCAGACCGGCGCGAACTCATCTGATGGATCTTTCACCAGCCCGATTACCTTGCGGCCAACCAGCTGCCCCAAATGGGATCGCATGTACTGCTCTTCACTCATTTTTCACCTCCATCGCTTTTGCGTAATCCTCCTCGTCCATCGTGTAGCTTTCGTATGGAAGCTCATCCAGATAGACCGCTTTGACGGTGACAGGGCAGAACGCGCCGTTTGCCTTCCAAATCACTTTGGATATTCGGTCAGCAAACTCATCTTCCCCTTCGCCGCCGCACAGGTTCCCCTGGGCAGATGCCTCCATGCAGCGCATGCCATCGGCGTGACGTTCAAAGCAGAACCAATCGGACTGCTCAAAACTCCACTCCTCAAAGCACGCCTGCTGAATGGCCTCCTTTCGGGATTCATCGAACCCCGCGATTTCCAGTTTCATTTCATAGTATCGACTCATGTTGATTTCCTCCGGTGGCCCGAACAGGCTCCAGCCCTGAAGCCTGTTCAGACCGATTCGTTAATATTCTTCAGGAAGAAGAATGATGGTTGCGCTGCGATCCGCTTCGGTAATTACCCAAAGCTTCACGCCCTCCGTCGTCCGATACGAACTGAGCAGCCGGAGCCCGTGCTCCAGAGCCTCTTCATTAGTCTGCTGATCCTCTTCGCACACATCGCCCCAGTCGCCATAAACATGCCGCCCAACAAAATCCATTGGACTCTGCTGAGCTTCATTCATTGCTTCCAGTGCGCCGGGTGTCGACAGGAGCTGCCCCGGGCTGAATTTAGGTTTTGCTTTCATAATCATCGTCTTTTCCTTTCGTTAATAAAAAAGGCGCCCCTCCATGGGACGCCTCGTTCACACTTCACCAGCCGCACACGCGACTGTTTTCTACTGATTTGAAACCAGGCTGCGATCCTCGCAGCCCGCTTTCATTCTCTATTCATGCTGCTCATTATCGTGATCAATGATCACCACCCGGATGCCCGACGGCAGATCTTCGTCGTCCGGCGCATAAGCAACTCCGCCGCGCACATGGATCTCCACGGTCTCCGCATTGATTTGATCCTCGGCAAAGCGGTGTTCCTGCCCGTTGACCTCTATGCCGAAAAGCAAAGAGTCGCGGGATACTGCCGTCTGCTTCCATTCAGTTGAGCAGCGGGCGCAACACAGCACCTGCTTTTCCATTCCCTGCGGATCGCGGTCTTCGTCCATCACGCGCACATCTTTATTTCTGCACTGCGGACAGGTATACGGCGCGACATATTCCGGCCTTGCAATCTGTTGCTGCTTTCCCCGGTTCTCCGCAATGGCTTCGGCCCGCTCTTTCCGCCATGAATAGGCCGGTTCTTCGTACAACCCGTGCTCATCCCAGCTTCCGAAGTCCAAAATGTCATGCGAACTTCCAGGCTTCAGTTGTTCGGCAGGATAGGCTCGCTGCCATTCATCCACGTCCACCCGCACAACCGCTCCGAGGTATGCCTCTTCCGGTGAACGCCCGATGACGTTCCCGTCAGCCAGCCGCACCGTCAGTTCGCCATGCGTTCCGCAGACCGTGAAGGCACTTCCCTTTTCAGCCGCTTTAACTTGCTTCATCGTTTTGACTCCTTTCAGCAATAGATATTGATGTCATTGGGACTCTTTGCCGCCACGGCCTTGGCAATCTCTTCAGCCGCCCGGCGAAGTTCCGGCGGGTCATTGAACTGTCCTTCTTTGAGGCCGACCTCAAAACATTCCGCATCGATCATCACCTGCCGCTCGCCGGTCATCTGGCAATAAGGCGCACTGCGCTCAAAGCCATCCACCAGCGAAACACGCTCTACGTTCACATACAGCGTTTTGCCGACCGTCGTTTTCATCGTTCCACAGCCCGGCCCGATCTTCGGTTCGCCAACCGGTTCGGTACGCACAACCGCATCAGCCGTTGTTCCGTCAGACTGAGGAATCGACACAATCTCGTCGGCATCTGCTCCCTCTGTGTCGTAATCGATCACAACGGCATTACCGACTTGTTCGCGTAATTCGCGACTGCCGATGCAGACGCTCTGCACCAGTCCGCCTTCCAGCACCACAAGGATGTCTTCGGGTTTGAATGTGTTCATGTTGTCTCCTTTCAATCTTGGTTTTCAACGCCGTCTTTCCAGATCACATCCGGGTCGTAATCGCGGAACACGCCGCCATCGGACGGAACGCATTCGTTGATGTGAAACCCGCACGTCCAGCCGAGCCCGTCGCCATCCGGCAGACCGATCCCGCCCCGGACTCCTCCGAAGTGCGCCGCAATCAACTCCCCGAGATCCTCAAGGAAGTGTAGATATGCATCCGCGCACTCGATCACATCGTTCCGATGCGTCGCATCAAAGACGATCTGCCCCATTTCTTTATCTGTGAGTATTTTTGCCATCTCCAGTTCTCCTTTCATGCTTTGATAAAACAACCCGAGAGCTTGGCCTTGCCGTTCAGCAACGCTTCCGCCATATCCTCAGGTTGTACCGATTGATTTTCATGGTTCACATCCACCACCGTATTGCCCCGCAGGTGCCGCATCAGAAACATGCTCAGCAGCAGATCCTTCAGCGGATCATCCGTCAGCAGGGGAAACGGCTCGGCGAAATTTTGTTCCTTTGGAACCCGTACAAACGGGTTTTCGGCAAACCAGCCCGACAGCTCTTCTGTCACCGCGTCATACCGCTCCGCTGCAAGCTGCGCCGTGCGTTTGATCAGCTGGGACTTTGTTCCCGAAATCTTGGCTCCGTGTACACGCAGCGCATCGCGGAACTGCTCCAGCGTTTCCATCTTCCGCCAGGAAATTCCAAACCTTGGAATTTTCTCCTTACGCAAGCGCGCCGTCGTGCGCAAGCACTTCAGCCGTTGAAGGTAGCGGACGTTGGAAAACTTGACCGAAACTTCTTCGCGGTTCAGCAACTCCTGCAGCTCGCTCACCGGCATGGCAAAGCAGTAATCACCACCCGCTGTCCGGTATTTCTGAGCAAACTGTTTTGCAAACCGCCGCTGCGATGTTTCAAACCCCAGCTCCGGCGTGAAATGCACAAAGTTTCCGCGCACCTCGCAGGCATATTTCACCAGCCCGCTGTTGGGTAAACATCTTGGATTGACCAGCAGCTCGAACCACTCGATCCGGTTGGCAAACCGCAACCGGCCCTGATCATCCGTGATCTCACTGATCGCTGATGCCCGCCGAAAGTTCATGCAGGCCAGTGCCTCACTGATGAGGCTCTGTTCCTGGTCGAGGAAATCATTCACCGACAGCAGCTCGCTCAGGAACAGGGCGTTCATGTCGTCATAGCTGCGAAGGGCTAAATCCGGATGCTTCTTCTTCAGAAACGTACGCATTTCTGAAAAGCGCCCGCCATTTGCCCGCAGCAGATTCCATGCAACATCATTGCGCCAATGATCCCGAAGCCGTTCGACAGCTTTTTTCAGAATCAGGCTGTAATCCGCCTGTTCTGCGAAATAAACCGAGCCACACACCGAGTCGATGCCTCGCTGCAACCCGGTTCTCCGGTCGTGATGAAACCCGTCCTTCAACGGGACGATGTCAGCGTTCAACCGATGCACACTCAGCGGATCGAACCGGAAACGCTCCCGGTTCAGCGTCTGAGCCAGCAGTTCGCCTGCCTGGCACCAGTCGCCGCCCAGTCCGATCGCCGATTCCGGATGAATCCCTTTCAGGAGCACATCCGCAACCGGTACTTCGACCGCCTGAGCCCTTAAACGCAAAAAAACCGGAATCAGATGATCCGGCTCCAGCCACAGTTTTATTCCCTGTATCTTCATTTTATCCCTCACTTTCATGTCTGTTTTTATTTAACAACCCTTCGATTTTCTCTGCTGTTTGCGTGATTTTCTTCGCGGTCCGGTCAAGCCGCTCTTTCGTGAGTCCTGATTGTACAACCAGTCGGCGCACGGTTTCATAGGCGATCATCCGGCGCAGGTCGTCGGGCTGATCGAGCAAGGCCTCTACAGATTCAATCAGCTCGATGTTGGCTCCGGTCAGGCCGGGAATGGTGTCGGTCTGCAGGTTTTGCAGATCTATGCTTCCGCCGACCTTTTCTAGCAGCTCGGACGGAATCTTTCCGGGATGGAGCGACTCCACCTTGAGCGCGATGTATGCCAGCGGCGTGATGTTTTCCGGGGTATCGCACAGATCGTTCCACGCTTTCAGCTTCACCATCTCCGACAGATCCTCTCCGAGCAGGATTTCCGCCTTTTCGAACAGGTCGGTCGTGGTGAACAGCCGGTAGACCGTTTCCACCCGTTGGAAATTCCCGCCTTCGCTGAAATAGTCACTCAGCAGATCGAGGCAGATTTCCACCTTGTGCAGCATGTTCTCGCGGTTGATCCCTTCGTCATTGAGACCCATCGGGATGCTTGCCAGAATCACCTGTTTGGCGCTTTGCGCAAATTCAGGCAGGCTTTCGCCCAGCAGGGCTGTCCGTGATAATTCAACCGCCCGGTTGGCCAGCAGACTGCGATACATGAATCCCAGTCGTCGTCCATCCAGTTTCACGCTGCCGTCGGTCTCTTTCATCACCAGCACCGCCAGCCGGCTCAGGAACTCTCCCAGACTCTGGAAATCATTTTCCAAGGTTTGGAAAAGCGGCCCGGCCTTTTGCAACACCTTACGGATCTGACGCCCGGCTTCTTCGGTTTCTGCTTTGCTGACGGTTTTGGTTTCCGACTGCGGGCACCATTCGCCGATGCTCGGCGCATCGTCACCATTGATATGGCGCAGCACCTTGATGCGGTCTACTTCATCCATATCCAGTGCTTCCGGCGGATAGAGGAACGTTGCATAACGCCCGATCAATGCGGCGTCCATCTGCTGTGTTCCGTTGTAGCGGCCGCCCATTGGGTTCATGGCGCTCCAGACCCATTTGACTTCAGTCTCAAAGCCCATGATCTTCCGGGAGCGGATAATCTCCAGCCACTTGGCCTGCAGTTCGGGAACCGCACGGTTGATTTCATCAATCAGCACGAATTGCTTATCCCAAACCGTGACCGCACTCGGTACGTATTCCACTCGCCCCTGTTTGAGGCTTTCGACGTTCGGGAAACCCAGTACGTCTTCAAACAGCGCCTTACTGGCGTCATAGGCCATAAACTTCCAGCCCATGGCCTGCGCGATTTTACCAGCCGCATGTGTCTTTGCCGCACCGTGCGCACCCACCATTAAAAGCGGATCGCCCGTCAGCAATGACGCCATCGCCAGATTTTCATCTCCCATGCTCCATCCATAGATACCCAGTTGTTCCAGTAATTTCTTCATTTTCATTCTTCCTTATTTTGTAGGGCGGAAACGGTCGCAGACCTTCCCGCCGTTATTACGAAAAAGGCTGAAAGGTCGGATGACCATTTCAGCCCTACAATTTGGTTGTCGGCCCAATAACTGATAACCGATCTCTGATAACTGCCGTGCAAAGCACGGCTACACAAAAAAAGAGCCGACCCGGCATTGCTGCCCAATCGGCTCTCATCGATTTACATGTCTCATCTTCAGTCTCCGCTATTTTCCTCCTGCATTTCCTCCAGCATGTCGACCACAGCCGGCTCAACAAATGCCACCGGACCGGTCATCTCCACATTGAATATTTCTCTGGCCACCGCCTTGCGGACATGGGCGATCGCTCCGGTTCGATAGGCATCTCCCGGCTTGATTGCATTTCCGGTGAACGTGGACTTTTCAGGATCACACGCCACCAGGGCGATGTATCCCTTTTGCCACAGCTTCGCGTGTTTCGGACACAGATCCCAACCGGTGACGGTTTTACGCTCCAAACTATTGCGCAGCCGCTTATCCAGCAGGATTGTTCCTGTATCAAATGCCTGTCCACACACCGGACAAACCTTTTGTTCCATACCTACATGACTCTTCATTTTCTTCTCCTTATTTTTTAACCGCGAATGAACGCGAATTGACGCGAATCCATCCGCTTCACAAAAAAAGCCGATCAGACATTAGCGCCCAATCGACTCTCGATTTCTCTTCTGCGTTTTTTGTGCCTTTTGAACCGAGCCTATAGCTCTATTTCTTTCAGAAATTATCTGCGCTTCGCTTCGGGCGGCGACCAAAACCTTCTTCCAGTTTCAAGTTTCCAGTTTCATTCTTCTCCTTCCGTTATTTCATTCAGTGCCATAACATCCCCAAAGGGGCGCAGGACTTCCCCGTTGCAGCGAAATCCAAACAGCACCGTCAGCAGATGCACCCCGGCATCCCTCAGCCCGATAGCGTTGAGCTCCGACAGCGAGGCGTGGCCGTCGGTGATGATCACCGCCCGTTCCAGCTGTTCTCTTAGAATGGTCTGGGCAACACAGTTGAAGTCGGTTCCGTAGGTGGTTTCGACATAGCCGCGCAACAACGCATCCATCGTGATTTCAGACACCGCGTTACTGAACTGATAGACCGAGCGGATCTCCTTACGGTAACGGGCCAGCAGCCCGGCAATTTCCGGCAGGTGTTGATTCACCGATCCGGATACATCCAGGAAAACAGCAATGCCTTCGCGTCGATGTTTCAGTTCCGGCTGACGGTTCCGAAAGAATCCCGGCCAAATGTCCGCACTCAAAAGCACCATATCGCGTCGGCTCGGATTGAGCGGAAAGGGCGAGGTGGCTCGGCGCTGACTCTGCTCAGTGCAGAAAAACCCGTCCAGCCGCTTGCGGGTGGTGTAGTTGAGCAGCAGCTCCTGCCGCAGGCTTCGCTTGGTCTTCATGATCTCGATGATCATCTTCTTCAGGCCGCCGAACATACTTCCGGTACAGCCCTGATGATTGGCCACATGCTCCGCAATTTCTCCGGCAATGCCCTGAAGTTGTTCCGTTCCGAAACTCCCTGATCCTTCTGTTGCAGATCCATGTGATCCGACCAGCAGCGGTGCGGCTTCCTGCTGCGGCATCAGCATTTTTAATGTCCGGATCACCTCACCCGCACTCAGCTCATCATAAGCCGTCCACTTCGGGTAAAGGTGCTGATAAAGATACCGATACCGTCCATTGGTGCATTTGCTTTCCGGACGAAGGATCGACTCCAGCCCCTGAGACTCATACAGCCGTTCAAACAGCGATCCTTTTCCGGATGCTGCTGCGTAGAACTGACTGATCAGCGCATTAATAATCGCATCGCAGGCGATGTTACTCACCTCATCGCGGCCATAGATGAAATGGCCAAACGCCGGGTGTAGAATTTCGTGAAAGATCAGGCAGAATAGATCCTGCTCCGTCTTTACCTGCTCCGACACAAACGCCGGACTGTATTTCATTTCTCCCTTGGCATTGATACATGCCGTAGGAATCTTCGGGTCAGCCGTAACCGACTGAACCATGCCGGCAATAAATGAATCTGCGCCTAGCTCGCGCTTCATCATCTGCCGGACTGTATCCAATGTAATCTGATTCATCTGAATCTCCTTTCTGTTTGTTGGCTTGGTAATTTTCTGACCGGATAAACTCGATGGTCAGGATTTGAGATTGGATGTTTTTCACAACCTCGCAGAGCCCGAACCTTCGGGCCGCTTCGCTTCCTCCTTCGCCCGAAAGGCTACGGCGGACAGGTGAGTGACAGCCGAGCAAGGCAGAGGGGGTGCTGGTGCCATAAAAGGGAACCGACCAACGGAGTTGGTTGACCTCATCGAGGTCGTGCGGATCAAAAACTCTTGGGGCGCGAATCGAGATTCGGGGCACAAGTTATGATTGAACCGTGCCTTCGGCACTATTTCCTTGCGGAAATTATTTATCGCTGTGCTTTCAGGCGGCACAATGGATTTATCAAGACGCATCGGGTTCCTTCATCTGCGAGCATCTCAAAAATCTGCGGATTAAATCTTCTCTCTATTCCTCGGAGCCCCTCTAACGACCGGCGGGAGTGGTTGTAGAAAATCTTCATTCGCGACTGAAATTTTTCGTGTCTATTCGTGTGCTTCGTGGTTAAGAAATCTTTGGGGTTTCCGTTGAAATTCTTGTGTGTTGCCTCTCACTTCGTTCGTTGCCGTCGCTTTGCGCCAGCCTCTGCCTTCGGCGGTCTCGTGCCTTTTTATGGCTAAAAACGGTTGTTGAAATTCGCGTCAATTAGCGGTCAAAACTTTCCGTGTAGTCAGTGTTTTCCGTGGTGAAATGGTGTTTTGTAGAATTCGTAGCGGTCGCTACATAGATGGTTCCTCTCGACGGGGAACGCGTGTACAAGACAAGGTTTGGCGAAGCCGTAAACCTCAAAGCGAATCCACTGTGTTCAGCCAGAGTTTGGCATCAGTTCCTTCGCGGTGTTACCGTTCAAGCAAATGGCATCAAACGGATTTTTTGAATCGTTTTCATATGGGGAAATTGCACTCATTTTCTGGGGTGCAATTTCAGTTATCAGTTAATCGTTACCGGTTATCGGTATGGGATATTTTTCACCCCCCGCTATCGCTTCCTCCTTCGCCCGAGAGGCTACGGCGGACAGGTGAGGGACAGCCGAGTAAAACCGAGGGGGAAATGTTTGCCACAAAAAGGCACCTGAAAGCGCAGCGATAAATAATTTCCGAAAGGAAATAGTGCCGGAGGCACGGTTCAATGGACACTGATTTTCACTAATAGGAGATGGCTGTTCTGGAAATAAACGCAATTGGATTTTTGGAGCCGGGATCGGCAAACTGGTTTGTCGCGACCTGCGCCATTTAATCCAAACCCTGCGTGCAGGTGACGGGGAACCCGAGTCGTTTATTTCCTATCGGCGTTCATCTGCGGTTAAATATACTTCCGCTTTTTTGTGATTTCTTGTGCCTTTTCGTGGCCAACATCATTTCCGCTTAGTTTCCCGTTCTTAATTCGCGCCCATTCGCGTCATTCGCGGTCAAAATAATTCCCGCTCTGTTCCGTGTGTTCGGTGTATTCCGTGGTCGGAAATAAAAAAAGGAGCAAAGACATAATCGCCTCTACTCCTGTTGGTAGGTCTCGCGGTACTCCTGCCAAAAATCGCGCTGCCTGATAGCTTCGAGTTCATCGCGAACTGCCGTCAGAATCCAGGACACATCCGTCCGGATATCACGCAAATGGCATTCCATCGCCGCAAGTTTTTCTTCGAGTGCATAGGGGGCACTCTGCTGATCTGCTTCCATCACTACTCAAAAGTAGTCGCAGTTTATAAATTTTTCGCTAAGCAACGAGGTATGGACTCGGTTCGCCGCAACTGGTCATGTAGGCACTTTTTCGGGCACGAGTAAGGGAAACATACAAAAGAGCTCTCTCTTTTGCCTCTGCCTCCTTACCTGCAATGACATTATCCTGGCCAGAGACTGCTAGCCCAAGCTTCTTAGAAGCTCGTTTTAAAATGGGAAAAAGCGACTTTTTCACCCCATTTCGGTGCCGTTTTTGTTGTAAGTCACGTGTTTCCAACGTGGAGGTCGCGGCGTAGTGCCTGCAATTTGCCTGAGCCGGTTGACGCACAACTCGGTCTTGGTATGATTTTGGCATGTTCTTCAGGGAAAAGACGGTTCGCGCAACGTCGGTGCTTCAGCTGGTGGAGTCCTACCGAAATGAGGAGGGGTTGCCGCGTCAACGGGTTTTGGCATCGCTTGGCGATGCTGCGGTTCCGACCGATGAGCGGGGAATAATTGCAAAGGCTGTGGAGTTGCGCCTGCGTGGCGAGCAATCACTTTTTCCAGCAAGGCTTTCGAGGGTGGGTGCTGAATGGGTTGTACGGATCCATAAAATTGCGGAGCAGTCCAAGGCGGTTGCGCTGGCTCCTGGCACAACCCGGCTTGATGGCGTACTGGTTGAGAGGATTCGAACCGATTATGTGGTGGGGTTCGGGCCTCATTTGGTGGCGCTTAAGGCGTGGGAGGCGCTGGGGCTTTCGGCGATTTTAAGCAGTCTTGGAATGAAGCCGGAGCACATAGCCATTGCTCAGCTAATGGTGATTAACCGATTGGTCGAGCCGCTCAGCGAATGGGCGCTAATTGATTGGTCGAACCGGACAGCGCTGCCGGAGATCCTCGGAGTGGGCGTTACGAAAACCACAAAAGATCGACTCTACAAAACCAGTGACGAACTCCTTAAAATCCGGCGAAAAATCGAGAAGGAGCTTCGTTCCAGTGAGCAGGAACTCTTCAGCTTGCGCCGAAGCATCGTGCTTTACGACGTCACCAATACTCATTTTGAAGGTCTTTGCCAAAGCAACCCGAAGGCGAAGCACGGCAAGAATAAACAGAAGCGCAACGACTGCCGCCAAGTCGCGGTCGGCATGGCATTCGACGAACATGGGTTTGCTCTGGCGCACGAGGTGTTCGAGGGGAACATCGCCGATACAAAAACGCTACTGGCCATGCTCGACCGGCTGGAGCTCGGCGACCAAGAGCTCAAGCCCGTCGTAATCCTCGACGCCGGGTTCGTCTCGGAAGAAAACCTGAAGCTACTTGAACAACGCGGATGCTCCTACATCGTAAACATCACCCGAGGGAGCCGGAGTCGCTATGCCGAATACTTCGCAAATGAAACCTTTTGTGCGCTCCCTGGGCGCAAAGCGGACAAGCAGGTAGAGGTCAAGCGTATCGCCGATCCGGAAAATAAAAACTGCTGTCTCGTGCTCTGCCGGAGTGCCCAACGCGGGGAAAAAGAACGCGCCATGATTTCCAACGCCGAAAAATGGTTCCTTGCCGACGGCGAATCCTTGCGCAGGCGTATTGAAAAAGGAAGGCTCAAAAAGCCGGATGTAATCGAACGCAAGATCGGAGCCTTCCTGAAGAAACACCCTCGGGTTGCCCGCTTCTATAAAGCCGAGCACAAAGACCAAACCCTACTTCTTGCCCGCAACGATGAGAAGCTCGACGAAGCGCTCGCGCTATGCGGCGACTACGTCCTCAAAACCGACAAAAGCATGGAAGCCGAAACGCTCTGGGAGCTCTACATGACCCTGCTCGAAGCTGAAAAAGGGTTCCGCATGCTCAAGAGCACACTCGGGCTGCGTCCAAACTTCCACCAACTCGAAAAGCGCGTCGACGGGCACATCTTTATCAGCGTACTCGCCTATCACCTGCTGCGCTGGATCGGCTACCGGCTTGAAACCTCCGGTGACCTTCGGGAGTGGCGCACTCTGCGCCGCCTACTCGGCACCCATGTTGTGGCAACCACCCGGCTGCCACTTGAAAGCGGAAACGAAATATCCATCCGCAAGCCCAGTCAGCCGGATGCAGAACAAGAGCGAGTTTATGCCTTGCTGGGAATCGACTGGAAACGCGCGTATCCACCGCGCAAAACGGAACTGAAACGCTAACGACTTTGTAGTGCCACAAAAGGTCCGATCGTTGATTACGAGTAACTTACGCGAGCCGTTAAGAAACTTGGGTTAACATTCTTCTATGAATTACCTGATAGTAATCTGTCAGTTTTACACTTTCGGTCTTGTCCCAAGGAATAGCCGGCACACGTCGTCTGTATTCAGAGAAGGAGCACGCAGGCACGTAATTCGTGCGCGGCAAATAGTCCGCAGGCATTTGTGTCAGGTCAATTTTATCGTACGCGCGATGAGTTTCACATACCTCTTTAAGCATCCCGTGCCGGGTCGATTATCTTTTTTGCATCCTGAAGCGCATAACTACCTTCGACAGCTCCTCCCGCCTTAAACACATGCGCCAACTTCTTCCGGGCAAGCTTGTATTGCTTTGGAGATGGTAAAACCGGCGAGGGGAAGTCAGGAATATCTGCGTTTTTTTGGACATAATTAATGACAAAACGAGGCAGGCGGTTTGCCGTAGCCATGACTGGAGGTTTGTACGCTTCATCCAATTTCACTCCCAGCAACTGACTTGCGCCATCAATCCACTCAACAATTTGCTGAACCTCAAAGGAAGCATCTTTTGGGCTAGCAGTCTGTCGGACTTAGCCGACATTTCATCTATTAATACTTTAGTAAACGTGCCAGACTTCTCTTGTCTTAATGAAGAAGGCTTATGGCCACGCGACTCAAAAATCTCGACCGGGACACCCCGATGCTTTTGCCGCCGGATCTGCGCGACTGGATTCCAGAAAATCACATTGTTCATTTTCTGATCGATGCGGTCGATCGACTCCCTGCCGAATACTTTAGCACCAACTGCCGAGGAACGGGCGATGAGCAGTATCCGCCACGAATGATGCTCACGCTGCTGATCTACTGCTATGCGACCGGGCGGTTCTCATCACGCGTCATCGAGGATGCCACCCATTCGGATGTGGTGGTGCGCTACATCTGCGGAGGCAGCCTGCATCCCGACCATGACACCCTTTGCACCTTCCGGCGCAAGAACCGGGAACTCTTCGAGAAGGCCTTCGTGGAGGTCTTGCTTATGGCGCAGGAAACCCCGCCGGGCTCAAGAAGGTCGGCGCGGCACCAAGATCAAGGCCAACGCCAGCAAACATGCGGCCGTCAGCTATAAACGCGCCGGGGAGCAGATTGAAATGCTACGCAAGGAAGTCGCTCAACTCACGGCCAAGGCTGAACAGCAGACTCCATTGTGTTTTCAGGAACGAAAACAGGTCGTTCTTGTGTTCGCAGAGTTTGTCGAGACAGCGATACAGCGTGTCTTTGGCGGCAATGGAGTCATCTTCGCCCAGCAAGTCGGCCATTGCACAGGTTTTGAACCAGTCGCGGTGCAACCGCCATTCGCTGCCCGGATCGAGCAGACGATAACAGACCAGCGTTTTGAGAACGCTGAGCCAGCCGGTTCCTTTGCGGCTCTCCGGCAGCCGGGGCTCCCAGAAGCGATCCAGATCAAGCTGATTCCACAGCTCCGTCGCCAGCCAGCACCCGCCCCACTGGCGCGGATGATGAAACGTCATTTGGCTGAGCCGGATCTGAACGGGATTGGAGACCTCCGGAGGAGGAGTCCGGTCCTCCGGAAAGAGACTCATCTGCCGGACCGAAGCATTCGATTCGTCGAACACATCCAGCGCCGAGCACCACTGCGCCTTCTGGCTGTCATTGAGTTCGCCCAGATAAAGAAGCTGACGTTGGTGAACGCCGCGCTTGGTGCGAACGCTTTCCACCACGCTCCAATAGCGATGCTCCTTGCCGTCATTGATTCGCTTATACGCTCTCAGGTACATGCTCCGATTTTTCCACAGAAAAACGGATCGTCAACGGGCAAGGTCTTCACTACAGCCTGTTTTCGAACATACACCCCTGAAAACATTGGGTGGAACGAAGGTTTCCCCCCTCGAAAAAGGCGGGTTTGCCCGCGAATAGCGAAAGAAGGGTTAAAATTGGCTCTTCAAATCTATTGTAATCCGCTAGACTCAGTCATATTTCATCGTGCGTTTCGTTTTCGCACACACCAATTCCCCGGAGAAAATCGTTCCCAACTGCGGAAACTCGTCTTAAAACTTCTTTTATCCGTTAGAATGATTTATTTTTTATCGTACTCTTCATTTCCGCACCCCAGAGGGCTCAAGGAGCGGACTTGCGGCAGGCGGAGGGGGTCGTGTTCTGGTAGCGTCTGAACATGCGGTTGAAGCTGGAGAGCGATCCGAAGCCGCAGTCGTAGGCGATCTGGGTAACGAGCTGATCGGTGGCGGTCAACCGCTGGCAGGCGGTGGAGATTCGCAGGCGGTTGAGGTATTCAACAACGGTCTGTCCGGTTGATTTTTTGAAAATTCGCGCGAGCGTTTTTTCGCTCATGCCGTGGGCGGCGGCGAGCTCCGGCAGACTGACGGGTTCGGCAAAGCGGTGATGCAGATCTTCGAGCACGCGCTCAATGCGTTCGGTGTCGCGTTGCGAAACATTTTCGGTGAGCGCGAAGCCGCTCAGTGCGCCGCCGTGGCGGGTGGTCATTAAGTGTTCAACGACCTGCAGGGCGGCGATGGTCTGCGGCAGGCCTTCTTTCTGTTCGGCGAAGGCCAGCAAATCCAGCGCTTCGCGCGCCGCCTCTCCGCGATAACAAAGCCCGCCTTTGGCGGCTTTCTCCCAGCGCTGAAGCCGGGCTTCGCCGGCAAGGGGGCCCATTGCATCCAGATCGATCACAAAAATCAGGAAGTCGCCGGCTTTCTGCTCCTGTTCCGGGTTGGTGAGTGCAAAAAACGAATGCGGGACGCCCGGGGCAACCACGTAGACTTCGCCGGCCTGCACGTGCTGCTGACAGTCGCCAATGAGCACCTGCCCCTCCCCAGTCACCACACCGAAGATCTCCCAGTAGGTATGATGATGCCAACGGAAAACCAGCTCGGGCTGCCGGTTGATCCGAAAAACATTTTCATAAGGTTTTGTCTGCCAAAAAACCGATTTCATATGCGCATATTCTCATCTTATGGCACAGATTCAAACAACAACTGTCCGAATACGCATAGATTTTGATCGAATCCGGTTAGCCGGGAAAAGGGTGTCCTCATATAATATGGCTCTTAATCAGTCAGAGTATGCAGTGACGGGATAGCACCTGTAGGACACGCTTCCCGTATTCGGGAGCGTGTGATGGACACAGGCTCTCTGGATACAGAGAAGCCTGTCCTACAATGGACTTATCTGCGGAACGCTCTATTTAACTAAGGAGACAACATGAAGGTATTGTTTATCGGTGGAACCGGAAATATCAGCACGGAGACCAGCCGGCTGGCGGTTAAAAAAGGAATGGATCTGTATCTGCTGAATCGCGGAACCCGCAAAATCGATATTCCGGGTGCCAAGTCACTCGTGTGCGACATCAGCGATCCGGAACAGACCGCTACAGCGCTGGCAGGACAGGAATGGGACTGCGTGGTAAACTGGATCGGCTTCCTCCCGTCTGAAGTCGAGCGCGACATTGCCCTCTTCAAAGGCAAAACCAAACAGTACATTTACATCAGCTCGGCCTCGGCCTATCAGAAGCCGCCGAAAACACCGTTCATCACCGAAGAGACCCCGCTCGAAAACCCCTTCTGGGATTACTCGCGCAACAAAGCCGCCTGTGAAAAGCTGCTGACAGATGAAGCAGACTTCCCGGTCACCATCGTCCGTCCGTCGCTGACTTACGATACCGTCATTCCCGTCGCACTCGGCAGCTGGACCGACTACACCATCATTGACCGCATGAAACAGGGCAAACCGGTCATTGTGCACGGAGACGGCACCTCGCTGTGGACCATCACCCACTCCAAAGATTTCGCCAAAGGATTTGTCGGATTGATCGGCAACGAAGCCGCCATCGGCGAAGCGTTCCATATCACTTCCGACGAACTGCTGACCTGGGACCAGATCTATCAGGCGGTCGCTGCGGCTGCCGGGGTAGAAGCCAACATCGTGCATGTCGCGTCCGACTTCATCGCCACCGTCGCCGTATCGCAAGGCCATGACTGGCTCGTTGGAAACTTCCTCGGCGATAAGTCGGTCAGTGCGATTTTTGATAACTCCAAAATCAAAAAGTTTGTGCCGGAGTTCGAGGCGACCATCCCGTTCGCTGAAGGCATCAAAGAAACCGTCAAATGGTTTGAAGCCGAGCCGGAGCGCATGGTGATCTCCGATTTCAACAACGGACTGATTGACTCTATTCTGGCGGCCTATCAGGTCGGCCTCGACGCAATTAAGTAATTATTCAATTCAAGGAGAACAACATGAGCAAAACATACAAAATGGCAATTCTCGGTTGCGGCGATTTCCTGCGCTGGCAGTCCGGCGACATCAAGGACGCCGAAAACATTGAAGTAAAATATCTGTTCGACCCGCGCAAAGAACAGGCGGAAAAATATGCTGCCGAGCTGGGCGGTCAGGCTGTCGACAGCGACGCAATCTGTTTCGATGATCCGGAAATCGATATCGTCGCGCTCTTCGTTCCGCCGTGGATCCGTCGCGGCCTGGTCGAGCGCGCCTGCGCCGCCGGCAAACACATCTTCACCACCAAACCGCTCGGCGCGACGGCAGAAGAATGTGAAGCCATGGTGGCCGCCGTCGAAAAGGCTGGTGTATTGTGCGGCCTCGGCTACAACCGCACCGCCAATCCGCTGATCGAAACCTACAAAAATATTTTTGCCGATCCGGAAATTGGCCGGCTCGCGCTCTACAAACAGGACTGGCTCCACCACTACCCACAGTGGAATGACTGGGCACTCGATCCGGAAAAGAACGGCGGACCGTTCATGGATGCGATGATTCATAATCAGAACATTGCGCGCTACCTGATGGGCCGCCCGATGAAGGCCGCCACCTACTTCTCAGACAAACACGCGCATCCGGATCTGAAATGCGGTGACACCGAGTTCATGAAACTCGACTTCGAAGACAACGGTTCTGCGCATCTGTTTATCACCTGGGCGGCCGACCTGCAGGTGTTCAGCACGGAAGGAAACGACCGCGAGCACATCGACATCTGCTACTCGGTTTCTGAAAAAGGCTGGCGTCTGACGCACGCGTGGGCCGACGGAGGACAGGTGATCACGGCATCGCGCGAAGGAGAAAAGCGCGAGTGGAAAGTGGAGCCGCTGCCGCAGAATGCGTACCAGCAGTTCGCCGCAGCGCTCGACAGCGGCGCGGACAGCCTGCCGGCCGACATCCCCTCCATTCAGGAGGCTCTCGAAGATATTAAACTGGTGCGCCTGGTTGAAAAACAGCCGGGCTCGCGCGTTGCGATCGATTTCTAACGTATCCATTAATCTGAAGGAGAATTCCGTGAGCATTACCGTACATGATCTGGCCAAAATGATTGATCACTCCCTGCTGCATCCGACCATGACCGACACCATTCTCAAGAAAGAATGCGAGCTGGCGCTGAAATACGACTGCGCTACCGTCTGCATCAAACCCCATGCGGTTCCGATGGCCGCCGAAATCCTCAACGGTAGCGATGTGAAAGTCTGCGCTGTCGCCGGCTTCCCGCACGGCAACAGCCACACCGAAATCATCATCGCCGAAGCCGTGCGTGCCTGCAAAGAAGGCGCACTGGAAATCGATATCGTCAGCAACACCGGCAAGGTGCTGGGCGGCGACTGGGATTATGTCAGCGCCGAACTCAAAGCCGTTAACGATGCCGTCACCGCCGAGGGAGCGATCTTGAAGGTTATCTTCGAAAATGACTTCCTGACCTGTGACGACCAGATTATCCGCTTATGCGAAATCTGCAGTGAGCACAACATCGCCTTCGTCAAAACCTCCACCGGTTACGGATTCGTTAAGCAGGACAACGGGTTCTACAACTACAAAGGCGCAACCGAACCGCACCTGAAACTGATGCGCGAACACTCCAAGCCCTCCGTGCAGGTCAAAGCGGCCGGCGGGGTGCGCACCCTGCCCGACCTCGTCCGCGTTCGCCAAATGGGCGTCACCCGTATCGGCGCAACCGCCACGGCAGCCATCCTCGACGAAGCGGCTAAGCGCATCGCAGAAGGCGAAGATCTCGCCGATCTCGGTGGCAACCCGCTCGGTGGGGGCGGATACTAAACCCGCATGAAGCCAGGCCCCAAAGAAAAAGCCGGGGATCTGAACCGGATCCTCGAATTTCTCGCCCGCCGCGATATTCCGGAACTCTCGAAAGAAGCATTCCAGAATCATTGCGGCGAGGCGCGTGCCGATCTGCTTATTTTCGTTGCGGGGCTTTCCACCCCAGATCTCGCCGTTCCCGTGGCCGAAGCATGGTGGAGCGGGATCGCAAAAAAAATCATGGTGGTTGGCGGCAAAGGACACTCGACCGAAAATCTGCGCAGCGGCTTCCGCCACCACCCGATCTACCACGCCGTACCGACCGACGACCGCGCAGAAGCCGACATGGTAGCCGACCTGATGATTCACCATCTGAACGTGCCGGCGGATAAAATCCTGATCGAAAACCACTCCACCAACTGCGGCAAAAATGCCGCCCTTGCGCTGGAGGTCGCCCGCACCGACGGACCTTTCCCCCGCAGCGTCATTCTTATTCAGGAAGCCGCCATGCAACGTCGCACCTATGAATGCTTCCTGCACGAATGGAAAGAAACAGGAGCCCAGTTCACAAACTTTGCGCTATCGATCCCGCATTTCCGATCAGAAGGCGAAACCCTGACCTGTGACCATCCGCAAAAACTGGACCCGGCGCCATTTGAATACCAGTTGCAGCTCGTCCTCGGTGAAATCCCGCGCCTGCGCGACGACGAACACGGCTATGGCCCGAACGGCTCCGGCTTTATCGGACACGTAGATATTCCCGCCCATATCGAATCCGCATTCGCCAGACTGCAATGCACGCACGCCTCCAAAATCCGGAAAAAACTTTCATAACAAGGAGCCCCAATGGCTGGAATTTTTAAAGCATACGACATTCGCGGAATCTACGGAACCGATCTGACCGATGAAATCGCCTTTAAAATCGGACGGGCGGTTGCCACGTTCCTGAAACCGAAAAAATTTGTGATCGGCCACGACATGCGCCCGCATTCCACCCCGCTTTTCGAGGCCATGGCCAAAGGCCTCACGATGCAGGGTGTCGACGTGATCAATATTGGTCTGGTTTCCACGCCGATGTGCTACCACGCCAACGGCAAGCTCGGAGCCGACGGTTCGGCCATCATCACCGCCTCGCACAATCCCGGCGAGTGGAACGGCATGAAAATATGCCGAGAGCAGGCCATTCCGATTTCCGAAGCCACCGGCATCGCCGACATCGAGCGCATCGTCAACAAAGAGTCCTTCGATGCACTCTCCTCGGTGCCCGGCACCGTCATCACATACGATATCAAGCCGGACTATTTCGCTCACATCCGCGCCTTTGCAAACATCAAGAAGTCACTCAACGTCGTCATAGACTACGCCAACGGCATGGGCATCCTGGAAGGAAAAACCTTTACTGATGCCATGTTCAACATCACCCCGATGTACGACGAACTCAATGGAACCTTCCCGAACCACGAAGCCAACCCACTCGATCTTGAAACACTGGAAGACCTCTCTGCCAAACTCAAAAAAGGCCGTTACGATTTCGGGATTGCATTTGACGGCGATGCCGACCGCGCCGGATTCCTAGACGAAAACGGCAACAACGTCTCCATGGACATAATCACCGCGCTGATCGCACAGGCCCTGCTCGAAAAATTTCCCGGCAGCACCATCTTATACGACCTGCGCAGCACCTGGGCGGCAAGAGAAGTCATCGAAGAGGCTGGCGGCAACGCGATGATGAGCCGCGTCGGCCACGCCTTCATCAAAGCCCAGATGCGCGAAGCCGATGCCGTCTTTGCCGGCGAACTTTCGGGTCACTACTACTTCCGCGACAACTACTACACCGAAAGCTCGGCGCTGGCCGCCCTCTGCGTCGCCAACCTCATCAGCGAAACGGGCAAAACACTCTCCGAGCTGATTCGCCCCATCCGGCGCTACTTCGCCTCCGGCGAGATCAATTCCAAGGTGGCCGATGTGAGTGCTGTATTCGAGCGCCTCAACAAAAAATACGGCGATGCCGACAAACTCAAGCTCGACGGCACGACCTATTCGCATACCGACTGGTGGTTCAACGTCCGCACATCCAACACCGAACCGCTGGTGCGCCTCAACCTCGAGGCCAAAACAGCAAGTCAGATGGCCGCAAAGCGCGATGAAGTGCTCGCACTCATCCGCGCCTGAACAACACAAAAAGATCCTTGGAACAAAGCTACATCAGGGTGACGAGCACGTTGCAGATTTCGCCTTCAGCGGCGGCGGGAACGAGGGTGCCTGCAATGGGTTCTCCGTTGATCGTCATTGACGAAACCCCTTTACAGATTCCGCTCGGGCTTTTGACGGTGATGCGATAAATGGCACCACGGAATTTCCGGATAGCGGTAAACCCGTTCCATGACGAAGGAATGCAGGGGTCGATGCGCAATCCATTGTAGTCGGCCTGGATGCCGAGGATGGCGGTGGTCATGGCGACATAGTTCCAGACAGCGGAACCGGAGAGCCAGGATACACGGCCGGTGCCGTGACGCGGGCTCAACCGTCCATGTGTGCTCTGGCAGACGGCATAGGGCTCCACTTCGCGGATCTCAGCCTTATCGTTGAAACTGGCCGGCATGACATTACGCATGTATTCCCATGCGCGGTCGCCCATGCCAAGCCTCGCGGCGGCCATCACGCCCCACCCTTGGGTGTGGTTAAAGATACCTCCGTTTTCCTTCATGCAGGGGTTGAACAAACGACCGAGACAAACGTTTGGGTCGGTTTCGATATACGGTGGAGAACACAGCATGATGCCATAATCGGTGGCGAGGTATTTGTGCATCGAGTCCATCACCTGACTCGCGCGCGCGCCGGTTGCATGACCGGAAAGTACCGCCCAGCTCTGCGGGTTCATAAAGATTTTTCCTTCGTCACATTCCTTCGAGCCAAATTTCACACCGTCGAAACGGTAGGCACGCAGATACCACTCGCCGTCCCAGGCGTGCTTCTCAATATTCGCATCCAATGCGGACAGTTGTTCGGAGGCCCATTCAATTTCCGAGGTCTCGCCGAGCATTTGACAAATGGAAACATACTCGTTCAATGCAAAACGCAGCTGGAGGGCAACAAAAACGGTTTCGCCTTTGTCACCAAGGCGAATGCAGTCGTTCCAGTCGGCTGCTAATCCGCACGGAAGACCGTGCGTGCCAGAACGTTCGAGGTTGAATTCGATGGCACGGCGCAGGTGGCCGAGTACGGGTGCTTCCCCTTTGTCAGCAAACGGAAGGATCTTCTTGAAAAAGTCAATATCGCCGGTCTCTTTGACGAATTCGGGAACACAGTTGAAAAACCACATGCAGTCATCGGAACGGTATTGATCCGGAAATGCCTCCTGTCCTGGATGATGATTGAACGGCTGAACCACCGGCTTTGCTCCGCCATGTGAATACTGCCCGGTCAACATCAGCTCAAGCCGTTCGCGCGTCTCCTCAGGGACGAGACTCGATGAAGCCATATAATCCTGCAACGTATCGCGAAAACCAAGGCCGTCGCGCTCACCAGCGTAAACGAGGCTAGCCGTGCGCGACCAGTAGAAGGTCATGAGGCTGTTGAACGGTGCCCAGGTATTTAACATCGAGTTGAAGTTTGCATCCGGGGTCTCGGCACTCAACGTTTCGATGCGTGAATGCCAATAAGCTTTGATGGCATCCAGTGCGGCTTCAATCTTTTCGGGCGCATCCATTTCGGTGATCGCCTCCCGGCCGGCCTCGACAGCGCGGCCAACCCCGAAGACACAGGCGAATTCACGGCTTTCGCCGGGAGCGAGTTTGAGCTCGATCTCATAGGCGGCGCAAGGCATGTCCCCGCTGGCGGTTGATCCGGAGCATGCGTCGTTTAAAACCGCTCCCGGCCTTGCATAAGTTCCGTACGCGCCGAGAAATGACGTGAGATTGGCATCGAAATTTTCAGCCTCGATTCCAGCAAGGCCAAAGAAGGTGTGGCGTTTCTGGTCCTTGTTGGTGAAGTTGTCCGGATCCTCCGGCATGTTGACATTCGAGCCGATATCAATGATGCCGTCAATTCGCTCGGTTTTGGCGATGTACTGGCTGTACTGCAGATTGTTCATATCATCCTGCGCGTTCCAGTTGCACTGGGGCTCAACGAACGGAAACACCTTGATTTTCCGAGCCTTGGAACTTTCGTTGCAGATCTTGATACGCCAAACCTCGTAGAGTTTATCAACCGGCGCGAAATAGGTAACATCTGATGTAATCCCGGCATAGGTGGACTTGATTTGTGTATAGCCGGTTCCATGGCGGCACTCGCTCTTGAACGCATCAAGCGGCTTGCAGACCGGCGCCCAGGAGTTGGTCCAAAAATCAGCGGTGGCCTCATCGCGCAAATAGACAAAGCGCCCGTTGAGGTCGGCCGCCACCGCGTTGAACTTATAGCGTGTCAATCGCCCCTGCGCGGCCGATTTATAAAAGGTATATCCTGCGGCGTTATTGGTGATCACGCCGCCAAACTCGGCACTTCCAATATAGTTGCTCCACGGCTTCGGCGTATCCGGGCGCGTAATCACATACTCTCTGTTTTTGTCGTCAAAAAATCCGTATTGCATAAATCGTCCTCTTACAGTTCAGTTCGCTCCCGCAAACACCAAGCGGAAACCCCGCAACTAAACGCGATTAACCGCCCCCCCGCAATTCATCAAAAAATGAACCGTTTCAGTGGCATGCTTCCGCTAACCGGATCGTCGGCCATTTACGTGGAGGTGATTACAGCATCCTTACCGTACGTGGGTCGCGTATCGTCCTTGGATAGGCTGTATCGGTCGACAGCGCTACCAATAGTTTCATAATGTATAATGTATGAAGCCGCCTTCTAACAGGCGAACACAACCTGTTGGCCGGGTCGCCCTTTTCGAGAGCCATCCCGCCCCGGATCCCGAACACACCAACCGTATAAAGAACCGTCTGCGTTTCGCTGAATTCCTCAAACCGGCTTTGCGAGTTTCATATGGATGGTTTCTTTACCGAGCGGGCTGTAGTGGTGTCCGGGCTGGATAGGAAGCGGATTCCAGTTTGAATACTGTTCCTGCAGGTCGCGTCGCAGGTTGGGATCAAGCGGATCTTCGGTCAGCGCGTTCCATTCAAGCAGACGCAGTTTGAGCCGGTTTTTTTCATCAGCGTATGCAGGGTCGTCCGCAAGGTTGTTGAGCTCATGCGGATCCGTTCGGTGGTCATAAAGCTCCTCCTCCCCAGTACCGTACCACGTGTAGCGAAAATCCTTTTCCCGAATGGATTTATTGAAATCACCCGGCACATTGAAGGGCGCATAATCCCGGCCGCCATGGGCGGCGGCAAAGGCTTCATAGTCCGGATATTTATTGTAAAGATACGGCGGGCAGGCCTCCGCAAAGACAGCGTCCTTGTGCATGGCGGTTTCGCCGCGCAGCAGCGGCGCAAACGAAGTTCCCTGTACGCCGACGGGCGTTTCGATCTCCAGCAACTCCAGCAGAGTCGGCATGATGTCCACCTCTTCAACAAAGGTTTCGTTCAGCGTTTTCGGCTGAATACGGCCCGGCCATGAGACCATCAGCGGAACCCGGAGCAGGCTGTCGACGAGCACGAGATCTTTTTTTGCCAGTCCATGTTCAAAGTTGAAATCGCCGTGGTCGGAAGTGAAGACGATCAGGGTGTTCTGCTCGAGTCCCTGCTCGCGCAGGGTTTCAAGCAACTCGCCGATCTGTGTATCGACCCAGCCGATCATGGCGTAGTAGACGGCGATGTAATGGCGAATGTCTTTTGCTGTTGCTTCTTCGGCGTGGAAAGCGGCCCGCTTGATGGCCCAGCGCCGCGCCTTGAGGGCGCGTTCGTCGTCGGTTTCTGAAGGATAAAGTTTGATCTGCTTCTGATCGATGCAGTCGTAATATTCACGCAGTGCCATATGCGGCACATGAGGATCCTTGAACGATACGCAGAGTGCGAACGGATCCTGCCCGTCCTGCTGTTTCAAAAACTCCGCCCCGGCCTGTGCGGTCAGCCAGGCCCGCGAGGCATCTTTGGGTTCATCGTGCACCAATCCGGTTCGCCAGATCTTATGTTTTCCAAACGGCACACCGAGCGCTTCACTGTTCGCGATATATTTTTCATGCAGGGTTGTTTCCGCCGTCGCGCGCGGGCTGTCGTCCATGTAACCGGTATAATCGAAGTTTTCAAACTCCTGTGCATCGAGCAGATGGTTTTTGCCGCAGTAGCCTATTTTATACCCGGCCTGTTTCAACACACGGAACAGATGGATTTCACGTCCCGCCTCCAGAAAATTGTAGTTTTCCCGGATGCAGTGCGAATGCGGATAGCGACCGGTGAACAACGTGCAACGGCTCGGCACACAAACCGGGGCATTGGTAAAGTACCCCTGCACGTTGGCACCGGAGAGCGCCAGTGCATCGAGATTCGATGTCTGCACCACATCGTTCCCGTTAGCCCCCAGCGCATCAAAACGATGCTGATCGGTCATAATAAACAAAAGGTTGGGACGTTTTATTTCCATAATCATACTGTGCTTCAAACTGGCGTTATTTTTCAAATACGAATACGACGGGACTACCGGCGGCAATCTCGGTCCGGAACTGGCCGTTTTTAAGCTGATCAGCCGAAAGCTTCCGTGAGGTCAGCTCCACTTTAAGATCATCCATGTTGGTGTCGCGCGGATCCCCCTTCAGTGTGTGTTGCGTGATCGACAAGGTCTGCTTAAAGGGCAAATCGATCTCTACTGGCTGCGCCTGATCCAGACTCAGGTTGGAAATGGCGACGACAACCACACGGCCATCCCCAAAGCTGTGCGCCTGAATGGTATCAACCTGATGCGCGACCGGAGACGCGTTTTTATTCCACTTGGGCGGAGCCTCAATGAACTCCATAGTCGGCGAAGCAATGACCGTGGTAGTGAGCATGTCACGATTGGCAATGGTTTGGTTAATGAGCGTCTGGATCAGGAAGCCGGGTGACGGGCGGTGACCCTGGGCGATGGGGGTGTGGCTGTTCCACCATTGCCCCTGTCCGAAGTTGAGGTAACACTGGTGGGTCCATCCCTTGCTCCACGCATCAAGCCATGCATCGAGCATCGCGGTACCCATGGCATACGACTTGCCGTAGTATTCACCGGCAAATTCCTCTTCCGGCGTTTTAGCGCGCAAGCCAAAGCCGGACGGGCCACCTTCATAGGCGGTCATTTTGACATCGAATCCAAGTTTTTTGAGCTGCTCATGGGCGTCAGCCTGCAACTGCCACTCGTTGTGCTTCACAGGGCGGTATGCAAAAAGAGTTTTCTGAACCCCCGCATCGTCGATGGATGTCTGACTACTCTCGCCGGTTTCCCAGCGCGGACCAATGTAGGTCGCGTGGCTGTGATAGTCCGCCGTATCGCCCGCCGTCTGCACGGCTTCCTGTCCGTAGCCTTTCACGGATCCATCGGCATTGACTCCGGCGGTATAGTTGCCGCCGACGTTTATTTTGAACTTCGTTTCATCCCAATAGGGGCTCTGGCGCATTTCTTCGGCGAGGTAGCGGGTGAAGACGCCCATCTCGGGACCTCCCTGATGTACAGTTCCCCAGCGCCCCACCCCGATCCACTCTGGCATTTTACGGTTGTGCCAGTTTTCGTTGCCGAATTCGATGATGATTTCGCGGAAGTCATCCGTCCAGGGGCGCAGATGCCCGCGATGCAGGGTTCGGCGGTAGGCGTATGGTTTGCTCTCCGGGCTGTCCACAGCCGGGTCGTAAGATGCGGCGAGGTACTCCACCAGCTGGCAATACTCTTCAGGGCTGTGGGTGACCTGACCGATCAGCCATGGCACCATCCGCGTTTCCGGACTGTCGCCGGTCGCTTCCAGAATGGTGAGGGTCTTCGGAAAGACCGGTCGCTCGTTGACATCTGTCATTACAATGCCGCTCTGAAGTTTCAATTCAGACGGAGCCGACCAGCGCAACAAGTCGTCCATCGATGCCTGATTCAGGCCCGACCACGCACGGAGTGCACCCTTGCGTCCGGTGGCGGGCTGGTTATCCATCAAGGTTTTAAGCAGTCGCTGGTTAATCACAAACGGCTTTTCTGCATCGCCGCGGCTGTACACCGGCTGAAGCTTTACATTATCCACCAGCAGATCTCCTTCGCCGACGTACCGCAGAACAGCTCCTTCGATCCCTCCATTTTCGGGAGTTACGGGCGCGGTGAACTCAAAGCCGACCAGCGTCCAGTCATCTTGCGCCTCGAAATCCTGTCCGATGGCGGCACCGAAATAGCCGGTCTGCCATCCCCCGGGGGTGTTGCCGCCAAGTCCGAGACGAACACGTCCGCTTTTAGCACCGTCGACTTTTACCCATGCTTCATAGCGATAGATTACGCCTTCATCCAGCTGACCGTACCAGCGGGCATCCTTGCGTCCGGTGGCGGTGAATAATTTGTACCACAGTTGCGCCACACCGTTTTCGGGCGTAATCCGACAAACGCTCTTGCCGAAATCCACCTCTTCCGGCATCTCTTCGGGAACGGGGACTAAACGTGAAGTCCCAACAACATTGCTCCAGTCCAACGAAACCCCATTGCCTCTCACTCGCGGATGAAAATCGTGCGGATCCGGCCAAAGAACCTCTTGTTCAAAAATAACAACGTCGTCCATCTGCAACGGCACATCCGCATCATAATAGACTCTCCACCCTTTTTTGATTTCCGCCTGCTCCGATTTCGACTTGGCCTTCCAATCGTTGAAATCGGCCACACCCGAATCGGCCAGCCAGCCGCCGTCCGGGAATCCGGGGGTGTTTTTCGGCAGCACCTTTCCGTCAAAAAGCGGACGGACCTGCGCTACATTTTTTATGTCGAGAATTCTGCCGCCATCAACCTTCGCCTCTTTATACGGAAGGCTCGCGCCTCCGGCATCCAGAAAACGGTAGGCACGCATCCGTGCACCGCTGTAGGCACCCGTATTGTATTTGAGCCAGTTAGAGGTACTGGGGCCATCGAGCGTGATCCACTGATACCCCTTGTCTTTTCCGGATTCGATCACCCGGTAAAGATCCCGCATGTGAGCCAGTTCAAAGCCACCCTGCCGGATGATGTTGCCACTCGAAGCGGACATGCCGCCGATATCTCCAAAATTATTCAACCCCAGCGGCTCGAACTCTGTCGCGCTGCGAACAACTGCGGGGGTCACGGTTATACGGGTCTGTGCGCTGCCCAGCAAAGGGATTAATACGAACAGGCCAAAAATATATGTCAGTTTTTTCATTTAGTCTTCTCTCTATTTCTTTTCCAACCAGTGGAACTTTCCAATGTTTGGAAACATTACGGTGCAAGCCCCACATCAATTTTATAAAACCCCTCTGAACCGGCGCTATGCACCGAATCTGTGAAGATTCCGGTGTTGTTGGTTCCCAAAGTCTGGAAACCGCTCAATAAATTCGAGGTCCAATACACAGTATAGATGCGGCCGGAAACATTCTGCCACTGCAGAGTGGTTTCGGAAGTTAGAGAGCTGAAGTCAGAAATCCAAAACAGTGCAGCCGGGTTCGTTGGATTGATGCCGGCAATGTAGGTTTCGAGTACAGTATTGATTCCATTGGCGGCAGTTGCTGCCGGGTTGGCGTTGGTAGACCCGCCGAAGTAAAGGGTTTCCCAACTGTCGGGCAGTCCATCCGTGTCGCTGTCATCCGACCCGCCGGCAGCGGTATGCATCACTGTGATGCCGGAAATGGAGAGCGAGCTGCCGGCGTCGAGCTGCTGCGCCGCATAACCCTGACAACCGACCCCAAACGTGGTGAATGCATCGGAGGGCAAAAGGTCGTTATTACCGGCCACCGGCGTAAAAGAGAAGCCTGTCATGGCCTGAACGCCGCTGCCTTCGGTCACATCCATGGTTCCGGCCACATTGAAGGCCTCGGCCTCACGAGTGATGGTCAAGGTAAAATCGACGGTATCGCCGTTGTCGAAACGATCCCCGCCAATTCCTGAACTCCAGGAACCGATCTTGCTGCTGGTGTCGCCTAAAAGAGGCCGGTCTGCAATCGTGTTGCCAGCGGATCCGCCGTCATAGTTAAAAAAGTCGGCACTGATGTTATCGACTTTTTTATCGATTCCGTACGAAGCGTAAGAGCGCGCGAACATTGCGGCTGCCGCATCGGCGGTCGTCAGGTTTACGCCGCGAGCACCAGCCAGAACAAAGCGCATACCGGCATTATCCGGCATGTTGTTGACGGTGAAAGAAAGTGTAATCGATTCGCCCTCATTCGTCAGCACGGTTTCCGAAAAGTTTCCAAAGATATACGCATCCTGATCACCTGCGCTACTGTTGAGTAACGTGTGCGTGCCGCCGGCGCTGGCCAACGAAACGGTGTTGTTGTCACTTGTAGCTTTGAACACTGCATCCGACAGGCCGTCAAAAATGATGTTCGTCGAGATCACTTTCACCTCCGGCATGCCGGAAGCCTCGTTGGAGTAGCCGGAGTCTCCGGTATCGTTAAAGGCCTGTAAACGGTAAGTATAGGTTGTCCCCGCCATCAGTCCGGAATCGATGTAACCGGCGCTGTTCATCCCCGTCACAGCAATCTGTGAAAATACGTTTGTTCCGCTTTTACGCTCAATGTTAAATCCGTTTTCATTGAATGCGTTGTCGACCCATGACAGCGACAGTGTGGATGCATTGACTGAAGTCACACTCAGGCTGGACGGCGCGAAAGGAGGCAGCCCGACATCGGACACAAGACCGGATACTCGCAGGTCGGTTTCATCACCGGTTAAACTGCTTAGTTTGCCGAAATTGATCCGGGCATAAGCGCTATCAAGCCCCCATATGTAGAGGCGGAACTCTACCGGCTGGTCGCAATTCTGTAATTCGGAATATGCAGTCAACGGGACAGAAACCGGGATCCCGGCGGCGGTGTTTCCTCCGCCGACAAATGTGTTTGTCGGAAGCGCCACAACGGTGCCTGTCGTTGCGAACCCGTCCAGACTGTATTGAAGTTCCAGATGGAAGTCGTCGGTGGTACTGGTTCCGGTGATGCCGAAATATAAGCTGTAGAGATGCATTATTTGTTCACTCTGCGGCTGCACAGTCCAATGGATGTAAGCATTGGTGTCCATGGACGAGGAATTCGCCGAAAGAACGGTGTAGGCATCATCGTTGTACAGGCTGTTGTCGCGGTCTTCAAGGCCGGGTCCGATTCCGACCGAGCTGCTCATCATATTGCCGGCATTGTAGGTGCTGCCGGGCTCCTGAAACGCATTCGTACGGGCATTGAGCTCGTCTGCGTTCAGAAATTCCCACTCGAGCAGCGGAAGCCCGATTGTTGCCTCCAAAACAGTCAACCGAAAGAAGCTCCAGGCCGGGTCGCCGTCGCTGTCGGTCACCCGCAGGTAGAGGTGGAAATCACCGGTCTCGGTCGAGGTGCCGGTGATGCGGAAGTCGGAGTCGATGCTGAGACCGTCGGGCAGCAGCGCCGCAATGACTTTATTCGAGCGTGCGCCATCACCACCGGTTGTTTGGATCTGCAGGTTGCAGGGCAGTCCCTGCAGAATATAGGGTAGCTCCTCGGCGGTTGTAAAAGACGGCACATTGTTGAGCGGATCGTAGACGTGCCGGACTTCGTTTTTACATTCGTCGATAAAATCCAGAATATAGCTGTATTTCACCGCTTTATCCGGATCGTCATGAAGTGATTCCAGATGGCCCCACTGCCCGAACTTTCCCCATTCTTCATACAAAAGGAACGGCATATGGCTGTAGAGCCCATCCTCTTTGGCCATCTGCAGCTGCAGGTCGTAGATTTCCGCCATACGGGGATGAGCGTTCATAGCAATCATGAAGTCGGTCAGTGCAACACCATCCGGATTCGTCGATTTATCGATTGAATCGGTATAGATCGACGGCCCGCCTTCGTAACAGACCAGCGGAACGTTTTTGCTGTAGCAGAAATCGCGCAGATAATCCGGTATCCCTTGGGCGTCCAGCTTGTCGGGGCCGGTATCTCCGCCATACTTAATACCGGTCATAGCCAGCCGTTCCCACTGATCAAACGCCGTGTGCATGTCGTTGGTGAACTGTGCACTGGTCCAGTAGGAGTCTGGCGGCGCATTGGTTTCCAGAATCTGCTCCCAGACCCAGTTCTGGATGCCGCTGCCGAAATAGGTGGTTCCAGCAATCACTTCCGGCTTCAATAACGAGGAGTTGCCGTAAAGCTCATTCAGCAGGTCGGTGGTAAAGCCGTTGCCGTTGGCCGTCCAGACCGCCGCCGCACGCACAATGCGATTGGTTCCCAGAACCGACTCGAAAACCTCCCAGGTGTCTGAAAACTTCTGTGCCGCATATTGCCCATTGTTCAATACCCCCCGATCTGCCAGCAAATCATCCTGCCGGTAGTTCCACACCTCATTGGCAAATTCGAGGTAGATTTTCAGATTGCTGTCGAGCGGTGGATAGGCCGGATTGGTGACGGCGGATGTGTATGGATACTCCCCGTCCGAGCCATACATGAACAGGTTGGCCATGTTGGTCATATAAGCCGGGGAAGCATCGAACGGCACGCAGATCCATGGATCAATCTGCGTTTCGTTGCACATGCGAATGATGTGCTCATACGCCATGCCGACCGAACTCATTTTTTCCACGGTCCACGGCGTGGCCGGAATGATGGTGTTGATCGGACCGACCTGAAAGCAGTCCGTCGGCAGGCGGCGATCCTGCCACTCTTTTTCGCGGGTCATGATGGTGGACTGAAGATCCATATAGCGCACATAGCCCCAGTCGGCATCCTGTAAACGGGCTTCCATTGAAGGATGCAGCAGCTTGCCCTCCAGTGTGGAGTTGTTCCAGTCGGCCGGATCTGGCGCCCACAGGCAGATATTGTGCGGCGGGTTGTTGGTATCGATGCCGTAAATCTCTACATACATCGCCCCCTGAGTCTGCGAGGCAATCCATTCCCGGCGTCCGTTCGTTTCCAGCCCGGAAGTCGAGCCGGTCACCTGCGTTCCTGTGATCTTTAAGCGGATGTCTGCGCAACCCTCCCACGTCAGCGCCATCTTGCCGACGTATACATGATGCCCATCAAGCAGCGCATCGGATTGAATAGTCAGCAGAGCATTCATCACCTGTCCAGGAACCAGATATTGCGGGTTGCCGGAACGATCAATCTGACTGCCGGCAATTACCGTTCCACTGACATCCAGTGTGCGGCGAATGTCAGCGCCCGTCGCCTTGTCCTTCCAGTTGCCGACCGGATTCCAAAGCGAGCCACAGCTCCACAGCAAATTGGCAAAAGGGCCGGGCGTATAATAAGTCAGGCCAGGTGGATGACAGGCCGCATAAGGCAGACCGAGGTTGTCGCCGGGGCCGATCGGAGTAAATTCAGCCCGTGCGATTCCGACACAGAAGCTCATGGCCAGAACAGCGACTGCTGTCCTCCTGCAACTTGACTTTTTGTTTTTCATGATTGCATTCAGTAGTATAACAAAACCCGGCCCGTGCGGACCGGGTTTCCCCGGTAAAATCGGATAAAAAAAGATCAACCTCAGCGGGTAATCGTGCGACGAATCAACATCGTTGCCAGCGCGCCGACCCCGAGCATTCCAATAATCGTCGGCTCCGGAACCGCCGTCACGCTGATGTCGGAAATTGTCATGCTTTCCTCAAATGTAATTGAGCTGTTCAACTCGACAAACTGGGCGCGAAATCCAATGACATCATAACCAGCCCCGAAATCGATGGCAGAAGTCGTGTAGGTTCCTTCGGATGTAATGGTGCCGGTCGACACAACGGTTCCAATGGGTTCCCACCAGCTACCAACAGTGGTTGCATTAAGAGCAATCCCGTTGTTGGCGGTCTCCACAGTACCTTTAAAATAGAAAAACTGCATTTCCATCAGAGCCTCAAACCCGTTAGCATTGATATTATCGACAACAACCTGAAAGGTCTGAGAGCCGGTAGTCGCCTTATTATCAAGATTCACCTGCCCAAATGCATCTGACCAATTTCCCGCTGTACCGGAAAAACCTGCTGCCGCAAATGTCACAGCGTGGGAAACCGGGTCAACGGTTGTTTCCGTACCCTGCATGCCGGGGCCGCCCAGCCAGCCGTCACCGGTTGAATCGTAAGCGCCGTTGCGGAATATTGAATTGCTGTCGAGCGTCGGGGGGAACTCCGTTCCCGTTAGAGCGTTAAATCCCGTGTCGATAATCAGCGCGGCCTGAGCTCCGACAGTCAGCAGTGCGATTGCAACGATGAGTGACAACTGTTTTTTGTTCATTTTGTTTCTCCCGGTTCAGTTCATTTATTCCATACCTGATTCACATTGTTAATTGACTGGATCATTGTATTTTCCTGCCGGCAATAAACCAACATCTTCTCTATGCAAGCACATGCGCTATTTTTAAAAAATGCCATCAAGTGATGGTTGCCGCCATCTTCGTTCCCCGGCACATTCATACAACCTTCTCGATCCTGCCTGGTTGAGGGTAACGGCAGCAAAACGAAAAACTCTATTCCAAACCGGCACGCCAGTGTCGGTAGAGCTTCATGAGCTCGGCGGCTTTTTCCGGCTCCTCTTCAATCCGGTTCTGCTTTTCGCCCGGATCGTCTTGGAGATTGGTTAACTGGAATCCCAGTCCGGCCGGAGAACGGCTCCGTCCGGTGGTTTCAGAAAAGCGCAGTTTCCAGTCGCCGGCGCGGACGGCGAATTGCTGGCCGACATCCCAGAACAGCGTCTGGTGTCCTACAGACAGATCGGTTCCGGTGAGAAGCGGAGTCAGGTCAAGCCCGTCGCAAAGCTCCGGAGCCGCAACGCCGGCGGTGCTTGCAAAGGTGGGCAGCAGATCGAGTGAGGTGACAAGGTTAGAGCAGACCATTCCCTGCTGGACGGTTCCGGGCTGTGAAATGATAAACGGAACACGGATGCCGCCCTCGAACAGAGTAAACTTGCCGCCTGCCAGCGGAGTGTTGAACGAGCCGTTGGCCAGCGAACCGCCGTTGTCGGAAACATAGACCACCAGCGTGTTTCTGCGCAACCCACGTTCATCAAGGAAGTCGAGAATCCGTCCAATTTCGATGTCGAGGAAGTTGAGTTGTCCGAGCAGGTAGTCGCGGGCCTCCGCGCAGTCCGGCAGCAGAGCTTTATCATTAAAGGTGTTCGGATCCTGCATCGCAGGGTCCCAATCCGCAATCGGCTTAATCCCTCTCTCCTTCAGGTATTCCGGCGGCAGCTGATAGGTCTGGTCGTGAACGGCGTTGAATGAGAGCTGAACAAAAAACGGTTTTTCATCGGCCTGCGCCATAAACTTGCGCGCCTGCTCGCCGAACAGTTCCGTACTGAAGCCCTCCTGATCTTTCCGCGAATCATTCACCTGCATCGGTTGATTGAAAACGATGGGATATCCCTTTTTCTCCGGGTGATATTTGAGCAGTTTTTCCTGAAACGACTCATGGGCGGCGGCGTTATGCTGGAGGTAGTGCTTGGCCGCACCTTCAAAACCATAAAAATAATCGAACCCGTGATGAAGCGGGAAGTTGCGGGCGTGCTGCACCCCCGGCAGATGAACTTTACCGATCATGGCGGTGGCATAGCCTGCCTCGCGCAGGATCTCCGGCATGGAAACAAACTCATCGGTCGCCATCCCCCCGTCGCCGTACCAGAAGTTTCCCAGCCGCTGCTGGTAGCAACCGGTCAGCAGGCCAAGGCGCGAAGCCGAGCAGATCGGCGCAGAGACATAACCCTGCGTGAAATGAATACCGGATGCCGCCAGTCGGTCGAGATTGGGCATTGAGGCATCTTTAAGTGCATCGCCCCAGTCCCCGTAGCCGTGATCATCAGAAACAATCAGTAGAATATTCGGCCGTTGCTGGCGGGCATCCGCCTGTGCGTCAGACGAGCTCGTAATAAAGGAAAAACAGCCTGCGCTCAACAACGCATAGCCTGCAGTCAGCGGACGAATCCGTTTTGTATTCATTTTCTTCATGATGCCGCTCTTTCTTTCTTAAATATTTGCGCAATCCGCTTCATATCAAACTTTTCCGACCGATCGAAATAATAGATACCGTTCTGCTCCTGCTCAACATCCGTGAGCTGTGTGTAGCAGTAGCCGCAGATATGATCCCGGCTCAGGATAACGTCGGTCAAGCCTTCGAGACGAGTATAGAATGCGTCGAGCGTCCCGGAATCATCACCGTATCCCCAGGCGGCACTGTCAGGTTCTTCCGCCTCGCCGCCAACCCATTTCATACCGCCATACTCATCAATCAAATAAGGCTGACCTTCATACTCCGGCTCGTACTCCGGCATGTTCCGGAAAACGCCCCGATCCGGATCGGGCGTATGGTTTTTACGGAGTCTTTCAGGATCCTGCTCATAGTCGTGAACGGTCCACACATCGGTTATGTGATGCAGATAACCGCTGGCATCATTGACGGGTCGGGTCGGATCCAAATCCTTGCAAATCTTATAGGCATCCATATGCACCCGCTTGTGCTGCCCAGGATTATTATAGTAGCGGGTTTCATTCCACGGAGTCCAAATGATGATCGACGGATGGTTGCGGTCGCGCACAATAATTTCGCGCCATTCACTGATAAAGTTACGAGCCCCCTCGGGGGTGTTGCAGTCGCAGCCCCACGACGAAGACTCACCCCAGGTAATATATCCCAACCGATCAGCCCAATAGTGAAACCGCTCCTCAAAAACCTTCTGGTGCAGGCGCGCACCGTTGAAGCCGGCTTTTTTAGCAAGCAGAATGTCGTTTTTCAAGGCTTCGTCGCTCGGAGCGGTCCAGATTCCATCGGGATAGAATCCCTGGTCCAGAACCAGCCGTTGATAGACCGGCTTGTTGTTCAAATAGATGCGATTGCCCTCAATGTGAACTTTTCGCAGCCCCGCATAGCTGCTGACTTCATCCAGTACACGCCCGTCATCATCAACCACCTTTAACTCGAGATCGTAAAGAAAAGGGTTTTCGATGTCCCAGGGAATTGATGAAGCCATCTGCAAAACCGCAGGCACGCCGTCAACCGCCGGAATATCCGCCTCTGCAGCAACCGCGCCATTCGCTTTCGCCAGAACAACCAGCCGCAATCGCCGCCGAACCGAGAGATATCGGGGAATGATGACAAATGAGGAGCTGTCGAAGTCCGGAACAATGTGAATATCTTTAAGGCCGTACGGGGCGACCGCTTCCAACCAAACCGTCTGCCATATTCCCGTCGTACGCGTGTAATGGCAGCCTTTTGATTTATATGAAAAACATTGTTTTCCGGCGGGCTGGTTCCCCTCGCGGAGATCGTCCTTCACCCGGACAACAAGATGATGTGTCTTGCCAAGTTGTATCCATTTCGTAATATCGAACGTAAAAGAAACGGTTCCTCCAAAGTGCAGCCCTGCGGATACACCATCAATGAACACTTCACATTCATAGTCGACAGCACCAAAGTGAAGTAGAATTCTCTTCCCGCCCCACTCCGATGGAACCTCCATCGTTCGGTGATACCATATTGCCGGGATAAAATCCTTATGGCCTACCCCCGACAACTCGCTTTCCGGACAAAACGGAACGGTAATGTTTCTGCCAAACCCGGCGCTCCGAAACATCCCCCGGACAGGGTCCATACCGCTTTCACCGAAATCGAACTCATAGCTCCATTCACCATTCAGACAAAGCCAGGTATTCCGACAAAACTGCGGGCGGGGGTGTTCGGGACGGGGAATTTGATCTTTCAGCATTCGGTTAATATCCATCCTTACCCATCCGAATTCAAACCTTGCACAATGCAAGCGCATGCGTATAATGATTATCTTATGAATAACGTGGTTCGACTCAAAGATGTGGCAGCGGCGCTGGGAATTAATCCATCGACGGTTTCACGCGCACTGAACGATCTTCCCAGCATTCCGAAAGCCACCCGCGAGCGGGTAAAGGCCAAGGCGGCGGAGATGAATTACCGGCCCGATCCATCCTTGCGCCGGCTCGCGGAGCGGCGCTGGGCCATCCATCCCTCGGGGCGGTCCGTTTCCATGGCATTCGTGGCGTGGTCGAAAAAAGATTATCCGAATCATTATCTTCTGCTGAAGAACGGTATCCGTAAAATCGCGGAGGATCTAGGCTACGGATTTGAATCGCTGTATGTCGATGACTATCCGGATGCGACTTCTGCCGCCCGGGTGCTAAAATCGCGCGGCGTGGCCGGCATCATCGCCATGGCCTCCAAAGATCAAACCGCCTGGCAGAACTTCCCCTGGAATCAGTTTTCCTCCGTGCAGACCCTGACCGGCGAGGAAGCGGAAACCGGACTTTCAACCGTTCGTTACGACACTTTCTGGACTCTGCTGAATGCAGGGAAGAGAATCCTCAAAAGCTGTCCCGCCTCGGCCGCCATCTGCCTGATTGAGCAGCCCCACCGATCTAAAACCGATGAGCTCAACCATTCAGCCGCACTGCAGGTGATCGAACTATGGAAACAAGCCGGTATCGCCTGCCCCCCCCCCCAGTTTTTCAAAATCTCACCGGATGCACAGCAGGCCATGGTCTCATGGCTGGCCGAAGAAGGCGTTCACAATGCGATTGTTCCTAACAGCAGCATCGAATGGCCTCTGAAAAAGTCGGGCATCAAAACCCCAGAACAAATCCGGCTAATTGCACTGAAAATTGAAGAGGGCTCAGCCATCGCCGGATACCGATGGCAGATGGATCAGATCGCGCTGCGAGCCGTGCAGCAAGTGGACAGCATGATCCGCCACGATGAAACAGGCTCTCCCGCAAAGCCCGAAACCACCGTCATTCCCTGCCTATGGGTCTCGGGAAAAAGTTTTCCTGAGCCCACTGAATAGTTCCAAACATTGGAAAAATGAAGCCCCGATTCCCAATATGTGGAAATCGGGGCGTTTGCCTGAGCCAACCCCTATTACTTCGCTTCGATCTTGTAGAAAACCGGCGACGTACCAATCGTGTTGGTGAGACTCTGAACCGTATCGGCCAGGTTGGTTTCCAAGGGTTGGAAGCCGGCGAGCAGGTTGGTGGAGTACCAGACGCTGTAGACATAACCGGATCCCTGCGCGGTGGTCCAGTGGATGACATCCTGACCCCCGCCAAGAGAACTCAAACTCACCGTTGACGCCGGCGGCGGAATGATCGGGCCGCTGCCGCCTTCTTCTCGCGCCAGATGAGCAACGGTGACCTCTGAAACAGTCAGCGCGGTTCCGGAATCAAGTAGAGCGCTGTCCGTCAATCCCGCACAGCCAATGGCAAAGGTGGTGAAAGCATCCGTTAACGCCATGTCGTTATCAACCGGGATCACCTGAATGCTGTCCATCTGCTGCACACCGGTTCCGCCTGCCACATCCATGGTTCCCGAAAGACTGAAAGCAGTCGCTTCGCGAGTCAACGTCAGGGTGAAGTCCGCAGTGGAATCGTTATTAAAACGATCCGGGTTACCCGCCGAGTCCCAGTTGCCGAGAAGGCCCAGTGTTGTGAAGTTTAAAACATCCCGGTCTTCTGTGGTTACATTGGCCGGACCCCCATTGTACTTGTAAAAGAATGTCGAGATATTATCTGCGATTTTTTCAATTCCATATGCCGCATAAGCGCGGGCGAAATCCGTGTTGGGCACATTGGTGGTATGCAGAGCTCCGTCGCGTGCTCCGGCAAGGCCGAACCGAAGCACGGCGTTATCCGGCATATTGCTGACCCGAAAGGAGAGCACAACCGAATCACCGGTATTGGTCAGTGCGGTTCCGGCAAAGTTGCCGAATATGTATGCAATCTGATCGGACCCGCTGCTGTTGGTCAGGGTATGCGTACCAGCAGAACTGATCAGTACAACATTGCTCGTATCGCCGGCAGCCATCAGCACAGAGTCAGAGGTGCCGTTGAACACCACGTTGGTTGAAAAAACAATATTCTCCGGCACGGCGGACTCTTCATTGGAATACCCGGAATTACCGGCACCGTTATAGGCGAAAACGCGGTAGGTATAAAGTGTACCAGAGATCAATTCGGAATCTGTCAGGGTTGTGACATCGGCCGCAACATTGGTGATCTGCGCAAAGGAACCGGCTCCGCTTTTGCGTTCGATCTTGAAGCCGTCCTCGTCGGACGAAAGATCAGTCCATTCCAGGAACAGGCTGGTTGCGCTCAGGACCTCCACGACCAGATTTGTCGGAGCGTTCGGAGGCGTCGGCACCAGTGTAGTTGCAGAGGCCACCGGATTATTGCTTGAGGTGCCGATGGTATTGAAGGCACTCACGCGGTACCAGTACTCGGTGCTGTCTGTCAGCCCGGAGTCGGCATAAACCGTCGTGTTGGCGGCATTGGTGGCAATCACCGCGAAGCTGTTGGTATCGGCACCGCGCTCAATGTAGAAACCGTCCTCATTCGAAGAGGCATCCGCCCAGCTCAGGTTAATGGCGGAGGTGGAGGCGGCGGTGGCCGTGAGGTTGGTCGGCGCGTCCGGCGCAGAAGAAACAGAGACCGGGGCGGCACTGATGCCGTCGAGCGTAATGGTGTCTCCATACCCTGCGGACCCGTTATCCACGCAGAGAATCTTAAAGGCAAGCATGTTGTAGCCGTCGCCGAGATCTACACTGCCGGTCACGTGTGTTCCTGCAGCGGTAACAGCAGGAGTGCTGACCGTGCCGAGAGACGTCCAGTGAGCGTGGTTGTTTGATCCGTTCAAATCGATTCCTTTCCAGTCCTGACCCGCGGTGACCAGATCGGAACCGAACACCTGCACAGAGAATGAAATGGTTTCTCCTCCGCCCAGTGTGACCGCCGCCACATCGAACAGAAACTGCTGCAGTCCGGTGGTTACCTTATTATCCGTATTCATCTGACCAAAAGCTTTAAGGGAATCATAAATGGATGCCGCCGGTCCAATCGTAAGCTGATCAGCTGCCGGGTCAAAGGATGCTTCTGTGTCACTGATCGGACCGGAATACCAGCCGTTGTCCAGCTCATCGTTCGGATCAAGGTTGTTGGAATCACCGATAGGCAGGTCGGTTCCAGCCACATTGGTGAAGGTGTTATCGATGACCAATACGGCCTGAGCCCCGAAGGTAAGCAGTGCGATTACAACCATAAGTGAGATCATTTTTTTGTTCATTTTTTTCTCCGGTTCAATTCATTTACTCTTGTACCCAATTCACAATCTAAACTGATTTAAAAAATAATATGGCTTCGCCTGTTGAAAACCAACCCGCTCGCCGCGCAAGCACATGCGCTGCTTGCTGTTCATGATGGAATCAGGGCGCGATTTGCACATCGACTTTATAAAAGGCCTTTCCGGCGGCCCCGCCAACCTGACCGGTCCAGCTGTTTTGCGGCCAGACAATGCCGGTTTCCAAAGGTTGGAAACTATTCATCAGATTGGTGGTTCCATACACGGTGTAAACGCGCCCTGGAACCGCCGTCCAGCCCACCCCGTTCCAAACATTGGAAACCGCAAAGCGGTCGACCGGATCGAGCCCGGCAATATAGGTTTCAAACAGCGTATTCACGCCATTGGGGGCTGCTGCGGTTGAAACTGCGTTCGTGGCACCATTAAAATACTCCATTTCCCATGTATCCGGCAATCCGTCTCTATCGCTGTCGATCGGAGACCGCGAACCTCCGACCCTGAACGGGGAAGCGGATACAGCAGATGGGTTGCCGTCTGCCGCATCTGAAATGCGAATAAGGCATCCATTCAGCGAGTCCGATGGCGTGGTCCAGGGCTCGACTCCATCGTTGGTTGTCGCAGCTGTAAGGGTCGACCAGCCGATGCCGTCATAGAGTTCGATCTTTACATCTTCGGAGAAGTAAGCGCTGCTCCAGCGAATATCGACCGGCTGGGAAACACTATAGGTTTCTCCGCCGGCTGGAGCGCACAGATGAAGCATGGCCGGCGAGGATCCGGAAGCAACAGTCACGTTGATAAGACCGCTATTCACAACATCGGTTTCATCCGCCACCGTCAGCTTGAATGAATAACTGCCGGGAACGATCAGTCCGCTCACGTCTGTGACCGGCTCATCCTGGTCCGCAAAAACAGGCCAGGAGCCCGGCGGTGCAGAAACCGTTCTCCACCAGTGAGCAATGGGATCGCTGTTCGCATCGGCGGTCACGGCAGATAGCGTCACACTGTCTTCCGGCAGAGTCAGCACGTTTGTATCGGCAGTTGCCGACGAAATGATCGGCGCGGCATTTTCCGGATGAACCGTCACCATGAACTCTTCGGCATCTGTGCTGATGCCGTCGGAAGCCTCCAGCCTGAACACATACTCGCCGGCAACCGTCATGCCGGTTACGTCGCTGTTCATATTGGTCGAAGCCGCAAAAATGGCCGCAGCACCCGGGGGCTGCGAGACCACGGTCCATTGATACGTCAAGGCTGTGCCGCCCAGATCCCACGCATACCCGCGCATCTGCGTGCCGGCCTGCGGCAGCGTGACCACCACGGGAATCCGATTGTGAATGGTCATGATCTCCGGCGGCGGGTCGGACGCAAAAACCGTGGTGCGCGCCTCGCGCCGCACCGTGCCGGCCCCATCGCTGACCGACAGTGTAAAGGCATATTCACCGGGCACCGTCAGGCCGGACACCGGGCAGAAAGAAGCGTTCGGACTGGCCAGATTAACCGGTGCTCCGGCCGGAGCCCGGGCCACTGACCACTGATAACTGATGGCATCACCTTCGGGATCTGTGGCGGATGAGCTCAGGTTCACGCTGTCCGAAGGGGAGATCAGCCAGGAGGTGTCCGTATTCCAGTTTCTGATGACGGGCGGCATGTTGCTTCCCGGATAGGGATAGAGGGTCAGAACCGTTCCGCCGGGAACGTCCAGCGTGAGCTCCCCTGAAGCATCAACCGTCTGCAAGCCAAGCTCCTCGTAACGGTTGGAGGTCCTTGATCGGCACACTCCGTACGTTCCCTGAGTCAAACCCGACAGACGGATCGAACGTGCGGTGGAGTCAAGATCATTTAAAACGACCGCAACTGTTCTTCCGTCCTTAATAAAAGCCAGTGCGCGCACCTGAGCGTTGTTTGAAGCCGATTCCACGCGAACCGCGCCGGGGCGCACATAGTGGATCACCTGCCGCAGGCGCCAGTACCACGAACTTTTTTCGATACGATTGTAAATTTCAGGCGACCCGTATGTTTCGATCTGGCTGTGAACGCTATAAATGTCCCAATAGGAATTGTTGCCGATCGCGAGATCTTCATACAACCGATCGGTGGTCAGATAGCCGTACTCCGTCTGGGCCGTCGGCAGCCCCCGCTCTGCGGCAAACTGCCCTAGATCAGCAAGTTTGGTGAATCCACCGTAACGGTGATAGCTGATCAGCCCGATATAGGACCAGAACTCCTCATCGTTGATCACCGGTTCAATAAAGTCGCTCCAGCCAACATCCACATTGAGACTTTCCGGGAACTGGATCCGGGTTTTCAAGCCGGCCGCCTCCAGACGCGGGCCGACGGTTCTGACCATCTCGTGGATCATGCCGGGAGTCCATGAACTTTTATAATCCGGCTCGTTCAGGATCGTGCAATAATCCGCCTCAATTCCATGAACCTCACGCAGGCGCCGAAGCAGCGCAATCAGGAACTCGGCATGTTCACCGGGGCTGTTCATCTGCCAGGCCGGAGACGTTCCGGTTGAGCCGGTATCATAAAATGCCTGTGTCAGATACATACTGAACGGTTCGCCGTTGGCTTCAACCAGACGTTTCAACGGCAGCACAAGTTCCGTGATTTCCCGATCCGCATATTTAAAGTTAAACGCCGACCAATCCGGCATGTCTGCATCGTCATTGTCGTTGCGACGCTCCCATCGCTCTCCCATGTTTGAATTTCCACCTGGCGAATGCCAGCGCATACCGGTGATACCGAAATCGTTGACGATTTCATTCAGAATTTCATCCTGCGTTGTCGCGGTCGTGAACGGCTGAAAGGACTCATTCATCCACCAGCCTTTAATCGTCTGGAATGTTGTGTTGGTATCGATGGCGATGAGATTGCCCGGGCTCACCACAGTGATCTGCACGGCATCGGCTCCGGTGGCCCCCTCGTTGTCCGTCACAGTCAGCGTGATGCTGTGCGCACCCACGTTAAGATAGACCTGAGCTGTTTCACCGGTGGCAATCGGTGTTCCGGCGATATCCCACACGTAGTTGGTAATCGTGCCGTCGGCATCAGTGGATCCCGCCCCGTCAAGTATCACCGGCTCTGCGCCGCTGTAATCGTCATCGGTCACGGTTTGATCGGTTCCGGCATCGGCCTGCGGGAGCAGGTTGCCGTCGGGAACGGCGGAGGCCTCCCCGGTGTAAAAGGAATCCCCGATACTGTTGTAAGCACGGACGCGATAGGTGTAGAGCATGCCCTTTATCAGCCCGGTATCGGAATAAGTCGTAACATTCGCGGCAGTTGAGTCAATCTGCAAAAAGGAGTTGGTTCCGCTTTTTCGCTCAATCTTAAAGCCGTCCTCATTGGAAGAGCTGTCTGCCCAGCTCAACTGAAGTTCCGCGCCTGAAACGACGGTCACGGCAAGGTTGGTCGGGGCATCCGGCAGAGACGTGGAAACCGGCAAAGAAACTGAAATTTCTGAGACCGTCATGTTATCATTAAAATCGATTGAGCCGTTCAATTCGACAAACTGGGCACGAAACCCAACGACTTCATAACCATTTGTCCCGAAATCAATAGCCCCCGTTGAATAGGTACCATTGGAGGTAATGGTATCGGTCGACACAACGGTTCCAATGGGTTCCCACCAGCTTCCAACAGAGGTTGCATTAAGAGCAATCCCATTACCGAACACCTCCGTAGTGCCTTTAAAACAGAAGAACTGTATTTCCATCAACGCTTCAAAATCCCCTTCATTATCGGTGATATTCACCACAACAACCTGAAGGGCCTGCTGTCCGACGGTGGCCTTACTGTCGAGATTCACCTGCCCAAATGCATCGGACCAACTTCCCACTGTACCGGAAAAACCGGCAGCTTTGAACTGTATGGTGCCTGCATTCGCATCAACAACGGTTTCTGTTCCTGCCATGCCGGGGCCGCCCAGCCAGCCCTCACCGGTTGAGTCGTAAGCGCCGTTGCGGAATATTGAATTGCTGTTGAGCGTCGGGGGAAACTCCGTTCCCGTTAGAGCGGCAAATCCCGAATCAATAATTATCGCCGACTGTGCATTAATGGCGGTGATCAGCAACACGAACCATAAACATGACTTTTTCATCTGCGACCCTCTTTCCCTTGTTTACAAAAAGACCAATAGAAGCATCCTACAACTTGCCCGAAAAATGCCAATCCTCCCTTTGTGCAAGCGCATGCGTTTTCCAACCATTGGAAAAATGAGGCCGGATCTTCCATTGATTGGAAAAATCCGGCCTTAAAAGTTCCAGCGTCTGGAACGTTTGTTTATTCAGCGTTCCAGATAAAGGGGAACCGTGCCTCGTACCAGAAGGCTTCTCCCGCCTCGATGAGTTCATCGGCTTCAATCTGGCTGCGCCAGACTTTCTTATCACCAGCATTGTACCAGATGCCGTTGGTGTTGAGTCCGTAGATGAGATACGAGCCGTTCACCCAGACACTGACTTTGTCGCAGCCGGTATAATTGGCCGAACCGGTGCCGTTAAGCCCCATACTCTGAAGCATGGCATCTTGCGAAACCGGGCTGGCTACAATCTGCATTCCGGAAACCATTCTGATCGCTTTAGGTTGCCCGGCTGAACCGGTGAGCGTGATGTCCCGCGCGCTGGCGGTACTGAGCAGAAAACCTCCGCCTGCCGGAATGCTCTCGGCACTCAAGTCGCTTACGGTCAGGTACTCCTGCGCAGTCTCGTCATAGATTTGAAGGGTGTCTCCGGCGAGCAGCTGGCTTCCCAGCAGGTCGGCCAGGCTGTCAGATTCGACATTTACACCGATCAGATTAACACCCGGAACCAACGTAATGGTAACGTTTGTGACCGTAGAGAGAATCAGGGTCTGAGGTTCAGTACCGGCTTCCAGCATAAGCGATGCATCCAACAGATCCATCGACATGGATGAAGAACTGGATGAACTTTGGCTGGTTGAGACCGGAACCACGGAGCTCCAAGTTGTACCGATTCGAATTTCATCCGTCTGGTTGCTGTCGCCGGGAGCATTGTCCTGCCAGATTACCAGTTCATCGAGTTCCCCGCTGCCGGTCAGCGGCCATGCGTAGACCTTAGACTGGCCGTTGACGGCGTTCCAGGCTGCCGGTTCACTGGACGGCAGTCCGGCTGCGGTGTCGTAGACAGCCAGTGAAGTGGCTGCCTGATTTGCCGAAGCGTTGGTAATGTCGAATTTGGCAACCATGAAATAGGTCGCTCCATCAATCAGGTTTGTACTGCCAAGCGAATAAACTCCGCTGGAAGCGGTTTGCTTCACGGTATCGATGCCGATAAATGCGTGCAGTTCGTCCGCTGACCCACTGGTGTTCCCGGCGGTGATACCGAAGGTCAGCCCTCTGGTGCCGACAGCTCCATCCTGATTCAGTATGACAGCACTCATCGGCAGCTGACTCCAGCCAGCCCCACCGGTGTCGGCGGTGAACAGAGCACTCATATACACGGTTCCCAGCGACTCGAAGCTTTGGGTGTTGGTCATGCTGCAGCTGCCGCCGGACTGGGCATCGAGGTTGGCGCTCAGACCAACGGTTGTGAGTCCGGAAAAACTCATACCCGTGTCGGTTGTGACATCTGTTGTCGTGCTTCCGGAATTCACTTTTGTGTAGATGCCGGTGGACGCGGTCGGCAGATCCACTCCGGCAGCGGTTCCATAGGCGAACCCGTCGTAGTGAATCAGGTTGGCATCCTGCACCGCAGGTGTGCCGGAAGCCTCGTTGGAATAGCCGGAATCTTCGCTACTGTTGGTTGCGCATACCCGGTAGGTATAGGTTGTTCCTGATGTAAGACCGGAGTCGATGCAGGTCGTGGTGCCGGCCGTAACGCTGGTGATCTGCGCAAACGAGCTGGTTCCGCTTTTGCGTTCAATCCGGAACCCGTCTTCGTTGTCGGAATTATCATTCCAGGTCAACGAAAGACTGGTTGATCCAATGACACTGACGGCCAGGTTGGATGGCGCATCGAGTGCCGATCCGCCTGCGGCGGTGAGCCCGGAGATTCGCAGATCGATCAGATCGCCTTCCAGCGTATTGTATTGCTTGCCAAAGTGGACGCGGTAATAGGCACTGCCGAGTCCCCATAGATAGAGGCGGAATTCCACCTCCTGATCGCAGTTCTGCAGTGCGGGACAGTTGGTGAGAGAAACAAAGACCGGAACACCTGCGGCCGTATTTCCTCCGCCGACAAAGGTATTGGTCGAGAGCGTCATAACAGTTCCTGTCGTTGCAAACCCGTCCAGGCTGTATTGAAGCTCCACATGGAAGTCGTCGGAGGTATTATTTCCTGTAATACCGAACTCGAGGCTGCGAAGTTCCATTTCGTAACCGCTGGCCGGCTGTGCTGTCCAGTATATATACGCGTTGGTGTCCATTGACGCAGTGTTTAACTCACGCACAGCATAACAGTCATCATTATATAAGCTGTTATCCTGATGAATCAATCCAGAGCTGTTTCCGATTGTGCCACTCATCATGTTGCCGGCGTTGTAGGTGCTGTCGGGCACCTGAAACGCGTTTGTACGAGCATCGAGTTCGCCCGCGTTGAGAAACTCCCATTCAACCAGCGGAAGTCCGACTTCCGCCTCCAGAACGGTCAGCCGGAAAAAGCTCCAGGCCGGGTCGCCGTCGCCGTCGATCACCCGCACGTAGAGATGAAACTCTCCGGCTTCGGTCGGGGTGCCGGTAATACACAGAGAGGAATCAATGCTGAGTCCATCGGGCAACAGCGCCGCGATGACTTTATTCGAACGCGCACCGTCACCTCCGGTTGTTTCGATCTGCAGACTGCAGGGTTCTCCCTCCAAAATATACGGCAGTTCTTCAGCGGTCGTGAAAGAAGGCACATTGTTGAGCGGATCGTAGACATGCCGGACTTTATTTTTACATTCGTCAATAAAGTCCAGGATATAGCTGTATTTCACCGCTTCATCCGGATCGTCATGTAGGGCCCGCAGGTGCCCCCACTGCCCGAATTTTCCCCATTCTTCATACAAAAGGAACGGCATGTGGCTGTAGAGCCCGTCCTCTTTGGCCATCTGCATCTGCAGGTCGTAGATTTCCGCCATACGGGGGTGGGCATTCATGGCGATCATGAAGTCAGTCACGGCAAAACCGTTGGTATCGGAGGCCGTGTCAATATGATCGGTGTAAATCGAAGGTCCCCCTTCGTAGCAGATCAGCGGCACATCATTGCTGTAGCAGAAATCGCGCAGATAGTCCGGGATACCCTGAATCGCCACCCCATCCGGGCCGGTGTCGCCAGAGACTTTGACACCGGTTATAGCCAGGCGCAGCCACTGGTCAAATGCAGTGTTCATGTCATTGGTAAACTGAGGGCTGGTCCAGTAGGAGGCCGGCGGCGCATTGGTTTCCAGAATCTGCTCCCAGACCCAGTTCTGGATGCCGTTGCCGAAATAGGTGGTCCCGGCAATTACCTCGGGTTTCAGCAGGACGCTATTGGTATAGAGTTCGTCCAGCAGGTCGGTGGCAAAACCGTTGAAGTTGAGGGTCCAGACCGCCGCCGTGCGCACAATACGATTGGTTCCCAGAACCGATTCGAAAATATCCCAGGTGTCTGAGAACTTCCGAGCGGTATATTGTCCGTCGGTCAGGGTGCCCCGGTCTGCCTGCAAATCACGCTGTCGGTAATTCCACACTTCGTTGGCGAACTCGAGATAGATTTTCAAATTGCTGTCGAGCGGTGGATAGGCTGGATTGGTGACGGCTGATGTGTATGGATTCTCCCCGTCCGAGCCATGCAAGAACAGGTTGGCCATGTTGGTCATATAAGCCGGGGAAGCATCGAACGGCACGCAGACCCATGGATCAATCTGCGTTTCGTTGCACATCCGGATGATGTGCTCATACGCCATGCCGACACAGCTCGATTGTTCCGGAACCGTGTTGGTTCCACCGTCTTTATTCACGTACTGCCAGGAGGGAATTACCGTGTTGATCGGGCCGACCTGAAAGCAGTCCGCCGGCAGGCGGCGATCCTGCCACTCTTTTTCGCGGGTCATAATGGTTGACTGCAGATCCATATAGCGCACATAGCCCCAGTCGGCGTCCTGTAGACGGGCCTCCATCGACGGATGCAGCAGCTCGCCCTCCAGAGTCGAGTTGGTCCAGTCGGACGGATCAGGCGCCCACAGGCAGATATTGTGCGGAGGGTTGTTGGTGTCGATGCCATGGATTTCGACCCGTATCGCTCCGCTTGTCTGCGAAGCAGCCCATTCACGGCGGCCGTTTGTCACTACGCCGGAGGTTGTGCCGGTCACCTGCGTACCGGTGATGTTGAGCCGGATGTCGGCAGCCCCTTGCCAGGTCAGGGCCATTTTTCCAACATACACAGGATGTCCATCCAGCTGCGCGTCCGACGGAATGGTCAGCACCGCATTGATCACCTGCCCGGGATCGAGATATTGCGGGTTGCCGAACCGATCAATCTGGCTGCCGGCGGTTACTGTTCCATTGGTGTCCAAAGTGCGACGGATGAGAGTCCCTGTGGTTTTGTCCACCCAATTGCCGACCGGATTCCAAAGCGAACCGCAGCTCCACAGCAGATTGGCAAACGGGCCGGCCGTATAATAAGTCAGACCGGGCGGATGACAGGCCGCATAGGGCAACCCCCGGTTGTCACCGGTTCCGACGGCCGTATGGCTCACGGAGAGCCCGGAAATAGAGAGCGAGCTGCCGGCGTCGAGCTGCGCTGCCGCATAACCCTGACAACCGATCCCAAACGTGGTGAACGCATCGGTAAGCAGCAGGTCATTATTGCCCTCCACCGGCGAGAAGGAAAAGTTGGTCATCGTCTGGATGCCGCTACCGCCTGCCACCTCCATGGTTCCAGAGACATCAAAGGCCGCCGTTTCGCGGGTGATGGTGAACGTGAAATCTGCGGTTGAAGCGTTGTCGAAACGATCCGCGCCGGTTGCGGAATTCCATGAGCCTATTTTGTTGCCTGTATCCCCCAGTAAAGGCCTGTCGGCCGTCGTGTCGCCGGCAGAGCCTCCATCGTAATTGAAAAAGTCCGTACCAATATTGTCCACTTTCTTGTCAATTCCATACGAAGCATAGGAACGTGGAAATGCGGTTGAAGCGACATCATTTGTAATCAAGGCCGCGCCCCGTGCGCCGGCCAGCACAAACCGCATTCCGGCATTGTCGGGCATATTGTTCACCCGAAAAGAGAGCGTGAGGGAGTCTCCTGCTTTTGATAATATCGTATCGGGGAAAGTCCCGAAAATATAGGCATCCTGATCGGACGCGCTGCTGTTAGTCAGGGTGTGTATGCCCGCGAGGCTGGTTAGTGAGACATTGGAATTATCACTGGTGGCTTTGAATACCGTATCTGTTGATCCATCGAAGATCACACCGGCGGAAGCCGTTACAGCAAGCAGAGCTGCCAGTAATATGGGGTTTGTTTTTTTCATTGCGCTTCTCCTTTTTATGTTTCAGCGCAATGAATAAGCACACGGTTTACATCTGTTTTCTTTCCGCTTTGATCCGCCGCCTAAACGAACGATCAGGCCGAATGCTATTCCGCACTGTTAAAACAACTTTTACAAAACCTCCACCCTCAAAGCCAACTCCGCCGCCGTGCAAGCCCATGCTCTACATGCCATCCCATTGAGAAAACGGCGCATGTGCTTGCAGAATACAATCTTTGATTCCAGTCGGGGCGGCATGGTTTACTGCAAAGAAATAAAGAAGCCCCTGTGATAATAAGGAACCATCATGACGTTCATCAGCCGGCGTAATTTTTTGAGAGCGATATCGATAACCTCGGCATACACCTTAACGGGGGAACGCTTATTTGCCGCAACACGCGGGGGGTCCGGGAAAGGAACCGTTATCGAGCGCATAGAGTGCTTTTACATAAAAAAGACAGGTGGCAGTTCAAAAAAAATATCCGGCCTCCGAATTGTTGCCCGCGACGGGGCAGACGGGTTCTACATTGATCCCGCCGGCGGTCGGCTCGGGCAATGCTTTGAGTCTCAATATACCCAACCTTTAAGGGAGGTTCTGGCCGGGCAGGATTCCGCGGATATCACGGCCCTGTGGTTAAAAATGCATGAATCCGGAATCCATCACCGATTGCATGCCGCAGCGGATGTCGCGCTCTGGGATCTGCACGGCCGCCGGGAAGGAAAAAATGTAAGTTCCCTCATTGGTGAAAAAAAACGCGACAAAGTCAAACGCTATGAATCGACAGCCTGCAATCTGACAGTCGATGAATATGTTGAGCAAGCCGAGAAAGTTAAGGCACGCGGATTGCAGGGCTTTAAACTCCATCCGTATATCCCGAAACTGCAGAACATGTCCTCCAGTGGAAAAATAGCCAATCCCATAGAGAAACGCCCTTGGAAAACGGGCGATCCGATCGGGTTTCCGGAGCAGGATCTTGATGTCATCCACGAAGTACACAACGTTCTCGGTGCCGATGTCGTGCAAATGCTGGACAACTACCATACGTACACTCTTGAACAGTCGATTCGTGTCGGCAGAGTGCTGGACAGTCTAAACTACGGCTGGATGGAGTCGCCGATGCCGGAGGGTGATGACCGCATCAACGATTACAAAACGCTGCGAGACACGGTCAAAACGCAAATATGTGCTCCGGAAATCAACCATGGCGATCACTTCAGCCGGCTTCGCTGGTTAAAGGGAGGCGCTATCGATATAAACCGAACGGATGTGAATTTTGGCGGGTTCACCTCGTGCCTGCTGATTCTGCGCGCCTGCGAAGAGGCCGGCATCCCGCTGGATCTGCATGCCGTGACGAACAGGCACTATCAACACGCCCTCTATCCGGTCAGCGATGCGCGCACGATGCCGTGGATTGAGTTCATGTGCTGGATTCCGCCGGTCGCCGAAGATTTCTCCTGCGTCGTTGAAGGAGCCTGGGTGGAAAAAAGCACTCCCTGGTTCAAAAGCACAATCGGTTACCCGACGGACAGCGATGGATATGTCCACTTCAATTACAACCGGCCGGGACTGGGGAACGAAGTCAATGGAGAGTGGGTCTTGCAGAACCGGGAGCTGCTGGATATCTAAAGTTCCTTCCGCACGGCAAGGACGGATCCGTCCCGGAGAGTGACGATGATTGTGCCGTCCGCTGCGACAGCCAATCCATCATAAAGCGGTTCGGAAGGAAGCGATACCATCCACATCTCCTCCCCGCTTTCGCGTTCAAATGCTGTAAGACGCCAGTCACTATACTGAATCAGGGGTTTCTGCTGTGCCAGTTTTTCCGGAAGTTCGCTTGGAGATGCCATCTTTGCTGAGCCGGCATGGGTGACGATCAGCGCATCGCCGGCGAGAGCCAGTGCGTTCATATCCAGATCCGGTCTTGACCATAACGCTTTCGATTCATTCAGAGGGCGGTGCACACTTGTCCACTTTATGACTGCCATTCCCGGGTCTTCCTGCATCATCACGCGGTTTTCTTCGACAAAGTCTGCGACTTTCCAGACATTGAGCCCACTCGTGCTTCGGTCAGATTCTCTTTGCGGCTGATTATTTTTTGATACTGGAGGCGGCGCGGCATAGGCAATCAGATCCGGATCACACGCCGGACTCAGGCGGGAAATATTCAACATGCGTGCCGGAGCTTTTGTAAGGTCCAGCCATCCGTTTTCATCGGCATGGTATAACTTGAATTCGACTCTCTTCCATTTCCCCTCCCGTAGCTGATGATTCTCAAACAGGGGCCGGCCCCCTCCCAAAACACAGCGGTCGTTGACGGCAATAATATTCTGCCCCTGCATATGATAGATGCCACGGAAATTAAAATAGTTCCCGCCACTCCGGGATTGTTCGGTCTGCGACGGAAGGGGCACGACGGTTCCGTCCTTTTTGTTCAGACAGAGCGGAATCGATCCGTAACCTGCCACCCAGACCGCGTCGTTGATGACAGCGGTCACGCCTCCCAGCCCGACCGCATCCCCGTCCGGCGGCAGATGGGATCCTGCCAGTACCGGGTCGATTGCGCGGCGCCAGCGGATTTCTCCGGTTTCAGTATCCAGAGCCAGCGTCGTGCTTCCGCAGATAATCGACATCCCGGCGGTTGCATAAACCGTTCCCTCATCCACAGCAAGGGATAATACCGGCCAGGTACTCATCAGATTGTCAAAAACAGCGATCCGGCGTTCCAGCGGAGCGACCCGGCGTTTCCAGAGCAACTGCCCGGTGTCGGCATGAAGCGCATAGACCCATCCATCGGCCCCGGGGACAAACAGTCTTCCGGCTTCATAAGCTATCGATGTAAGAACCGATCCATTTATCTGCTGTTTCCATTTGATAGACCCGTCCGATAGGTTGAGCGCCGTGACAATCCCGTCGCTCCCCGCAGTGTAGACGAGATTTGTAACGACAACCGGAGGCACCGGACGTTCATCGTATTGATCCACAAGTGAATTATAAATTGTGGTATAAGAAAACGGATGTTCGGGCTTCGAAACCCAGAAGGTCTTAACAGACCGTCCGACCGTTGCCGCACTGGAACCCTGATGACGGCTGCCGCCGCGGTAAGCTGTCCAGCCCCCGTTTTCTATCTCCGAACCGGACGGCGGAGAACCTTGACCCTCCGGACCTTTCACCAGCGGATGTTCCGGTTTGTTTTTGATCTTCTCATAGATTTCACGGCCGGAGACGTAAGCGCCGGAACCCGGCATGTGGTTATCGCAGGTGCAAATGGAGGGAGAATAAAGCAAAACACCTCCCGCGACCCAGGCCCCGACCCCGCAAGGCGTCTTATAGCCGAGCGTGGAATGCCCGAGAACCCCTGTTCCCGGCGCATAGGTGGTGATTCCGCACCAGGCGGTCCCGGCCGATGAAGAAATCGTATTGTCGCGCTGAAGACTTCCCGATTTCAGATCGATGTAGGTGCCGGAGTTATAGCATTCTCCATTCAGAATTAATGATTGCTGACCGGCATACCCCAGACGCTTCATTACAGGCGTTGTGAAAGATGTAATATAACGGCCGTTTTCTTCATGGAAAAACAATCCACAGGAACCCTCCATCACAGCCAGATGAATTAAACCATCAGCGACTTTAAGCGTGCTCATCCCGCGAATATTGTTGTTCTTTATGTGAACGGGCCGGACAAGTTGAGCAATCCAGGTTTTGCCCTCATTGCTCCATAGTTCCTTGCCGGTTTTTGCATCGAGACAGGCCAGACGGCGGCCTTCAGCATAGAAATAGAGTTTTTGATCATTGATCGCTACGGTTCGAAAATCGATTTTCCAGGACTCGTTATGTGACCAGATCCTGCGCCGGTCTTTCAGGCTCCAGGCTTCAAGCTCCGTGCCAAACAGCGTCTGATCGCGCTCCTGCGTCTCATAAACTGTTCTCTGCACCAAAAACTTATAGGGCTCTCTGACGTCAGCGGGGTCACCGGTCAATGCGTACAGAACCCCGTTATCCACGGCAAGCCATCGGATCCGGCGGCTTTCGTCACCCAAAGTAATCGGCTCAAGTTCTTCACCGGTTGTCAAATCGCGTCGCAGAACATCCGCACCCTGCCCGGAAGCCATCAGCAGTGCGTCCTTTGTTGCAACGAAAACAGGCATGTTGGCTTCAATATTTTCCGGGATCATCCCGTCCCAAAGAATCTGCCCGTTGTAAACACTCTGCACAAAAATACGGCCGCACATACTGCCACGGAACAAATCGTGATACGTCCAGTCATTGATGAGGATCTGTTTGCCGTCCGACGTGAGCGCGCTACCGTTATAGCTGTTATACATCGGCATCGCCCGGAACTGCAAAAGCGGGGGAAATTCAAAATTTTCATCTTCTGACACCGGATTGTTATTCGGGCCGTGAAGTTTATGGGACCACCAGTCTGAACCGGGACGTTCCGGTTTGGTGATCGTCTTATCTTTAAGGATCGCACGCCCCCGAAGAGGAGCAAGTACTCTCATGATTTCGTTCGAAACGCTTTTCGTTAAATCCTGTGCCGTAACCGTGTCGAGAACAAGTAAATCCACATAATTGTCTGCAAAAGGAATAGAGTCGGGTGTTCCCTGCTCAACATAGAGCGTTCTGCCCAGTATTCCCGCTTCCATGGCTGTCTTTTTTGCCTTTTCAACATTTTCAGGGTTCGCATCCATTGCAAGGATCAGGTAGCCGCTGTCCGCTGCCAGTTCGATCGCCTGTTTTCCGTCGCCGCACTCAAGAAGACAGGCAATCCCTCGCGACAACTCTTCAGCACGCAGAAGAATCGGAACAAACACAAACAAAACCGTAAACAGCACTACACTGGTTCGAACCGGACAGACAACAGTCCGTGGAGCGCACAGATTAAAAAAGTGTCTCTTATTCATTATCCCGGAAGTAAACCACGCCCTTGTGGTAAATAGAAACGCCCCCTGCCTGCAAGCACATGCACCTGAGTTAAACCGTCTTTCACGGATGCGTTATTGAGATAGGTCAGCGCAATTTCAATAATAGAACCGCGAACGCGGGGACAGTGCGGCTTACAACTGGCCGCCGTTTTGCGATACAAGGCCGCCGTTGATCATTTGCAGTGTCCGGGCTGAGCCAATACCCTTCGCGCTATCGTGAGTCACCAACAACACCGACCCGCCCTCCGCAGCAAAGGCGTTGAGGGCCTTTAAAACAATCCCGCCGTTTTCGGAATCGAGATTGCCGGTCGGCTCATCAGCCAGCAAAAGTTTAGGGCGGCTGAACAACGCACGGGCCATCGCGGTGCGCTGGCGCTCTCCGACGCTGAGCTGGGCCGGAACATGGTGAGCGCGATGCTCCAATCCAAAACGAGCCAGTAGATCCTGAGCTCGCAGGGCGGCATCATCGGCAAATTGAACGACCGATGGAAGCATGACATTTTCAAGCACGCTCAGATAAGGTACGAGGTGAAATTGCTGAAAAACAAACCCGATGGTTGACGCGCGCAGCGCACTGCGAAGGGACGGGGTGGATGCGTACGGGTCTGTTCCGCCGATAGATACGGCGCCCTGCGTCGGACGTAAAAGCGTTCCGGCGGTTAGCAGCAGCGTGCTCTTGCCGCACCCGCTCGGCCCCCGAACAACAACCATCTCTCCGGACTCAACGGCGAACGACACATCATTCAGCGCAACCACCTCACCCTGCGGTCCATTGAACACCTTGGTGACATTCTCAAATTTCAGCATGGAGTCACTCCTCTCTTAAAACATCGGCAGGATCGGTCTGCGCGGCAATAAGCGCGGGAATCCAGCCGGCAACCATCATCAGCACAACCGCGCCGACCATTGAAATCAGTAAACTGGATAAACTCCAGACAGAGGCTGCATCATCCGTTGGAAAACCGGCCATACCGGTGGTCCTCGCGTCGCACAGTAGCGCCGCAGCAACATAACCAATCGCTCCGCCTGCGGTGCCGACCATCAGGCTCTTACCGAGAAACAAAAATAAAATTGAATGTGTGCGGAAACCGATAGTGCGAAGCATGCCGATTTCAATGCGCCGGTCGCGTACGTCGCTGAAGGTGAGCAGGCTGATCCAGCCGCCGCACAGCAGAAGCATAAGCGGACTAAGAAGTGCGGCGAAGCGCTGGCGCTGAAGCTGAAGCTGGCGCTGTTTCTCTGTTTCCGCATCAAGCTGCCGGGCAGTTTCTTCTCCGGCGCGAATACGTGCTTCAGCGCGGGCAATTACCTTGGCGCCCATCTCAACAACCTGCGTGCCGGGCAGAATACTGACGACTTCACTGCGAACCTGATCCAGCATATTCGCACCGATACAAAGACATTCAAGCGCCAGCAGGGAGGAGATTTTGCCCTGCATCCCAAGCAGTTCCTGCGCGTCTTTCAGGTGAATCCAGGCCGTGATGTCATCTTTGCTTCCGCGCTCTTTGTGCAGGCGGTAAGTCTTAAATTCACGCCCCATCAGTTTAACAGTCCGGTTACTGGAAATGCCGAGAGAATGGTGCAGTTCATAACCGAGGACAATGCTTCCCTCCGGCACCGGTTGAATCAGCGACGCACGCGGATTTTTGAAAAGGGCGGTTGCTTCACCACGCGTGCCGATCAGCACAATCGTGCGTCCGGTTTCGGGCCAGACAATCCTCTTCTGCAGCATCGGCAGAATGTGCCGAACGCTGACTATGCCGGATTTAACCAGCTTTTCGCCGTACGATTCTGGCAATGTGAAGCGGCTCTCCTGGTCAATGTGCCACTGCTTTAGATCAACCTGTTCCGGCAGAATGAGCAGATTAAAACCCAGCTTCAGTGTGGCCTTGCGCATTTCATCACGCAGAACGGCCCCGGTTTCGGCGGTCTGCTTCTCCCGTTCTGCCAGCAGATTACGGGCCGCGCGATCATGCAGACGCAACAGAGTGAACGCGGCAGTCAGCGCAGCGGCGGCAATGGCAACAGCCAACAGCGCGGCGAGCGTGCGGCGCGGACGGTAAAAAAGCTCACGGCGGATCAGTGTGAAAAGTTTCACGGGTCACCTCTCAGAATATCAGCAGGATCACGGTGGACGGCGCGCCAGACGGGTCGGAAGCTTCCGGCAAGTGCAATCAGGAGCGCACACGGAAGCAGCAAAGCAAAAAGTTTAACTGACATCCCGTGCGCCACAATGGTGCTGATCAACAAACCGGCCACCCCGCCCAGCAGTCCGAGCAGTGCCGCACGCATCAAAAAGACCGCAGCAACATTGCCGGACGAAAATCCGAGCGAACACAGCGTGCCGATTTCCGTCATCCGGAGCGCGGTGTTGTCGGACGTCAGCAGATAAATCCACGCGATGCAGGTCAGAAGAATGACTGGGACCAGAATACCGAGTGTGCGCTGAACCGAATGGCGCATCTGTTCCCGCATCATCTGTTCATTCGCGATTTGCGCAGCGCCCTTCTCTTCGACCAGCCGGATCGCAGCAACTTTCGCGAGCACTTCGGAGCCTTTTTCAACAACCTGCGTGCCGGGAAGAATCCCCCCGACCTCTTCGCGGATTCGTGTAATATCGCGCCATGCGGCCCGGCATTGCAGGGCTCGAATTTCACTAATCTGCCCCGGTTTACCAAGAATTTCCTGCGCGGCAGTCAGCGGCAATGTTAATGTTACATCGTCTGCAGCAGCTTCCTGAGGCATGACGTTGCGGATGGTAAACCTCTGGCTCATCAGCTGAAGTGTATCACCACTTTTCAATGAAAGTCCGCGGGAGATTTCGATGCCGATGTCAACCTGCCCGGCAGGAACAGCCTCACTTCCGCCGGCTCCGGCGAGAATGACGGTCCATAGTGTTTCGGGCCAGCGGATTTTCTGGCGCAAAATCGGGGTCAGTTTCTCGATAGTGACCAATCCGCTTTTTTCCAATGTCTGGACATAGGATTCGGGCATGGTGCGCGAGGCGTAATCATCACCGTACCAGTCGGCAAGATTCTGCCCGGCAGGCAGAATGATGATATTGAACCCGAGGTGCCCCATCGCGCTGACGGTATCAACCTGAAGCCGCTGAATCTTTGTTTCTAGTTCCGCCTGTCTGGCGGCGAGTATTTCGCCGGCACGCCGGTCGTACGCTCCGAGCAGAAGCAACGAACCGCTCAGCACGGCAGTGGCCAATAGCACGGAAAGCACGCCCAGCAGAAAGTTCCCCCGGCGGTGCAGCAGCTCACAGACAGTCAGTTTAAAAAGATTCATGATTACGGTTTTTACGCAGCAGCATCCATGTGGCGCCGACAAGGCCACCCAGCACGATTACAATAGATATACCGAGAACCGCTCCGAAGAGACGATGCCCCGCTTGTTCGGCTGTTCCAAAAGTGCGGTTGGCCGCTCCCGGCAGAGCACCCATCCCGGCGGACGGACTCGTGAGCGGCGGCAGTTCAGCATCAAAAACATACTCCTGAGTAATGCCGCCAATCCAATCAACCGGAATAAACAAGTCAAACCCGGGGTTGAGCTCTTTGACCTCGCAGGAACAAGCCCCGATTAGAAACTCTGCAACATCCCTGATATATTCCCCGGCAATCAGTTCATCCATCATCAAAACTGCACCGCGTCCCTGCCCAAAAACGGGAACAACAACCGGACCGGATTGCGCCGCCGCTTCCGGAAAAAGACGAGTGAGTATAGCCATCAAAACCGCCTCTTGCGGATCATCAGGATCCACTTCAAGCACAGAAAACATAAGTGCCGGGACTTCGACCCCTGCCTCTTTCGCCAGCTGAAGAAAATCCTCATTATAAACGATGCTTTTTCCCAGCGCACTCAATTCTTCATCCAGCAGATCGCGAACCGCCCTGTTTTCCTCCGGATACTTCCCGCGAAACAACAGCCAGACTGCGGCATCTCCGCCAAGCAGACGGGTGGCGGTTTCGAGGCGGGCGGGCGACATTATAATCCGGTTAAAGGCGTTTACTGAAAGTTTATCATTCCACACTGCCTCATTGTTACGCGTAACAGATGGATAAAGAAGGGCGACAGACGGGGCACCGCGACAGGTCGAAATCTCAGCCCAGACAAGTGCGGATAAATTAGTGACTTTTGAAACTTCAACTTGTTCAACAACAAGCGGAGGATTTCGGAACCCATAGCGTTCGTATTGCCTGAATGCCGTGACGGCCTGCTGTTGATCTGCAGTCAGCTCTTCGTCCGTAAAAATGATCAGACGATACGGATCGGCCTCCCATCGCTCAAGCGCGAAACGGAACATAGGCGTACTGCAAGCAACAGCAGCCGATGCCGCGCCGGACAGCAGGACTGCAAGTAGAATTTTCATTGGTAAAGGCATTGCTCTATTTGTCTTTCATTTGCCTGCCTACGAAGCAGTCTGGACGGTGCCAGACGAAAATGTGCCGAGCACATACCAGACCCACATTTCCACACCTCGCACTCCTCTAAAAAATTACAAATTGACCCTTTTTCCCTCTTTATATTCCTGTTTGCGTAAGTCTGCAGAAACACCAAAGCCATATTCTTCAAGAATTCTTTTAGCCCGGAAAGAACTGACAAATCGCATGAATTTGTCCACCGCTTCAAGTTGTTTGGAGCATTTCAGCGAGCAGATAGTCACCCGGACGGGCGTGAGCTTGTAGGATTTTCCGGTGGCACTGGTAACCGCATCGACATACGGAACCGGTAGATTTTCTGTGATCGGAATACTGTCGAGCTTGTCGCGGCGCAGAACGGCCACGGCCTCCCAAACCAGTGCGGCGTCGGCACTTTTCATAGCCACCAGATTGGCAACATAGGATCCACTGCGATGAATGACGATGTTTTTCTGTTGGGTCAATGCGTTCAAACTCATCCCGGCGGTCCTGAAGATAGTGGGCAACAGGCGGCCGAGGGTGGAAAGCTTGTAATCGGTCAAAGCCAGTTCCACATCGTCACGGGCAAGGTCGTTTAGTGTCTGAATATTTTTCGGGTTGCCCTTCTGAACGATAATGACGGGATAAATTTCGCCGAGGGTCCAGCCGTTTACGGCCAGCCCTTTGCTCATGATGATGTCGAGGAACGGATCGTGGCTGACATAGAGATCGCCTTCGGCTTGCATCTCGATATTGGCCAGCAGTTCACCGGAGCCCGCAGAGTTAATTTCCACTTTCTTCCCGGTTTCGGCTTCATAGGCCTTAGTCAGTTTTTCAAAAACCGGGCGCATGGTTCCACCGACATGGCAGAGCAGAGGCGATTCCGTTTTTTCTTTCGGTGAACAGCCCGCCAGAATAAGGGCTGCGAGCAACAGTATTCCCACTTTATATTTCATGGTTCAGCCTCTTTCCATTCGTTTTAAATAATCGTTGCACGGCTTCGTGGCCGCTTTCGCTGAGCAGTTTACTGAGAACGCCGGATTCAATCAGCTGCCCTTCGTGCATCACTCCGACACGGTCGGAAACCTGCTCGGCTTCGGCCCGACTGTGGCAGACATGCAGCGTGGCGACATTAAACTTCTTCTGCACACGGCAGAGTTCCGCGCAAATTTCGTAGCGGGCAGGTTCGTCCAGTGCGCAGACCGGCTCGTCAAGAATCAGCAACCGCGGACGGCAGGCCAGTGCGCGGGCAAGCGCCACTTTCTGCCGTTCGCCGCCGCTGAGTCCGCGGATTGCCCGGTCGAGCAGTGGTGTCAGCCCCAGTGTTTCAACCGCTTCGGCCATCTCCGCCGCCACCCGGTTGAGCGGCGTGCCGCGCACGGTCAGTGGAAAAGCAATATTGCAGCGTACGTTGAGATGCGGAAAAAGTCCGCCGTCTTGCGGAACATAACCGATCCCGCGAAATCGCGGTTCGAGCGCGGTGACATCATCTCCGCAAATGTATATACGTCCCGTTTCGATTCGCGCCAATCCGCAAACCGCTTTGAGCAGCAGGCTTTTTCCGGAGCCGGTGCGACCCATCAGGGTGAAATATTCTCCTTCGGCGATGGTCAACGAAAGTTCGCCGACGCGGAACATACCCGCATGCATCGAAAGTCCGTTGATTTCAAGCGCGTTCATGAGCGATCCCTTTCCAGAAAGTGGATTGCGCCAAGCCCGATGCCGATGAGCACAAGCATGATCAGCGCAATCGCCAGCGAGACCTCGATGTTACCGACGCTCAGTTCAAGCCACATCATCGTCGGCATCACCTGCACACGCGAGCCGGTGCCGACAAAAACCATTAGCGGGCCGAACACGCCGATCCCGCGCGCCCAAACCAGGATGCACCCCGCCATCACACCGGGGCGCGCCAGCGGCAGCGATACTTTCCAAAACGCCTGCCATTGCGAGCAACCGAGCGTGCAGGCCACCTGCTCTAATTCACGCAGGCCTGTGTCGAACGCGGCCTTCACGGAGCGAATGCCGTACGACATGGAAATGACATACTGGCAAAGCACAATACCAATCCACGAGACCAGCGAAATGCCGCCCCCGCTGAGCGCCTGTTTCAGCGCATTCCCAACACCAAAACCGAAAAAGGCCAACAGGGAAATGCCAATCACTATCGGCGGCAGAAAAATTGGAACATCGACCAGCGTGTTGCAAAGCGAGTGGCCGGGGAAGCGGTAACGGCTCAAGGCGTAGCCTGCGGGCAGGGCGGTCACAATCACCAGTGCCAGCGTCGTAAGCGATGTAATCAAGCTCAGCCGCAGCGCGCGCAGAATGGATTTGGCGGTAAACAGTGTCCAGATTTCGCCCACCGAAAACTTTTGTTCCGCCAGATATATCACGTCAGCGGCAACCAGCCCGGCCACAATCACCACGCAAAACAAAAGCATTCCCATACACAGCACGGATAGCAGATTGACGCGCGGACCGACCATTTTCAGCCGTTCCTCCCGCATTCGAACTGACGGTTTTTTCTTCACTTTGTTTTTTCAACTCCCGCAAATCCCGTCTGCACAAAAATCTGCTGACCTTCCGGTCCGGCCATAAACTGAATAAACGCCTGAGCCGCCGCCGCATTCGGGGCGGTTTTGATTAGCGCACAATTGACCATCGAAATTTCATCGGGCTTGGCCTCCAGTTCAATCACCTCTACGCTATCGGCCACAGTCGCCGCCGTAGAAGCCCAAACCACTGCCGCATCTGCGGCATTCATCTTCACCCAAATCGCCAGCTCATTGACGGTCAATGACTCCTCGTCCACCACATGCTCCCAATCCAGTCCGGCGCGATCCAGCATCAGTTTACTGAGTCGTCCAATCTGACAAGCCTTGGGATTACCCATTGCGGTTTTCACATCAGGGCGAGTCAGGTCAACCACGCTCGTGATGTCCTTCGGGTTGCCCTTGGCAACAATCAAAACAGGAATCAGCTGAGCAACCGGAACTGACTCTTCGACCAGCCCCGCCAACTCATTCAAGCGATCAACATACCAGACATCGGCGGGCAGGAATAGATCGGCTGAAGGATCTTTCTGAACACGGGCAAGAACCACGCCGCTTCCGGCATAATCCACCTCGATCTCCATGCCCGTCTGTCGAGAGAATCCGGCTCTCAACACTTCAACGGCATCGCGCAGACCCGCCGCCGCATACAGTGACACCGTCTTCGGCTTCGAGGAATCGCACCCCGCGCTCAGCATCACCAAAATCAAAATTCCTGCCTGCATTTTCATATGCGCCCTCCACCCAGGATTTCTTTGCTCACAATTAAACTTTTTTGATCCTTCGCTAAAAACCCAATTGGTTTCAAGATAACATGGCACTATGGCACCAGATCCCGATAAATATTAGTCTGCAAATAATTTGACCAGCGGGATTTCGACGATCGAAACCGAGCGCGGAGGCAGCGTGGTTTGCAACCGGTCATCTTCTGCGCTTACTTCCCGGTCTATCTCCTGAGCCACAATTTCCCAGATGCCGCCTGATTCGATCCGGCCCTGCATACAATGACTCACGGCATTCCCTCCGACTGTCATTCCCTGCAGGTCGATTGTGATCCGTCGGTCGTTTTCAAAATCGCGGTTGATCACATGCATATAAATTCGGTCGCCAGTTGCAGTTGCTACAATATCAAGCAGGGCGACCTGTTCTGCCGGCTGGATGTTTTCGAGACGAACCGGCTGGTTGAAATATTCAAGGCCGTCCATTTCCACCCGCAGGCGCCGACTGCCGTGGCAGCGTCCATAGAACGCCGTCATCTGTCCGGTGGGAGTCATAACCGCTTTGTGTTTGGCTTCGGGATCAACGCGAACTGCCATGATTCCCCACTCGCTGCCGACCAGCATGGACTGGAATCCCATCTTAAGTTCTCCGCCGCTGCGCAACATGGCGTTCAGCATACCTGCGGCACCCACGCCGCGCATATAGGCGGATCTAAACACCGGATTGCCGGTTTCATCGCCCCAACCGTTCCAGTTCCATTCGGTCATGGCAATCGGCCAACCGTGCCCTACCGACAGAGAAAAGGCACGATCGTTAAAGACCGATACGCCGTTGCTGTCAATATCGGGCACACTGATGCAGGCACGCCAGACATCTAAATCAGTCAGATCTTCCCATCCGCATTCCTCACCGTTCTTCGAGATGCTTTTCACACCCCACGGGCGGTAGTAGTGAACTGCAACGTACTGCACGACCTCCTTCAGGCTCTGATCCGCGAGCAGCATATCGACGAAAACAAAATCGTCATCATCCCAGACCTGACCGTCTATAATCAGTTCAATGGATGGATCGACCTGCCTCATAGCTATGGCGAAAGCTCTGATGCACTGCTTAGTCCACTCGACCTGCTCTGGCGTATTGATGATGCCGGTCTGTTTCGCGATGGATCCGGTCCATCCGGCCCATTCATTGCCGAGTTGAAAAATTCTGACTCCGAACGGTTCGGGGTGTCCGCTGGCGGCGCGCGCCGCCGGCCAGTCAGGCATGCCACAAGGAAGGTCGGCACCAACCGGCGCATTGGCGTAGGCCACCAGACCGGCGGCCAGCTGCGCAGCTTTTTCCAGAGAATATTCCTTCCAAACTGCTGCTCGAAAGTTCACCACCAGCATCGGCTCGGCCTTCAGGGTTTCACAGTCCGTCAGGAATTCATAGAACCCGTAGAATCTTCCAATGGGCCGTTCTTCATCCTGTCCGGGAACATTATCGATAAAATCAGGCCAGTGTCGTTCGCAGTGCTGAATGGCTGACCCGCCTGGAAAGCGAATGATTGGAATGTTCATCTCATCCAACAGGCGCAAGACTTCGGGCTGCAGGGAATGGGTGCCCGGAATCAACCCCGCTTCAGGGCCCGGTTCCCCTGACGCAGGACGCTCCATAAACTGGCCGAACAGGCGATGATCCACCTCGTTCAGTGTTTCGTTATAAATCCGAACCACCGTCACACCACCGATTACACCCCCTTCCTGAGAAGGGAATCCGGCGCAGGAATTCACAAGCAAACTCATCAGACAAACAAAAAAGGTCCTTTTCACTTCTGTATTTAATCACATCCCCCCGCTGAAAATCAAAAGCCCCTCCCTGCAAGCACATGCACCGGCAGCAGCCCTCAGTCAAGCCCTTCTTAAAGATCGGATGATTCCGGAACGGTGATCAGATACTCCAGCGTTCCCTGTATTTCCGGCCAGGCATCGAATTCGAACCCGAAGTGGTTTTTAATTTTGTCGAGTTTGTAAAGTTTGGGTTCGTCCTTCTCCGGATTCGGAAGAAGCACTAGATCGCACTTTGATCCGGCGATACGGATCGCCGCTTTGGCAATCTGTTCGTGTGTATACCAGATCTTTGACAGCACAAAGTAGATCTCCCGGTTCATTGAACCGTACAGGCAGGCGTTGACGACGCACGCCAGATCCTGAACCGCGAGATACTGCGTGCCCGTGTTCTCCACAATTTCGACCGGCTCATTGTCCCGAATACTGCGCGCAAGCTTCGTAAAAATATCGTTCCCGTGCATGCGCACTCCCTTCACCGCCGGCCTGCCGAAAAAGGCACCGGGGCGGACGATATTGCAGCGCATGTCACAGCGATACGTCTGGGCGAGAAGGAAAAGTTCTGTGGCTCGTTTTGACGCACAATAAAAGTCAAACGGCGGCTCCATCGGCTTCGAGATCATCCCCTCATCCATATCGCGGCGATACTCACCAAGCGCCGCGGTGGATGATACAAACACAAACGATTTGATGCCGACTTGTGCGGCAAGTTCCATCAGCATCACACACGGGCGCGTATCATTGTCGAGCATCGTCCGAGCGGAGTCTCCCCATGTGAGTACGATATTGATGCAGGCATCGTGGCCGGGAAGCGCCTTTTTAAGCGCTTCTTCGTCATAATAGCTGCCGTTCACCAGCTGGACACCGGACATGGTTCTGTACGCCGGGATCGCATCTGCATGGCGGCTGAACAGCGTCACCTCGTGACCCTTTTCAAGCAGCTGCGTTGTGATATGCGAGCCAAGCAATCCGGTTCCGCCAACAATAAAAACCTTCATGGAAACTCCTTTTTTGAACCCCTCCCGGCGAACAATCCCCGGGAGCCGACTGCGGAAAGAATAGAACACGTCATCGCGTTCACCCGATGCGGTCATATCGGTGATGATCGCTGTGTATCAACAGTATATCATTCATTCGGAGGAGTCGGAAATATTCCGGTCGGGAACGGGTCGCCGGTCTCCTGCATCCATGCATCCAATCTGGCGGACAGTTCCACTTTGATTTCGGCATAGTCCGGATCAGCTACGCGGTTGCAGGCTTCCCACGGGTCAAGATACAAATCGAACAGCTCCTCGTGCCCAAGCGGACGATCAAACCAGCCGATCTTTTCCATCACCCGAGAACTGGGTCCGTCTGCCCGCATAAGCGGGCCGACGGGCAGATGACGGCGAACATATTTATAGCGCTCAGTGCGGACCGCACGCAACGGTTCTAAATTCCCGTGATAGGTCTGCTCCATAAACACAGCCTCATGCAGCGCCTCGACCTGCCCGGCAATGAGCGGCAGCAGGCTGTCGCCTTCCAGTTTCTGCGGAACCTTCATCCCCAGCAGCTCACACAGGGTCGGATAGATATCCAGTTGCGTAACCATGGGCTCCACCACTTTCCCTCCGGTGAACGGTGTATCCGCACCCTTCGGCCCGCGAATCATCAACATCACCTGAGTCCCTTGCTCCGATAGCGTCTTTTTACCGCCGGCAAATTCAATTCCATGATCCGTTGTTATGATCACCAGCGTGTTTTCCTCCAGCCCGTTATGCTTAAGTGCGTAGAGAACCCGGCCCATGTATTCGTCCATGATCTGTACGCCTTCGCGGTAACTTTCCATGTCTTTGCGCAATTCCGGCAGGTCGGGGAGCCACGGCGGCGGTGCCGTATAGCGGTAATCCAGTTTGTCGGGATCGTAATAACGGGTTTTGGAAAAGCGGTCGCCGGCGCCGTGGAGGTTGAGTTCCGGGCGAGGAATGTTGTCGCGATGCGGCTCGTCGATACCGACGGAAAGGAAGAACGGGCGCTCATCCTTTCGAGTGGCTAGAAACGCTTCAACCTTATTGATAGTTTCTGGATAAAACTCCCCGTCCTGTTCGCGAACGGGTTCCTCACGTTCCAGTACGCGCTCATATTCGATCTCAGGGAAATGCTCCGCATGATTGCCCTCGTGCTGCGCACCGGCGAGCACGGTTTGGTAACCCTGTTTGTTCAGCTGATTGACCAGATGCTTGCCGTAGTCATCAAACACCCAGCCCTGATGATTGCCCGGAAGTCCATACATTCCGATCTGATGAGGATACTGGCCGGAAAGAAGCGCGGCTCGGCTCGGCCCGCAGGTTGGCGCAACGCAGAAGGCTTTGCGAAAAAGGACACTTTCGCGGGCGAACGCCATCAGATTCGGAGTCTCAAACGGAAACCCATAAGGCTGCACATAGCGGCCAGCATCGTGCGCGTGAAGGTAAAGAATATTCATCGGTTTCATAATACGGGTTCTCCTGTAATTTATCTAGATTATCACATTAACTTGATGGCTCCCGCCATCGGCAGTAAGAACGTTCCCATCCGTCTGTTTGCCATCCACGGTAATCTCGGTCGCGCCCTTGCAGCGACCGGCACTGTTATCGAGCGTGATGTGGAACACGGTGCCGCGGAAGGTGCGCTTGACCGATGCTGCTTTAATTTTAGCAGGCAGGCATGGGTCGACCAGCAGGCCATCGTAGTGACGGCGTGCGCCTAGGATCCACTCCACCATCAGCATGGTGAACCAGCCGGCAGTGCCGGTGCGCCACGGGTAGCCGGAACGCCCCTTAACGAACGGAACCTGGCTGTAGTAGTTGTTATAGGAAAACGGTTCGCACTCAGAATTGGAAACCGGATTGTACGGATTGTCGGGCGTGACCTTTTCAAAGGTGCGCCAGGCATCGTCGGCCCGCCCCATCATGCAATCAGCCACGCCTTTAAAGCCTGCCCCGTGATTATAGCAACCGCCGTTTTCAGCACAACCAGACATGCTGTTGGACATCTGCCCAATACGCGGATCGTACCGGCTGAATCCCGGCGCGCAGATCTGAAAACCCCGCTCCGTTTCAATCAGCTTGTCAACCGATTCCATACACTGCCGGGCGCGGTCTTCGGGGGCGATTCCGGAAAGCACAGCCCAGCTCTGGGTATTCATAAAAATACGCCCCTCTTCACTCTCGGAAGAGCCGATGACATAGCCGTCGGCGCAGAGGGTGCGCGCGTACCATTCCCCGTCCCAGGCAACCTTATTGAGTCGCGCGGCAAAGGTGTCGTAAACTGCCTGCGCAAAGGCGGCCGTCGCGTCGTCGCCTTTGCGCTCAGCCAGCTCGGCGAATTCCTTCATGCCGAAACAGAGCTGCATGGTGACCATTACCGACTCACGGTCGCCCGCCTCTTTGGTGGCCTCCAGCCCGTCGTTCCAGTCGGCGTGATGCTGGTCGCACAAGCCGTTGGCACCGAGATCAGTGGAAAGATAGCGCATGGCGCGCAGCATATGATCCCACACGGTTCCGGATTCATCGGACTCAAAATAGGGCACCACGGCGTCTAGCAGCTCCATGTTGCCGCTCTCCTTGATGAGCCAGGAAACCGCCAGAAAAATCCAGGCAGGCTTGTCGGAATAAACCAGCCGGTTAAGCGGGCGAAAACCATGCGGCACGCAGCCGTTAGCATATTGCGAGGCGAGCGAGCGCAGCAGATTGGCTTCGGCGGCTTCGTAATCACACAGCGCCAGCGCGCAGTCGCACTGCAGGTTGTCACGGAATCCGGACTTGTTAATCAGATACGAGTAGAGTTGCTTTTTAACAAAAATGTTCAGCAGGCCGTCCCAGTTTTCATTGCCGGTCTTCACCGTGAAGGCGTTCGTCCGTTTTTCCTCGGCAGCTTCCTGCTCTATGCACCAGCAATCGAGCGTTTCCTCGGAGGCCTCGGCAAGAATAGATCTCACTTCGTCGGTCGAGGCAGCCTGCCCGAGCAGAAAGTCGGCGCGCCCTTTGCCCCCCGCCAGGACGTTGATTTTCACCTGCACCAGACCGGCACAATCAGGACCGATGCCCGACCGGTTATCAGCATTCCATCCCCAGATAATTTTCGGGGTGCTCAAGGAAAAATCAGAGCGGGTGAAGTAGTCGCGGTAGCCGCTGGCTCCATGATAGTTGTTGAGTGTCAGGACAAATCCCTTGAACCGGTCCGTCGGCACGTCGGCATTGCGGTTGATCACCAGAACCCCGTTAATCTCGGGATGGATTTCAGAATAGTTGTCGCTCCAAACCTTGCGCCCCTCGGAATCGCAGCCATCAAGCTGGAACCGGGCGTACATGAAGATAGAAATCTCTTTGTCTTTATCGGTGGTGTTCTCGATCCAGACGGTGCGCGCCTCCATCGCATGTTTTCTCGGCACAAAGACGCGTTGCTCCACCTTGAGCCCCGCGCACTCGCCCGTCGTGACAGTTTTAGCAGGATAGTAGCGCGTAACAACGTTATCGACCGTTTGCGGGGCGGGTTCACCACCAGGACAGAAGACCGCGCCGGACTCCTCATCGCGAATGTAGAGATATTTGTCGTCATGCTTGACCAGCGTGCAGGTGTTGCCCTGCCCGTCACGGCACCATGTCAGTCCGTCACCGATGTTGGTGATTTCGGAATAGATCTCGTGCTCGCCGATTTCATTACAGTGCAGGTTCACCCACTTGCGAGGCGGCGTGGCGGTCAGCTCAAAACACGTATCCTCTTCGATAAATCGTCCATATTTCCCAATTGTACTCATTCATTAGCTCCTGCTCTTTCGGCCTGATGGCGGCGATGCAGCTCCGATTTGACTTCTTCCACTTTTCTGCGAGTGAGCGGATATTTCCACAATACGACCAGGCAGATGAGCAACATGCCGGCCGGGATGAACGAATCCATTAGGCGCAGGCGGAAGATCGTGTCGGGCAGTTGCCGATACTCAAGGGAAGGATCGATGCCGGCAATCGCCAGGGCCACACCAGCAAGAATTGGAACGAAGGTTCCTACAATTTTATTCATAAAGGACATGACCGCGCCGAACATGCCCTCACGTCGAAAGCCGTTCTCCAGTTCGTCCATATCCGTCACGTCAGCCATTAACGTCGGCAGGATGGTGTAAACCGAGATGATCCCCACGCTGTAAAAGAAGGGAAGCACAATCTGGTATTCCGGATGATCCGGATTCATGCACCACCACTTAAGCGCCGCGCCCGCCGCCATCCAGATAATGCCGAAACGCAATGCGCGGTGTTTTTCAAAACGACGGCAGGCCGTATTGATGAGCGGAATACAGGCCATGCCCAGAACGGAGGCGATCATGGAGATGGCTCCAACGATCTTTGCACCGGAAAGCGCGGAGCCCATCACCCAGTAGACATTGAGATAGAAGTTGATGAGCTGAAACATTCCGGTCGTCAGCATCACCAGTGCATAGAGCGCGAATATCCGGAGGAAATGAGGGTTTTTTGCCAGCTGCCACATGGTGACGAAAATGTTGATCTTTTCCTTTTTCACGGTGCTGATTTCGGTTCGCTCGCGAACTTTCCAGAAGAGCAGAACGGTCGTGCAGATTCCGACAGATCCAATCGCCGCCGCGACCCAGAACAGCCCGTCAATGGCATTCGCAAACCAGAGGGAAAAGCAAAGCGCGGGAATCCATGGCATCAGCAGGCGTGTAGCCTGATCGATAAAGCCGCGATAGGCGACCACCCGAGTGCGCCCGTCGTATGAGGGACAGAGTTCAATCCCCAGCGCATAGTAGGGAACCGAATTGACGGTGGTAAAGAGCGCGAACAGGACAAATACAATCAGGATAAAAACAACAAGCTTTTGCTGCGCCGCATTCTCCGGTGCCTTGAAGGCAGCAATTCCGTCCGTAATTTTTGCCCAGGAGCCTTTTTTCTTTGCGGATCGTTGCGGAGGCGGAGGCGGATCAATCTCGAACAGACTCAAGGGCTCCAGACCTGCCGTCGCGCACAGAATATCGGCCCGAGCCTGCGCCGCTGCGATATCGCCCCACTGCGGGGCTGTGGAGTCTGCGGCAAAGGCATCCAGCATATAGCGCGACAATTCAACGGTGGCAATCGCCTGGCGATGCGCCTTGTTCATTTTTTTCAGCAGCTGGTCGGCGGTGGTGAATTTACCCTCCGCAAAATCCACCCGTCCCTGAGCCGCAATCAATTTTTCTTCGAGTTCCGGAGACTCGGCAAACTCCGTACGGATCGTATCCAGTTCCGCCTGCTTGTCCTCGACCTCACCCTTGCGTCGGGCGACATCTTCCACCAGCGCATCCCGGTTCTGCTCCATCTTCTGAATGGCTTCTGCACAAGCCACTTCTCTTTCTGACAGAATCCCTAGCATTTTTAAACGTATTTCGGGTTCAGCCGTCTCGATTTGCTCCCGAATCTTTACGGCGGACTCTTGCGCCTTGCCGGCAGTCACGACCGCCTCATTCGCGAATTTCTGAGCCTCCATTACCGAATTGCTCGACAAATGCCCTCCTCGGGGGATAAAGACGCAAATCGCGATCAGAAGCAGCATGCGAAGCACCCCGCCGACCAGAATAAAGGGGCGGCGGCGGCCCCAGCGCGTGCGGGCATTGTCGGTGATATAGGCCATGATCGGATCGGTAACCGCATCGATCAGGGTGCGAACGCCCAGAATCAGTCCGAGCAACATCGGATGCACATGCATGGCGATGGTCAGGATCTGCTGGAAATAGATAAAGAACTGATTGGAAGCAGACTCTTCGATATTGCCGAATGCATAAATAGCCACCTCGCCCCGCTTGGCATCCTGCGGTCCTACACATCCTTCGGGAAGACCGGGCTCATCCTTCAGAGCGTTCCTCTCTCTGTGCACCTCGTTAGTCTGGGGGGTTTTTTTCGTCATAGGGTCACACTTTTTTCGTTTTTTAATTAGCCGATAGCGCCGTATAAACCGATTCTGCGATCAGCATCTGTCCGGCGGAATTGGGATGTACCGGTTCGTTCGGAAAAAACCGGGAGGGATGCTGAAGCTTGAAGTGCTCTTGGAAACCCGCATGCATACGAACATGCAGGGTGTTGTATTTTGCACTCATCGCGTTCACCGTTTCCAGATAGCGCGGCAGGGTCTTAAGTACCCGGCTCCGGTAAGAGTCCGGCAGATCCTGCCCTTCGTCCAGTCCGGCAAAAAACGGATCAATAAAAAGCAGCTTTGTGTCAGGCAGGCTTTTCACGGTCAGCGCCAGCAATTCGTCATAGTATTCAGCAAATTTTTCGGGGGATTGCAGTACACTCTCGTTACTGAGCCAGCGGTTACAATCGTTGATGCCGATTTTGATCGACAGCCAGTCCGGACGGTAGGAGAGCGCATCATCAATCCAGCACGAGCGCAGATCCTCCAGCGTGTTCCCGCCAATGCCTGTGTTGATGACGTGAACCTGCTTTTCCGGATCCCGAACCGCGAGCATGTCGGCAATCATCTGCACATAGCCGCATCCAAGCGGACGATGCTGTGGCTCGAGCCGCCCGCAGTCGGTGATGCTGTCGCCGATGAACAGAATGATTTGACCACTTTTCAACTGTGTTTTCACCAGTCCCCCTCCTCCGGTTAATCTTTATTGGTGGCAACCTTTGCAGACACGGTTCCGTGTGCTTTCCCGCCGGAAATGCTGCCGGGGCGGATGCCCTTCATTCCGCGCGAATCGAGTTCATCAAAGATTTGAACGAGCAGTTTTTTGCCGTGCTGAACCCGTTCAGCGTTATCACTATCGACCATTTTGTGAGCATAGTAAATGGCGTGCTGAATCTCATAGCTGTTAAGGTGTTTGATATCCTCCGGATCTTTATCGGTGAAGCGGAAGCCGTAGCGCCAATCGTTTTTGGCCGGCATGACCACCTCTTCCGACTCCGGTAATTTATAACCTTTGACGGCTTCGGCCAGCTCAACGAGCACGTTTCTGGCTTCTTCGATCTCATGGAGGCACCAGTCGCGGTTGAACTCACAGGTGACCTGCGGCGGGGGCGGCCAGCGTCCGTCGGAGTTGGCGGAATTAGTCATGTGGAACCAGAATTTTTCGACCAGCTCTTTGAACTTTTCCTTGTTCTCTTCGGCCTCAACGATGGGTTGATATTTTTCTTTATACTCATCGCGATTGGCCTGCAGGAGCGGTTCCCACGCCCGCGCTTCCGGGGTGTTGGCCCATGCGTCAGCGTAGGTGCGGTGCCACGCAAATCGATCTTCTACAAAAAAGGGTTCTTCGACCGGTTCGATTTCGGTGCAGGCTTCTTTAAAGCCAACCAGCGAACCGATTTTTTGAACGCCGCGAATCAGCGCATCCAGTTTTTCTGCTGCGGTCGGGTCGGTCAGAAAGGTCTGCGAGTAGTCGCCCTTGTATTTGATGAAATAGTACCCGGTGGTTCCGCAATATTCAGCGTCGTCGGCGATGATGATCGTGGCACCCTGCCCATCGCCGCTCCATTTTTTGACGTTTTCGACATACTCTTCTACAGTGGTATTGCCCCGGAAGTAAGAAAGGTACTTCCCGATCAGACGGTCGGAGCGGCAGAACCCGGCAAGACCGGGAACGATGTTTTTGAACGGACGATGCAGGAATTTACAGTTCGGGTCGAGGTCGTACCACGGCAGATGCCCGCCCCAGTTCATGTCGTGAGTTCGATTGCGCTCGGTCCAGCTGTAGTCCTTATCGGTGCAGGTCATGTAGGACTCAAAGTCGAGCGTAAGATATTTGATGCCCGCGCGGGCGAAGGCGTTCGGAACATACTGCATCCATGTGCATTCAGGATTCCAAAAACTTTCGGCGCGCATTCCAAGATGTTTTTCGTAAACACGCTGCGCAAACTCACAAGACCAGTAGCCGTCTTCCTCTGGAATGTTAGCCATGATTGGGTGCGAGTACGGTGCGCCCATGAAGTCGCACTGCCCGCGACTAATGGCGGCCTTCAGCTTTTCAAGCACATCCGGCGTGATTTCCGCCATCTGCTCAATCGTGTAGCCGGAGGCTTCAAACACATATTTTTCATCCGGGTACTTATCAAACCCGTCGATGATGACTTCGTAAGAAGAGCGAATCACCCGCTCGTAACTTTCCGGAATCAGGAAGGCGTAGTTCAGGTTCGCGTGAAAAATGGCCACATACTTGTTCATTAGAGTCTCCTTGGTTTCAACTTCTTCTAAATTCAATACGTCTTGTTATTTAACGTCACTTGGGTGTCAAAGTTCGCAAACGGCAATCCGGGTCCTGCATCAACCACCTCCACACCAGACGGCACAGAAATATCGAGCCGGAAGCTCCCGCCCTCGACTTTCCAGGAAATCCGGATGTCTCCTTTGGCATGCGGATAAACACCCGAACAGGCAGTCAGTTTCCCAGAGGCAGGGCGGATCGCAATCCGCTCCGGATGCCGCAGGTCGGGATGTTTCACCCCAAGCAGCTCTTCGGAAAAATAGACCAGCGGCGCGGCAGACCACCCGTGGCACCGGCTCTCAATGCCAATCAGCCCGGTGCAGTAGTTTTCCCACAGCGTCGGCTCGTCCCAGTCAATCATCAGGCCATACAGCACATCGATAACATCCTCGATCAGCGCATGGCGTCCCTCACGGGCCAGCAGGCGGAAGGTGTAGAAAAGGAAATAGGTTTCCACATGATTATCAAACAGCTCTGCAGCGCCCGGATCAACCAGTTGCGCGCGAAGATCCGCCTCGATCCGCTCAAGCAACGCCGATTTGTGATCGTTCGGAACCAGATTATAGAGCAGTGCGAGGATGTTGACATGACACGAATAGAGATTGCGCGCGTCACCGGCTTCAGTCACCGGGGCAACCGCGTTCAGAGAATGGTTCCAAAACGCCGCGGCATAGTCACGCTGCAACGCGGCGCGTTCGGCGGCCAACTGACTGGCACGTTCGGCTTTTCCCAGCATCAGGGCCATGCGGGCCGCCGCATCAAGTGCGCCGGCATAAAGGGCACTCAACGCGGCTGAAATTCCGCCGTTCCCTCGGGCCGGAATCAGAACGCCCCAGCATAAGAACATCTTCTCTCCGCCGAGCAGCGTCCCCTGACGAATGAACCCTTCGGCATCGAGCGTTTTTTCCACCTCCGGCCACAGCTCTTCAAGCCCGCTCATGTCTCCTGAACGGATTGCCCACTCTTCTAACAGCAGAATCCAAATCAGCACAAAATCGCACAATGCATTCTGGTAGGTGCCGGGACAAACCGCAGGCAGCAGGCCGTTTTTCAGCCGGCAATCCGCATACAAACGCAAGGAACGATGAATCACTTTTTCGTCGGCGCACAGGCCGCGCATCGCCAAATATTGAACATAGTGATCGCCCAGATACATCCCCTGCTCGCGCCAGGGAGAATCGGTGAAGCATTCGGCATAGCCAGCCAGCAGGGTGCGCTCACACAGTTTTACAATTTTTTTATAATTCTCCGGAGCGTCCTCCAGCGGAACAACCCGCTCAGGGGACTGAGTGGTCAGCCGAACCACAGCTTTTTCAAGGCGCACCGTTCCCGTTGACTCGGCGGTAATTTGAAGATAGCGCCCGCCCCGCTCCGGAAACACCTCGATGGCATGCCGTCCCGCCGTCACGAAATAGCGGTCGGTTGAGTTGACCGCATGGTGGCAGCGATAGCTGTCACTTAGCCCGCACAGGCGAAGCGTCTCAGAGTAACTGATGTCGAGGGTCGTGTCCTCGCCGCACTCTACCTCAATCACAGGGTGGCCGGTATACACCGTGTTATAATCCATCACCAAAGCGGCCTTGCCGGTGGATTCCAGCGGAAAGGTGTATCCATTCGATAAATCAACCGGCTCAAATTTTGTCAGCGGTTTCGCCCAACCGTTTTCGCGGGCCGGAAACTGCGAGTCCCATCCGTTTCTAAACGGCTTCAGGATCGAAAGTTCCCTTAACCCATCCTGCGTAAAAGGAACAAGGTTGTGCTTCGAGGGACAGTCAACCGCATCCATTTCATCGGAAACAAGCAGGCGCTCCTCGAGGCCCGGAAGGGCGCGCAATTCAATTCCGGCCTGTTTGGGAATGCCGATCTGATAACCCCATGATTCCAAACAACATTCAATCTCACTGTAGAGCACGTTGACGCCCGGCTTCAGCGTAACCTGAACCGATTCGCGATTGCCGAATCTCTGATCTGCCTCCATCTTCAGCGGCTTGCCGTTCAACCAGTTTCGCCCCCAAAACAAGGCGAGCTCAATGGTTTGCTCTGCCGACGAATTCAGTGTGCAGGCAACAGATATCCATGTTTTCACCCCGTTTTGCGGCGGATCAAACTGGCAGTGAAATCCGCAAACCAGCTCGTCATCGGCCAGCGCGCCGGCTTTGCCCTTAGAAAATGAAACCACATTAAAGGGAAGCATCGGAACGGATCGCGGGGTGGGTTCGGCCCAGACCGGATCGGCCATCACGGTCGGAGGCTCCCACTCATCACCAAAAAATTCCGCCTCCAGCTTCTTCAAATTCAGAATTTCCGTGCGCGGCAGGGCGAAACTGTAAAGCGGCGCAGTCGCCGAGCGCGCATCCGATTTTCGGCAAACCCATTCCCCCGGCGTCGACAAATCAATTCCGGCCCCTCCACCCCAGGCAATAAACCCGCCGGGATTGATATCGATCTGAAAATTTGTATCCCGGACATCGCAAACCTCAACCACAATCCGGTTCGATCCCGCCTGCAAATGTTCCACGAGGTCATAGCTATCAAACTCTGGACGGGATGCATGGAAACGAGCCGGACCATAGCCGATCACCTGATCGTTCATCCACAGGCGGTAACGCGAGTCGGCAAATAGATGCAGTTCAAATGTTGCCGCCCGCCCGGTCAGTTCAAACGAACGGTGGAACAGTGTATAATTGGTTTCAGCGTTTTGCTCAGCCCGCCATATAAATTTTGCAATGTTCGTCATACAGAGACAAACATATCAAGGGTCCCTGTTCTTTTCACTCCCTTTGCCCCTCCGGCTTTCTGAACCGTTTCAATTCAATCGAGGACAGCTTTCCCCTTGAAGCAGCGGCGGCAAGACAAGTGTCTGCTGCGGATGATCAGATAGCCCGCGAACACCATGTCGTATTTTCTCAAACAGAACCCGAACGGCGTAGGGCGGATAGACTTCCAGATTATCCTGATACCCCGCTAGCGGACCCCGCTCCGCTGCCAGTACATGCAGCGCAACATATGCCAGGCCTTCCGGAACCGGGAACCCGCCATCACGCAACGCCCACAGCTCCGCGCCCGAAAATCCGATCACCACATCCGGTTGATATTTCCTCACCCAGGGGATCAGCTCCTCCGCTATCTTGCAGTGCATCAGGGATATCCTCTTGGGAGGAATGCGCTCGGCATGCGCCATCTCGGCCGTTTGGAATGCCAACGTTGCACCCAGGCGTGTGGCGTCGTCCGGATGCAGCGGATCATGCTCCCGCAAACAGACCCCGACTCGTTTATACCCAACCTCCCTCACCCGCCAAAGCAGTTCATAGGTGCTTCGAAACAGACTGCTACGTACAACATCCACGCCTTCCTCAAAAAGACCCTCTTCAACGGAAACGATACAGAAACGGGACCAATCTTCCTGACCTGCAATCAGAGCCATGCCCCGCCCGAGAACCACCCCATCGCACCCGCGCGCATAGAGCGAACGGATGACAGCCTTCAAATCATTTGACCGACGGATATTGCAAAACTCCATCTGTACGCCAAGTTTTTCGGCTTCGCGAAAGGCCCCCTCAAGCCTGCCGCTGCTCGACAGCGTCCCTGCGGTTAACCATGCAATAAACACCGACTTCCGGCTGTTGCGGTTTTGACTCGAAGAAAGCACCGCCGCCGCCGAATTTTTCTGATAGCCCAGCTTGCGAGCGGCAGCCTCCACCCTGATTCGTGTGTCTGGTTTCACCGCCGAAGACCCGTTCAACGCCATAGAGGTAGTCGCAATTGAAACCCCGGCCTCCGCAGCCACCTCTTTCAGTCGAATCACACTCATGGTTGCCATGCTACCGCCAGACTCTTCCTGCAACAACCTATAATTGAAACGATTCAATCGTTCAGAATTAACGCGGAGCCTTCGTCCCCTGTTGATCAATCTGGATCACCTACACTCCACGAAACGCCGCTGACGGGCGTTGAACCAATCGCCGCTATTTGAAATATTCATCCAGCCGATCCCATGAACTGGGATCCATAACATTAAGATTGTTCACATGAATCGTCCCTGCGCCAAAGTCTCGAAGTGTTTTTAGCTTCACTTCATGGGTCGTGCTGAAGCTGATGATGTGGTCGAGGTTTAGAGGGATGAGCTTTTTGATGTTTTCCGCACCGCGGGTGCCGGTTTCGACTTCGACGGCGATGCGTTTGCCGTCTTTTTCTGCATAGAGGTCGATCGCCATATTATTGCCCATGGGTTTTTCGAGTTCGACGGCCCATCCGTCTTTTTCAAGCTGCTTGCGGATTTCGTTTTTCCAGTAGTTGTGGACAAGGCCGCCTTCTTTGCGCTTGGGTACGTCAATTCCGTTGCGTTTCATGGCTTCGCGCATGATTGGTGTAAGATCCAGCAGTACGACTTTTCCTGTTCGGGTTGGGATATCAACCGAGTGGATGATGCCTTTTTCGGTCAGGTTTTGTTTGGCGTGGTTTCCCCGCCGTCGGCTGATGCCCATTCTTGAGTACCGTTTTACCACTCCATCAAACGGATGTTTATGAATATCTTTGAGCAGGATCTCTTCGGTTTCAGAAAGGCCTGTTCCAGTAGAATGTTTCTCTATTCTATGGTTTTCAGGAACAACCTCTGTTTGATCGGAACCGGCAGTGTCATCCGGTTCCGGTGCGGAATCAGTGGAATGGGGCACATAGATTTGTGAGAGGGTTGTGTCGGTAACTGATCCTTTGTTGAGATCAACTTTTGGAATCTGAATTTCAAAGGGATGGATAAATCTCGACTGGAGTTTTACGACGGCATGGCCGATTGGTAAAAGCCCAAGCGTCTCGCGATTCTCTTTGGGGATTCGCATCATCTCAGCCAGCGAGTTGATATCTTTGCTGTGCTTCATATTCAGCGCGATGGTGCAGTAGGTGTTTCCCAGCGCCGGCACGGAGATCTGACTGGGATGCTGATCGACCAATACAATGGATTCCCCCAGCTCCCGGATTTCTCGCATTAGCAGATCAATGACGGTTTCTTTGGCTGCGTTGCTGAGAATGTTGTGCGCCTCTTCGATAATGATGCAGTGCTTAAAGGTTTCCCGGTCGGGTTCGAGCATCCGGCAGTGATGGATCCAGACCATGATGGTTTCGATCAGAAAGGTTTTTTCGTTTTGCGCCAGCGAGTTGAGTTCCAGGCAAATATTTTTATCCAACAGTTCCTGGATACCGGTTTGGGAATTGGTGTTGATCACATCGGAGATCTGTCCGAAACATAAACTCTGTACCGCCCGCATGGTGGAATCCAGCCACATGGCCTTCCGGCCTTTCACCGGCATCTTCTCCAAAAATTCAAGAACATCCTGCAGGGTCGGATAGCGTTCCGGCTCATTCGTATAGCACCCGAATTTTGAATAGACTGCGTCGATGGCTTCCAGAAGAATGAACATAACCCCTTCTCCCAGAAAGTAGGCATGTGAGATGATCTCAATCAGCTTTTTCAGCCACACTTTCATGTCGGTTCCCGGTGGCGGGATCAGCGGGTTGAAGTGGAGTGGATGAGCGGGTCTCCCGACGGTGTAAACTTCCAGTGGAACACCGTGCGCCAGCAGATCCCGGTAGTTCCGTTTCCAGTCGAAAATCAGGAACGGTTTTTTGTGCCGCACCAACTCTTTAATGAGCAATGCAACCGTGTTGGTTTTCCCGGCACCGCTCCGCCCGAAGATGGCCATGTGCTGGATGAACTCATCCTCCCGAATTCCAAAAGGATGCATGATCCGATCATAGGAAAGAACGTTGCCAAGCTCATATGGCCCGGCAGCATCCTGTTCAGGGGGAACCTGCAATCCGTTCTCATCACGAAGCGGATCTTCTCCATATTTCTGCTGGAGCTGCAGCTCGATCAGCGACTCCAGCTCACGCTTTCCAATGCCGTCCGATAGCTGATACTGCCGCCATAATTTCAGCGCCTTAATCTGGCCGATATGGACAGCAATCTTTTTGATCGACTCCTCAAAGGTCATCGTCCATCAGCCTCTTTTTCCGTCGTTCATCGGCGTAACCGGTCCATGAATCAAAGATACTACCCAGCAACCGGTTGGTGTCCCGCCAGCAGGCAACTTCTTCCGCTCTTCGCTCCTGGCCACATCGTGCTAATTGCTTCTCCAAATCGATTCCTGTTTTGGAACATCGTCCGGCCATCACCGGCAAGCCGTCCAGATCATGAAGCGCGGCTTGAATCCGGGTTTCCTGAAACTGAACATCATTCAAAATGCTGTATGAGATCGTATGGCGTGCTTGCAACTGTTTCATCAGGCAGTCGATGTGATCGCCATGCAACAGCATCCGGTCCGCACCAAAATCCAGTGGCTCAATCTGGCTGGCATTATGACTATTGAAAATCTTCTCGGCCAGCCCGTCCGGTTTCCCGAACGGCTGTTTCGGAGGCGGGATATCCCGGATGATTTCGAAGGCCGGTCGGCCGGGTTCAACGTGATACTGATACGCATCTTTTTGATTGGGTTTCTCCGGAGCATACCCCGGGAAATACCAGTTATAGTTTCCTGTCATTTTACTACTCACCAGTAGACAGAAATCATCCGGACTTTATAAACCTTTCGCTTTTCCCTCCTGAAAGACCGGCAACGGCCATTGGAACAGTTGCGCACATGCATAGTTTGTTCACGGGTTTGTTCACGACTTTATTTTAATTCACATTCCAACTTAACTTCCTCATTACCAACATGTTCACACCTGAACAAACCCCTCACCTGATTTTCATCACTTTCCTCTCTGGATTTCTTCTGGAATCCCCCATTTTCCTTCCTGCTCATGCTCTGCCATGCAACACTCTTTCCCCCGGGGCGAAGCCCCGGGACTCCGTCCCTTTCCATGCTTCAGCTTACACCCATCCATCATCCCGCCGGAGGCGGGAGTTCCCCTCTTATCCCACCTCCCCGATCTCATGAGCTTTGCTCATGTGATCGATAGATCCATATACCGCGTCAGCGGTGATTCATTTACGACCGAAGGGAGTTGGAGCCGTCCCGCAGGGGTGGCGACCCTTGCCCAACGGGCAACCCGCCTTATTTACTTTCTTCCCACATACTGATGCCCTCTCTGACTCGCATTACCCGACTTGTATTCTTCTAACTATTTTTCATCCTCATCCGGCACATTTGACTCAACCTCATAGTGCCTAAGTTTCCGCTCCAATGTTCCTAACTTCTGGAGCTACATCGGAATCAATCCTCACTTTTTACTCCGTCATTTTCATGCTATTCCCCAGCCTGCGGCAGTGGCCGCCCAATAGGCCAAAGGCCTTCGCCTAAACCTGGCTGGCCAGACTGCCCCGAAGTTCTTCGGGCAGCGTTTTCAACCATTCTTTTGCACTGACTGACTGCTCCATTCTTGTGCAGTATTTTCTTCGGTACAATCTCTGCGGCACCGGCTCAGCACACATGATTCGAGCCATTTCTGCGGTCTGCGCTGCTTCCGCCATTTTCATCAGCTCGGCCTGTATTATTTTCCGTTCTTCATCATCCAGTCTGGGGTGGAAGCCAAAGTATCCAAGTACGGACTCCTGATCTTCCACATCGAAAACATCAAACGGAAATTCATCCTGCACTTTGATGTAGCTGATGATTTGATTCACTTTCGTTTGGTTCATTATTTATACCTCTTCGACGCCCGTCTTTGCGGGTATCTTTTACCCCCGTAAAAGAGATACCCGCCGATGTCGTGAGGTCGGTTATGAACCATTCGAAAGTTACTTCTTCACCTGTCTGATTCATCGGTCATCTGCCTCTTTTTTCGAGCGGCATCTTCGGGCAGCCGACCCCTCGGGGGAATCGCTTAAAATGACGCTCGCGAAGAGCGAACGGCTTTTATGCGTTTAGGCGTGAAACCCGATATTTATTTGACCCGCCGCGCCCGGCCGGCCAATGCTTTTCATCGTTTTTTTAAGGGGCGCACAAAGCGCCTAAGCGGCGCCTCCGGCCAGCGCCTTGTAGTATTCCAGCTCCGCTTCATTCAGCGGCACGACGTCCCATGGATGTTTCGGATTTTGCAGCTCACTTGCCGCAACATCCAGCAGGTATTCCCGACCGTGGAGTTGGACATGAGGGAGTCCCCTCATTCTTCCGCCGCCTTGACATCGTCGTGTTTCGCGCATACCAGAAATTCGTATGCTTTCTGAGCCAGCAACCCAACCCGTGGAAGATCATTCACCCTCAGGTTGGTTGTGCTCTGCCATTCGCCGTCTTTGTTCTGATATCGACGTTCGATAGTCACCGCATTGATTTCGGTTCCATCCTTCAATTCATTCTTCCAGACAGACGCTGAGATTGCGCCTGCTCCAAATTTCTTAATCGGTTTGTTCTCACTCATTTTTCATTTACCTCGCAACCTGCATCTTTTGCGCAGATTGTCTACGGGCACCCAAGACAATCTCGCGATGATCGGCGAGAGTGAGTTTCCACTGGAGCATCAAGGATGCTTTTCTCATGGCCATTCATTCAAAACGACCCGCAACCATTAACCGCTAACTGATAACCACAGCGGCAGGGCGGCAGCCGACGCTGCTTTATAAGCGTCACCTCTCTACAGTACTTACTACTTACTTCTTTTAGATAGAGATAGGTATATATATAGGCCGCACCGGAAATTTACTCCCACTCTCGAAAAGAGCAGCCGGCAATCTGCTTCGCCGGTGACAATTCGCGGTAGACTTCTACAGCTTCATTGCCATCGACTTGCATCTCACCAGCATCTCTTCCCGATGTCATGTGGCGTTTCGGTTGAAGATGCGCTGGTAATCGCGCTCACAAAACACGCGTACATTCGCATCCTCTTCGATGCTGATTCGCACGGGGCAATATCTACCGTTCGCTTCCCAGATGGCCTGCGCAATCCGATCCGTAAACTCGATTTCGGTTTCCATTGCGCACGGTCCGCCGGTGGTCATCGCGACCATATTTGCGGTTCGTTTGGGTCGGGGCTCAAAGTGGATTTCATCCTCTTCAATATCCCATTCTGCGCACAACGCATCGCGCACATCTTCCAGGCGGGCTTCGTTCAGCCCCTCCGCCTCTATCTTCACTCCAAAGCATTCGCTCATTTTCTTCGCACCTCCGGCAGCCTGAACAGGCTCCAACGGAGCAAGCCTGTTCATTTTCCAGACATTGGAAAACTTGATTCCAACCCTTGGAAAAAACCGTGTCACCACCTCCCAGGGGTCGGAAAAGTTTAAATAGATCAGCTCACCTCCTTTCCTCTGGAAGGTGATTTTCAGATGCAAACCAAAATTCAATCCCACATCAGGGAACAACTGTATGAAGCGTTCAAAAACGCGATTGTTCAATCTCCACAATATCTCGATGACGAACAGCTCTCGCGGGAGGGACAGTTTGACGTCCTGACAGAAATATTTAATGCCAACGTCCGGAACCGAGAGATTGGTGAAATCACCCGCCACTTCGCCCCGGTCTTTCAGGGCGGGCATCCGGTTCATTTGTCGGTGCTGGGGAAAACCGGCACAGGCAAAACCATTACTCTGCTGTATCTGCTTCACGAAATTGCCCAGCTCTGCAAAGAGCAAAGCATTTCATTTCGGCAATATCACCTCGACTTGTGCTGCGCCGCTCCTTGCTTTCGTGCACTCAACAACCTCGGTTGTTTGATGGGCGCGAGCAAATACTACAAGAGAGGCATCAGCCTTGATGACCTGATGCGCTCCATCGAAACGAAGCTGAGAAAAGCAAAAGGATATATCGTCGTATTTATCGACGAGGCCGATAACGTCCGGACCGATCCGGATTCGTTCTACAAATTCTTGATCAAACGCCTTCCACAGAAAATTGAAGCGAAGCTGATCCTGCTGTTTTCGTCCAACCGTCTGAGCTGGACAGAAAACCTTGATCCGCGAATCAAAAGCTGCCTGAAAATGCGGGAACTGATCTTTGATCCCTATAACGCGAATGACCTTCAGCACATTCTCAACATCCGGGTCGAAAAGGCGTTGCGACCGGGCATGGTTGACGAAGGTGTCGTGCCAAAGATCGCGGCGTATGCATCGCGAACCCACGGCGACGCCCGGAAAGCCGTAGACCTTTTGACGCGCTCCGCGCAGCTCGCGGAAAAGAAGGGCGAGAAGATCACGCTAGACTGCGTGGACGAAGCCTACGGCGAGATTGAGAAGGACAAATACCTTGCCATGATCCGAACCTGTCCCAAGCAGTTGCAGGCGGCACTGTATGCCGCACTGACCGGCAAGGCGCGGGGCCGGGCACTGCACACCGGCGATGCCTACATCGTTTATGAAAACTTTTGCCACACAGCCGGCCTGCCGCCACTGACGCAGCGGGCGTTTACCGATCTGCTCAGCGAGCTCGATATGTATGGCTTCATCCGGGCGCGAACGGTTTCGCGCGGCCGGTATGGCCGAACCAAGGAGATCTATCTCTCCGCTCCTCCGGAAATCCTGCGGGCGATGAAGCGATCCATCCTCAACAGCTTTGACTTAGATGAGGTGATGCTTGCATGAGTGTTGACCCTTTTGCAGATGCGCTGGCTCCGTTTGCCAACTGGAACCTGGCTGCGACCTATGACAAATACTACGCTCTGTTTGACCTCATTATCTACTGCACTATATTTATTGCTTTGTGCCAGGCAATCTTTGGAACCCGGTTCCGGGGGCGACCGGGCAAGGCCCTGGCGACAGCACTGGGCATTTCTCTCGGAACAGCGTTAGCGATTTCCGAGGCTCAGTTTGGTTGGAACCTGCGAATGGCCGGAGGCCTCACAGCCATCATCATGTTGATCCTGTTCGGCCTGCTGCTCTTTCACCTCCTGCATCAGCTGGGTATGAAGTGGGATACCGCCGCGCTTTGCGCCTACCTCATCATTTACCTGCTCGCGGCAGGCATCCTGCCGCAGGTACTGCGGGATGCGCCGGCATTGGTGCTGATCGCGGCGATAGCGTTCCTAATCTGTGCCTGGAAGTTCTTCATGCGCCTTTGGCCGCATGCCAAGCCGGAGGATGGCAGCGACGCCGGGTTCGTCGCCCGACTCAACCAGAAACGTGAAAAGAGCGAACTCAAGCAGGTGAATAAGATTCAAGGCAGGGAAATCCCTGTTGCGCAGAAGCAAGACCGCAAGGTCACGAAGACGCTGCTGGGCATCAAAACAGAGTTGAATCACCCAATGCCGGATTATAAAGCTGTGTCACAAGCCACGGTGGAAATTTCACACCAGACCGACTATGTCATCCAAACGCTGGATCGAGTCCGGATCATGGATCGACGGCTCCGAAACTTTGACTGGTCAGAGCTTCAGCAACTGCGGGAATATTGCAAAGAGCTGGGTGATGAGGATCGGAAAAAACTCCAGCAACAGATCCTGCTCGAACGAAAGAAAATCCTCGAAGAACATGCGATTGAGCAGATGCTCAAAAGTGCCGAGACCCGGCATCAGGAACTGCGGCGGCAGATTGATGTGATTGCCACGCACGCGATGGCTAAACAAAAGGACCAATCGCTTGCTGCAACCGAAACTGCTCTGCGGATGGAGTCGCAACTGAAGCACGACCTCAAACAGATCAAAAAAGCCGAACAAAAGCTGAAAGCGTTGACGCAATATAAGTTGAAGGACGAAAAGAAAATCCAGCAGAAGGAGTTTAAGTTTCGTCGGTAATATCTTTGTGTCGACAAACGTTCCAACAAAAGAGAACCAAGCCCATAATAATGATGCCCGCTATAAGCAAAAAGATGCAGAGACCCAGATGGTCCTCGATACGATGTGCGACCCCGGCCCCGTCCTTTACAAGTTTATCAAGGAGGGGCGATGAAACCACTTCGTGCTGTTTATTACTCAACTTCACGTAAAAACCATTCAGCATCTGAATATCATCACCACGAACAACATAATCGTGGTAATTTTCCATCGGAACGACGGAATAATAATATCCATTTGGCAGGCGGTTCTTCAGCGTTTCCCGCTGAGTCAGCCAATCACACAGCTTACGTGCTTCATTTTTATAAACCATGGTGGCGGTGTCATTCGTCCCGCAGTCTTCACTTTCTTGGTAATACATGTATTCAAGCGAGTTCTGCTCATATTGCTCAACTTGCTCTATGGTAACTTTACACTCTGAAACCCAGGCAACTCGATCATACTGATTAGTATGTTTACGAAAGACCAATGAAACACCATCCCCCAAGTTAACTGTATATGTTTCACCAAAATCCACTTCGGGATAATAAATGTAAACCCGGGTTGTCGGGGGATTTTGAACCAAGTAAATGACCAGGCCCCAGCCAATCCCCAGCAGTACAGACATAATAACTTTTTTCATAACATACCTCCTTGCCTATACAGGATCGCGTCACAGTTTAAGTGTGACAGGGAATTTTCATATAGGAGGTTTTGTATGCGCGAATATATGGACAACTGGGATGAGGGATTAGAAGCCGAACTGGAAGAAGCCCGACTGGAGGCCGAAGAAAACGGCGAAGAATTCGATGAGGATGAGTGGCTCGAAGAGCATCGCTCATCTTTTGATGATGAATATGATTTCACCGAAAAGGATACCACTGATGCCGAAGACCCATGGGCAGAAGAAGATCATGAACAGCACACCCGGAAAGACAGCAGCGGAACCAACAGCAATCACGGCCTGCGGCAGGCCGAACAACACGCCGGCGATTTCTATGATTATGCTCATATGGAACCGGATGACGGTCACGGCATCAGCGTCCCGCAGTTAACCGCTTTTGAAACAGATGACGATGAAAAGGTGTTCAGAAAACCGGAATCTGCAGACGAACGTCACTTCCGGAAAATGGATCGCATTGCGCAGAAATATGAAAGGAACTCCGGCCCCGGCGGTGAGACTGAGTCTGATGACGACGAACGGACCTGTTTTGACGACTGGGTGGAATCCAGTCTGTTAAGCAGCCGGGAAGAAAAAGAAGACCGGGAGGAGCCGGAAGCGCATGAGCAGTTAACGGATTATGAAGATGACATCATTGCCAAGGCAGAAGACCGCATTCTGGAGTTTTTTGCCGACGGAAAAGAAGAAGAGCATTTCCGCAGACTGCGCGAAGACAGCCGCTATGTATCCAGCGCCGACCGCGAATACTACGACCTACACCGCGAATTGATAAATAAGCTGGAACTGTATGAAGATCGTACGGCGAACTCACCACATGATAATGACCTCTATCTTCCTCATGTTCTCGGAGCCATGGAAGCAATTGACGATGCCAACCATCTCTATGCACAGAACCGGGAACGAAAGGAGGAGTTGGAAGAAATGCACGAAGCAGGAGAACTTTCGGATATGCAATATCAGGATCAATCGATTGCTCTGGATTGCCGGCTCCAGCGCCGCCTGACCGGCAATGAATACAAAGCTATTAGCGGAGGGGTATCCATGTTTGATGATGTCGGCGGAATCATGGATCGCTGGAACAACCTGCTCGATGACGCACTCTCCGGCGACCCGGATACACTTCAGGACATGCGCGATTTTATCAGCCAGCTGCCACGCGAAGTCGCAGACCAACTGATTGATGAGGCCGTTGACGAAGGATTATTGGATCGTTCACAGGCCTGCCACATCATGACGATGGCCGCGCGACCAACAAACAGCTTGTCTGGCACTCCCAAACAAAAAAAACAGCGGATTTGTGAGCCGGGCTAAAAAGTTTTTCGGACTATAGAATTCAGCTCATATTGAGTCGTCGACGGATCTCGTCGATTTCCACCTGAACTTCACGGTGCATCCATGAGCCGGGTTTACACATCGCAAGCTCCTCTTTTTTGGAGTCGAGCAGGTTGCATAACCGTTCGCGCTCCAGAATCACCCGGTCATAAGAAAAAGATGGATTTTCAGCCAAAGCCGAACCCAACCCCATGTGAGACAATTCACAGTGATTCTCCTGAAGATTGAGTCCGGTGTACTGAAATTTTTTCCGCATCTTGAGATAAGGATATGGGCTGAACTATATAAATGTTTCGGTCAATTCCAGTGGCTTACCCGAAAACAAATCCGGGAAGCTGATGCCTTGGGCACAGCTGCATATAACCAACTGCGGATTTCGGCAATTTCTCCCAAAACATGGCGATGCATCCAGCTGCCGGGGAACCGCATCACCAACTCATCGTGTTTCTCATCCAGTAATTTACATAGCCTGTCCCGTTCAGAAACTTTTATGTTCATAGTACAGTCCTAAGTGCACAGGTATATAAAGATTGCGCTCAGGCGGCAGCCTGAGCTACGGCAAGATCTATTTCCTCGTCCGGCTCGGTCAGTTCATCCGGTCGCTCAAACGCACCATGACACACTTTGCAAACGGCCTCCAGCGCATACCCCCGCTCGGCCCAAACCTCCTGCCCGCAGATGCATTTCCACATCACTTTTCGAAGCGGCTTTCGGATCGGTTCTGCCTGCTGATCGGGAATCATTTTCTCAAACGCGGAAAATCCCAGCTGATCGAGTTTGGTTCGCAACCATCCGCTCACCTGTTTCGTCACCCCGGTACCGACCTGCGCTTCAAACCCCAGTGTTCCGGCAATATCCGCGAACTCCCGGTTGTGGTATCGATGTCGGTGACCCACGTTCCCGAACAGGTGCTGGTATACATGAATCATTTCATGCAGCAGCGTCACCCCCACATCGGACTCGCTCCGCCCAAAATGCCGCGAGTTCAGGTGAATCCTGTGCTTCGCGCCGATTCCGTCCCGGCCGACATGGTAGTATCCGTAACGCATGATCAGATCCGGCCCGATAGAAATCAGTGCCTTCGGCAATTTGCCCCTAAAAAAATCGTTGTTGAGTTGGTCGTACAAACGGTTCATCCGCGCCGCGATGCCAGAAAAACTCCAGCTTTTCGCACCCTGTTCATGCGCTCGGACCGCGTGAATCAGCGGCTCCGTCCTTGATCGCATATCTCTCTGTATTGCTTCTGTCATTTATTCACCTCGCAAACCCGTCTTCTCGCGGATTTGCACCATGCCCGCTCCGGGGCAAATCCAAACATCGGCCTTATGGGCTTTCTGCAGAACAACTGCTGAAAGTGTGACGCGCTCAGAGTCTATGCAATGCAAGGAGATCTGGAAATGAAAACAGCAAGAACAGACATAGAAATTCTGCGCCGGGAATGGACGCCGCGTTACGGAAGCGGAAAAACCCGCTTCAGCCGGGGAAAAGCAAGAGGCGAGTCATGGACGGCCCGCAGAGAGGCTGCCATCAAGGCAGGAAAATGGCCTTTGAGAAATTCAAAAGAGGCTCAGCACAAAGCTGTGACAGAAATTCATTAAAAAAAGAGGCCGAATGACACGTCCGCGCAACAGAAAACCGGAACCCAAAAAAGATTGTCCAGAACAGTTGATGCTGAATCTGACTCCCTTACCTCAAACAGAGCGCCCGACTCTCAGACATAAAACTGTGTCACGGCCAAACTCTATAGACACCAACCAAGATGAAAGGAAAGAGCCATGAGTTATTCGCAATACAACAACCCCTGTAATCCGTGTACGACAGGCATCGGGCTCCTTGACGATCAGCGTCGGCGCATTGAAGAAGATCTTCGCCTTGCTCAGGAGTTTGATCGCTATTATCGCGTTCGCGACGGCCACCGCCCGCACCTCAGATAAACATGTTCCACCTGAAGTATACATAAGGGCACACGGCGTGCCCATGAAACCCAAACCCGGAAAGGAGAGAACCAATGAAGACAAAAGCAACACGCAGCTGTATAGCTGCCGACCGGCTCCCCGCAGGCACTTTCTGCGGCGGGGATGAAATCCCCGCAGGGACATTTCATTAACCCTTAACCGCCCCTTCCATTTTGGAAGGGGCGAACTTAGGAGAACAACAATGGCTTATCGTTTGAAATACCGAACCAAAGACAGATCAACGGATTACTTTTTCAGTTTTGAACAAAAGGGCCGTGAGTGGCGTGCATATATTGAGTGGCAACCATCCTATAACAACCGAGCCACCGACGCCCATTCGACTCACCGCCGCTCAGACGGCAACCGAAAATATGTCTGCTGGAACCATCCGCTTAAGTCGCTTGAAGAAGCAAAAAAAGTCGCCGCACTGTGGGCTGACAACACCCAAAAATATATCCGAACTGGACAAAAATTTTAAGAAAGGAACCCCTATGAACGCTTATGAAAATAAAGATCCCCGTCTCATTCTGCGCATGACGCAGAAGGTACTCCAATCCATCTTTGCCAGCATCGGAATCCAAAAGGCAGAATCGGGCGGGATGCTCGGAGGAAAAGACGGCACAGTGACCCATTATCACTTCGACAAAAGCAGCAGCACATCAGCCGTGACCTATTCTCCGGATCACATGGCCTTGAATACCCTTCTTAAGGAGGAATGGAATCCTGCCGGAATCCGTCTGGTCGGTTTTGCACACAGTCATCCCGGAAAAGGATGTATGCCGTCTGCTGGAGACCGGTTCTATGCGGAAAAAATTCTGAACGCCATTGACGATCTGGACCATCTGTGGCTTCCGATCATCAACACCGTAGCCGATACTAGAGAATTTATTCTTACTCCATGGTTCGCCTGCAAAACCGAGGAAGGTGTTGTTATAAGACGCGGGCAGGTTGAAATTATTTCCTCGGAAAAGAAAACCGGACCGCTTGAAACGTTGCAGCCCGATGTGCCGCTCGATCGCATTACGCTCGGTAAAAAGGAGCCCGTTGAGACAAAAACCTTTGATCGGGTCAAAGATGCCTATGATCTGAGTCGAATGTACAACACCCGGATCATCGCGGCCGGCGCCGGCGGTGCTGCCGAGTGGCTCGAACAGCTTGCACGAGCCGGAATCAGCCAGTTTGTACTGATTGACCCTGACTTTGTTTCAGAAACCAATCTGGCAACCCAACAAGTGTATCGCAAAGATATCGGACGGCCCAAGGTGGACTGTATTGCTGAACGCATTCGCGATATCAACCCTCAAGCGTATGTCATCCCCCTCCAAAAAAAACTGGAAGATCTGGAAGCCGATCAAATTGAAAAACTGATTGCAGGAAACAGCCAAACGATACTCTGCGGCCTGACCGACAACTTTTTTGCACAGGCTCGCATCAATGAGATTGCGCTGAACTACGGCATTCCCAGCCTCTGCGCTCAGGTCTACAAGGAAGGACGCGGGGCGGAGATTACATTCACCTATCCCGGCGTCACCCCGGCCTGTCACCGCTGTATTCTGAGTTCCCGCTACCGGTATTTTCTCGAAGAACACAATGAGAACGATGTGACATCGCACGGAACACCGATCTTTGCCACCGCACAACTCAATGCCGTTAAAGGCTTCCTTGCGCTGGCGATGATTCATCATGGATCAGATCACCCCCGCTGGGGCAATACGCTGAAACAGATTGGTAACCGCAACCTGATCCAGTTGCGGCTGGATCCGGATTTTTCAGATACCATGGGGCTGAAGGTTTTTGACCGCGTTTTTGAAGGTGCCGACAAAACACGCCTGTTTTTCGGCGAGCCGGTGTGGCTTCCGCAGCAGCAGGAATGTCTCGAAACCGGGTATCCATCCTGTCCGGACTGCGGCGGTACCGGCGACCTCCGTAACGCCATCGGCACATTGAGTGATCGCAACAAAACAACCATCAACACCGAAGGAAAAAACAATGAGACGGTTTCTGAATCAGAATAATGCGGCTTTTTCGGATCTGGAGCAGAGAGCTCAAAATGCCTGTATTCGGTTTCAACATGTGGAATTGCCTTCGGGCTGCACCCCGGCACAGGCCGACCTCGGATTTGAAGTCGATTCCAACACAGGCAGTGCAAAGCTTCTGGTGTCGCGCGGAGTGCAATATCAAGGCGCAGACGCATCAATCGCCGGATGGTTCTCTGCGGGCATGATTGAGCTTCCTTCGTTTGCGGAGATGGTCTCCTGGCTGCAGGGTCCGATCGCTGCGGCATTCGATCAGACCGATGAAAGCCCTGCCCCTTCTGAACTAACGCCCCGGGAAGCTTCATCAGGAGCAATTACCGACATGGCTTCCGTCGAAGCAGGAATTCCCGATCCGAACAAACCGCTTTATCTTGATGAGAATGCGTTGGCCGCGAAGCTGAAAGCCAGTGTACTCGGTCAGGATGATGCCATTGATGCTCTTTCAGCCATTATGGTTCGGCATCTGGCACGCAAAGAACCGTCGCGTCCGGCTGTCGCATTTGCTGTGGGACCGACCGGGATCGGCAAAACACGCTCGGCAGAAGTGCTCGCCAAAAGACTGCGGGAGTTTGACGATCAGTGCACAGGATATCAGTACCTGCGCCTGGATATGTCGGAGTATCAGGAGGCGCACCGTGTCAGCCAGCTGCTCGGGGCTCCACAGGGATATCTTGGCCATGGCGATGGCAGTCAGCTGATCGATGCACTGCGAGCCAACCCACGCACGATTGTGCTGTTTGATGAGATCGAAAAAGCTCATCCCGCCATTCTCCGGACTCTGATGAACGCTATGGATGCAGGACGCATCTCGTCGGCATCCGGTGCCAAGGGTAGTCATGAGATTGATTGCCGATATGCCGTTTTTATGTTCACCAGCAATCTGGATGCAAAAGCGATTCTCGATGAGCTCGACAGCCGCAACGCGTTTGGAAACCGTTCTGTCGAGGACGAAGTGTGCCGACGCCGGCTCAACGCCGCAGGTCTGGCCCCGGAAATTATCGGCCGTATCAGCCGTTTCCTGGTTTACAGACCGCTTGAACCCAAAACCCGTGCAGAAATCATCACACTCGCCATTGCTGAAGTTGCGAAGGAATACGGCATTGATGTGGGCTACGTGAAACCGAATGTAATCATTGAGATTATGAAACAGGTTCGCTCAACCGGCTTTGGTATTCGTCCTGAAAAATATCTGATTGACGATCTGCTTGGCCCGGCACTGGCGGAAGCGGCAAAGAGCGGGATGAAAGAGCCGGCCTGTATCAGCGGGCCTCCGTATCAATGCCGGCAGCAGGCTGTGGAAGAGGATGATCAGAAGCCGTCAGGTGAGTCGTGACCGTTTAACCGCAAACGCAAAAAAGCCCCCGAAACCGGGGGCTGAAGAAGATGCGGCTAATACATCCGGGATCCATATCTCAACGGCGGAGCCATCTGAATCTGCTCCCGAATGGTCGGCTGCATAAACTGCCGCTGCTCAAAAACGGGCGGCAAATGCATCTGCTGGTGGTGATGGTTGATCTGCTGATGGATGGTCGGGTTCATGATGGCCTGCTGGTTCATTTTTGTTCTCCGTTATGGTTTTTCAACAACCGGGACACACATCCCGTGCATAGAACCTGACGCTGTCACACTTTTTACCGAAAAACATATAAAGACCCGGAGCTTTTCTGCCTATGGAGGTGATCTTTATGCCAAGAGGCAGACCGCACAAATGCCCGTATTGCGGGTCAACAAAAAGCATTTCAAAAGGAATCCGGAGAAACAGAGGCACCGATTCAAAAATCCGCCAGTGCAAAAGCTGTAGCCGGCGCTGGAGCAAACCGATGCCCGGTTAAACAGCAGAATGACCAGGCCTGAACCCATAATGTGTGACGCCTCCTGTTTGTTCAGGAGGTGTTTTTATGGAATGGGCAACGTTTTTTCGCTGGCTGGCAGACATCATTGATCGCAGAGAGGAATCGGACGAGCCGGAGCTTCCGTTTGAGTTGCCCGAGCTTCCGCCGGGGGCAACCGGCATCATTGACGAAATCAACCATGCCGAAGTGATCGGACAGCCGGCAACCCGGTTCAGTCGCGGCGTACAGGTGTATACCGACTCAACCGGTCGAAAGTTCAGGCGTACGTTTAAAAACAATGTGCATGTTTCCGGATGCGGCCATAACGTGAGTAAAACCGAAGATATTGCGTTTACCTCTTACATCTCAGGAAAGCCCGTCTGCAAGACCTGCGAACGGGAATACCGACGCATGCGCAATGACACCCGAAATGAAGACTGCGTGTGCCGACATCTCGTCGCACCGTTCGAATTAAAGCACGTCGATGGAAAAGGGTTTGTCTGCAAAAAGTGCAAAAAGAAAATGGATCGCCGCAAGCCACTGAAAGCTATCGGGTGTTTGCTGGGCCTTTTTCTAAAACCCCTGATCATTGAAGAACCTTCACAAAAAAGCGAGGAACCGCATGAAACGTTCATCTCCCTCCCCGAACGGGGATTACCGCCACCTGTTCCATACGATTCGCCGACATGGACTCGATACCGTACCCCGCATCAAACTCCTCATGAAATGGGTCGAGGAAGATCCCCGGGATCAAACCGTTATCCGTGACCTACGGGAAACTCTGCTTGAAGAAATCAAACTGCAGCGGCTTGATCCGGATCCGTTCCGCAAAACCGCACCCCGCGATGAGGTATATCTGGGCGGTGCAATCCGGCTGGGCGTAATGCCTCATCACGGATTCATGTATGGAATCGATATTATAAGTCTGATTCGGCATCTGCTGGTGATGGGACAGACCGGCGGCGGCAAGACAACGGTGATTAAAAATCTGCTGCTGCAGATCCTTCAGGTGGCCGATGCTCCCCGGATTATGATTCTGGAACGCAAGCAGGAGTTTACAGAGTTGCTCGCGAAGTATCCTGAATTCAACGTGCTGGATGTAAATCATCTCTCGTTTAATCCTCTGCTTCCTCCTGAAGGAATTAAAACCGAGGTCTGGATCGGAGTTTTTACTGAATGCATGATTAATTACCTGGATATCCTGGAAGCCAGTTCGGGCTTCTTGATGGATCACGCGCTGAGGTTGATTGATATCCGAAAGAAGGAGGGAACATACCCGAACCTCAACGACCTGCTCTCCTTTATTAAGGCTACCAAATACTCACCCATGTCAAAAAACGGCCAGCAGCAGCAAACCGTCATCAACCGCCTGACCAATCTGCTTCACAGTCTGCCTGGCATGTTTAACACCTCCCGGCACATTGGAATCAGTGAACTGCTCAACGATCACTGCCTGATTCTTCTCCACGATGTGCCTCATATCGGAATCCAGAACTTTTTAATCAGCCTGCTTATGGCCCAGATGTTTCTACACCGGAAAGTTACTGCCGGACTGCAAGGTGGACTCAAAAATCTGATTGTAATTGATGAGGCATCATCGTTGTTTCGAAGACAGGATGAGCTAAAAGGTCATCCTTCATTTATTTCTGATGTCGTACGCACAGCGCGCGGATACGGGATTGGCCTGATTGCCGCCAGTCAGCTGTCCACCGATTTAAGCCACAGCCTGTTAGCCAATACCAACACCCGCATGATGGTGGGCGGATTCGGCCGCTCACGCGATACGGATGAATTTCTCCGACTTCGCAGCTGCACCCCCGATCTGCGTGACTACGTAATCCGTCATCCAGTCATTGGAAAGGCATTTATTGCCGACAACCGATGGCCGCATATTGTGGAATGTAATATGGACAACCCGGCTCTATCGCCCAGGCTGACTCCGGATGAGTTAAATCAGAGAATTCAGGATTCTTTCTTCCGGATGGCAACATTCGCACCACCCGTACCTGCGGAAGGTCCCAAACAACCTGTTTCACCGAAGCCAACACCGGAACCCGAAACGGTTTCGCTTGAAATTCGCACGCTCAACAGCATGTATGAACACCATTTTGTTAAACTCTCAGAACGCGCTAAACAGCTAAAAGTCCCATCATCGACACTGAAAAAGAAAATTGATGAGCTTCAATCAAACGGTCTGATTCTGATTCATAAAGTTCATGGTCGGTCCGGAGCACCGCGCGACTTGTATGAGTTAACCGAGAGCGGCTGTCGCATGATCAGCCTGCCTCCCAAAAAGATGAAAGGCAAAGGGAGCTATCTGCACTGCTTTTATCAGAAATGCACAGCCAACTGGTTCAAAAGTAAAGGGTATCACGTCGATATTGAGGGCACTGCTTTGGGTAAAAATATCGATCTGATTGCCCGCAAACAGCCTTCCGGAGAATGCGTCGCAGTTGAGATCGAACTCAACAGCTCCGCCAACCCTTCGCATGTGGTTGAAAACCTCAAAAAAGCTGCCAACACCGACTTTATCGACCGGATTCTCTGCCTGGTTCCGAAAGAACCGGAGCGCCGGGTCGTGGAAAAACTTGTGACAAAAGCCGGGTTACGGAAGAGAAAGCCGATTGAGATCGAAAGACTCTGGAAATACATGGAGAGCTGACATGTACACACGATTGATTCAGATACTGCTGTTGGCCCTGACAGGGATCATGCTGCTTGACGGACTGCCCGGCCTTGGCGTTTCCGTTTTGAACGCTATACCCGGGTCTGGGCATGCCCCGCAATACAACCTCGCATTTCTGATTATGGTTTTAATCGGCATTTTTGCACTGCTTGGAAGCCGTAACCGGGAGAACAAACCATGAGAATCGACTGGAAAAATTTTATTGCACTCGCCGGCATCCTTCTGCTGCTCATCAATTTTGCAAGCGTTAAAGAATATGTCCGTGTCTCCAGCCCATTTGCCGATCTAAACAATCTGCCGATGGATCAGCGCAATCTTGTCGTGCTCGGCATCATTATCGTGACCGGGCTCCTCATCCACGAGATCCGCAAGGCGCTTTAACGATTGAGTTGGTATTCTGCAAGAGTTGATAGCTTTTGGCGCTCAGTCAGATCGTCTACCTGCATGTGCTGGATATTGATCGGTCGCGCACGAACTCCGCCGAATTCTTCGATAATATCTTCCACTGCAACATCAACATTCCGAGCCGTCACCACAACTAAGAGCTGTTGCTGAACCGGAGTCTCTACATCCGGCGCACCAATCTTCCAGCATTTGAGCTTACACAGATCGCTAATTGCATCTGGGAAATACAGGTCTTTACCTCGATCAATCCGTAAAAATAATTCACTCCCGTGTTCAGGAAAGAGCTTGTCAATACAGCCGTCCCCATCCCGATGAAAAATGTGGATATAGCCGCTGATCGATGAACGAATGCTGAATTCAAGCTCACTGTCAGCCGAGAGGCATGGCATCCCTTGTAATAAATCATCCGTATGGAAATCAACACTCACTTCTGTTTGTCGACGCGGCGGTCGACCGACCCGAGCAATCTGTACACGCTCAGAGTCAGAAACCATTTGGTATTTCGAACTGGCTCGGTCATAGACAATCGCCAAAGTGGTTGCGTACGGAGAGTCATCTGCATTCCATACGAGCTTGTTTAGCCAACGTATACGGCGGGAAAAACGATCCCGGAGAACTTCAGGAGCAGTATTAGTCTCCTGATTCAACTGATCACTCCAAAGCTTATTTTTTGAAATCAGCTTGATCAGTGTGTCAACATGGATTGCACTGAACTCACCTCCATCAAACAGTCGCTGAAGCACAAAGCGATAGAATCTGAGGTTGGGTTTCTGTGCCTCTTCCTCTATCCAAACCAACAAGGCTTCAATGTCATCCAGTGTTCTAATTTGTATCGCTTTGCTCACAAGGTCCTCCTTAAACAAGTCACTATGTCGGATTTTGTAAATCTCTTCCCGACATCACTATTAACCAATATTTGCGGCATTTTGTTTCGTTCATGTCGGATTCCCGGCATGCGGCGCATTCGACATCAACTGAGTTTTTCCTCCTCCGCTGGCATTAAGGCCTCATCACAACCAAACAGGAGGAAACAAATGACACCAAACGAAAATCTTATGCAGCACAACCTTACTCATAACAGCACTGAAGTCCAACAACGTTGCATCGGAGCGATCGATTTTTTCTCTCCGGCCCGTGCTATGGCTGACAAGGAAAGCTCTAAACATGAGATAGCAGAAACAATTCGGGAAGACGCCATTGACTGCGCACGCAAACTTAATTTTTTGATGATTGCCAAAAAGGCATCTTTACCGGGAGGTATTCATCGTGAAAATGCTTGTGCAAGCCAGAAAATCGCAGCGGCTGTCGGACACTACTCCAAAGGCGAAACATTTGAAGAAATAGGCCAGTATCTCAATATTGGACATCGACAAGGCCCCTCTCGCTATAGCAAACGCTTTGTTTCATGGTGCGCAGACAAGTGCCAGGAACTCCTTACGGCTTACACCCCCGAAGCCGTCATAGAAATCTGCACGGAACAAGCAACGGATTCTCTCCCTCTCGCTGATGTACTCGATGAGTTTCGCCAGCAATTGACAGATCTGTTTTTTAGTCTGCATACAGCCGCGGAGGAGTTTAGTCAGAAAAACGTCGAAGTTTACGCAACCCCATCACTTTTTCAAAAATCGGATGTCTGCCCCATCAATATCTCTGCTCTGCTGTAAAAAAGGAGACCGCCATGATCTTACTAAACACAGAAAACACCTACGCCGCACGTTTCAAAAACACCGCCATCGTCACTGCATGCGGTCACAAAGGGCGCGGAGCCAATACCCGTAGCCAGAACTACAGGGCATTCAATTATGAACTGGAGATATTTGATAACTCGCAAAATTTTCTAGGAATCCTGTGCGGTGGCTTCCCGATAACATCGACCACATCGCATAACAGCCCTTTAATCAAGTTTTTCAAAGCCATCGGAATCTTCCGTAACCCGGTCGATTTTGATCCTGGTGAACTAAAAGGAATTGAAGTGCGAATTTCAGTCAACAATGTTTGTGACAGTCAATCCGGTCTTCGCTCCGTAGTGGACCACTTCCATCCGGCAATAGTGTGACGCCGCATGCATTTTCAAGGAGTAGCATCATGAAAAGGACAACCATAGAGCTTATAAAAAATGTTCTTTCTACCGATGAAACTGTTTTGCCGGAAGATGCACAGAAAATCTTAAAGCAACTGGCCGCAGTGAATATCGAAAAGAAACCACGCCCCGGCACCATCAGGGAAGCAGCAAAAATTCTTGATGTCCATCCGGTTACTGTTCGGCGCTACGCCAACGCCGGCCTCTTAAACCCAATCCGCATTTCATCCCGCAAAGTGCGCTATAATCTGAATGAGGTTGAACACCTAGCTCAAGCCGGAACGAAAGACCTCCCGCAGAACTCAGCTTAACAATTGGTCGCGTATGGATTCCCAATTATCAGCAGTCATCTGTACAAGCTTATCCCGTATCCAACTTGGCACTTTTTTTATAATTTCATATTCAGCATCGATGATGCCCGAGTCTAAAGCCTTTGCAGCCTGCTGAGCGGCTTCGTTTGTGATGTGGGTGTAATGCTGGGTCATAGCGGGACTCCCGTGTCCGACAATGGCCTGGACGGTACTTTGCGGGGTTCCTCGCTCCGCCTGAAGAGATACGAAGGTATGACGCAATGAATGAAATCCGACTTCAACAACCGCCCGTTTCCCCGTGTGTTCTTTCTTAAATTTTCCCGGACGGTTCGGATCAGGCAGCAACTTGAAGCCCGTCCCTTCTCTGTGGGTTTGAATCCCGTGATCGATGAAATGTGCCTGTATTTGTTTGGTGATCTCTGGTTGCCGCGTTGGCCGTCCGCTTTCATTCCGGTACATGTAGAGGTCGGCGAACTCAGGAACGATATAACCCTTTCTTTTTCGAACGGGCGTCTCTCTCAGATTTTGATAAAGAGCGATCGGTATCCCGACAACCACAGGGCGGGCATTGTCGTTGTGGCTCAGCTTATTTGGAATACGCCGAATCTGCCGTCGATCCATATCCACTTCTGTCCATCTCAGGGTACAGCAATCACCAAGACGCAACCCGGTGAAGGTCCCTAGACAAAGCAGGGTTTTTAATTGTCCCTCGGCATTATCGAGGATGGTTTTCAACTCCTCGATTTTAAGCTCCCGTCGAACGTTGGTTTTCAGTTTCTTCTTTTTGACTTTCTCGAATGGATTTCCCTCTAGGCGTGCCGGCTCTTCCAATACACGAAAGAAGAGCTTCATGAAGCCAATGTGTTTGTTGAATGTATTCGGACTAATCTTCCGTCGATTCAATTCAGAAACGTAGCCATTGGCCATTTCGGGAGAAATGTCCCGCAGAAAGATAACGTCCGGGAATTTCCCCCCAATCCATTGAGAGAATTTATTCCAGTAGCCTGCATAATATTTCAGAGTATCCTCTCCCGTTTCCGGCGCATCATTGCTGGCAAGATAAGTTTCCCATGCTGTGGCAACCTTCAGCGGTGGGTTTTGATCCTCAAAAACCTGAGCCTCTTCCTGCTCAGCGAGCTCAAGCTCGGCTTTCAGTCGCTGCAGACGCTCTTTTTTCTCTCCGACCACATACTGGCTGACAATTCGCTCGCGAGCTTTTTCAGCATCCTCTTTGGTGGTGATCGGCGAGCCGTCGGCATGATTCAACCGAACTTTTTTACGCTTGGTGATCGGTTTGCCGGTATCCGGGTTGACCTCTCCCGTAGGGAGGTTGTATTCAAGATAGTAGTTTCCTTTAACGCCAGGGCCTGGCTTTTTCTCTTTGCCTTCTTTCGTGCGAATATAGAGTCGGCCATTCCCGCGCTTGGAATAATCTCGTTTTTTGGTAGTTTTCATCGGCGTACCCTTTTGCTTCCTAATGTTCGTAAACGCTAGCAGAAGGGTGCGGCAAATCAACTGAAATACATCCGAAACACAACAAATATTGCCAAATATCGAATAAAGCTAAGAAATAATCCAAAAACAAATAGCCTCATAATCTCTTGGTCGGGGGTTCAAGTCCCTCCGAGCCCACCACCTTAAAAAGGTCAGCCAACGGCTGGCTTTTTTTGCGTGGTGCGGTGAGTGGGAGACGCCGAACCCCCGAAGCGGGGTTCACTCGGAGCGCAGCGCAGAGAGACAGCACGTAGTGCTGCCCGAAGGGTGCGTAGCATCAACTCCCTCCGAGCCCACCACCTTAAAACCTCGCTATAACCAATGATAGCGGGGTTTTTGTTTTGTTCCGCTGCTCGGGTCTGTTTGTTTGGGTTCGTTCCGGAGGCATCTGTCTGACCCCCTGAAGTACCACAGAAATACCACAAGATTTCTGGAGGTATTCGTATCTGCTCATCAATCCCTTTCCGGATCTGGATTTTCGACTGTGATTTGGATGCGGAAATATGGCGATTGTCGGATCGGGGACGAAGACTGGCCCCTCCCCCGCCCCTCCCTTTTGGTTCCATACGATGGGGGATGGCCTAGTGGATCGTTGCGTCCAGGAGTCTCCTGTGCATGTTGGAAGAAATAAAAAAATAAAGAAAAAAGTTTAAATCCTTACTATATTGTACGACATTTCGGATGTGAAATGGGGGGAGGTTAACAACTGAACGGGGTTGGTGACATGGGCATTAAGGGCATAACTACCGGAGTAGCTATATTCATATCGGCAAACTGTGTTTTCGCCAGTACGGCGGCTTTTCAGGGGCTTGGTGATCTACCGGGCGGAATGTATCGAAGCGAAGCGTGGGACATAAGTGCCGATGGTAGAGTGGTGGTTGGCAATAGCTGGGCAAGCAACAGCGTGGAGACCAGCTACACAGCCACATATAGGTGGACACAAAATGGTGGAATGGAAGAGCTAACGAACACATTGGCGACATATATTTTTGAAAACCGAGGGAATGGTGTTAATGCTGATGGTTCAGTGATCGTTGGTTATGCCGACTTGCCTGTCGCGGGACAACAAGAAGCGTATCGGTGGTCCGTGGCTGATGGCATGGAGGGCTTGGGAACCCATTTAGGCGGAGAGCCGACCAGTACTGCTTATGATGTAAACTCAGGCGGTGATGTCATTGTAGGGTTGTATTATCCATCAGAAAGCATCAGTGAGGCCTTCAGATGGACTTTAGAAGGCGGAGCACAGGGATTAGGTTTCTTGACGGGGACTGCTGAAAGTGTCGCTACTGCCGTAAGTGCCAATGGTGATATTGTAGTGGGGTATGCATATCCGGATTATAAAAACGGCTTAAGCGAAAGAGAAGCATTTCGTTGGACAGAGGCGACCGGATGCGTTGGTCTCGGCCGATTATCGGGAGATGATAGGAGCGAGGCTAAAGGCATAAGTGCCGACGGATCAACAATCGTTGGTTATAGCCAAAATTCCAGCGGCAGGCATGAGGCTTTTCGGTGGACGGCTTCGGAAGGCTTGATCGGATTGGGGGATTTTGCAGGTGGAAGTGAAATTTCTATTGCCGAGGATGCGAGCGCCGATGGTTCCGTAATCGTCGGGTACTCCAACTCTGATGAAGGCCCGGAAGCTTTTATCTGGGATGAATCCAGTGGACTGATGAACCTCCAGGATGTTCTTGTTCATGAGCATGGGCTTGATCTGACGGGATGGTCTTTGACATATGGATTGGCCGTTTCAGATAACGGAAAGGTCATAGTTGGATTTGGAACAAATCCCGATGGAGATTGGGAGGGTTGGATTGCGTGGTTGGAAATCGACGATGACGAAGACGGCATTAAGGACGATTGGGAGATCGAGCACTTTGGCAGTATCACGAACTGTGTGCCGACCGACGATTCCGATGGGGACAGGTATACGAATTACGAAGAATACATCAACGACACCCAGCCGCATCAGTTCGACATAGGTTCTGCCATGCTGTGGACGGCGGTTGAGGTGGGGTGGAAGTCGGTGGCCGGAACCAATTACCAGATCCAATCCACGACCGATCTTTCCGACAGCAACGGCTGGGAGAATGTCGGCGACGCGATTATTGGAAATGGGTCGATCAATACGATGATCTTTTCGACGCGCACCAACGAAGCCCAGAAATATTTCAGGATCATTCTCGCCCCATAATCTTACAGGCTTGTTCTTGTTGTTGCTGGAGGACAGGCATATTCTATCCTGCTTCAATATGGGCTGTTTTGATTTTTGGAAGGACACGACATGATTACTGGGGAACTGCGGGGCAAGATTGACAGGATTTGGGATGCGTTTTGGTCGGGGGGCATTGCGAATCCGCTGGAGGTGATGGAGCAGATTACCTATCTGCTGTTCCTGCGCCGCCTGGACGATCTCCATACCTTGGAGGAAAACAAGGCCAACCGCCTGAAGCGTCCGATGGAGAAGCGCGTCTTTCCGGAAGGAAAGGACGACCGGGGCCGGAACTACGAGGACTTCCGCTGGTCGCGGTTCTGCCACTTTGCCCCGTCGGACATGTTTACGGTGGTGGCGGAGCACGTCTTTCCTTTTCTGCGGACGTTGGGCGGGGATGATTCAACCTATGCGCACCACATGAAGGATGCGCGGTTCACGATCCCCACGCCCGCCCTGCTGGCCAAGGTGGTTGATCTGATCAGCGGGGTGCCGATGGAGGATCGCGACACCAAGGGCGACATCTATGAATACATGCTCGGCAAGATTGCTTCCGCCGGGCAGAACGGCCAGTTCCGCACCCCGCGCCACATGATCCAGCTGATGGTCGAAATGACCGCCCCGCAAACCAAGGATGTCATCTGCGATCCGGCCAGCGGCACCTGTGGCTTCCTTGTGGCGGCCAACGAATATTTGCGGGAACACCATCCCGAAGTGCTGACCGATGCCAAGCTGAAACAACACTTTCATCACGGCATGTTCCACGGGTTTGATTTCGACAGCACCATGCTGCGCATCGGTTCCATGAACATGCTGCTGCACGGGGTGGAGAATCCCGATGTGCGCTACCGCGACTCGCTGGCGCAGGATCATGCAGGCGAGGCCGAAAAATATTCCCTCGTGCTGGCCAATCCGCCCTTCGCCGGAAGCCTCGACTACGAAAACACCGCCAAGGATCTGCTTCAGATCGTGAAGACCAAGAAAACCGAACTGCTGTTCCTCGCCCTTTTTCTGCGCCTGCTCAAGCCCGGCGGACGCGCGGCGGTGATTGTGCCCGACGGCGTGCTGTTCGGCTCGTCCAAGGCGCACAAGGAACTGCGACGGATGCTGGTGGAGGAGCAAAAGCTCGATGCCGTGGTTTCCCTGCCCGGCGGCGTGTTCAAGCCCTATGCCGGGGTCAGCACCGCCATCCTGTTCTTCACCAAAACCAACTCTGGCGGAACCGACCACGTCTGGTTCTACGACGTGCAGGCCGATGGCCAGAGCCTCGACGACAAGCGCACCCCGCTCCTGCCCGAAGAAAAGCTCGGTTGCGTGCCGAAGCAACCACTGACCGAGGCCGAACACGCCAAAAACAACCTGCCCGATGTGCTTCGCCGTTGGCGGAGCATTTCAGATTTCAAATCGGGCATTTCAAATCCCGAGCTTGCGAGGGAGCGCACCGCCCAGAGCTTCTGCGTTCCGAAGGCCGACATTGCCGCCGAGGGCTACGACCTCTCCCTCAACCGCTACAAGGAAGTCGTCCACGAACAAATCGACCACCGCCCGCCGCAGGACATCCTCGCCGAACTCAACCAGATCGAAGGCGAGATTCAAAGCGGGATGCAGGAACTGGAAGGGCTGTTAAAGTGAGCGGCACCGCCAAAGCATCCGTTGGAGAATGCACGGAAATCCTTTCAGGATTTGCATTTAACTCAAAGCAATTTGGCGACGGTGGAGACCTGCCAATTATCCGAATCAGGGATATTGTCAGGGGATATTCTGAAACTTTTTACAACGGTGATTTCGACCCAAAGTTCACCATTTATGATGGAGATATCTTAATCGGAATGGACGGTGAGTTTAACCGCGCAAAGTGGAAGGGAGGAGAGGCCCTCTTAAATCAGCGGGTATGCCGTATTTCATCCAACACCGATCAGTTAGATAGTTCTTATCTGTTTCACTTCCTGCCACCTGCTCTGAAAAAAATTGAGGATGAAACACCTTTCGTTACTGTAAAGCACCTTTCAGTAAAGAAGATTCGTGATATTGAAATCCCCCTCCCGTCCTTGGAAGAGCAGCGGCGGATTGCGGGGATACTGGACAAGGCGGAGGCGTTGCGGGCGAAGCGCCGCGCCGCCCTCAACCTCCTCGCCTCCCTCTCCCAATCCATCTTCCTCGAAATGTTCGGTGATCCGGTTGCGAACCCGATGGAGTGGCCAGTTAAAAATAGCGGAAGCCTTTTTGCCGTTCCTCCACGAATAGGTACTACTATTCCAGCTAGAGGAACTGGAGTTCTTGTTGTGAGAGTCGGTGAGGTTGGATCCTCCCAAATTGCATTTGGAAAATGTGGACGAGTGGAAATCCCTGACAAGGACTTTGAGAAATTTAAACTCGAAGAGGGTGACGTTATTATAGCCCGAGCTATCGGTTCCAAAAACCAACTGGGGAAGGCATCGCTTTTTTTAGGACATGGGGAGCCTGTGGTGATTGATTCACATGTAATGCGTATGCGCCCCGACAAAACGGAGTGTGATCCAGTATGGTTTTATTCTTTCCTGTCATCGGATCGAGGGAAATTGATTTTGCAAAAAGCGGGAGGAGCCACCGCTGTTCAATTCAACATCAATGCTAAACAAGCCGCGTCGCTGAAAATCCCAGTCCCCCCGCTAAAGCTCCAGCAACAATTCGCCGACCGCATCCTCTCCTTGGAAAAGCTGAAGGCGGCGCACCGTAAATCACTGGCGGAACTGGATGCGCTGTTTGCGTCGTTGCAGGATCGGGCGTTCAAGGGGGAGCTGGGGAATATCGAATCATGAACAAGGAATGATGAATGCCGAAGGCGGGCAGAAGGGTTGCGGCGCAGCCGCCTTCCGATGGGTGGAGGGTCGGCGGCCCGCCGACCGTTCGGTGGAACGGATTGAAAAAGCAACCCCGCCTCGCCTAATGTTATAACCGACGCGGGGCGTTGGCCTTCGGCTCGGTAGGGTCGGGATGGAAACTATATCGTATTGAGGTTTTGTCAATGAAAACGGAAGCGGAAATCAGGAAGCTCATTGCCGAGGGTGAAAGCCTGACGCTGGAGTTCAAGAGCGATAGGAACCGTCTGCCGGATCGCGAGCTGATTGCGGCTCTGGTTGGTCTGGCAAACACGGACGGTGGCGCGCTGCTTTTGGGCGTCGAGGATGATGGCGATGTGACGGGACTGCACCAAGCTCATCGTGAACTTTCCGGATTGTCTGCACTGGTTGCCAATAGAACTATTCCTGCTTTGGGTGTTACTGCCGAATCCGTATTGATTGATGGAACGCCAGTCGGTGTGATCGATGTCCCGAAATCCCGGCAACTGGTTGCGACATCGGAAGGGTTGTTACAACGGCGGCGTTTAATGGCGAACGGTACCCCGGAATCCATTCCCTTTCTTCCGCATGAATTTATACAGCGCCAGTCGAGCTTGGGATTGGTCGATCCGAGTGCCGCGCCGGTCGTGGAGCTGGATGTTAAACAGTTAAGTGCTTTGGAGCGCGAGCGCATTCGGGAGGCTATCCGGCTTTATGGTGGAGACCAGTCGCTTTTGGCCCTTGATGACCCTGAGCTTGATGGAGCGTTAGGATTAACCACCCGGCATGAAGGCGTGTACTGCCCGACGGTGGCGGGTTTGCTGCTCCTCGGAAAGGAGGCGGAATTGCGCCGTCATCTTCCTGCTCATGAGGTGGCGTTCCAGGTGTTGCATGGGACAGATGTCCGGGTGAACGAATTCTTCCGCAAGCCCCTGTTACAAACCTTCAAGGAAATCGAAAGCCTGTTTCTGGCGCGGGTGGAGGAACAGGAGGTCGATATCGGCTTGTTCCGGGTGCCGGTTCCAAACTATGACCGTCGGGGATTCCGCGAGGCGTTTGTAAACTCGCTGGTTCATCGCGATTATTCCCGCTTGGGTGCCGTACATGTTCGGCTGGATGATGACGGCATGACGATTTCCAGCCCCGGTGGTTTTGTTGAAGGGGTGACTTTGGAAAACCTGTTGACCACGGCACCTCGCTCTCGCAACCCCTTGCTGGCGGACATTGTTAAACGGATTGGTTTGGCAGAACGCACCGGGCGCGGTATTGACCGTATTTTTGAGGGAATGCTCCGCTATGGCCGAGCCCTTCCGGATTACAGTATGTCGAACGCGGTAACCGTTTCGGTTCAGCTGACAAATGCCGATGCCGACATTGAATTTCTCAAGATGATTTTGACTCATGAAGAGAAGGCGGGCGGGGCGCTACCGGTCGATAGTCTGATTATTCTCTCCAGCCTGCGCGAGGGGCGGCGCATGGCCTGTACGGAGCTGGCAGGTGCCGTTCAGAAACCGGAAGGTGCTGTGCGATCCGTTTTAGAGCGGTTGATGGAGTCCGGGGTGGTTGACGCGCACGGAACGGGCCGAGGGCGCACCTATACCCTCAGCGCGAAAGTATACCGTCATGCCGGACAGAAGGCGGCATACGTACGACAGAGCGGGTTTGACCGCATCCAGCAGGAGCAGATGGTGCTGAGCTATATTAACGCCCACGGCTCAATCCGGCGGGCAGAGGTGGCTGATCTGTGCCGAATCAGCCCTTTTCAATCCACTCGGCTGTTAAAGAAACTTTCAGATGAAGGAAGCATCGTTGCCAAAGGACAGGGCAAGGGTACGTATTATGAGCGGGGATAGGGTGTTTACGAGCGGATACGAGCGGGCGCACGTATTTACGAGCGGATACGAGCGGGGCTCAAATAGGCTCAAAGAGAAAAATATGAACAGCAACTTCACCTTTTTGCAACACGAGTGGCCGGAGTTCCATGAGGCGGCGGCCTCGCCGACTACTCGGTGGAGCGGAATTGAAGAAACTGCCTGAACGAGCGGGACGCGCGTTCTGTTTTTATGAACGGTTAAATGGGAAAATGCGGGAGAGTTGTGATGCGGTTTGAAGATTTTAAATCCGGAAGTTGGAAACAGCAGTTCCAGTATAAAAGTTTTTTTCCTGCCCCTGTGAATATACGGAGCCCCGGTGGTTTCCATTTCAATGGCGGAGAAAATATTAGGGATTAATAACAATCCAGCCCGGGAGTTGATTGCTGCGCTGGAGCAAATCAATGTTTTGGAGGAGATTACCGGTTTTAAGCGTAATCGGTTGTTCATTTTCAGGCGATATATGGACATTTTCAGGGATCATAAAGTGCAGATGCAGGATCAGGGTTCAGACAAATAAGATGAGATATAGAAATCCATATCTCACTTTTGATCGATAACATTTAGATATGGATGATTGTGACTCAGTTTCAGCGTTCTAAACAGAGTTATAGAAACGCATCGTAATCTGGGGAGTCCCCTCGTGGGAAATTGCACAAAAATGATAAAATTTGCACAAAAGAAATTTTCGTAAGTCCTTGGTATGTCGATTTGTTTATTTGTGCAGAGCGAGGGTTAAGGGCGCGGTTAACCAAAGTGAATCAATGGTTTTATCAAATGAACGTGGAGTGTTTTGCAGTGGTTTTAACAAAGGAATTGGTGGTTTTAACAAAGAAACAGGTCGGTAATTTGCGTAAGTCGTTGGTATTGCGTTTTGTTTAGTTTGATATTTTGCGGGTGAAATCAGGGGATTTAACAAATGAACAGTAATTTCACATTCCTGAGAGGAGAGTGGCCGGAGGTCACCGAAGCGGCGGCCAAGGCGGAAAACGCCGTCCATGCCGATCCGCGTGCTGCCTGCTTTTATGCGCGGCGGGCGGTGGAGCTGCTGGTGCAGTGGGCGTTCAAACACGATCCCTCCCTGAAACTGCCGTATCAGGATAACCTGAGCGCACTGATCCATGAACCGACATTCCGGGAAGTCACGGGACAGGCGGTGTTCAGCAAGCTGACGCTGATTGTGCGGCTGGGGAATCAGGCGGTGCACAGCCGCAAGCCGATCCGGCAGTACGATGCGCTGACGGCGGTGAGGGAACTTTTCCATGCGGGCTATTGGCTGGCCTTTACCTATGCGCGTGGAGATAAGCCAGCCCCAGGGCTGGCGTTCGATCAGGAATTGCTCCAACGAGAGGTTCCTGTTCCCTTCCAAACGGCGGAGCAGCTCAAGGATCTGGCGAAGGAACTCCATGAGCGGGATGAGAAGCTCTCGACCCTGCTGGCGGACAAGGAGGCGATGGACGCGGAGCTGAAGCGTCTGCGGGCGGAGGTGGCCGAGGCGAAGAAGGAGGCGGCGGGCCAGCAGGACGACCACGATTATTCCGAGGAGGAAACCCGCGACTATTTTATCGATCTGCTTTTGCGGGAAACAGGGTGGAGCATCGACCTGCCGGGGCGCGACACCGAATTTCCAGTGGTTGGAATGCCGAACAATTCCGGCGATGGCTTTGTGGATTATGTGCTGTGGGGCGACGACGGGAAACCGCTGGGCTTGGTGGAGGCAAAGCGCACCCGGCGCGATGCGCGGGTCGGCCAGCAGCAGGCGAAGCTCTATGCCGACTGCCTTGAGGCGATGTACGGTCAGCGCCCGATCATCTTTTATTCCAACGGCTATGAGCATTGGATGTGGGACGATGTGAACTATCCGCCCCGACCCGTGCAGGGTTTCTACAAAAAGGCCGAGCTGGAACTGATGATCCAGCGGCGGACGAGCATGAAGCCGCTGGGCCAGGCAACGATCAACGAGGATATTGCTGGCCGCTACTACCAGAAGCGGGCGATACGCCGCATTGCCGAGGCGTTCGAGCAGGACAAGGATCGCAAGAGCCTGCTGGTGATGGCGACAGGTGCGGGAAAAACTCGAACGGTTATTGCGTTTGCGGATTTGTTGATGCGCTGCAACCGGGCGAAGCGCGTCCTGTTTCTGGCCGACCGCGTGGCGCTGGTCAACCAGGCGGTGAACGCCTTCAAGCAGCATTTGCCGGATTCCTCGCCGGTGAACCTTGTTACGGAAAAGGGGCAGGAGGGCCGGGTCTTCGTTTCGACCTATCCGACGATGATGGGGCTGATCGATGAATCCAGCGACGGACAGCGCCGGTTCGGGGTCGGGCACTTCGATTTGGTGGTTATCGATGAGGCGCACCGTTCGGTGTTTGAGAAATACCGGGCGATCTTTGAATATTTCGATTCGCTGCTGGTGGGGCTGACGGCCACACCGAAGGATGAAGTGGATCGGAACACCTACAGCCTGTTTGATCTGGAGGATGGCGTCCCGACCGATGCCTATTCGCTTGAGGAGGCGGTGTCCGATGGATTCCTCGTTCCTCCAAAGGCGGTATCCGTTCCGTTAAAGTTTCAGCGGGAGGGCATCCGCTATGACGATCTTTCCGAGGACGAGCAGGAGCAGTGGGAGGAGCTCGACTGGGACGCGGAAGATGAAATCCCGGATCGGGTGGATGCGGCGTCCATCAACCAATGGCTCTTCAACAAGGATACCGTGGACAAGGTTCTCGCGTATCTGATGACCCGTGGCTTGAAGGTTGCGGGAGGCGACCGACTCGGCAAGACCATCGTTTTCGCGAAGAACCAGGCCCACGCCGATTTCATACAGGAGCGGTTCGATAAGAACTATCCGCACCTCAAGGGCAGCTTCGCCCGAACCATCACCTTCAAGACCGAGTATGCCCAAAGCTTGATCGATGATTTTTCGGGTAAGGAAAAAAATCCGCACATCGCCATCTCGGTGGACATGCTGGATACCGGCATCGACGTGCCGGAGGTGGTCAACCTGGTGTTCTTCAAGCTGGTGCGCTCGAAGACCAAGTTTTGGCAGATGCTGGGGCGCGGGACGCGGTTGTGCCCCGGTCTCTTTGCGCCTGGGGAGGACAAGCAGGAGTTTTACATTTTCGATTTTTGCCAGAACCTGGAATATTTCAGCCTGAATCCCGATGCGTCCGACGGCTCGACAGGCGCAACCCTTGGCGAAAGGTTGTTTCGCTCGCGGCTGGAACTGATTCAGGAACTGTCCTGTTTGGAGGACGTCTCTACATCCGGCGAAATCATCATGGAAGACCTCGCTGAATATGAAGGGGCGTTGGTGCCCGTTGACCTCCGTCGTGATTTGGCGGTTAAACTTTATGCCGAAGTGACGGCCATGAACGTGGATAATTTCGTTGTGCGCCTAAAACGCCGGTTGATCGAGAAATATTCCAAGCGGGAAAACTGGGGTGTGTTATCGGACGACGATTACGCCGAGCTGGCCAATGAGGTGGCTGGCTTGCCCAACGAGCTTCCGGCTGAAGGCGAGGAAGCCAAACGGTTTGATCTTTTGATCCTCTATCTCCAGTTGGCACTGCTACGAAGCGAGCCCGTTTTCCAGCGATTGCAGGAGCAGGTCATGGCCATTGCCGGATTGCTGGAGGAGAAAGATGCGATCCCCATGGTTCGTAGTCAGATGCCGTTGATTCAGGAAATCCAGACGGCGGAATGGTGGCAGAATGTTACGGTCGGGATGCTGGAGCGTGTACGCAAGCATTTGCGCGATCTCATCAAACTGATCGAAAAGAAACAGCGGAAACCCATCTATTCCGACTTCGAAGATGAAATGGGTGATGGTGAGGGCGTTGACTTACCCGGTGTTAATTCTTCGTCCAACGATTTTGAACGGTTCCGGGAAAAGGCGCGGGTTTTCCTCCGGGAGCATCAAGACCATCTCACCATCCACAAACTGCGGATGAATAAATCGCTGACCCCTAGCGATCTCGAAGAGCTAGAGCGCATGCTTGCGGAGAGCGGGGTCGGCACTACGGAAGACATCGAGCTGGCAAAGCAGGAGGCGAATGGCCTTGGCCTCTTCGTGCGCTCGCTGGTCGGACTCGACCGTGAGGCCGCGAAAGCCGTCTTCGGGGAATTTTTGGTGGGCACAACCTATGGTGCGAACCAGATCGAGTTCTGCAACCTCATCATCAACCACCTGACCGATCATGGGGTGATGGATGCGGCCTGCCTTTATGCATCGCCCTTCACCGACCTCGCACCACAAGGGCCGGAAGGGCTGTTCACTACGGCGCAGATCGATGACATCGTTGCTCTCCTTGACCAAATAAACGAGCAGGCGATTGCATAACGCTAAAAGCCTGAAGAGTATTCCCCATGACCCACTCCAAAACGTAACATTGATACCTCTCGTGTACCGGAACCGTGGAAAACCGACATTTTAAGAAAGCACAGCAGGTTGTTTTGCAATATGCGCAATGCGAGTAAGATGCATCATTTTAAGCGAAGTTTATGGCGTTTTTCCATGCTGGCCAATAATGCGGCTAAACCCGCAACGGCCACCCGGCCATTGAGTCGGCAACATAGGGGGCGGGGGTGTGTCAAGGGTGGGATCAATTCGACTGATTTTTTGGTGGCAATCAACCCCATCCGACGCTAAACCCTAAAGGTGTAACCATGAAAGGCGATTTGTGATTTTATCATTCAAGGACAAGCGGACGGAACAAATCAGGGAAGGGCGGGCAACGCGCATGGATGCCGCCCTGCAACGGAAGGCGCAGTTGAAGCTACGCTACATCGCGGTGGCGATCGATGTGAACGACTTGCGATCCCCGCCTGGCAATCGATTGGAGAAACTGACAGGCGACCGGAAGGGAACCTATTCCATCCGGGTCAACCAGCAATACCGCAGCTGTTTCCGCTGGACTCCGCAAGGAGCCAAGGAGGTTGAATTTACAGACTACCATTAATTATCAGATACCACACCAAGACACTTTTTAATTACTAGGAGAATGCCCATGAGCATCAATGTACACCCCGGCGAAGCGTTGCAGGAATTCTTGGAAGACTACAACCTAAGCCAGAGCAAACTGGCACAGGAAATCCGCGTTCCCGTGCGCCGGATCAATACCATCGTGCGCGGCGAACGAGGAATTACCGCTGATACAGCAGTACGTCTTGCCCGTTTTTTCAACAACCGCCCTAGCTTCTGGCTCGGTCTCCAGGAGCTTTACGACATCAACGAAACCGAACACAAGCTAGCGGCTGAACTCAGCAAGATTCACCCCATCGCGGTTTAGGAATCCCGCCGAAGGGCGACGCGCCGTCGGAGCCATAATGTAGACGCGTGCTTCCAGCCGCGTTGCGATTGAATGGAGGTTCAGCTATGCGCTGGCACAACATGGACATACCGGATCAGGCAATACTCACCTGTATTGAGAATTCCGAACGTTTCGAGCGGAAGGTACAGAAGCTCTTGACGCGAATGGCGGCGGACGAAACCGTGCACTCCAAAATCATTGTATACGCCTCTTCCTCCTCCCCGTAGTCAGCTCGGGGGAAGCCTGATAATTTGTCGGGCATGGATACGAATGAAAGCAATGGAATGGGGCGAGCCTCTTATACAGAGGAGGAACGCCGGGAGTTGATCGAAGAGTTCAATGGTGCCGGGCTAACTCAGGCGGCATTCTGCCGGGAATGGAATATTAATCCGAAAACGCTGGCTCGTTGGTTGCGCCTTGAACGACAGGAGCAGGAACCTGCTTTTTACGAGGTGGAGTTGCGGCCTGATGCCGCCGAGCCGGATGAGGTGCGGATCTGTCTGCCGAACCGGATTGAGGTGATGGTGCCGGTTGCATCGCCGAAAGAACTCGGTGCTGTTCTGCGGGAGGCGGCCGGATGTTTGGATTAAGCAACTCTATCCGGGTGTACCTGGCGGTGGAGCCGGTGGACCTGCGAAAAAGTTTTAACGGCCTTCATGGCGTTGTGCTGGATCGGTTGAATGAAGATCCGTGTTCAGGGGCGTTGTATGTGTTTACGAATCGTCGTCGGAACCGGATCAAGACGCTGTACTGGGACGGCACCGGTATGTGGGTGGCCATCAAGCGGCTGGAGAAAGGATGCTTTAGCTGGCCGAAGGGCGTTGCCGCGAACGAGAAGCTTGATCTCGCGCCCGAGGCGCTGGCGCTGCTGCTCGATGGAGTCGATCTGAAACAGGGATCGTTTAAGCCGGGGTATCAGCGCTGATTTTTTTTGCATTTTGCCTGCGCTTGATGCCGCCATTTTCCGGTCGGTTTTGGTATAATATACGGCATGGAATTCAACCGGGAAAATTTTGATAAGCTGCTTGCGCAAAACACCGATCAGCAGGTTGAAATACGCCTTCTGCATGAGAAGGTCCGTTATCTGATGAATAAGATATTCGGGCGCAGCAGTGAAAAACTGACCCCGGACCAGATGGAACTGGCGTTTGAAGAGCTTCGCGAGATGCAGGATGCTCTCGACGAAGCCGAAGAAAAACTCGAAGAGCTCGACGAAAAAAAGGAATCCCGGCGCGGTAAGCGCAAACCGCTTAAAGAGCGTATCCCTGAAGATCTCCCGACCGAGCGCGTCGTTATCGTTCCGGATGAAGTGCAGGCGGATCCGCAGAGCTATAAAAAGATTGGCGAGGAAACCGTTGAGGAACTCGACGTTACGCCGACTCAATACTTCCGCCGCATCATCGTCCGCGAAAAATATATCAAAGTAGATGACCGCAACGTCGCACCGCTCATTGCTCCTGCCCCGAAGCGGCTGATCCCGAACAGCTATGCTTCCGCCGGACTGATCCGGAGCATCATTCTGAACAAATACTGTGACCATCTTCCGCTTTACCGGCAGGAGATGACGCTGAAATACCGCCACGATATTGAAATCAGCCGCAAAACCATGGGCAACTGGATGTATCTGGTCGCCGATTGGCTGACTCTGATTTATGAAGCGCTCCGCAATGAAATCCGGCAAAGCGGATACATGCAGATCGATGAAACATTCATAAAATACCAGGACACGGAAAAGGACCATTGTCCCAATGGATACCTATGGGCCTATCACAGTCCCGGGGCCGGCGTGCTGTTTGAATGGTTCCCGAGCCGGGCCGCCGAATGCCTGGATCCGATGCTCACCGATTATGAAGGATATATTCAGACCGATGGGTATGCCGCCTATCCGGCGTGGCTGAACCGTCCGGAACATCAAAAAGAAAAAGAGACCATCATTCACGCCGCCTGCTGGGCGCATACCCGTCGGAACTTCGTGGAAGTGCCTGACAACTCGAACGCCCGGAAAGTCGTAAAGCTGATCGCCAAACTCTACCGCACTGAAACAGAACTTCGAAACAATCCTGAACTTGAACGCGCGGCCTACCGCCGGAAACATGCGGCTCCGGTTCTGGATAAAATTAAAACGATCCTCGATAAAGAACAGGCGCGCCAGTTGCCAAAGAGCAACTTTGGAAAAGCCATAACCTATGCGCTTGATCGCTGGGAAGCGCTTAATCTTTACCTCGAACACGGAACATTCGAAATCGACAACAACCTGGTCGAGAACGCCATTCGTCCGACCGCGCTGGGCAAAAAGAACTTCCTGTTCTTCGGCAGCCCGAACTCCGGGCAGACCAGTGCCGTCATCTACAGCCTGGTGGAAACCTGCCGTAAACTCGGCCTTAACCCCGCCGAGTATCTCAAAGACCTACTCGACGCCCTGCCGACCATGCAACAGTCCGAAGCTGCGAACTGGACACCTGCCCGCTGGTCCACCGCTCGCACTCAAACGGCATAGCCGTTGTCAATGAGGTGATCGAAAAGACGCATACACCCAATATTTACAGGGCTATTGTAAGAAAAACTGAGCGATACTACTCGATATCTCTTGGTCGGGGGTTCAAGTCCCTCCGAGCCCACCACCTTTTTCTCAAACCAGAAATGATGAGTGTGCTTTTTGGGTTCAGCATTCCGATCTAGGGACTGGCCAGCGAGAGGTTGTCGATGATGGCCGTTGCGAGGGTGCCGTTTTCATGGCTGGTTACGGCGAGACCGGCCGTGGCGCGCGGGGCCATGCCGATGGTTTGCCCGGCGCCAATCTGCCGCCATTTGCGGCCGTCCTGCGAATAGTGGGCCAGGAATGTATTGCCCATGCGCTTGAGGCCGACCCAGCATGGGGCTTCCACGCCACCGACAACCACCGAATGGGTGCGGTCTCCTTCGGCGGTGCGCCACTGGAAACAAAGGCCGTTGGCGGGGGTGGCCAACACGGCGGCGTTCGCCGCGGATGCATGGTGCCCATCGCGGATCATGATGCCGGCCTTGGCCCATGGGTGGGTATGGTCCAACCGGCCAATCCGCGCGATTAGGGCGGCATCGCCCTCCACCTGCGTGGACGCATAATGGAAGGCATCCTCGCCCCCCTCGATGTCCGCGCCGGAAGCGGTGACCGTATAGACGCCGTCCACCTGCATTGCGCTCCCCTGCGCGCCCGTTCTTCCAATATCTTGGTGCGCCCAGGGCTCCGGAAGTTCCGTTGCGACGGAATAGACCACATACCCGCGCGGGGGCACCTCCAGGATGGCGCACCCCATATCGTTGCAGCGGATCGCTTCCGGCTGCCGGTTGCGCCCCTCGGCATAGGAATACCATGCATGGCACGCCAGGGTCTTGTTCCAAAGAAAACGGTTGCGGGTGAACACTTTTGCATGGCGCACCTCGTGGGGATGGTTGTTGATGGCCACGAGATAGCCGGGCGCCAGAGGCCCTCCCGAACGCGTGCCATAGGCCAGCAGGTTATCGTCGTCGGCCTTCAGCAGCTGGATATCGGGCTGCCCGCCGCCCAGCGCACCACGCACCCACACGAGGGGTTTGATGCCGTTTCCGGGCTTTCCCCCGGCCTCCGCCAGACCATAGTTGAAGTAATCCTTCCAAAAGATGCAGGGGTAGCCCTGGTAGGTGAGGATGAACGCATAGGCGAGCAGGGTGTTGTCGACAATGGATTCAACATGCGCATCCTTGTCCGTATCGTGGTTGGCGACAAAGGTTACGGCTTGCGCCGGATGTTTCGCGGCTAAAACCTTGGAGGGATCCACCAGTTGCCGGATGTCTCCCTGGTGGTTGAACACCTGCGCCATGGTGTAGAAAGCGGGAAAGTCGAATGCCGCAGGACAGGCCGACTCGGCGAGATATTTTTCAATGAAAGGGATATCGCCCCAGCATTCGAGAACCGAGTAGGCAGCGCCCGCGCCTTGGATGAATTCCTTGAGATAGGGGGGATTCACCCCCTTAACGTAGTCCAACCGCCAACCGCCATCGAAGCCCGCGTTGGCAGGATCGGCCAGCCAGCGCCCCCACTGGATCAGGTCAGGACCGGCCGTGCCCGAATGGCAGACATCGGGGAACCCCTCGAACGGCCCCGCATCGGCCTGCTCACGACTCGAAGGGTGGAACTGATCGAAGCGCCAGGTGCACCTTCCACTCGCCACCCCGCTGAAATCGGTCCATGTGGTTGCTCCATCCAGGTTGGGGTTGGCTTCCTCCCCCCCTCCGGCCCGGTGATTGAGAACGATGTCGGCCATGCAGGCGATGCCCAGCGAACGGTAGCGGGCAATGGCGCTTTTCAATTCGTCCTGCGTACCAAACCGCGTGGCGGTGGAGCCCTTCTGGTGGTATTGGCCGAGGTCGTAGTAGTCGAACGGGTCATACCCCATGGAATGCCGTCCGGCATGGCTTTTCTGGGGAGCGGGAAACCAAATGCGGTCAATGCCGTATCCACCATGCATGTAGCGAAGCTCGGAGGCCTTGGCCGCCATGGTGCCGTACCAGTCCTCCGGGCAGTCCCAGTAGAACCCCTGCATCATGACACCCGCGCCACCCTGCGCGGCACCAATGAAGAAAGCCAGCAACAGCGCAACGGCTGCCACCGGCTTCCTTCGCTCCCTCACGGCCCCTTCCATTCCTACAGCGATTCAACCCGCAAGGTCGCAAATGCCGCGGGATCGGTCGTGGGAACATAGTTGGTTACCGTCACCAAGTCGCCCCACAAATGCACCGGGGGCAACTCGACAAACCCATTGGTTTCCCATGCGGCGGTAAGGTTATCGGCCAGCACCAGACTGTAGTCAAGGCCGTAGGCCGCGGCGACTTCATCGTTGTAGCGTGTATAGACATACACCAAACCTTGGGTGCTATTCCCGAGGAATTCAGGCGCGCGGTACCCGCCTTCATCGTAGGTTGGATTTCTGCCGACTGAAAACTCAAGCAGGTTTTTCATCGTGTCGCCGTCCGGGTCGGCATCCATGGCTGCATCGGCTCCGCTTAGGTTGTATTGATTCGTCCACGCGGCATAGTGGTCGAAGCCGGGGGTGTAGGAGACATCGAAATTATTGAAGTAGATATCGCTCCATTGATCACTGGATACACCGTCACTAAACAATTGGATGCTGCTCATCTTGCCGGCATAGGTTCCCGTATCGGAATCTGTGATGCCGCCCGTACGCGTAGCAGTCCAGGTGCCTCCGGCGGCACTCGTTTGCTCAAGAACAACATGATATTGCGTGTCGTCGCTGTGTGCACTGCCAATATTAGTTCTTCCACCATCGACATTGTCGACAAAGGTGCCGTCATCCCCCCCCACTTCGATCAGAAAAATAGGTGTGCTGTCGTCCTCACCACGCACCCGGAGACCTTTCCATCCATTACGCCAATTGACATCAAAGTCAAACGAGAAGTTTTGCCCCGCTTCCAGGTCGGTGTTCAGATACCGCAACACTTCGATGTATCCACTGGTTCCGTCGGCATTCATGATACGGAACGACCTTGCGCTTGTATCAATGTTGTTGGTGGCATACCACCCACCGTTATTGGTCGCGCTACCTATACCAATACGGTCAACGCCATTGGTTGCCCAATAGCCCATCACCCATGCACCGAATCCATACCCGCCGTTGTCGTAGTTTTGCCACCCGTCGGCATAGGCGGGGTCTGAAGCGTCGTCGTGCGCCGAGCCAGCCATCACGGAACCGGCCAGCACGATCGAGAATCCCAATGTCCACATTTTATTTTTCATCATCGCTCTCCTTATTCATCCTTGCTTCCAACTTGGTTCTTCCGAGCCGCATTTCTTCCCGTACTGATGGCTGTAGGTTGGCAGAGATGCAGAAAACTGTCTAGCTAGCCAGGGGGCTAGTTTTTGGAAACAACCCCCAGCCAAAGCGCCGACTCGGGCACCGCCCCGCCATCCGAACCATTCCATTCAACATCCCCACACCTCGCAAACGAGTTGGCCCGGTGTTTTGAATGCAGTCCAGCCAGCCACAGGGATGGCATCTCCCCCGCCCCGGGTGACATCCATTTGCACGATCGCGCAAATGGATGTCACCCCGATAGCCTTGTGCGAATTTCCTCCGCGAGCTTCCGATGCAGGGAATAGGCTTCGCGCCCCTTGTAGTCGCGGGGAAGCAAATCCCCCGGCAACAGGGGATCGAACAGGAAAGCACTACGGAAAGCCTCGAGCTCGACCGACACCAGCCCCAGCAGCTCCTCCTGCCCGAACGACACCCCACCACGCAGAACATCCAGGTTTTCGGTGCAAAACCCGCAATAGCGGCTTTGGATATCGTATAGCCGATCCATGTCCCACGATTCCCAAACCACCTTTGCCGAAGGCATCCCCAAAACGGTTTTCGCCTCGAACAGGCAGGCGAATGCATCAACTGCGGCGGCTTCCTCCAAATCGGCATACTCCGGCCGGATGTCGTGCGGCGTGATCCATACGCTCTTCTGGAAGCAACCGAGCCGCATCCTTTTAAGAAAGGCACGCAGCGTGTTGCGGTAGGCTCGGTCGATTTCCGGAACGTCGAAAACCAGGAGATACCAAATGCCGTTCCACTTCCGGTTCCACCATCGTTCCGGCCGTGCATAGTCCGGCAGCGATTCCTCCCCCACCTCCGAAATTGCCAACAACGGCGTATCCAGACCTTGCCGAACAACCGTCAACCCCTGCTTGGCAAGCCGGTTGATCGCACGGTTGCGCGCCTTGTTGTCCGGCGCGGTTTCGTTCCGCATGACCGCATGCATATGGTGTAGCGACATATCGCCAAGAAACTCCAGGGTTTCCAGCAGCTCCTGCCCGATGCGCCGACGCACCAGGGGCAACGAAATATCGGGATGGTGAAATGCGCACCACATGTCAAGAGGGTGACATCCATTTGCACGATCGTCAATTTGGATGTCACCCTGATCCATCTTCTAACCGTTCGGCTAGCTAGGAAAAATCCGGCCATCTGGTATACACACAGTCGGTTTACTGCAAACCTGTCGTTCGAGAATGCCCTAGGAAAGGAATGTGCCCTGTCATGATGAAAAGAATGCTCATTGGTCTTGCCTGTTGTGTTCCGACCCTGCTGCTGGGGGCCGGGGTGCTGGAGGTTCGGGCGCCCGGCTATAATTTCCAGAATGCGGAATACACCACCAGCCATGTCTTCATCGACGAGGTGGCCGGCAGCACGGCGGACCTTGAAATCCTTTTCGACCTGATGGCGTTCGGCAACATTGCCGATGTGGAAGTTTTCTCGAACCTGAACCGGCGCGATCTCGCCCGCACCGACAAGGATGGCGACGGCTATGCCGACGGCATCGTTCCCTACCCCGGCAACTCGATCACCGATTCCGCCGCCGACACCGATCCGGCGACCGGTCATTACTATATTCCGATCAACATGACCGACGGCGACTCGAACGGGATATACGAGCTCACCATCCCCGCATCGAAAACGGGTGCCTATCGCCTGACCGCCCGCTTCAAGTGCGGTGATGCCATCGAGGAAAACAGCTACGACCCGAACAACTGGATCTGGTACGGGCTGCGCGATCACGCCATTGTTGTCTCCCCGTCCGATGCCCGCAATATCCGGCTTTATGAACTCAACGTGTTCAATATCGATGCATCCGGCGACACGTTTGCGCAACGCTCCACCCTTGAGGACCTCCACGACGCCCCCGGGGCCGCGCAGGGCAGCTCCGAAAACTGGAACCTGCACTATCTGAAGAGCCTGGGCATGAACTGGCTCTGGTTCCAGCCCATCCACCCCAACGGAATCGACGGGCGCGAACCCAGCGACGGATGGGGAGGGTCGGGCGCGCCCTACGATCCCGGCAGCCCCTATGCCGTGAAAAACTTTTTCGCGGTTAACGAACTCATGACCGTTGATTATCATGGCACCAACACCCTTGCGCAGAATCGCGCCGCATCCATGGCGGCCTGGGTGAGCTTTGTTTCCTCGGCCGACACCGAACAAGTGGGCATCATGCTCGATGCCCCGTTCAACCACACCGCGTTCGATGTCGAGCTCGCGCAGCAGGGCGTGGATCTGTTCCAGCCCGATGGGGCAAGCTGGTCGCCGTATGACGAGATTCGCAATCGCGATGCACGCTTCTTTTCGTCCGACGGCAACTATGGCAACCGGGCTTCGTCCGCCGCCAACATTGCCGCGGGGCCCGACCGCTACGACTTCGGCAAATGGAACGACGTGAAGGATGTCTTCTTCGGACGGTACGACGCCCTCGTGGAATACGACGACGGCGCCGGCGGCGCCGAATACGAAAGCTACAAGAACGAGGGCGACTGGTTCGACTGGTCCGATGCGGACTGGACTTCGCTCGACTTCACCCAGGGCGGCCAGCAGCGGAACCTCACCCGGCGGGTCTGGGACTACTTTGCCGAATACGCCATCCATTGGTTGGAACAGACGCGCCCCTCCGGGCAAAACCGCAACTCGCTCCCGTCCGACGGCGATGCCTCCGCGCGCTATGCGTGGGACCAAAAGGGCATCGACGGCCTGCGCTGCGACTTTGGCCAGGGGCTTCCGCCGCGTTGCTGGGAATACATCATCAACGTCGCCCGCAGCCATAAATGGAACTTTGTGATGATGAGCGAATCGCTCGACGGCGGCGCGGTGACCTACCGTTCCAACCGGCACTTCGACATCCTCAACGAAAACATTGTCTTCCCGCTCAAGTCCGCTTCCAATGCCGGGGACTACCGCAACATCTTCGAGGATCGGCGCGCCGCCTACGGCCAGGGGCTGGTGCTGCTCAACAACACCTCGCACGACGAGGAGAGCTTCGCGGATCCGTGGGAAGGCGTGGTACGCTCCGCCGCCTGCGGCATGATCGATGGCTCCACCATGGTCTTCCCCGGCCAGGAGCTGGGCATTTCCACCAGCTATGGCTATGACCACTACGAGACCAACTTCGGCAAGAACGTCCCGCACTTCAAACGGTGGAATTCCATGATGCCGATCTGGACCGACACCAACTTTGGGAACGACCAGCTCTTCCCGGTCTACTCGGGCATCCAGCAGGCGCGCGCTTCCAGCCCGGCCCTGCGCAGCCCGAACCGCTGGTTCATCGATGGCGACGGTTCCAACGGAAACATTTTCGCCACCGCGAAATATGAGGAAGCCCATGCCTCGCCAACCACAAACGATGTGGTGCTCGCCTTCGCCAACCTCGACCGCAACAACGTCCAGAGCGACAACTTCAAGATCCCGGCAGGGCTCGCCCCCCTCCTTGGTCTGGAGGATGCCCGGCAATACAACGTCGTCAACCTCGCGGCCTATGACGAAAGCACCCGCAGCATCTTCCTATGGGGTTCGTCCATGAGCGGTGCCGCTCTGAAGGGCACTGGCTTCTTCGTTTCGCTGAACAAGGTTCCGACGGTCGATGGCGATTGGGCAACGGCCCCCTACGAAGCGCAATACCTGAAGCTGGTCGACGTGACCGATCCGCTTGAAGTGGAAATCGACAGCGTCGAGGCCATCGCCTCCAGCGTGGTCGTGTCCTGTGCGGCGACACCGGGTTGGTATTACCATCTCGAAACGCGCACCAACCTGCTGGGCGGCGCATGGACAACCGTGCAATCCAACGTGAAGGCCAAGGGAACCAGCTTGACCCTGACGCATGAAGGGGGCCTTGCCCCGGATGAAAGATTCTACCGTGTACAGGTATCCTATGTGGAGCAGTAGGCACAAACCCCTGGGGGCTGTTCTTCTCGCGGGAAGCGTGGTTGCCTGCGCATCGGCGGAAACCAGGCCAATCCATGAGGGCAAAGTGGTGGTCTACCAGGTTTTCACCCGGTTGTTCGGCAACCGGAACACCACCAACAAACCGTGGGGGACGATCGAGGAGAACGGGGTCGGCAAGTTCAACGACTTTACCGATGAGGCGCTGGCAGGAATCCGGGAATTCGGCACCACGCACATCTGGTACACCGGCGTGCCGCACCATGCCGTTGTGCGCGACTACACCGCCTTCGGCATTTCCAACGACGACCCGGACGTGGTGAAGGGCCGCGCGGGTTCACCCTATGCGGTGAAGGATTACTACAACGTCAACCCCGACCTTGCGGAAGATCCGGCCAAGCGGCTGGAGGAATTCAAGGCACTCGTGGACCGCACCCACCGGCAGGGGATGAAAGTGCTGATCGACATCGTCCCGAACCACGTCGCCCGGGCCTACCATTCCACCACCAGGCCCGGTGTTGACTTCGGCGCCGATGACGACACCAGCGAGACCTACCGGCGCGACAACAACTTCTACTACATTATCGGCGAGTCCTTCCGCGTCCCACAGGGCACGGTTCCGCTCAACGGCGAAAAGCACCTGCTGGCGGATGGCACCTTTGACGAGACGCCGGCCAAATGGACGGGCAATGGATCGCGGCTGGCCCAACCGAATCCGGACGACTGGTTTGAAACCGTCAAGATCAACTATGGCGTTCGCCCCGATGGCACGCACGATTTCCCCGCCCTGCCAGACCCGTTGCGCGGCGCGGCATTCGGGGAACACGCCCGGTTCTGGAAGGGAAAGGATGTTCCCGACTCGTGGATCAAGTTCCGCGACATCGCCCTCCACTGGCTCGGCTTCGGTGTGGACGGTTTCCGTTTCGACATGGCCGGCATGGTGCCGGTTGAATTCTGGAGCTACTTGAATTCTTCCATCAAAATGAAGAACCCCGATGCCTTTTGCCTGGCCGAAATCTACAACCGGGAACAATACCGCAACTTTATCGAACTCGGCCTGATGGATGCCCTCTACGACAAGGTTGATTTCTACGACACCATGAAAAAGATCATGCAGGGCCATGCGCCGGCATCCGACCTGCTGCCGATCATCGAGTCGCTTGGCGACATCGATCCGCACATGCTGCACTTCCTTGAAAACCACGACGAGCAACGGATTGCCAGCCCCGGTTTTGCGGGCACCGCCGCCATGGGCGGACCGGCCATGACCGTCTCGGCGCTGGTCGGGCGCGGCCCCACGTTGCTCTACTTCGCGCAGGCACTCGGCGAAACGGCCGACCAGGATGCCGGTTTCGGCAAGGCAACGCGCACCACCATCTTCGACTACTGGGGCCTCGCAACCCTTGGCCGATGGGCCAACCACGGGGCCTATGATGGAGGGTTGCTGACCGATGCGGAAAAAACGCTTCGGCAACACTACACCACCCTGCTCTCCTTCAGTGCCAACAGCGATGCCCTGAAGGGCGAGTATATGGATCTGCACCGGCACAACCTGGCCCATGCCGGAAACTACAGCGAAAAACTATTCTCCTTCGCGCGCTGGTCGGCCCAATCCAATGTTGTGGTACTGGCCAGTTTCGACCACACGCAAACCGCCGAGGTTGGGCTGCGCCTGCCGGAAGAGCTCATCCAAAAATGGAACCTTCCGGATGGCACCTATCGACTGGAAAACCTTTTCCGCAACACACCTGGCAGCCTCGTGGTGGAAAACGGGCGCGGAGCCATCCGGACCACGCTTGCCCCGTTGGAATCGCAAGTCTATGTTTTCAACCACGGCACCAGCCGTTAACCCAATGATCAATGAAGGAGTCCCTGCATGAGCCATGAAACCGAGAACAAGGAAAACAGATTGATTTTTTCAACCCGGATCGACATTCGCAAGGCGATACTCATTACCTTCATCGCCTTCCTGTTTGCCGGATTCCAGGCGGCCATATACGGGATGACCACCGTACCGGTGTCTGAATTCTTCGGCAAGGATTCCTCGATGATTGTCTTTTATGATTCGTTCGGGATGTGGGGACAGATTCTGGCCATGGCCACCGGAGGAATGGTTATCGCCAAAATCAAGGGAAAGAACACGCTGATGCTGGCCGGTCTCATGATGCTGGTCGCATCGTCGCTGATTGCCCTCTTCCCCGTTCTTCCGGTCTATATCTCGATGTCGTTCATCTGCAACATGGCGATCGGGTTCGTGCTGGTGTCGTGCTACTACATGACGATGGGGACGGTGCGCGAAGAGGGCGAAGGCGAAGGGAAGCTGGCCATTCTCAACGTCTTCTTCAGCGCCGGCTTCATGATCAGCCCGATCATCAACGGTTTCGTGATCGACGCCACGTCCTGGCGCACTGTTTTCGGGCTGATTGCCGGCCTCTTCATCATCTTCGTCATCATGCTGCTGGTCATGAACATCAGCGAGATTTCCGACAAGGAAGTGAACGCCAGAAACGAAGAAAAGCAGCGGGGGAAAAAGGAAAGCTTCATGTCGCTTCCGCTTGTCCTGACCGCCGTCGCATTTTTCCTGTTTGTCTATGTGGAGCAGATCATGAACAACCTGAACCAGCCGCGCATGCAGCAGGACCTGGGCTTCAACATCAAGCTCGTCGGCGCATTGGTCACGACCTATGCGTTGTCCCAAATGTTCGGTCGGCTTGTGTTCGGCAAGTTCCTTCTGCCGAAAGTCCAGACGCATAAATACATTATCACGTCGTCGTTGTTGTTCGGGGCATTCATCCTAACCTTCGTCAAGCTCACCCACCTGTATCCGGTCATCTTCTTCATGGTGCTGCTCGGCTTGGCCAACTCATGCATCTACCCGGCCATTCTGGGGTATGGCCTCGACCAGATTGGGCACGCGAGTCCGCAAGCGACCTCGTTCATCATCACGTGCGGGTCGATCGGCATTCCGGTCGGCACCGGCATGTCGGGGTTGCTTGGCGTACACTTTGGCCGGGCGAACGCCATGCTGGTCGGTCCGGTGCTTCTTGTTGTGGTTGCGCTTTTAATCGTTGTGGTAAGACGGATGGCCGCAAAACAACCGGCCGCGTAACGGGCCCTTAACCCCTGGAACAATCAGCCTATGAAAATCAACTTCCGCATCCATTACCACACGATTCCCGGGCAGCACATTTGCGTGGGCGGACCGGCCAAGGCCCTGGGGAGCGGGGACGCTTCCAAGGCCGTTAGGCTAACCCCGATCAACGACGGCAACTGGTCCGCTACGTTGGACATCCCGGCAAGCGCCACCCCATTGGAATACACGTATGGTGTTTTGGATGAACAAGGAAACTGTCGCTGGGAATGGGGCGGCGGGAGAAAACTCAAGGTTGCGGAACCCACCCCGCCGGTGGTTTTTGCGCACGACCAATGGCGCTCCCCCTCGGGCGAAGAGCGGATCATGTATGGCGCGGCCTTTCGAGAGGTTCTGCTGAAACCCAATGCAGGCCACCGGGCCACCGGTTCGGAATCGAAACAGGCCTTGCGGTTCAGCATATCGATGCCCCGTATCGGACCTCGCTACCAGGCGTGCGTGCTGGGCAACCAGGCGGCACTCGGCCTCTGGGACCAAACAAAACCGCTTTTGCTCGCGTGCGGAAATGATTTCCCCGAATGGGCCGGCTCCATCGACGCCGCCGGCCTTTCGCTTCCCATCATCTATAAATATGGAATCTACGATACGCAGAAGAAGATGGTCGCAACGATCGAAGACGGTTTCGACCGGCGAATCGATGCCCTGCCGGAAAAGGACCCTGAATATCTGTTCATTCAAGCCGACGAATCCTTCCGGTATCCACTGGGCAATTGGAAGGGAGCGGGAGTCGCCGTTCCGGTGTTTTCATTGAGAAGCGATGCGAGCGCCGGGATCGGCGACTTTGGCGACCTGATCGACTTCATTGACTGGGCCAAGCAGGTCGGCATGAAAATGGTGCAGCTCCTCCCGCTCAACGAAACCGTTGCATCGCACAACTGGCTCGATTCCTATCCCTACAAATCCATCTCGGTCATGGCGCTCCACCCCATTTACATGGACCTGCGCCAGGTCGGGGCACTGCACGACAAAAAATTGATGGGCGAAATTTCGGCTCGGTTGATGGAGCTCAATGCCGAACCACATGTGAGTTTCCCGGACGTTCACCGAATCAAATCCCGGTACTACAAACTGATTTATGATCAGGAAAAAGATGCGACCTTTGAGCGCAAAGACTACAAGGCCTTCTTCAGGAAAAACAGGGAGTGGCTGATTCCCTATGCGGCGTTTGCCTACCTCCGGGACAAGATGAAGAGTCCTGACTTCAGGCAATGGAAGGAATACGGCACATACGACAAGGCGGCCATCGAGCAGCTATGCAGCAAGGAATCCGAAGCCTGGGACGACATCGCCGTTCACTATTTCATCCAATACCATCTTGATAAACAATTACGCGCCGTCTCTGCGCATGCGCGCGCGAATGGAATTGTGCTGAAAGGCGACATTCCGATTGGCATAAGCCCCGACAGTGTTGAGGCCTGGACGGAACCCCACCTCTTCAACCTTGGCGCGCAAGCCGGGGCCCCGCCCGATGACTTCGCCATCAAGGGGCAAAACTGGGGCTTCCCGACCTACAACTGGGAAGCCATGGCCAAAGAGGACTTCTCATGGTGGAAGAAGCGCCTGCATCACATGGGGACCTATTTTGACGCCTACCGCATCGACCACATCCTGGGCTTCTTCAGAATCTGGGAAATACCGCTCGATGCCGTTGAGGGTGTGCTGGGATATTTCAAGCCCGCCCTGCCCATGGCCACCCGGGAAATTGAACGGTTCGGGATTGGCTTCGATCCCGAACGCATGGCCTCACCCTACATCCGCGAGCCCTTGCTGCATGACCTGTTTGGTGAATCCACCGGCGAGGTGATTAAGACGTTTCTAGAACAAACAGATGCCGGCGGATACCGGATGAAAAAGGAATATGACTCGCAACTGAAAGTAAACCGGCACTTCCTGAAGGGCATCGAAGAGGAAGATCTGACCGACGAAAACCGGAAGACCCGGGATGGATTGTTCGATCTCATTGCAAACGTGTTGTTCATTCAAACCGGATGTGACGAGTGGCACCCAAGGATCTCGCTTCATTCAACGTCATCCTACGCCGAGTTGGATGCGCATACGAAACAACAGCTCGACCAGCTCTATATCCACTTCTTCTACAAACGACATGATGAGTTCTGGCATCACAAAGCCATGGAAAAACTACCGGCGATCCTGTCTGCCAGCGACATGCTGGTTTGCGGCGAAGACCTGGGCATGGTTCCCGGTTGCGTTCCACCCGTCATGGAACAACTGGACATCCTAAGCCTCGAGATCCAGCGCATGCCGAAAGACCCGAAGGTGGAATATGCCCATCCATCCGATGCACCTTATCTCTCGGTCTGCACGACATCAACACACGACATGCCGACCATCCGGGGCTGGTGGGAGGCCGACCGGGAATCCATTCAATCGTTTTACAACAACGAGCTGGGCCTGCACGGGACCGCTCCATATTTTGCCGAGCCATGGGTTTGCACGAAGATCATTGCCCAGCACCTTCATTCGCCGGCGATGTGGACCACGTTCCCCGTTCAGGATTTACTGGCCATGGATGGCGACCTCCGATGGGACGAGACGCACGAGGAGCAGATTAACCAACCCAGCAACGTACGGCATCAGTGGAGGTTCAGGATGCACCAAAGTATCGAGGAATTGAAACAAGCAACCGGCTTTAACCAATCGCTCCGGGCTTTGATCGGCGATGCCGGCAGAGACTCCGATTATTAAAAGCACGCTCACCACAGTGGTAAAACACAAATCCGTTGAGGTTTCATGAACAGAATCAAATCCGTTGTTTGCCTCTGCCTTGCCATGAGCGTTGGTGTTTCGGCGCGCGACTGGATTGAGCGGCCCTGGAAGGACGACGTCATCTATTTTTTGATGACCGACCGCTTCCATGACGGCGATCCGGAAAACAACATGCCCCCCGGCTCCGACCCCGCGCTGTACGACCCCGCCCAGGAAAACATCAACCTCTACCACGGCGGCGATTTCCGCGGCGTGGAAAACGCGCTCGTCGATGGCTATTTCACCGACCTTGGAATCAGCGCCATCTGGATCACCCCGCCGGTGCGCAACGCCTGGATGTCGCTCCACGACCTGGGCGGCAGCAAGAGTGGCTACCATGGCTACTGGGCGCAGGACTTCCGCGACATCGACCCGCATCTGACCAGCGCAAACAGCCGGTCGGGCACGCCCTACGCAAAAGGGCGCGAAGGCCGGTTGCGGCATTACAAGGATCTGATCGACCTCGCCCACCAGAACAACATCAAGGTGGTTCAGGACATGGTCTGCAACCACATCGGGCCGCTGTTCTACTACGACCTCGACGGCAACGGCTCGCACGACGGCAAGGCCGAAGAGTGGATGCCTCCGTACAAACCGGATGGATCCTATCTCAAGAGCGCGCGCTGGACCGACGACCCGCATTGGAACGTCGGAAAACCCAGCGGTTTTTTCCAGGATATGGAACTCTATTGGGCCAAGGGATTCAGCCCCGACAGTCTGGGAAAAACCGATGGCGAAGAACAGCGTTGCGACTTCTTCTCGCTGAGGGCATTCAACACCGAACCGGATTCGCCGCACTTCGATAAACTCGTCGATGAGTTTGTCGACATTTACCATTTCTACATCGATGAACTTGGCGTGGACGGACTGCGCATCGATACGGTCAAGCATGTCGACAAGGCCTTCTGGGACGCCTTCTCTTCGCGCCTGCGCAAACGGCTGGGCCCCGATGCCGACAAGCTGCTCATGTTCGGAGAGGTGTACGGCAACTCGATCCAGGACATCAACCAATATGCCGGCAACCTCGGTTCCCTGCTCAACTTCCAGTTTACCTGGGCGGTGCGCGATGTGTTGCGGCAGGGCAACCTTGGCGATCCCGACAAGCTTAGGCAGTTCATTGAACGGATGAACTCCGAAGTCGAACCAAAGAACGTGCGTCTCAACACCGTCAACTTCATCGGCAACCACGACGGTCTCAACCGCTTCCTCGTGAACGGGGTCAGCGAACAAAACCACGCCCTCGCCCTTGCGGTGCTGCTGACCGCCGAAGGCATCCCCTGCCTCTACTACGGTTCCGAACTCGGCCTCCGCGACAACCAGGCCGACCGGCACCAGCAGAGCGAAACCGGCCGCATCTCGCTGTTCGACAACACCGGCAATCGCGGCTTCGGCGCGCGCAAGGCCAATCCCCATTTCAAGCGGGTGTCCGAGCTGGTTGCCCTGCGTAAAATGCTGCCCGACCTGGTTGATGCCGACATCGCCGTCATCCCATGCGGGAACGGCTTACTGGCCTACCGGCGTGGCGGTGCAGTGGTGGTGCTCAATGCCGGCGAACAACCGCAACAGCCGCCCCCTCTCCCCGCCTCCACCACCCTGCTCTATTCGAACGGGCTGATCACCAATCCGGAGCCAACCGGAAGCCGTTCCGTTCCCGCCAAAACGTTGCAAGTCTACCGCGTGCGGTAGTGGTTGCGCTGGCCCACGCCCGCGTCACACCATCTTGCAGGTAAAGTCGAGCTCGGGGAGGTTGATCTGGAGGAGCTGGACTTGGACTTCTTCATCCAACTCGACGTCAGCCATCCGGCGCATTTTCACGTCGATGGCGAGTTCCGGAATGAGCACGGTGCCGCGCTCGTCGCGCTTGTCGACGACGACCCCGCGATAGACGGTTTCCGGATGCTGCTGCATGTGCAGCAACGTCCAGTGCCGGTTGCTGAGGCGTTCGGCCATGGCGGTGTTGCCGCCGCCGGTTTCGGCTTCGGACATGCGAACCAGCATCTCGGCTTCGCCGATCAAGGATTCCCCGCCGACAAACGCGCGGACCTGCTGGTGGACGAGCAGGTCGGAATAGCGGCGCAGCGGGCTGGTGGCGCGGGTGTAGTGTTCGAGTCCGAGTCCGGCATGCAGATCGGGATCGAGGTGCAGCCCGGATCGTTTGAACTTTTTGCGGTAGGCGAACATTTCGGCCATGGTCTGCGGGGTGCCCGGTTCGTCCGGCGGCGGCTGGCAGGCGAAGGGCACCGGGATTTCCTTTTCAATGCAAAACGCGGCGATGGCTTCGCCGGCCATCAGCATGGCATCGGTGACCATGTCGCGGCTTTTCAAACGGGGCAGATCGCTGATTTGAACCGAGAAACCACACGGCTCCATGAAGGCGAGTTCGTGCCGGCCGGACAGGTTGTAAAGTTCCCCGTCGAGGGTGGTTTTAAGTTTTACTTCAGGCAGATTGATTTCCGCGGCGCCCGTGGCGATGCGTCGCTGCCGGAACCGTTCGGTGATGACGCTCATTTCCTGGAACGGCGCAGTTTCCATCAGCTGATCCGCGGCGGAATAGCTGAGGCGTTGGACGCGGATTAAGCTCGGGGTGATTTTCAAACAGGTGGGCGTGCCGTCATCCCCCACCCCGATTTTAAACGAGAGGGCCGGGGAGATTTCCTGCAGCCCCAGTCCCAGAATGGAGGTGACCGCTTCCGGCAGCATGTTGATGACGATTTCGGGCAGATAGAGATTTGCTCCGCGGGCGCGGGCCTCGCGGTCGAGCGGCGAGTCGGCCTTGACGAGCGCGGCGGCATCGGCGACGTGGATCCAGAGGCAGTTGCCGTCGAGGCTGATGGCATCGTCGGGGTCGGAGCAGTTGTCGTCGTCGATGGCAAACGTTTCGAGGGCGGTCAGATCCTCGCGTGGTTCCTCCGGAAGTTCAGGCACCTGCAGTTCGGGTTGCGAGGTGGCGCAATCAAACTGGGCCGGATAGGGATTCACCGTTTCATTCCACAGCCCCAGCTGCAGCAGCAAGCGGTGCGCCTTTTCCGGAGCGATTTCCATGCCGAGCGCTTTCAGCGTGCGGTTGGTGGACGCCTGGCGATAGGCCTGCCGCTCAACGTCGTACAAGTGGCCGCCATCCTCCTCCAGCTGAATCGCGTGGTCCTTGACGCGCTGCAGATAGCCCTGCCAACGTGCCGCCTCTTGTTCTTTTTCGCGTTGCTTGCCAAGGATGGCTTCAACCTCGGCTTCGGGTCGGGCCACGATTTCCTCAATGGATCCGGAGAAATGGGTTTCCGCATGCAGCACTTGCCAGGCATGCCAAACGGTCACGGGCGAGGCCTCGCCATAGATCAATTCGGCGAGCTCGGCCAGCTCAACCGTTTCGCCCTGCAGCAGCTCCCAGGTTTCTTCCACACTGCCGTCCGGCGTCGCATCGAGGTCGGAAAGATGCTGGAGCGGTCCCAGGTGGAGCAGCTGGATATCCTTCGGCCGGACGTTCACGTTTTTTCCGCCGGCCAGCCGAATGGCGATTTTGTCGCCGACCTGGTCGATGACCGCCGGAGCGTTTTTATAGAGAACCAAACTGTGGGATTTAAAATTTTGCGCCATGTCACGTCCTGTTTTCTGCGAAGGAAGAGAAGATAGCCGTTGAATCCCTCCCCGGCAACGCGCTTCTCACCGCAGGACTACGGTAGTTAACTGCTTTTTCTGGGAACAAACCTCTGTATAATCCGCCCCGATCGAGCAGGAACCTGCCGCTGTGCCTCTTCGTGGCCAACACGTTCAACAGGTGGGTTCCGCATGAGAGGAAAGCGATATGTCGAATAATGAATTACAGAACAGTCCGTTGCATGGCTTGTCGGCGGAGACGATGCTGACGGAGCTCGTGGAGTTTTATGGCTGGGCGGTGCTGGACGCGGCGATCGACCTGAAGTGTTTTCGGATCCAACCGACGATTCCCAGCGCCCTGGCGTTTCTGAAAAAGGCGGAGTGGGCCCGGAACCGGGTGGAGGATTTTTATCTCTACGGTTTCAAGGGGATGCCGAAGGCCAGCGAACAAGAGCTGGAACTGAAACCCCGCGAGCGCGGTTTTCCGGACGGGGTTGCACCGAAGAAGCCGAAGCCGCTCTCGATCAAGGAGGCCCGGGCGATGGCGCCGGTTGCCCCCGAACCCATCAAGGCCCCGAGGCAGAAGCCGAAGCCACGCTATGTTGAACCGGAGCCGGAACTGGAGGAGCCAACGGAAAGCACCTTCAAATCCCGCTTCTCCCAGTCCAGCTTTCGTAAAGAAAGATAACCCCGACCCAGGCGGACGAGCCGCCTAAAGGCGAAACCACGAATCATTTTCAGGCTTGAACCCCTCGCCTGGCTTTCGTATTTTGCGCGACTTATTTGCTTTAAAACCCACTAGGAGAGACACAAATGGCCGAAGAAACCATGCAATTCAAGACCGAGCTCGAGCAGCTGCTTCATCTCATCACCCATTCCCTCTATTCACACCGCGAGGTGTTCCTGCGCGAGCTCATTTCCAACGCCTGCGACGCAATCGACAAGGTGCGCTTCGAAGGCCTCAACAACGAAGAGATCCTCGAAGGCCACTCCGATTGGAAGATTTTCATCAAGGCCGACGAAGAAGCCAAAACCCTGACCATTTCCGACAACGGCATCGGCATGTCGCGCGACCAGGTGATTGAAAACCTCGGCACCATCGCCCATTCCGGCACCAAGGCGTTCCTGGCCAAGGCGAAGGAGGCCGACCTGGCCAACAACCCGGAACTCATCGGCCAGTTCGGCGTCGGCTTCTACGCCTCGTTCATGGTCGCCGACGACGTCACCGTCGTTACCAAGGCGCACGGCGAAGACGCCGTCAAATGGGAATCCAAGGGCACCGGCAGCTTCACCCTCTCCGATGCCGACAAAGCCGACCGCGGCACCGAGATTACCCTCCACCTGAAGGAAGACGCCGCCGAATACCTGAACGAGTGGACGATCAAATCCACCGTCAAAAAGTTTTCCGATTTCCTCGAACACCCCGTGGTCATGTGCACCACCAAGAAGGATGAAGAGACCGAGGTGGAGGAAGAGATCGAAGAACAGATCAACACCCAGAAGGCGATCTGGCTGCGCCCGAAGAGCGAGATTACCGACGAGGAATACGGCGAGTTCTACAAGCATATCTCGCACGACACCAACTCCCCGGCGGAGACCATCCACTACAACGCCGAAGGCGCGATCGAGTTCAAGGCCCTGCTCTTCATCCCCGAACACAAGCCGTTCGACATGATGATGAACAACGACCCGAAGGCGCACCTGAACCTCTACGTCCAGCGCGTGTTCATCTCCAACGAATTCGATAACCTGTTGCCGGGCTACCTCCGCTTCGTCAAGGGCGTGGTGGATTCCTCCGACCTGCCGCTGAACGTCTCGCGCGAAATCCTGCAGGAAAACCCGATGCTCGACAAGATCCGCAAAAACCTCACGTCGCGGATCCTGAAAACCTTGGCCAACATGAAGAAGACCGACTACGAGGAGTTCCAGATCTTCCACGAAAACTTCAGCGCCATCCTCAAGGAAGGCCTGCAGACCGATTGGGAAAACAAGGAAAAGATCGCCGAGCTGCTGCTGTTCGAATCCACCGCCAAGGACGCCGGCGAAAAAACCTGCTTCGACGACTATGTCGAGCGCATGGCCGAAGGCCAGGAGGAAATCCTCTACCTCGCCGGCGAAAACCGCGCCTCCATCGAAAACTCCCCCTACCTTGAAAAATTCAAGGCCGACGGCAAGGAAGTCCTCCTGATGATCGATCCGATCGACGACTTCGTGATTCCGCAGCTGTTCGAATTCAAAGGGAAAAAACTCAAGGCCGTCAACAAGGGCGACATCGAAGAGGACAAGGAAAAGCTCAAGGAAGAAGAGAAGCAGTTCGAAGGCTTCATCGGCTTCGCCAAGGAGCTGCTCGACGGCGTCAAGGAAGTCAAGCTGACCACCCGCCTGAAGGATTCCGCCGCCGTGCTCGTGGGCGACGAATATTCGATGAGCCCGCACATCGAAGAGATGATGCGCCGCATGGGCCAGGAGGTTCCGCCGCGCGAAAGCGTGCTGGAGCTCAACCCGGAGCACGCCGTCGTCAAAAAAGTCCAGGCGCTCTACGACACCGACCAGAAGGATCCGAAGGTCGCAACCCTCACCAAGCTGCTGCACGACCAGGCGGTCATCGCCTCCGGCGCCAAGCTCACCGACCCGGCCGGCTTCGCCGCCCGCCTCAACGAGGTGCTGGCGGATTAGGAACCACCGAATACACGGAAAGCCCCGCAGGAATTGCGGGGCTTTTTTTATTTCCGCTGCCAGGTGTAGGTCTTGCCCTGCTCTGTTTTTTCCTTGAGAACCTCGCGGCCAGCTGCCGTCTGGATCACCAGCGGATTGCCGAGCAGGGATTTGATTTGGGCCCCCTCCAGCTTGCCGTCCTTCCACTGGATGGAAACCTCGAACCCGCCGCGGGCGCGTAGGCCGCTGATGGACCCTTCCGACCAGGCCGAAGGCAGGGCGGGCAAGAGATCGATGATATGGTTCCCCGCCTCATCGCGCCGGTGCGACTGCAGCAATGCTTCCGACACCCCGGCGGTGAGGCCGAAGTTTCCATCGATCTGGAACGGCGGATGGGCATCGAACAGGTTGTTGTAGAAGCCGGCCTGCTTCTTGAGGCTGGAGTTCTGGAAAAACCCGGTAAGGATCGTGTTCATCCGGTCGCCATCGCGCAGCCGCGCCCAGAAATTCACCTTCCACCCGCGCGACCAGCCGGTTGCCCCGTCGCCGCGGAACTCGAGCGTCTGCTTGCAGGCCGCAAACAGCTCCGGCGTTTCCGGTGTAATTTCCGCGCCCGGATGCAGCCCCCAGAGATGCGAAACGTGGCGGTGCGTTGTTATGGGAGCTTCCGTGTAGAGCCACTCCTTGAGCTGCCCTTCCTTGCCCACCTGGTTGGGGGCGATCTTCGCGGACAGGGCCCGCAGCTGCCCGGCAAGGCCGGCATCGCACCCGAGCAGATCGGCGGCCTGCGCCGTGGCGGCAAACACCTGGCGGATGATCTGGTGATCCATCGTCGGCGCCATCACCAGCCCGCCGCGCTCCGGCGAATTGCTCGGCCCGCTCACGAGCCAGCCTTTCCCGAACACGGGTTCTTCGATGAGGTAGTCGACAAAGAATTCGGAACCCCCTTTGAGTGCCGGATAGGCGCGCTCCTTTAGAAACTGCTTGTCGCCCGAAAAGAGATAGTGCTCCCAAAGGTGCGTGCAGAGCCATGCGCCGCCCACCGGCCAAATGCCATGGTTCGATTTATTGATGGGCGCCGCACCGCGCCAGCCATCGGTGTTGTGGTGAACCACCCAGCCATCGGCCCCATAGAAATCCTTCGCCACTTCGCGGCCGGTAATGGCGAGCTCGTCCACCATGTCGAACAGCGGTTCGTGGCATTCGGAAAGGTTGGCCAGCTCCGCCGGCCAATAGTTCATTTCGGTGTTGATGTTGATGGTGTATTTCGAATCCCACGCCGGGCTCTTGCTCTCGTTCCAAAGTCCCTGCAGGTTGGCCGGCTGCGAGCCGGGGCGCGACGAGGCAATCAACAGGTAGCGGCCGTATTGATAGACGAGCGCCACAAAATCCAGGTCGGGTTTGGATTGGTAGGCATTGAGCCGTTCGTTGGTTGGAAGCTGGGCCGAATGCCCGCCCCCGAGATCAATGGCCACCCGACGGAACAGGGCGCGATGATCGGCCTGGTGATCGGCCAACACCTTTTGAACGGGCTTGCCTTCGATCCCCGCCAAGACCGCAGCGCACTTGGCCGCCGGATCGGCGTTCAGCGACCGGAAGGTTTCATAGCTTGTTTCGGCGGCCAGATAGAGAACAACGGAATCGGCGCCCGACACGTCGATGCCGCCCTCCGTGACCTCCACGGTTCCGCCCTGGTTCACCGCGCGCAACCGCGCCTCGAAACGCACCTGCCCCTCGAAGGTGGTGCCGCGCCGCTTGTTAAGATGGTCGTCCACCACACCGGTCATGCGCAAGGTGCGGCCGTCCAACCGCCCGATGTTTTTGGATTGGGCATGGGGCGTGGAAAGCCGGGCCGTGAAAGCGAGCTTGCCGGGCTGGTCCGCCTCAAGACGTACGGCGATCAGGCCATCCGGATGGCTGGCGAACACCGACCGCGTATAGGTGACGCCATCGACCGTGTAGGCCGTGGTTGCCACCGCCCCATCCAGATCCAGCTCGCGGCGATACCCGGTTGCGTCGCCATGGCCCGGGAAATCCAGCAGCAAGTCCCCGAACGGCTGGTAGGGCGCCTGGCCCAGCGGTTGCGACATGAATTGATCCATCGCCAGCTTTTCCGCCTCCTGCTGCTTGCCCTCGAAGAGCAACTGCCGAAGCTGCGGCAGCACATCCACCGCGCCCTTGCGGGAATAGGAATGCGGCCCGCCGGCCCACAGCGTATCGTGGTTGAACTGGATCCGCTCCGCTTCGATGCCGCCAAAAACCATGGCCCCCAACGAACCGTTGCCCACCGGCAAGGCATCCGTCCACTCCGCGGCCGGTGCGTCGTAGGCGAGGCGCAATTGGTTCCAGCTGGCTTCGGCACGCGCCCCAACACAACAAAGGCCCGTCATCATCAGAACAAACATTTTCAACATATTCACATCTCCTTGGATGGTTTCGCCTGCGGATACGGGCGAAGGCTGTTGGCTTCGGGGCGAGGGAAATCGATGGCCACCGTTGACTCGACGTCGTTTCCGGCAAGCCATTGGACAATGCGCGGAATGAGGGTCTGGTGGGCGGCGCAGCGCATGCCTTCGGGCTGGGACTGGTCGTGCCAAACATGGCCGAGCGTGGAGCTGTAGACGCGGCCCTTTCCATAACCAACCGTCCACTCAACCGGAAAGTTGGTTCCGGTTTTTTCGTCCTTCGCATAGGAAAGCACCGTCAGGTTTTCGGCGGGGCCACGTGCGTAGCGGTAGATTTCAATGTCGGCGGAAATCCACTGGCGCGGCAGTCCCGCATGAATGGGATGTTCCCCCAACCGCGTCACGAGTGCATCGACGCGCTTTCCATGGCTGGTCTTTTCGCCTGCGCCCGGCGGAACGCGAACCACCGTTGCGTCATCGTCCACCGTGATGGCCCAGCCAAAATCCTTGCCGCGCCAACCGAGCCCGATCATTCGGTTGTATTCCTCCCAACCAGGAAATGCGTTGTTGGCGGAATGGAAAACATAGAGTCCGCCGCCGTTCGAGACATACGCTTCCAACGCCTGCTCCACCCGGCGGGGCCACTGGGTTTTTGATTTGATGTCGTTGCAATTCTGAATGACCACATCATAGCCGGAAAACGTCGGGTTCCAATCGTCGGCGCCCGCTTCCGGAAACGTCGACACCTCGACCAGGAAACCACCCGAAGAGGCGAGCACCGTTTGGAGGGAGCGCGTTGTGTGCTCCCAATCATGATTGCTGAAGCCATCGACAATCAGCACGTTGACCGGATGGGAATCAGCCGCCATGGCCACCAGACCGCACGACAGCGCCACCGCAGAGGCAAAAAGCTTTTTCACATTCATGGGCGATAACGTAGACCACGAACGCACTAGCTCCAATCGAAAAACGCCGCAGCCTCCCGCAGGACCGCCCCGTGGTTCGCCGGAATGAACCGGTGCGCATTGATGCCGAGCGAACGGGCGGCCTCGACGTTTTCCGGCAGATCGTCGAGAAAGAAACAATCCGCACCGGACACGCCGAGCGCATCGAGCGCATGGCGGTAGATGTCGGGATTCGGTTTGCGCGCACCAACCTCGTACGACAAAAACAAGCCGGTCGCCCCGTTGAAGAATCCATTCCAGTTGGCCTCGATGGCATCCATGTGGTGCTGGGCGATGTTGCTTAACGTATAAACCTGCACGCCGGAACCGATGGCTTTCCTGAACAATCCGTAGCCGGTCTCGTTCACCGTGAACAGGTCGCGCCAAATCCCAACCAGATCGTCCAGCGACCAATCGAACCCTTTGGCGCGGTTCAAATAGGCCACCCACTCCTCGTCGGAAATCAGGCCCCGCTCCACGGCATCGCGCTGCGCCTCGTCTTCCTCCGAAAAGGAAAACCGCGACTCTCCGGATTGCTCGGACAGAATCGAAAACAGCTGGTCGAAATCAAAATCCACCAGCACGTGCCCAATATCGAATAGAAATGTTTTCATGCCCCCAACGCTTTCAAACCTTCGCATTACGGGCAACACCAATTAACCATCAAATAGGTTACCCGGATTGAGCATCCCGGCGGGATCGAACAACCGCTTCAACTCCCGCATGGCCCGGATGCCCTCTTGGCCCACCATGAGTTTCAGGAAATCGGTTTTGTTTTTTCCGATGCCATGCTCGGCGGAGACGGAGCCGCCCCATTCGACCACCTGTTTCGCCCAGTCGAGATAGAGCGCCCGGCCCCGTTCATACTCCTCCTTGCTGCGCGGCAGGATGTTGACGTGCACGTGGTTGTTGCCGATGTGGCCGAAGATCACATAGTCCAGCCCGGCTTCGGCCAGGCCTTCATGATACATCTGCATCACGTCCTCCATCCGCTCGTCCGGCACCGACATGTCGGTACCGAGCTTGGTCAGCCCCGGAAGGGTTTTCTTGCGCTCCGCAATGATCATATTGACCGACTCAGGGATTGCATGGCGGAAATTCTTAAGCGCTACAATCTCATGCTCCCCTTCCGAAAACCAGCACTCGAGCGCCGAGGCGGACGCCTCGGCCACCGCATCCGGCACCTCGCATTCGAATTCGAAATAGATCGCCGTGTGGAATTCGGGCGCCAATTCCGGCAGGCCGGCAAACGCCGGGTTTTCGGCTTTCATCCGCCGCAGAAGGCCCAAGGCGTGCGAATCGAAGAATTCAATGGCCGTTGGCGGGGCCACGCCCCCCTCCCGCAGGAATCGGACAAACCGAAGCGCCTCGCTTTCACTTGCATAAAATGCGGTCAACCCAATCAGTTGCTCCGGCTTCGGCAACAGCTGGATGGTGATGCCGGTCACAACGCCCAGCGTCCCCTCCGCCCCAATGAAAAGATCGACCAGATCCATGTCCGGTTCGACGTAATACCCTGCGGCACTCTTCACCCAAGCACACTTGCGCAAGTGTGCTTGGAGCCTGCCCCCCACGGCGCCGAGCCGGAAGCAACGTCCATTGGCTCGATGAACCCCGCGCTCAACCTGAACAATTTCACCGGAGGGCAGCACCACGTCCAGCGCATGGATCCAGTTGCGCACGGCGCCATATTTGAACGAGCGTGCGCCGGAGGCGTTGTTCGCCACCATGCCGCCGATGGAGGCGGTGGTTTCGGTGAGGTCGGAGGGAAAAAACCATCCCGAACCTTCGATGGATGAGCGGATATCGGCCAGCAAGGCTCCGGGTTGCAGGGTCATGCGATCGCCATCGAGGTGTCCGATGGCCTTCATGTGCGACACATTGAGGATCAGTCCGCCTTCGGGAACGCACCCTCCGGTGATGCCGGTGCGCCCGCCCTGTACCGTTACCGGCCAATGGTTTTCGGAAGCCACCTGAAGGACCTCGACCACCTCTTCCGTTGTTTCTGGAAAAGCGATCCTCTCGGCACGCCCCACCCTGCGCGACTCATCGTGCAGATAGTCCGCATGCTCTTCACCAACGTCTAGAATCCTGACTGCCATGCGGTAAATTAAACACCAAGCCACGAAAAACGCCAAGGCTGTCTTATCCTAGATGCAGGAATGGAATCACCACGAAATACACGAAAACATGGGCTCAACTCGCGATCTGAACGTTCACTTGAAAGGTGAGTGAGTTGTTTTGAATTCATAGGGTTGCAAGTTTCTCGGGATACGCAGGTTGCGATTCGTGTATTTTGTGTATTTCGTGGTTCATTCCCGTTTTAAAGGCTACAGACCCGCACGGCATCAAACCTGCAATTTTTTTCTGCCTTGAACCGGAAAATCTGCTTTCACAAAGAGAATGGCACAAGTTCAGCTAGACCAACACTTGCCATAGAGATAGTCTCTTTGAAACATGATGATCGCGATGGTCGTCTACAATGGAAAGGAAAACATGAAAGTAGAAAAAATGAAGTGGTGGAAGGTGGCACGGCGCACGGTTGTATTTGCAGCAGTGGCATGCCTTGCGGTGGCCGTGGTGGGATGCGACGACAGCGATGAGGATGGCGATACCCCGAGCATTGTCGGAACATGGCAATCGTCAGGTTATCCTACCGATGGGTTGAAAGTCACCATCAACGAAGGCAACACGTTTGATATGCATGCCGTTGAACCGGATGAAAATCCTTCCGAAACAACGAGTTCAGGAACCTATTCGTTCGACGGGACAACACTGACGCTCAAGTTCATTGAAACCGAAAATGATTCCCTCAGGGGAACCACGGAAACGCACACGATTGTGTTTGTGGATTCATCGACCATTACCGTCGATGGAGAAACCTTTACCAAGTAGTCGTCTGGATCAGGCAACTCTTGCGAAAGACGGTCTTCGGGCCGTCTTTTTTCGTTTAGCCTTAAAAATGCAGTTGCCAAGTTTGCCTCAGGTACAAGGTTTGAGACTCGACGGCGTAGACGCCTACTCAGAGAGGCTCAAACCGACGTAGATGAGGTAAAATCGGCAACCCGAAGGGTAGAAATGAAGAAAACAAAAATAACGCAATGGGTTAAGGCCGATATTAAACGATTGCACTACACCATTGTTCAAAACACCGTTTTCTTCATTTCTACTGCGTTTTAAAGGTTTAGAACGTTTCGTTGTCGCCGAGGTAGCGCCACTGGCCATCGGGGAGGTTTCCGAGAACGACCTTCCCAATGCGGATGCGCTTGAGGCCAACCACCTTGAGATCGACGAGCTCGCACATGCGGCGGATCTGGCGTTTCTTGCCCTCGCGCAGGATAAAGCGTAGCTGGTCTTCGTTCTGCCAGGTTACCTTGGCGGGTTTGAGCGGCTTGCCGTCGAGCTCGAGTCCGTGGTTGAGCAGCTTGAGCCCTTCGTCGGAAAGCGTGCCTTGCACGCGGACGAGGTATTCCTTATCGACATCCGAATCCTCGCCAATGATCCGCCGGGCAACGCGGCCATCCTGCGTGAGCACCAGCAGTCCGTTGGAGTCGATGTCGAGCCGCCCGGCGGGGGCCAGCCCGCGAAGTTGGCCATGATGGAACTTGCGGGGAGATCGATCCTCGCTCCATTGGTTCGGTCGATCCAGCAGATCCGAAGCAGGCCGATGGCCATCTTCCGGTTGGGCGGAAACATAACCGATGGGTTTATTGATCAGAAAGGTGGCCTGTGCCGACCGATGCTTTTCAGCCGCCTCCGCCAATTCGATATCCGCATCCGGCAGAACCTTCATGCCCAGCTCGGAAACCCGCTCACCATCAACGATTACGAGTCCACGTTCGATATAGCGATCGGCCTCGCGCCGGGAACACATCCCGCGGCCAGCCATGATTTTTGAGAGTCGTTGTTTTTCCATAAGGGGGTGCAGGTACAAGACCTGCCCTTACTTCTTCCAGAAGCTGGGCAAGAAGAGGATGAGGACGGTGTAGAGTTCGAGGCGGCCGAGGAGCATGAAGAAGGTGAGGATGCCCTGGCCGAGCGGCGAGATGGCGGCATAGTTCTGGGTGGCGCCGACGGCGTTGAGGCCCGGGCCAATGTTGCCGAGGGTGGCGATGACGGAGGTGGCCGCCGTTTCGAGATTGGGCGTGAAGAAGGTCATCACAAACGAACCGACCGCGAAGATGAGCATGAAGATGGCGAAGAAGGCGGCGATGTGGGAGATGATCTCCTGCTCGACGGGCTTGCCGCCGAGTTTCATCTGGATGACGGCCGACGGGCGCATGAACAGTTTCAGTTCGCGCACCATCTTCTTGAACATGATGAATACGCGAACCACCTTCATGCCGCCGCCGGTCGATCCGGCACAACCGCCGATGAACATAATGACCACCAACAGCAAGCGCGAGGCGTTGGGCCATTGGTCGAAGTCGGCCGTGCAGAAACCGGTGGTGGTGATGACGGAGGTGGCGGTGAAGGCGGAGTCGCGGAAGCAGCGCGAGAGCGAGCCCCAGTCGGCATGCCAAATGTTGAAGGTGATGAAGAGCGTGGCGCAGGAAAGGAAGATGGCGTAGAAGCGGAACTCCGGATCCTGGAAATAGCGATGGGGCTTGCCGGAAAGCGCATAGTAGTGCAACGAGAAGTTGATGCCGGCCAGGAACATGAAGACGGTAATGATCGTGTCGACAATGGCGCTGTCGTAGGCACCGACACTGGCGGAGCGGGTGGAGAATCCGCCGGTGGCCATGGTGCCGAAGGCATGGCAAAAGGAGTCGAACCAGTCCATCCCGCCAACAAACTTGAGCAACAGCACCTCGACAAAGGTCAAGAGTGCGTAAACGCCCCATAGCAGCTTGGCCGTTGTGGCGATGCGCGGCGTGAGGCGGTCCTTCGACGGGCCGGGCATTTCGGCGCGGTAGATCTGCATGCCCCCCACGCCAAGGAACGGCAGGATGGCGACGCACAGCACCAGTACGCCCATGCCCCCGAACCAGTGGGTCAGCGCGCGCCAGAAATGGATGCCGCGCGGGATGGCCTCGAGGTCGCTCATCACCGAGGCCCCGGTGGTGGTGAAGCCGGACATGGTTTCGAACATGGCCGAAACCGGATGGGCGATCACACCCGAAAAGATATAGGGCAGCGCCCCGAAGATGGTCGCCGAAATCCAGCCGAACGTAACGATGCCGAAACCATCGCGGCGGGAGAGGTTGATATCGCCGCGGGTTAGGAAGCCAACCAGGCCGGCGCAGACGATGGCAATGGCGCCGGAATAGACCAGGCTCAGCTGCACGGACAGCGGTTCGCGGTAGGCCAGGGAGATGCCGGCGCAGGCCACCATCGCAATGCCGATTACCAGCGTCATGTAGGCAACAAGATGAAATACGGCGCGTTTATTCATGAGGCGTGATCCGTGAAACGTAATTCGCGTTCATTGGCGGCAGCTCGCGGGTTCTAGAGGAAGATCGACTGGATCTTCTTTACCGCGTCGGGGTGGCAGAAGATGAGCACACGGTCGTCGGCCTGCAGCTGGAGGTCGCCGGTGGCGGTGACGACCTCGCCGTCCCGCATGACCGTTGCAATGATGGCCGTGCTCGGCATCTTGATTTCGCGGATGCGCTTGCCATCGATTTTGCCGTTTTCCTCGATGATGACATCGAGCAGCTCGCCGGGGAGGTTGTGCAGCAACGAGGCCGCCTGTACCTTTTTGGAGCGGAGCCAGTGCAGGATCGCGTTGGCGGTGGATATGTAGGGACTGACGACACGGTTCACCAGGTAGAGCTGCTCGACAACGGGAATGAAGTCCGTGCGGGTGATCTGCGTGGCCGTGAAGGAGGCGCCTTTCTTCTGCGCCATCAGGCAGTTCATGATGTTGCCTTCGTCGTCGCCGGTCAGGGCAACAAAGGCCGTCTTGTCGTGCAGGCCGGATTCCTCCAGCGCGCTTTCCGTGAGCGCGTCGGCCCGGAGAATGAGCGTTTTGTTGAGCTCGGCGGAACAGAACCGCGCGCGCTCCTCGTCCTGCTCCAGCAGCACCGTATCGACTTCGTTCTCGATAAACTTGGCCAGCATCAGCCCGAGGTCGCCGCCCCCGGCAATGATCACCTTCTCGAAGGGTTCGATATCCGGCTGGACCCACTTGAAAAAATCGGCGATGTCGGAGCGTTTGCCCACCAGGTAGACCAGGTCGTTCCGCATGAAGACGGTGTTCCCGTGCGGCACCACCAGGTCGTTGCCCCGGCGGATGGCAATAACGCGCACGCTCTGGATGAGGTCGAGCCGGTCGCACTCGGCGGGGGTGCGGTCGAGCAGCGGGCTGACGGCATTCACGCTGAACCCGGCCACCATCACCTTGCCGGCAAAGAGGTCGAAGGCTTCGAGCGCACCGGGCATCTGGAGCATGTTGAACACCTCGCGGGCGCACTCGTGCTTCTGGTTAATGACCAGATCGATTCCCATCTTCTGGAGGTCGTAGTGCTCGGAGCCATTGAGGAACGCCGGATTGGTGACCCGCGCAATCTTGCCCTTCGCACCGGCGGCATGACCGAGCAGGCACGAAAGCACGTTCACCTCGTCGTTGTCGGTAACCGCGATAAGCAGGTCGGATTTATCGACCTGTGCCTCTTCGAGCACACACGGGTTCGAGCCCTGCCCGCAGATCGTGAGGATATCGAGCCCGGCTTCGGCCTGCGCCAAAGCCTGCGCGCTGGCATCCACCATCACCACACTGTGCTTCTCTTCACACAGGCGCATGGCCAGCTGGCGGCCCGCGTTTCCTGCTCCAATAATCACTATCCGCATAGGTTTCCCCCGGAGAAAAGCCGTCGTATATGCTTAAAGACGGAGAACTTATCAACAAAAAACCTCAATAACAATCCCCATCCCAAAATGGAAACGCCGGAAGTTATCCGCCCTTTTTTCCAGACATCGCACTCCATTCCGCCTATAAAAAGCGGCTTTTACAGAGGTTACCCATGAGCAATTTAATTCAAATCCCCGCACCGGGCGAGCATGCCATCCGTTTCCGTGGCGACATGATCACCTTCACCCTCGAAAACCACACGGGAAAGAAGGGCCAGGCGTGGTTGCGCTCCAACATTGGCCATGCGCATGTCCGCCACACCGAAATCATCATACACGCCGAGCAAGGCCTACCACCGCTCTCACGCGACTGGCACGACTTCCCCATGCAACAGGCCAAGGGCAAAAACGGATTCTCCCTTACGCTGCCGCTGCTGGGCGTCGGCCGCTTCGAAGCCAAGGCCTATTTCATCGAAGAGGGCTCCGAGGAAATCCTCTGGCCGGAGGGCGGCAACTCCGTCCTGAAGGTCGAGCCGGCCGAAACCTGCGCCGGCAATACCATGTATACCGCGTTTGTCCGCCAGTTCGGCGAGGCCAAATATAAAGGGGCCATCGATTCGCGCGACGAACATGCCATCCAGCAATTGGATCAGGCAGGCTACACGGTCATTCCAAAGTCTGGAAAATTCCGCGACGTGATTCACGAGCTCGATTTTATCGTCGGCACCTTGCGCTGTAAAATTGTGCAGCTCCTGCCAGTGCACCCCACCCCGACCACCTATGGCCGCATGGGCCGCTTTGGCAGCGCGTTTGCCCCGCTCGACCTTTTCGACGTGGATCCGGTGCACGCCGAGTTTGACAAACTGACCACACCAATGGAGCAGTTTGAAGAACTCGTCGATGAAGTGCATAAGCGCAATGCGCGGCTTTATATGGATATGCCGATCAACCACACCGGCTGGGGTTCGTGGCTGCAGATCAACCACCCCGACTGGTTTGAGCGCAAGGAAGACGGCAAGTTCAAGTCGCCCGGCGCGTGGGGCGATGTCTGGGCCGATCTGGTGGAGCTTAATCATGAGCACCGTGCACTATGGCGGGAACTGGCCGAGGTTTTCCTCTTCTGGTGCCGCAAGGGCGTCGACGGCTACCGCTGCGACGCCGGCTACATGGTTCCGTTCGAGGCCTGGGAATACATTATTGCCAAGGTGCGCATGGAATATCCCGACACCATCTTCATGCTCGAAGGCCTCGGCGGCCACAAGCATGTCACCGAAAACCTGCTGGCCAACTCCGGCATGAACTGGGCTTATTCCGAAATCTTCCAGAACCACGACCAGGGGCAGGTCGATGGCTACCTGCCGGAAAGCATCCGCGTCTCGGAAAGCAAGGGCAACCTGATCCACTTCTGCGAAACGCACGATAACGCGCGCCTGGCCGCCACCTCGCACACCTTCGCCCGGATGCGCGCGGCGTTTTGCGCGCTCACCTCGCACAACGGGGCCTTCGGTTTCGCCAACGGGGTCGAATGGTTCGCCAAAACGCAAATCAATGTCCACAACGCCCACTCCCTCAACTGGGGGGCAGCGGAAAACATGGTCGACTGGCTTCGCCGAATCAACGCCATCATGGAAATCCACCCCTCGTTCCATGCCGATGCCAAGGTTGAAATCATCACCAAGGGCTACCACAACTCCGCCGCCATCCTGCGTACCGATGCGAGCGGCGGAAATCGGTTGCTTGTGCTGACCAACCTCAACCACCAGCTGGATGGCATGGTGGAATGGCACGGCGACCTGCATGAATTCAAAACCGACCTGCTCACCGGACACGGCACCCCCGCCCACAAGGATTCGCTCCACCTCGCTCCCGGGCAGGTGCTCTGCCTGTCCGACGATCCGGACTGGCTCAACGGCATCGTCGTAGCCGAGGCCACCCCCTTCCGGGGAGCCGGGGCGGGCGATGCCCAGTGCCTCAAGGCCAAGGCGATGGATACCTACCACCATTTCGACGCACTCGAACAGTTCGACCCCGACCGTTTCGTGGAAGATCCCAAGGCGCTTTGCGAAACGCTGGCCGGCAATGCCCCTGTGGTCACAACGTGGCAGTGGCCTCGCGATACCCGGCGCACCGTGTTGCTGCCGCCGAACCACTTCCTGCTGGTGAAAGCCGCCTGCGGCTTCATTGCCGAGCTAAAGAACGAGGACGGCACCACGCTGGCGCATGAAAAATCGCTGGGGCAGGCCGAAGGGGACGCGTTCGCCCTCCTCCTTCCGCTGGAAACACCGGATGCCCACCAAAACCTCACGCTGAAACTCACCGTTTTCGAAGACGACGGAATCAAGCACACCGAATCGCCGGTGATGCAACTCTGCGAAGAGCAAAACGCCCGGGTCATCACCACCTGCAAGGCCGGCGAAATCCACGACCGCGAGCGCTATGCCGTCTGCACCAACAACCACGGCGCCCTCTCGCAGGTGCGGATCGGCTGGGCGGATCTTCGGAGCAAGTACGATGGCCTGCTGATTGCGAACCTCAACGCCGAAGTGCCGGTCGATCGCCATACCATGCTCGCGCGTTGCCGGGCGTGGGTGGTGCGCAAGGGCTATTCCAACGAACTGACGCTGCAATGCCAGAAGCGCTTCACGGTTGCCGACGACGGCACGGTGGTCTGGAACTTTGCCGTGCCCGTTGGCGAGGGTCTGCTGATTCCACTCCAGGCCGCGTTGCAGCTGCACCCCGACACCAACGCCATCCAGCTCAGCTTCATTCGCGAAGCCGCCGGCAACGATCCGGAGCACCTGCCGGACAACGAACCGGTTTCGCTTGTGCTGCGCACCGACATCGAAGACCGCAACAACCATGAGGTCGTCAAGGCCATGAACGGGGCCGAACAGCACTGGCCAAACGCCATCCGACAAACGCAGGACGGTTTTGTTTTTGCCCCGTCCGCCGACCGGCAACTGAACGTCTCGCTCGCGGGAGGCGAGTACCACTCCGAGCCGGAATGGTACTACATGATCCAGCATCCGGTCGACCGCGAGCGTGGCATCGACGGAGAATCCGACCTCTTTAGCCCCGGCTATTTCAAGATCGACCTCCTCGGTAATGCCATTGCAAAGCTGGACGCCAGCATAGGGGTCAGCACAGGGGTCAGCAGCACAGGGGTCAGTCCTTTGATCTTTGTGTCCGACCAAAACACCAATATCAAAGGACCGACCCCTCCGGGAGATCTTTCCATTGAGGAGGCCATGAAGATTGCAATGAAGCAGTTCATTGTGAAGCGCGATGCGTTCCAGACGGTGATTGCGGGCTATCCGTGGTTTCTCGACTGGGGCCGCGATACGCTCATCTGCCTGCGCGGCATCATTGCGGCCGGTCTGCTGGACGAGGCGCAGAACATCCTGCTGCAGTTTGCCAAGTATGAAAAGGGCGGCACCATCCCGAACATGATCCGCGGCAACGACGACGCCAACCGCGAAACCTCCGACGCCCCCCTCTGGCTCTATGTCGCCTGCGACGAACTGATGAAAGCGCAAGGCAACAAGAAGCTGCTCAAGCAGGATTGCGGCGACGGGCGCACCGTGAAGGAAGTATTGATCTCGCTGGCGAACGGCTTGATGGCTGGCACCGAAAACGGCATTGCCTTCGATCCGGATTCCGGCCTGATCTACAGCCCTTCGCACTACACCTGGATGGACACCAACTATCCGGCCGGCACGCCCCGCCAAGGCTACCCGATCGAAATCCAGGCCATGTGGAACTATGCGCTCAACATGCTTTGCAAAATCGACCGGGCTCCGGAATGGCCCCAGTTGGCCAAGCAGGTCGAGCAGTCCATTTCGGAACTATTCCTCGTCGAGGCCGACGACTTCACCTACCTGGCCGACTGTCTCGCGGCAGAACCGGGCGCCGGAGCCCGCGAGGCCGAGGTGGACGACGCCCTGCGCTCGAACCAGCTGCTGGCCGTCACCCTCGGAGCGGTGACCGACCCCGAGCTCTGTAAAAGCATTATCGAGGCCTGCGAACAATTGCTCATTCCCGGCGCGATCCGCAGCCTGGCCGACCGCCCGGTGCTGCACCCCTGCCCCGTCTATAATGGCGGCCACCTGCTCAACAACCCGATGAATCCCTATTGGGGCCATTACTCCGGCGACGAAGACTCCCGCCGCAAGCCGGCCTACCACAACGGAACCGCCTGGACATGGCCCTTCCCGTCGTATGCCGAAGCCCTGGCAATGGTCTACGGCGACGCCGCGCGCGATACCGCGCTGGCCATCCTCGGCAGCGCATCGGACGTGCTCAACCACGGCTGCCTGCGCCAAAGCCCCGAAGTCATCGACGGCAACACGCCACACACCCAGCGAGGCTGCGGCGCCCAGGCCTGGGGCGTCACCGAGCTTTACCGGGTGGTCAAAATGCTGAAGGCATAAGCCAGAACCGGGACTTCGCGCAAAGGGCATGAAAAGGTGTGACGGACGTCGCCATACCGAAATTCCAAAGACCAACATCCCCCACTTGTCAAACAACTAAAGAACCAACAATAGTCTTGCATGGGCGTACGGGGTTCGATTTCATGCGGGGAAAAGTAAAGGGGTAGTGCCGATGCCAGCGAAAAAAAAGACCGCCACAAAAACAACCGCAACGAAGAAGGCTAAGGCGAAATCGCCGCGCATTCTCATCGTCACCCCGGAAATCACCTATCTGCCCGAAGGCATGGGCAACATGACCAACAAGCTTTCGGCCAAGGCCGGCGGGTTGGCGGATGTTTCGGCCTCGCTGGTTTCGGCGCTCTACGAGCTGGGCGCGGACGTGCACGTGGCCCTGCCCCACTACCGAAAAATGTTCCATGTGGACATCGGCGGCTTCATCGACAACGAGTTGCTGATCTATAAGAGCAAGCTGCCCGACGACCGCATCCATCTGGCCGAAGACCGTATTTTCTATTACCAGGACAAGGTCTACAGCAACTCCCAGGAGACCGACCTGAAGATTGCCCTCGCCTTCCAGCGCGAGGTGATCAACAACATTATCCCGACGGTCAAGCCCGACCTGATCCACTGCAACGACTGGATGACCGGCCTGATTCCCGGCGAAGCGCGCATGCTGGGCATTCCGAGCCTGTTCACCTTCCACAACATCCACACGGTCAAGACCACGCTCGCCCACATCGAGGATCGCGGAATCGATGCGGCGGAGTTCTGGAGCAACCTGTTCTATGAATGGCCTTCGGGCAACTATTTCGACGCCCGGGAAGGCAATCCGGTCGATTTCCTCTGCAGCGGCATTTTCGCCTCGCACTTCATCAACACCGTCAGCCCGACCTTCATGAAGGAGATCGTCGACAACCAACACAACTTTGTTCCCGGCAACATCCAATGGGAGGTGGCCAGCAAATACCACGCGGGTTGCGCCTCGGGCATCCTCAACTCCCCCGACGCCTCCAGCGACCCGCAGACCGACCAATACCTGGTCGAGCGCTACGGCGTGCTCGACCACTTCGATGCGAAGCGCAAGAACAAGGTCTATCTCCAGGAGCGCCTGGGGCTGGAAGTCAATCCGGACGCCCCGATGCTGTTCTGGCCCTCGCGCCTCGATCCGGTGCAAAAGGGTTGCCAGCTGCTTTCGGACATCCTGTTCCAGACGGTCGACAAATATTGGGACCGCGGCCTGCAAGTGGTCTTTGTGGCCAATGGCGCCTACCAGCAGGTCTTCCACGACATCGTCTACCAGCACGACCTCTACCAGCGCGTGGCGGTGTGCAACTTCGAGGAAGGTCTTTCGCATATTGGCTTCGCGGCCTCCGACTTCATGCTGATGCCCTCGCTGTTCGAACCCTGCGGCCTGCCGCAAATGACCAGCGCCATCTATGGCTCGCTGCCGATTGCGCGCGATACGGGCGGCCTGCACGACTCCGTCTTCCAGATGGATGTCGAAAACGGCACCGGCAACGGCTTCCTTTTCGAAACCTACGATGGCGGCGGACTCGCCTGGGCGATCGATAAGGCCATGGAGTTCCACAGCCTTGATGAACATACCCGCGGCACGCAGGTCGGCCGTGTGATGAAGGAAAGCAAGGAACGCTTCAACCACGAGGTTACGGCGCAGGCCTACATCGACATCTACCAGAAAATGCTCCATCGCCCATTGGTAGATGAGGTTTTTCAGTAGACAGGAGTCAGTAGACAGGAGTCAGGTAGCAGGAATCAGGCGACAGGAGAAGTCAATGGCAGTTCAGAACGTTAAGGAACTGATCGTTTATCAGAAGGCCTACCAGCAAGCTATGGAGTTTTTCGGAATCAGCAAGCAGTTCCCGAGCGAAGAAACATTCGCCCTGACTAGCCAAGGCAGGCGTGCATCGCGCTCCGTCTGCCAGAACCTTCGTGAAGCCTGGGCAAAACGAAGATACGAAGCCCATTTCATCAGCAAACTAACCGATTGCGACGGAGAGAACTCCGAAACGGATACCTGTTGGGACTTTGCACGCGATTGCAACTACATCACGGACGAGAAACACTTGGATATGACTAACCTCAACCATGAAGTTGGAAAAATGCTTGGAGCGATGCTGAAAAGCCCCGGGAAGTTCCTGCTGATCCCTGCCGCGTGATCCCTGCCCCCTTATTGAAAACAACCATATTCCACAATGAACAACGAATGCACCATAGCGCTTCATCGAAGCACATAGGCTAACATATGAGATCTCCCAAGCTCGCGAAGCTTTCCGACGACCCTTGGCTGGAACCCTACCTGGGCCAGCTCCATCAACGCGCCGACCATATCCGCTATGTGGAAGAGCGCCTCACCGGCGGAAAAATGTCGTTGGACGCGTTCGCCAATGCGCATGAATACTACGGCCTCCACTTCCGCGACGGAAAATGGATCTTCCGCGAATGGGCGCCGAACGCCACGGCCATCTATCTGGTCGGCGACTTTTCCAACTGGGAACAGCGGGACGAATTCGCCCTGCACTATGGCGACGGGCACGGCGTCTGGGAAATCGAACTGCCGGCCAATCAGCTCAAGCACGGCAACCTCTACAAGCTCAAGATGTATTGGCCCGGCGGCGAAGGCGAGCGCCTGCCGGCCTACACCCGCCGCGCCGTCCAGGATCCGGACACCCATGTTTTCTGCGCCCAGGTCTGGCACCCGGCAACCCCGTATGAATGGAAGTTCCCCGATCCGGCCAAGCCGATCGGGGCCCCCTTGGTCTATGAATCGCACATCGGCATGGCGCAGGAAGATGCCAAAGTGGGTTCCTATCTGGAATACAAGGAAAAGATCCTACCGCGCATCGTGGAGATGGGCTACAACACCGTCCAGTTCATGGGCATCATGGAGCACCCCTACTACGGCTCCTTCGGCTACCACGTCTCCAACTTCTTTGCCGCCTCATCGCGCTTTGGCACCCCCGAGGAACTGAAGGAGCTGGTCGATGCCTGCCACGAGGCCGGCCTCGCCGTCATCATGGACCTGGTGCATTCGCACGCGGTCAAGAACGAACAGGAAGGCCTCTCCCGCTTCGATGGCACCCTCTACCAATATTTCCACGAAGGCAACCGCGGCGACCACGATGCGTGGGATTCGCGTTGCTTCGACTATGGCAAGCCGGAAGTCCTGCACTTCCTGCTCTCGAACGCCCGCTACTGGCTCGATGAATTCAAGTTCGATGGCTACCGTTTCGACGGCGTTACCTCCATGCTCTACCACCATCGCGGCCTGGGCACCGGCTTCGGCAGCTACGACAACTATTTCGATGGTTCGGTCGATGTCGACGCCCTCGCCTACCTGGCGCTGGCGAACCGGCTCATCCACGAGGTACGCCCCGCGGCCTTCACCATTGCGGAGGATGTTTCCGGCATGCCCGGCCTCGCCGCCCCCGGAAAAGAAGGAGGCTGCGGCTTCGACTATCGCCTGGCCATGGGCGTTCCGGATCTCTGGTTCAAGCTGGCCAACGACACGCCGGACGAAGAATGGAACATGAGCGGGCTCTACCACGAGCTCACCAACCACCGCCCGGAGGAACAGGTGATCAGCTATGTGGAATCGCACGACCAGGCGCTGGTCGGCGGCAAGACCTTCATCTTCGAGCTCATCGATAAGGAGATGTACTACAACATGCACGTCGAGGCGCAAAACCTGGTCGTCGACCGCGGGCTTGCCCTCCATAAAATGGCACGCCTAGCCACCCTCGGCGCGGCCGGCCACGGCTACCTCAACTTCATGGGCAACGAATTCGGCCACCCGGAATGGATCGATTTCCCCCGCGAGGGCAACGATTGGTCGTACCAATATGCCCGCCGCCAGTGGAACCTGCGCGACGATCAAACCCTCAAATTCCACTTCCTGGCCGATTTCGACAAAGCCATGGTCAACCTGGCCCGGAACACCGGCATCATCGGAAACAAAAAGGTCGTCTTCCGCCTCATCAACGAAGGCGACAAGGTGATGGCCTACGAGCGCGATGGACTGGTTTTCATCTTCAACTTCCACCCGAACAAGTCGTTCGCCGACTATCCGGTGGACGTCACCCCCGGGAAATACCGGTTGCTGCTGAACACCGACCATCCGGCATTCGGCGGGCACGACATTGTCCCGGGCGAACAGACCTACGAAAGCTTTGCCTTCAACGACGGGGAAAACGACCGGAACCAGATCAAGCTTTATATTCCGTCGCGCACCGGATTCGTGCTCCAGCGCATCTAGCTTCGGACGGCCCCGGCCCATCCGGGCCGGAAGCCGACTGCGCAGATTGACAAAGCTCCAGTTCCTGTGAGACGCTTTTCCAGTCGTTGAGAGGGCGTTGAACAAGTGGTGCGTAACAACCCATATATCGCGGAAATCCTGGCCGGGCGCCTGAGTGCCTCCCTTTTGGAAACCGCAAAGCAGGAGGCCACCCGCAGAGGAATGGACCTGCTCGATGTCCTGGCCGAAGCCGGCCACGACAAACCCGGCCTTTTCTCCGCGGTTGCCCACCACTTCGGCATGGATACCATCGAACTCTCCGGCACATTACCGGCGCCAGCCGCCGCCCACTTGCTCGATGCGGAAATCGCCCTGCGCTACCGGGTCGTGCCGATCCGGCAGGAAGGCAACACCCTCATCCTGGCCTTCGGAAACCCGATGGACATCGAAACGATCGATACCCTGCGCTACCTCTTCAAGCAACCGGTCGAAATCCTGGCCGCCCTGCCCGAACAGGTCTCCACGGCGTTGGGCCGGCTCTACCCGAACCTCGACCAGGGCATGGAAACCATCCTCAACGCTATGGACAACGAGGAGTCGGAACAACTCGGCAAGGAGGATGCCGCCACCGGCACCCTCGAAGCCACCGATGCCGACGAACCGATCATCAAGCTGGTCAACCTGCTCATCCTCGAAGGCTTCAAGCAACGCGCCTCCGACATCCACCTCGAACCCCTCAGCCGGACCTTCCGCGTGCGCTACCGCATCGACGGTGCCCTGCGCGAGGTCGAGGGCCCTCCCCGCCGCCTGCACCCCTCCGTCATCAGCCGCATCAAGATCATGGCGGGCATGAAGATTTCGGAAAAGCGGCTGCCGCAGGATGGCCGCATTGAAATCCGGGTGATGGGGCGCGATCTCGACCTGCGCGTCTCCGCCATCCCGAGCAACCACGGCGAAAGCATCGTGATGCGCATCCTCGATAAGCAAAACCTGCTGCTCGGACTGCCAAACCTGGGCTTCCACCAGGACGACCAGAACGCGTTCAAACGCCTGATCCAATACCCGGACGGCATCCTGCTCATCACGGGCCCGACGGGATCGGGGAAAACCACCACCCTCTACGCCTGCCTCAACCACCTCAACCAACCCGACCGGAAAATCATCACGGTCGAGGATCCGGTGGAATACCAGCTCAGCGGCATCAACCAGGTGCATGTGCGCGCCGGCATCGGGCTCACCTTCAGCGCCGCGTTGCGCTCCATCCTGCGCCAGGCCCCCAACATCATCATGATCGGCGAAATCCGCGATCTTGAAACCGCGGAGATCGCGGTGAATGCCGCCCTGACCGGCCATCTGGTCCTGAGCACGCTGCACACGAACGATGCCCCCGGCGCCGTAACGCGCCTGGCCGACATCGGCGTGAAACCCTTCCTGGTTTCCTCCTCCGTGCGCGGCATCATGGCGCAACGGCTGGTCCGCTCCATTTGCGACCACTGCAAGGCCCCCTGCATCCCGACCGAAGCGGAGCTGAACCTGGTGGGTACCACGCCGCAACTGTTCCAGGGCGCCGGATGCGCCGCCTGCGGCAACACGGGCTACATGGGGCGCAAGGGCATCTTCGAGCTCCTGAACGTCAACGACGACATCCGCCAAATGATCCATGGCGGCGCCACCTCCACCGAGCTGCGGGCCGCGGCGCGCGCACTCGGCATGCGTACCCTGCGCGAAGACGGGCTGCGCAAGGCCATCGACGGCATCACCACGGTCAACGAAGTGTTGCGCGTAACCATGAGGGATGAAAATTGATGATGCACCATCATCCCATACTCAAGGAACTGATGGAATCCGGCTGCCTGACCGCAGACCAGGCGGATGCCATCCACGAGGAGCATCTGGCCCAAGGCAAACCGGTCCGCGAAATCGCCATCGAACAGCGCTTCCTGAACGAGGCCGCCTATCTCGCAACGGTCGCCCGGATTCTCGGCACCGAGGTCGTCGACCTCTCCACCACCCCCATCCTCCCCAACCTCGCCAAAACCGTTCCCGCGAGCATTTCCCGGATGTACGAAGCCGCCCCGGTGCGCGTCGATGGCAACACGGTGGTCTTCGCCGTTGCGGACTGGCCCAGCCCCGCCATCACCGACGACATCGGCTTCGTCCTATCCCGGCGGATCGGCTATGTGGTCGCCTCCAAGGAGGATGTTGAAGAAACCATCCTCAAGCTCTACGGCGAGGAGAGCGATTCGATCAACGAGCTGCTCTCCGCACTGGAGTCCGACCTGGAGGATGCCGGCGACCTGGCCGGGCTGGGCGATGCCGTGGACCTGGCCGACCTGGAACATGCCGCCAGCGCCACCCCGGTGATCCGCTTTGTGAACCTCGTGCTCTACCAGGCCGTGAAGGACCGGGCATCCGACATCCACTTCGAACCGTTCGAGCGCGAATTCAAGATTCGCTACCGCGTGGACGGCGCCCTCTACGAAATGGCGCCTCCACCCAAGAACCTGGCGTTGCCGATCATCTCGCGCGTCAAGGTGATCTCCGGCCTCGACATTGCGGAATCGCGCCTGCCGCAGGATGGCCGCATCCAGCTCAACGTGGCCGGACGCTCGATCGATTTCCGCGTCTCCACCCTGCCGACCCAGTTTGGCGAAAGCGTGGTGCTGCGCGTGCTCGACCGCTCGAATGTCCAGCTCGACATCGACAACATCGGCTTCCCGGACGATATCCACGATTCATTCATCGAAGACATCCGGAAGCCCAACGGCATCGTGATCGTCACCGGCCCCACCGGATCGGGAAAAACCACCACGCTCTACGCCGCCCTCCAGCGCATCAACCAAACCGAAACCAAGATTCTCACCGCCGAGGATCCGGTGGAATATGACGTCGAGGGCATTATCCAGCTGCCGATCCGCGAAAACATCGGGCTGACGTTCGCCTCGGCGCTGCGTTCGTTCCTGCGCCAGGATCCGGACGTCATCATGGTGGGGGAAATCCGCGACATGGAAACGGCCCAGATCGCCATCCAGGCCTCGCTGACGGGCCACCTGGTTTTCAGCACCCTGCATACCAACGACGCCCCCGGCGCGGTGACCCGGCTGATCGACATGGACGTGGAGCCCTACCTGATTGCCTCGACGCTTGAGGCCGTGATGGGCCAGCGGCTCGTCCGCACCCTATGCCCGGACTGCAGGACGGCCTACCGGCCGGACGATGATACGCTGGCCCTGCTGGATCTCGACCGTAGCCAGGTTGGCGATCAGCCGTTCTTCCGCGGCCAAGGCTGCGGGGCCTGCAACAACACCGGCTACAGCGGGCGACGCGCCATTTTCGAATACATGCGCATCAACGATCCCCTGCGCACCGCCATCATCGAGCGCCGCCCCACCCTTGCCTTGCGCAACAAGGCGAAGGAACTCGGCATGCGCACCTTGCGCGAGGACGGCATCCGGTGCATCCTGGACGGATACACCACCGTGGAGGAAGTGGTTCAGTACACTTAGGAAAACATGCCCAAATTCAGATACATTGCCCACGACATCAACGGCGCCGAAAAGACCGGCACCGTTAACGCACCGAACCAGGCGGCGGCCTCCGCCCAGCTCAAGGGAAAAGGACTCTTCCCAACCGAGGTGACCGGCACCGAGCTGCAGCTCCCGGCCGCCGGCAAGAAAAAGGCGCGCGGCGCGGGGCTGGATCTGGAAATTCGTCTGCCGGCCTCGATGACCGTGGTTCGCCCCAAGCAGCTGATGGTGCTGACGCGCCAGATGGCCACGCTGATCCACGCCGGCCTCCCCCTGCTGCGGGGATTGCATGTGCTGGAGCGGCAGGAAAAGAATGCCGCGCTGAAAAAGGCGGTCGGAGAGATTGCCGAGTCGATCGAGGGCGGCAGCACGTTTGCCGATGCGCTCGCCCTTCATCCGCGCATCTTCAACAAGCTCTACATCAACATGGTGAAGGCCGGCGAGGCCGGGGGCATCCTGGATGTCGTGCTCGAGCGCCTGGCCTCCTACATGGAAAAGGCGCAAAAGATCATGAACAAGGTCAAAAGCGCCATGACCTACCCCCTGGTCGTGCTGCTGGCCTCCTCGGGCATCATGGTGTTCCTGATGGTGGCCATCATTCCCCGCTTCGAGAAAATCTTCGCCGACATGCTCGAAGGGCGCTCCCTTCCCCCGCTGACCCTTTTCGTGATGGGGGTGAGCGAACGCATCCAGCACCAATGGCCCTACGGATTGGCCATCCTGGCCGGCGTTGCGGTTTTGGTTTCGGTCTTGAAGCGCTTCCGGCTTGGACGGGTTGTGCTCGACACGCTCAAGCTCTCCTTTCCGCTGTTCGGCAACCTGACCCGCATGGCGGTGCTCGCCCGCTTCGCGCGTACGCTCGGAACCCTGATGGAGTCGGGCGTGCCGGTTTTGCAGGCGCTCACCATCGTGAAGGAAACCTGCAACAACGAGATCGTGGCCGATGCCGTGCAGGACATCCACGACAACATCAAGGAGGGCGAGCCGATGGCCGCCCCGGTCGAGGCCAACCGCATTTTCCCGCCCATTTTCGGCGGCATGGTGGAGGTCGGCGAGGAAACCGGCGAGCTGCCGGCCATGCTTTTGAAAACCGCCGACATGTATGAAGACGAAGTCGACAACACCGTCGCGGCCCTCAGCTCCATCATCGAACCCGTGCTGATCGTACTGCTGGCATTGGTTGTCGGGACAATTGTGATTGCCATGTTCCTCCCCATGGTGTCTATTATCGGTAATCTGAGCTAGCGGAAAAACTTCTGGCTCCACTATTAGGAGACACCATGAAAGCACTGTTGATTGTCGCCCACGGCAGCCGCCGGAAGGAATCCAATGACGAAGTTTGCCGTCTTGCGACGCGCATCGACGAGAATTCGGGGCCTGCATTCGACCTGGTTACCAGCGCATTCCTGGAGATCTCCAGCCCCCAGATCGACTCCGCCGTGGCCGACCTCGTCGATTCCGGCGCCACCGAAATCAAGGTCTTCCCCTACTTCCTCGCCGCCGGCACCCATGTGGTCAACGACATCCCGAAGCTGATCGCCGAGGAAAAGGAAAACCACCCGAACGTGCATTTTGAAATCCTTCCGCATCTTGGTGCGTTGCAGGGCATCAGCACCTTGATCCTCAACCAAATCTACAAGGGTACCCCGCTCAATCCGGAGCTGGCCGCACTGGCAACCGACTAGTCCGGGGCACCAACCGCAAGTTGCTCTAAATCAAGCGCATATTCCGTTTGACTTAGGGTCTCCATTTCCCTAGGTTTCGCCCCTTGTTTTTGAGACCCCAACGACTGGGGGAGGTGAATTTAGACATGGCACAAGAAACTTGCGAAGTAAAAGTACGTCGCGGCGAAAGCGTTGACCGCGCCCTCCGCCGCCTGAAGAAGGCGCTGGACAAAGAAGGCGTTCTGAAGACGATGCGCGCGAAGCGTTGCTACGAAAAGCCCAGCGAAAAGAAAAAGCGTTTGGCAAACAGCCGTCGCGGCCGTCGCTAGTTTTTCCATCCCGTGGAAAACGGCAGAAGCTCCCTCTATCGGGGAGCTTTTTTTGTGCTCCGACTGCTCGCCTAGGAGGCAGGATATTTGGCCATGAGCGCAAGGTTTTCATCGACCTGTTCCGGCGAGACGGCGCCGATGGTCATGGCATCGAACACCCCGTTGGATTGTGCGTATTGCATGCATTCCTCGCGCTTGTCGACGAGCTTGCCTTCGCCGTAGATCTTCATGCCGATGATGGCCTTGCCGTTTTTCCTGGCCTTCTGCAGCAGGGCATGCACTTCTTCCGGTGTGGCGTCGCACATGACGCCGAACGGATTCAGGCGGGCGAGCATGACATCCACCCAGGGAAGCTCGGCGGCGGTTTGCATGGCGCCGAAGTTGTGGCAGGAAACCCCGACCGCCTTGATCTGCCCCTTGGCCTTCGCCTCGCTCATCACATCCATGTAGGGCTGCATTTCCTCCACCCAGTCGGGCTTAACCAGGCAATGCAGCAAGACCATGTCTAGGTAGTCGGTTTGGAGTTCATAGCGGAACCGTTCCAGGGCCTTTATGGTGGACTGTCGGCGGTGCTGGACGGACAGTTCGGGAATTTTCCCGTCGCTGCGAAACCAGAGCTTCGTCATGATGGCCACGTTTTCGCGTGGAATGTGGCGCAAGGCCTCCCGGCAATAGGGGTGCGAGCCATACCAGTCGGCCAGGTCGAAAAAAGTGATGCCGCGGTCGTAGCAATGGCGGAACAGCCCGACAAACTTTTCGAATCCGAGCTTGGTCATCGCCGACTGCTTGCGTCCGGATTTCACGCCCGTGCCAAAGCCCATGCGCGACATTTCGATGCCCGTCTTCCCGAGCTTGATTTGAGGGGGGGCGTCGGGATGGTTTGCCTGCACCGTTGAGGCCAGGGCCGCACTCCCCAGCAATGGCACCACAAAATTCCTTCGACTATATCCATCCATATCAACCTCCGGTTGAGAAAATGGATAGCAACAAGGGAGGGAAAAGGCCAACCCCAAGAACAACTAATAAGCGGTTCCCTGCATCCAAGCCAGATACGCATCCCAAAGGACGGAGCCACCGAGCATCCAGACCACGGCCGCCAGCGCTATATAGGGGCCGAACGGAATCTTGCTTTGCCACTCCTTGTTGCCGGCGGCGATGAAGGAGACGCCGACAATGGTTCCGATCAATGAAGAGACAAAAACGATGAAGATGATCGATTCCCAGCCCAGGAACGCGCCGAGCGCCCCCATCAACTTAACGTCGCCGAAGCCCATGGCGTCCTTTTTCAGCACCAGCTTGCCAATGACCGAAACCGACCAGAGCGAACCGAAACCAACGGCCAGACCAATCAGAGAATCGATCAGACCACCGAGATGGGTTTCGGCACCGTGCATGGCAGGAATCAAAAAACTGAAAATGGGGCCGATAATCATCCCACCGATCGTGCAACGATCCGGTAGCCACATTTCATCGAAATCGACCATGCTTCCGAGGATCAGGCCGAACACCATCACCCAGTAGGGAACAAACCGAAAATCGAAGCCGTCTTCGACCATGACGGGAAAGACCAACCAAACCCATGTGAACAGGATGGCGGTCAGCAGTTCAATGGAGGGATAGCGAGGGGAGATCGGCACCTTGCAATAACGGCACTTTCCGCCGAGGAAGATCCATCCGAAAATCGGAATATTGTCTTTCCACGCAAGATCGGTCATGCACTTCGGACAGCGCGAGCGCGGCTTGACCACCGAAAGCTCGGCCGGAATGCGGTAGATGCACACGTTTAGGAAACTGCCCCAGCAGGCCCCGAACATGAACACCACAACGGTGAAGTACCAATCTATGAATCCCATCCCAATCGATCCTTTTTCTCGTGAGCCGTGAAACGTGAGTCGTGATTTCCTGACCAGAATTCAATCACGCCTCAATCGTCACGCGTCACTCACCATAAACCGCGTCTTCCAAGGCCTTGCGCATCGCCGGAACCGACGGCTCGGTGCCCGTCCAGATCTCGAAGGCGCGCGCACCCTGATGCAAAAGCATACCCAGACCATTAGCAATGTCCGCGCCAGCTTCGCGGGCGGTGGTTAGGAACGCCGTTTCGGGATACATGTAGATCAGATCGAACGCACGCTGCCCTTCGCGGAACGCCTCCGGAGGAAGCAACGATGGATCGTCCTTCTTCATGCCCACCGGCGAGGCCTGCACCACCAGGTCGCATTCGCGGCATAGCTCGATTTGCTTAGCCTTGTCCAACGCTTGCTTAATCTCCACGGCTGGAGCCAGGGATTTGACTTCGTCTTCCAGCTTTTGCACACGCTCTGCATCGATGTCGGCCAGCACCAACGACCTGGCACCCTCGGTCGCCGCCTGCAGCGCGGTCGCCCGCCCTGCCCCGCCGCAACCGAGCACAAAGATGGAATCGCCTTCGACGGTTTTACCGAAAGCCTCTTCGAGCGCCTTCAGGAAGCCGTAGCCATCGGTGTTGTGGCCGACCATGCCGTCTTCGGTAAATTCAATCGTGTTGGCGGCACCGAACAGCTTGGCACTGGCATCCAGTTTTTCCAACCCGCGGAAGGCGACCTCCTTGTGCGGGACCGTGAGGTTCACTCCCGCGAAGCCCATTAGCTCCATGGAAGGCAGCACTTCCATCAGGCGGTCGGGATGAACATCCAGTGCGAGATAGATTCCATCGAATTCCAATTCCTGCATCGATGCGTTATGCATCACCGGCGACAACGTGTGCCCGATCGGATGCCCCAGCACGGCAAACGGTTTTGTATGTCCACTCAGATTCATTCAACAACTCCTTCTTGAAACCACTAATTTTCACTAATCGGCACTAATTGGATTCACGCCCCTTCCTAGAGGCAGGCATTAGTGAATCGTAGTGTCGATTAGTGGTTTGTTATTTTTTCGCGATGCGGTTGAGGCCGGCAACGATGGCGCGGACGGCGGCCTGGTTGATATTCGAATCGGCACCGACGCCGAACACAACGCCGTTGCCCTCGAGCTTGAGCGGCACATAGGCCAGTGCCTGCGCATCGGCGCCCTTGCCGACCGCCTGCTCGTGGTAGTCGTCGACCGTGAAGTCCACCTCGACAATCTGGTTGATCGCGGCAACGAAAGCGGAAACGGGGCCGTTCCCGTCGGCGGAAACAACCTTTTCCCCGCCATTCACCTTCACCTTGACCTCTCCATGGATGAAGGTTGGATCGTTGTCGTCCGGACGCGGCCAGTAGCCGATGAGTTCGTACGGCCCTTCCGGCGCAACAAATTCGCTCTGGAACACCTGGTGCACTTCGTCGGCACTGATTTCGCGCCCCACCTTTTCGCTGTAGGCCTGCACATATCTGCCGAGCTCGGGTTGCATCGCCTTGGGGATCTCGATGCCGAAATCCTGTTCGAGCACCCACGCGATTCCGCCCTTGCCAGACTGCGAATTGATGCGGATGAGCCGCTCGAACTTGCGCCCGAGGTCGGACGGATCGATGTGGAGATACGGCACCTTCCAGCCCATGCCGAAGCGGTCGGGCGCTTCGCTGAGCTTGTGCACGCCCTTGTTGATGGCATCCTGGTGCGAACCGGAGAAGGCCGTAAACGCGTAGCTGCCGGCATAGGGCTGGCGATAGTAGATCGGCATGCCCGTGAGGCGTTCAACGGTTTCCGCCACGTGGCCGAGGTCGGAAAAATCCATTCCGGTATCAATGCCGCGCGAATAGAGGTTGTTGATGCAGGTCACGAGGTCGACGTTTCCGGTGCGCTCACCGTGCCCGAAGAGCGTGCCCTCGACGCGGTCGGCACCGGCCATGAGCGCAAGTTCGGTGGCGGCCACGGCCATGCCCTGGTCGTTGTGCGAGTGGAGCGAGACCGTAATGCAGTCGCGCTTCGAAAAGTTGCGGCAGAAATATTCGATCATGTCGGCATAATGGTTCGGTGGACGCCGCTCGACGGTTGCCGGGAGATTCATGATCACCGGCTTTTCGGGCGTACCCTTGCCCCACGCCGCGAAGACCGCCTCGCAGAGTTCGAGCGAAAAATCGACGTCGGTATCGGTGTATTCCTCCGGCGAAAACTCATAGCGGATGTCCGACTCCGGCATGGCGTCGGCAAGCGCGCGGATCTGCCTGGTGGCGGCGACCGCGGTTTCGATGAGCTGCGGACGCTCCATGCCGAACACCTGCTTCATGTGGAGGTCGGAGGGGGCGATGTAGGCGTGCACGATGCCGCGCTTGCACCCCTTGAACGCTTCGAGCGTGCGCTCGATCAGGTGCGGGCGCGACTGCGTGAGCCCCATGATGAACACATCGTCGGGAATGAGATCCTCTTCGATGAGCTTGCGGAAAAAGTCGAATTCGTCCTGGCTCGCCGACGGGAACCCAACTTCGATGTGCTTGAAGCCGATCTCGCAGAGCATTTGGAAATATTCGAGCTTTTGGTCTGGATCCATCGGATCCGGCAGCGCCTGGTTGCCATCGCGCATATCCACCGAACACCATTGCGGTGACTGGGTGATGCTCTTCGACGGCCATTGGCGGTCGGGAAGATCGATCATCTCCGGAATCTTGTATTTTGGCACACTCATGTTCTCTCTCCTAAATGGGGCATAACCTAACCAACCCCGTATTTCTTATCCATTTAAATAACAGTTAAATCACTCAATTGACTGGCTGGGAAAGGACATTTCCAGCACAACGGCATCGCCATCCGCCCGGAAAGGACCGTGCACTTCGCCCGGCGGACGGCTCGCGTAGGTTCCGGGCTCCAGCCATAGTCGAAAGGCTTCGTCGTAGATCCGCCCGCAAACGATGAAGATTTCCTCGGGATAGGAATGGCTTTTCGCGCCGAAGGACTCGGTTGAATACCCGTCCTTGAAGCGCGTCAGGCGGGTGTAGTCGCCCGTTGCCGGATCCTCGGCCACCGTGATCTGGTGCATGTTGCCATCCGTTCCTTCCATTTCCTCCCACCGGCCTTCATTCGCTTCGACCAACGGGTTCCAATATGTCGTTGTCGTTTTCATCTTCTTTTCCTCATTACTGCCAAACAAAAAAAACCTCCGCGGGTTGCCCGGCGGAGGTTTATCAAATTGGTTGAGTTTATCAGCAACCTACAGGCAAACGGCCTCCACAGGATCATTCCCAGCGAGTAGTAGGCCTAGTAGAAGGTTGTTGAATTCGTTTCTCATAACGGCTTGGAACATAAGACCATTGGCACAGCCTGTCAACCCCTGCGCCCGTGTTATTCGAACCGCAGGCGAAGCCCACCCCCACCCCAAACGGTTACGCAAGGCCGGCCTAACGGGTGCCCGGAATCCCCCTAGTTCGTTTTCCGTTTTTTGCGGTATATGAAACCGCCAACCAGCAAAACCACGATCAGGATAAATGGCCAGATGTTAAGCAAGCCGACAAAAAACCAAACCAAGTTTTCCCATCCATTCCCCAATCCATTCCGGAAATACCGGGCAAACTCAGGCGATTCATCCAAGCTAACATAGTAGGTAACATCCAATGTGCTCAGCGCAACTTGGTCATCCAGTCGCTTGAGTTTGCCTTCTGCGCTTTCAATATCTTCCCGCAACGTTGCCAACTGTTCTTCAATCGACAGGATATCCTTGACCGTCTTGGCTTCCGTCAGAAGCTCCCGGTAACGAGTCTCCAGCTGGCACTTGACCGCCAGTCTGGTTTCCGTATCGATATACTGCTCGGTAACATCCTCAATCACAATGGTTCGTTGGTCTACCCGTTGCGCTCCCTTGGATATGTCAGCAACCAACGCATCAAAGCGTTCGGATGGAACCCGTATCTTCAATGCTTGATTGGAGGTCTTCTTGTTGTAGCCATGGTACAACCTCTCGTTGACGATAAAGCCGCCATGTTGCTTCACGGCGGCCTCAATCTCCCGTCGGGTTTCGCCTAGGTTTGCGCATTCAAATGAAAGGTCGCCTGTTTTTATGAGTTTCCGATCCTTTGGCTGAACGAGATCGATAGGCGCCGGGGGACAGAACCGTTTTTCTTCTTTATGAACAACAGAATGCATAACAAGGGAGCCCTTGATCACAACGAATAATGCCGGGATCAGGATTAGCAGGATCGAAAGTATGATGATGGTTCGTTTCTTCATATTTATTCCTTTATGCTTACGTTTATCCGGTGAGCCTTAAATGCTAGTTCCGCCAATTTTACACCCAACCGCGGGTTCTTACGGTGTTTGATTTAATCACTAATTTGATGGTTGTGACATTTCCTGCAAGTGATGCAACGAATGCAAATAGTAGAACTGCAATGTAGTTGTCGGCAAAGAACTGTGCTGATTCCTCCTCCGTCATGATGGGTTCCATCCCATTCCTGGCACTCCTCTTTATTGAGGCCTCTTCAGCAAAATCTGTGGGTTACTTCTGGCTCCGGAAGTTCGCCCATGGTGTGAAACAGGGCTATTTCAAGCACTTCATAGCTCCGAAAGCCGTATGCTTTTCTCGTTACCAGATTTACTTTGCGGTTCAAACCCTCAACAACGCCCGATGAATAGGCCTTCTTGGCTTTGAACCAGTTCATGATCAGCGGCTGGTGCCGTCGGATCGTTCCAACAAAACTCTTGATCGGCTCTAACCGTGAACGCATGGCCCGGGCACACCATTTTTCCAGATACCATTCCGCCCAGTACGGGCTTGCGTAGCTCCAAAAGAACTGGAAGCTCTCCTTGAGCTGGTAGGCCCGCACGCTTTTGAGGTCGTAGGAGAGGACTTCATCGAGTTTGACCGCTTGGTTTTCGGTGAGGTTTTCCGGATTCTTTAGAAAGCAGTATTTGGTGTGCTTGAGCACCTGCTCATCATAGCCGTCTTGCTTGAGTTGTTTGACCTCGTCGATCCGCACCTGGTTCACGGCCTTGTTCAGATGCTGAACGATGTGGAAGCGATCCAGCACGTGCAACGCTTGGGGAGCCTTTTTGCGAATGACCTTGAGATAGGCCTTCCACATGTCGGAACAGACGAACTGGAGACGGCCGCAGCGCTCGTTGCCGAATTCCCGAAAGATTTTCAGCAGCGTCTTGGCCGTTCGTTCCCGGCCAATGAAAAGCAGGCGGCGCATGCCCGCATCGATCTGGTAGACCACGGTGAGGTACTGGTGCCCCTTGCCGTACTGGATTTCGTCCACGCCGATGGCCGTGATGTTCTCAAGGTTACGGTGTGCGAGCCCGTAGGCCACGATGGCCTTGACCGAGCGGAAGACCGTATCCCAGCTTGTACAGAACGATTCAGCGGTTTCCTTCCACGAGAGCTTGCGTGCCCAACGGGCGAGGAACAGTTGGAACGCTTTCGTCGTATGCGATTTCCCGTCCGCCCACGGAACCTTTTCGACCTTCACGCCGCAGCCCGGACAGTTTACCCGACGCATGCGGTATTCAAGTTGAACCGGGATATTCCAAATCGGAACGAATTCGAACCGCCGCTTTTCGAGTCGATCGTAAAGCCTGCGGGACTTCCCGCATCCCGAGCACAGCACCTTACCGTTCTTTCTGGGCAGGATCACTGACACAAGAAGCAAGCCGGCCTTGTGCAATTCCAAGCGGCAGTCGGAGTAAACAAATGATTTGAGCGGATGAACTCTGTTGAGTAAGGTCTGGATTCGCACCGGGCATACCTCTTCTGTGTTGTGTTGTTGTGGTAAACCACACATTACAGATAAGTTGTCCGGTGTGTTAATCATTTGTTTTTACCCACAGATTCAGCGGAAGACCCTTATTGAGTACAGATACCCCATACACATGAAGAAAACCATTCCAACAGGAATCCAGAATATTGCTTTAGAATAAACCAGCAATTTATCCGAGAGCGTCAGCTCATTCCAAAAACGCCTGCCTGTGGACATCGGCTTTCCACACCTAGGACAATTTTCCTCTGGTGAACCGAGCCCATTGGAATAGTTGAACCAACCACCCCGACGATTGAAGTCGGTGTCTGCCTTACATGATGGACATCGCATTTTCATTTTTCAGCAGACTATCTACGGTCTCCGTGCCTCCGTACACTATCCGTCAATTTCTTATTTTCCTGACAAGTTTTCACCACCCGCTGCGCTAGAGGACACTGAGGCTCAGAGGATTAGGATGCTCTGTGTCTCTGTGTTCTCTGTGGTAAAAAAGTCCGTGTCTTCGGTGTTCATCAGTGGTTCTAAACAATGGTAGACTGTAAATTAAAATGCCCAGTTTGGAAATCAAGTGCCCCATGCCAGAATGAACCTTTCTTCAATTCACCACAAACGAGGATAGGAGCATCGGCATGGAGCAAAATAAAGGTAACATCCCATCACGTAAGGGCAAGCACTTGAACCGAAACGAACGTATTTTAATAGAAGGCTTTTTAAAGGCAGGGATGGCGAAATCTAAAATAGCCAGCCAACTGAGTCGGGATCGGCGAACTATCGATCGTGAGATTAAGCAAGGACAGGTTGAACACCTCAACAGCGACCTGACAACGCAGTGGGTATACAATGCGGACCGGGCGCAAGACGTACATGATCTGAATGCTACGGCAAAGGGGCCTGCGGTCAAGCTGAAGGCCAACAGTGCTGCCGTAGAGTTCATTCGTTGCCATATCGTCATACGAAAGTGGTCTCCGGAGGTCGTGGCCGCACGTATGAAACAGAAGGGCATGGATGAGGCTGTCTGTGCCAAAACCATCTACAATCATATTGATAAAGGCGAAATACCTGGCGTAAGTAACGAGTCATTATGGGAAAAGCGCTCCCGGGGTAAGACGCATAAGTCTCTCCGACGGCAGGCCAAGCGCGGCACCCCGCAGGGTCGTAGCATTGATGATCGCCCCGAGGAGGTTACCAGCCGCGAAGCCTGCGGTCACTGGGAGATCGACCTGGTAGTTGGCGGCAAGGGAACGGGAAAGGCCGCGCTGCTGACCCTGGTAGAGCGAAAAACCCGCAAGTTGATCATCCGTAAGATAAAAGACAAAACCCAGGCCTCGGTACTTCGTGCCGTCAACGGCATTGAGCGCTCCATGGGCAAGGAGGCGTTCAGGGTTATGTTCACATCCATCACAGCCGATAACGGCAGCGAGTTCCTCGATTATGTCGCTCTGGAGCAATCAGTAAAGACCCGGACGCCCCGAACCTACATCTACTATGCCCACCCCTATTCGTCTTGGGAACGCGGGTCCAACGAGAATGCTAATCGCATCATACGCAGGTTCATTCCCAAAGGATGCGATATCGGTAAGTTTACCAACACAGATATCCGAAGAATCGAGGAATGGATCAATCGCTATCCCCGCAAGATCCTCAATTTTAAAACCGCAGAAGAACTGTTCGCTCTGGAGGTTGCAGCATGAGATGTTCGCCGCCACGGAAAGTTGGGCATTTTAATTTACAGTCTACCGTGGTTCTAAACAATTGGGTTGCGGCTATGCCGCGCTAGGCTCTCTGTGGTAAAAAACCGTGGAGGAGTTGTTAGCCCTGGTCGATTCCGAGGTCTTGCTCGGCCTTGCGGACGGCGTCGCGCAGGTCGCGTTTATGGACGCACCCCGGATCGCTGTTATGTTCGTCGTGCAGCTTGCCGAGCTCAGCCATCCGGTCCTTTTCCCCGAGGCGCACCAGTGCCGCGATATAGGCCATCAACCGGCTGAGCCCCGGATCGTGGCCGCTCTTCAGGTATTCCACCAGCGTCTCTTGGTCGTACATGGCGAACAGCACCGCATCGAGTTCGCCCTCCTTGGCGAGCGGGCTCAGCACATCGCCAAGCGCCAACTCAAGGTTTTTCGATTTGAACGGTTCGTCCTTCAGCTGCCTGGCGAAATCCTCCAGGTCGATCTGCGGCCCGGCATCGCCGACCGGAATGGAGGCCACCACCATGCGCGCAAAGCGGCCGTCCTCGCCCGTCCACATCCTGACCAGGTCGAGGAACCAGTCGGCGTCCTCGGTCGACCAGCCCACCTTGGCCGGAGCCATGAGCTTGGCCTTCTTGCGGTTTTCCGAAATGAGCTCGTTCATGCAGTCGGTGGCCTCGCTCCCCTTGCGCAGCTTGCTCCAGACCACGAGCGAGGAGAGCGAGGCATCCTTGCAGGCTCCCAGAAGATGGGCGGCGTTCTGGAAACGCCCGGCCTCGATGAGCAGGTTGACCAGCCTGATGGAGACGGCCTTGTTTTGCTCGCCGAACTTGGGGTGCTTGCTCTGGGCGGCCGTCCACGTTTCATAGAGAGCCGTGAGCGTGGCTTCGTCGGCAGGAAGGCTCGACACCAGCTTACCGGCACCGCCGTTGGCCAGGATTTGCTCGGGGGGCAACACCTGCGCGGCCTTGAATGCGGCCAAGGCCAAGGCTTCGTTTTCCAGGGTTTTCTCGCGGCCGGCGGAAAAGAGCCGAAGGGCGAAGGCGGCGCGGATGCCTTCGTGTTCGCACCCGTCTTCGATGAGGGCGGCCATGGCGGCGGCACCTTCGGCATAGCTTTCGTCCCGCGCAACAAAGCGATAGATTCCAAGATGCTTCAGCCCGGCGGTCTCGTCGGTTTCGAGCCAGGCGACGAGGTTGGAGCGCACCCCGTTCTGGTTGGCCAGCCAGGCGGTGGCGGCGAGGATGGGCGGGCAACCGTTGGTGGCGGTCATGCGGTCGAGTTCGGCGATGGCCTTGCGCGCGGCGAGCCGGCGGGTTTCCACCTTTTCCAGGCCATCGTCTTCGAGCCGCTTGCGCTCGGCGTGGTAGATGCGTTCGGCAAAATGATCCTCGAACGCTTCGCCCAGCTCCAGCCATCCGCCCGGCAGCTTGTTGGCATAGGCATGCTCCAGCATAAAGGCAATGGTGGCTTCGTTGGGGGAGCCGGAATCGATAATGGCGTTGTAGACATCCTTATCCATGCCCTGGTGGGAGCCGGAGGTGCTTCTGCCCATGCGTTCGGAAAGCCGCAGCACCTCGAGCATGCGGTCGACAATCCGACCGGCGGTTTCGGGATCCGACCCGGCGAGCCGGCGGACAAGCGCGCCGGCATCGCGCTTGAACTGGTAGGTGTTGTCGGCCTGCCGAACCGGCGGAGCGGCCAGCAGCTTCGCGGCGGCTTCGGCATTGGCATCGCCGCGCTGCTCCCTGAAGTAGCGCGCGAACGCCCGGGCCGTCTCGTTCGTCGCCATGGAAGCATCGACCTGGAAGGCGTATTTTTCCTGCAGCTGGGCGAGCAGGTTGAAGAGGTCGTCGCGGCGGGCTTCTTCGGCGGCCTCGATTTGCACCAGGTATTCGCCGCATAGTTCCAGCGCCTGCCCGGCGATGAACTCCGGCGGCTTGCCTTCCGACTCGGCGATGATGCCCAGCAAGCGGGAACCGAAGGTGGGGGGCTGGATGCCGCTGACGGCATCGGTGAGCTTGCCCGGCTTGCCCAGGGCGTTGAGATAGTCGACGAAAATGCTCTTCTTGCTGTTGAAGCTATACGAGCAGAACGTCTCCCAATCGTTCACGAAGGGGGTTTCCAAGGCCATTTCGGCGGTAACGGGTTTGCGCTTGCTCCACAGCTGCGAGAGCACATGGTAGCCATCGGCACGGGCGTAGAGCATGGGGCTCACGGCATCGACCAGCCCGAACCAGGTGGGCAGACCGGCATCGAGATCGGTGAAGACATCGTCGAAAATATTGACGCGCCCGGCGAGGGTATTGGGCATGAGATAGGAATTATCGCCGGGCGCCTTCGGCTTCAGCTTCTTGATTTCGGTGGGCGGAAACAACTTGTCCACGAACGCGTTCAGCGCCGCCACCGCCCGGTCGTCCCGGCCTTGCTGCAGGCAGGTGGCGATCCAGCGCTGCATCCATTCGCCCGCCGACCACAACGAATGGTTTTGGTTGGGATCGAGCAGCAGCTCCAGGGTCGGCGTCAGGTCGAACGTGTGGCCGCACGATTCGTAGGCGCGGAATAGGGCACCGACTTGGAAGGCATAGATGCCGGAGGCTTTCCGGGTTTGGCGCAGTTCGTCGGCGAGGATTTCGCGGAAGGTGGCCTCGTCGGCGAAATAATACTTGGCCTGCCGCTCCAATTCCTTGCGCGTGGCCGGCTGCTGGATGGCCTCCAGGGTCTTTTGGTAGCGCTCGCGTTCGTCCCGGCGGTGGCATTCGGCGGCATAGTATTCCTCCAGCCCCACCTTATCGTCGATGCCGTTGTTGAAGTAGAACATGGTCGGGAAACCGGCCTGCACCGGATCCCGGCCGACGCGCAGCAAAATTTCCTCGGCCTCGCCAAAGAGCGGCTCGGTGTCCATGCCATGGAACCGGTAGTAGCGCTCCTTGCCGGAAAAGCCGTCCTTGGCGGATTGACTGTGGGCAATGAACAGCTCGCACAGCCCGAGATAGATCTCCTTGCGGCGCTCGTGGGCGGCGGCGAGTTGCTCGTCCTTGCGGAAGCGAAGGTTGTAGGCATTGTTTCCGTCGCCCTCGGTCTTGAGGATTTCGTCGAACAGGCCGGGCAGGCTGTAGGTTTCGCCCTTGCCCTTCACCTTGCCATGCCAATTGCGCGAGACCAGGTCGAGGTACATGGAGGCATGGATCGGCTGCCGGCCCTCGAGCATCACCGGGCAGAGCGCCGCCAGCAACTCGACATTATGAAGGCTCTGCTCGATCGTGGCATTGCCGTAGAAACTGTTTTGCATGAGGTTCACCAACTCGGAAAGCTGGGCCGGGTCGAGCTCGGCCAGCAACGCCGCGGCCTCTTCCGGCTGACCGACCATGCTGGAAGCCAGGCGATAGCGCACGCCGCTCCAGGAGGGCTGGGCCTCGAGCACCCGTTGATAGACCGCCTTCGCTTTTTCCGGGTTGCCCATGTAGTCGAGCGCCAGGCCAAACTCCAGCAGTTTGCGGGGAGAGGCATCGTCGCCGGGTTCGAGCGCCTCGACGAAGAGGTCGCCTTTCTCCCGCTCCACCAGGACATTCATGCAGTTGCGCAGTTCCCAGTCGCTGCCGCTGTTGCTTGAAAGCATCATCACGCCGGGCACACTGCGGCGCAGGACGACGGCGGCCTCGCGCAGGGCCTGGTCGGTCTTGCCCTCGCCCAGCAGCTTGCGCACCCGGTCGTCGGCCGACTGCGTGCGCGAGGAGGTGGAAATGTAGGAACCCCGGCCGATGTTGGCGACGGCAGTGACCTTCTGCTCGCGCATGCCGAGCTGCTTGCGCAGCTCCACCAGCACCGTGGCATCCTGCTGGCCCACGTGCCCCGAGGAGAGGCGCAGCACGGCGGCCTTGAGCTCGCGCCGCTGGTCGTCGGTCATCTCGTCAAGCACCAGCGCGCAATCGAGCATGGCGCCATCGATGCGCTTGCGCGCGGCGGCGGACGCTGCCGAATGCCGGGCGCGGATGAGGTGGGCCAGCGCCTTGGGCGAGTCCTGCCGAACGGCATACCAGGAGCCCAGCAGCACGCTGGTCTTGAAGCCGGATTTGCCGCTGGCCTCGATCTCGGCCACGATGGCGGCGAGCTCCTTTTCCTCCAGCACTTCGTTGAGCAGCGCGAGCCGGACCACCGGATCCCCGATGGTCTTGAAGGCCTTGATCATCTCCATGTCCATCTGTTCGCCGAAGCTTTGCAGGCGGGAATCGAGCACCCCCTGCGGCGGGAACGAAAGCGGAACAATGTAGCCACGGTTGCCGTAGCCCGCCCCGAACCCGCTGTAGCGGTTGCGGGCCGGCGCCTTGGAATCGTCCAGCGCAACGAGTTCCTTCACAAGGGCGTCGTAGTCCTTCAGGGCCACATAGATGTGGATGCGCCCTTCGGACTGGTCGTCGGGCAGCTTCCGGGCATAGCGCGCGAAGGCCGCCTTGATTTCGTCGGAGGAATCGTTGAGCAGGTTGTTGGCCGCCATCTGCTCCAACACGCTGGCGATGGCGCGCTGGTTCTTGCCGTCTTCGGCGCACCGATCCAGCAGCGCGGGGATTTTCGCAAACAGTTCGTCGTCGATCTTGTCGCCCATGAGTACGGCGAAGAGCGCGCCGTCGGGGTGGTCCTCTTCGAGCAATTCATAAAGATGGCGGCGCTGGTCTTCGTTGAAGGTGAAGCCCATGCCGTGGGTGCGGAGCTGTACGGCGAGCACTGCGGCGAAGTAGGCCAGCTCGGCATCGGCCGGATGCTTCTCGAGCATCTGCTTCCACCACTGGCTGTTCACGTAGATGTTCTCGAGGTTGTCCTCCATGATCATGTCGACATAGGGTACCTCGGCCTGGAGCATGGCCAGGCGGATGGCCTCCCGCCCGCTTTCATCGAGCTGGGGCCGCAGGCTTTTCAAATGGCTGACCAGATAGGTCTCGAGCTGTTCAAGCGACTGTGGCTCGGGCGAGGACGGGCGGTTCGAACGGAAGCGCGGGTTGCGGTAGGCATAGACCGTATGCTCCGATTGGACTATCTGGATGAAGCGCGAGATGGCCGGCAGCTCCTCCGTTGGGAACCAGGCATTGGACGCGGATTGCGGCGTCCGCTTCGAGATGCCGGGGCGCTCCGTATTGACCGCCATCAACCGCATGAAGATTTCGGCCGCACCTTTCGGCTGGCCCGTTTCCTCCAGCGCCACCGCGTATAGGAAGGGTATGCGGTAGTCGTTCGGGAATTCGCCCTGGCGCACCGCCAGCAGGTCGGCCAGCTGCTCGGCGGCGCCGAACTTGAGCATGGCGCCGGCAATCTTGACGAGGTCGTCGGCGTTGTCGAGCGCGCACTCCTGCCGCAGGATTTCGAGCCCTTTCTCGGGCTGGCCATACTGGAACTGGGCACCGGCCAACTCCAGCAAGGCGCGCTCGTTCTTTTCCTGGCGCGCCACCTGCCGCATCAGCGCCAGCGAACGGGCATGGTTGCCGGCCTCGGCCTCGGCCTTGGCCACGGCGCGCATGGCGTTGGTGTCGTCGGGCTTGATCTCGAGCACCCGCAGCAACACCGTGCGCCGCGCCTCGTTGTTCCAGGTGGCCCGGTGGCATTCGGCCAGCGCCAGCAGCGGGAAGACCGACTGCTTGTTCGATTCGGAACGGGCGCGCATCTGGTCGGTAACGGCGGTCATTCGATCCGTCCAGCGGACGGCCTCCACCAGCTTGGCGAAACGCGACAGCTTTTGGTCGAGATCCTCCTCGGCATCGATCAGCGACCAGTAGACCTGCTCGGCCTCGGCGGTTTTGCCTTGCTGCATGTAGAGCGAGGCAAGGCGCTCCTGCAGCTCGGTGAACTCGCGCAGGCGGAAGGCGGCGCGGCGCAGGCGGGCAATGGCTTCCTCGTGCTCGCCCTGCGCCTCGAGAATGCGGCTCTCGCGCAGATAGACCTGCGGATTGTCGCCCGAGATCGCCTTCCACTGCTCCAGCTTGGCGAGGGCGGCGGCGTAGTCCTCGGCCTCCAGCAGCACATCGACATGCTCGCGGATCCACGACAGCCGTTTTTCGGGGGCGGCCCCGGCCAGGCGTTCGAGACAATCGACCGCGCGTTCATGGTCGTCCTGGCGGCGCGCTTGCTCCAAGCGGATGCGCAGCAGCAGGACGTTGCCCGGATCCTGTTCGAGCGCGGAATCGACCAGTGCCCACGCCTTGTCCGGCTCGGCCTCGCGGCTGAGCAGGTGGCACAGCAGATAGGTTTCGGGAACGGAGCGGTTGGCCTTGGCCTCCAGCTCCTTGCGGACGGTCTCCGTGTTTTCCTTGCGGCGCATTTCGTCCTGCACGGCATAGGCCGAGCGGCGGAGGCCTTCGAGGGAATCCGTAGCGCGCAGCCAGCGCATGGTGAGTTCGAACCCATCGGGCCGTTCCTCCTGCGGCGTGGCCAGCAGCGCCTGGTAGGCGGCCTCGAGATAGCGCGGGCTATGCCCGAAATCGTCCATGCGGCCCAGAAGGAATTCATAGGCGCGCGCCCCGCGCCCCGCGCCGCAGAGCATGCCGGAGACGCGAATGAGGTCGTCCTCGCCGCCCTGCTGCTGGATGGCGTCGATATGCACCTGGGCCATGGGGGCCATGCCGCGGCGCACGAGGTGGTAGGCCAGCGCCTCGCGGGTTTCGAGCGAGTCGGGGTAGGCGGCGAGGCAGTCGAGGTAGATCTGGGTGGCGTCGTTTTTGTCGCCAAAGCGCGCCATCAGGCGGGCGGCGCGGAAATAGTCGTACTCCTTTTTCGGGCTGCGTTCGAGGTATTCGAGCATGAGCGGGCGGATCTTGTCGGTTTCGTCGGCATGGAAATAGAGGCCGGCCAACCGGATGCGGAGTTCGTTGTTATCGGGATTGTTTTCGAGCATGCCGGAAACCACTTCGATGGCCTCGGTGTATTCCTCGCATTCGCGCAGCACCTCGACATAGAACTCGCGCACCGTCTCGTCCATGGGCGCCAGCTGAACAAGGGCGCGCACATGCTTGAGCGCCGCGTCGGTGTCGGCCTGCTCCTGCATAAGGCCGATCTGGTTATGGAGCAGGGCCAGGTTGTTGGGGTGGGCTTCGAGCAGTTTGGCATAGTGGTTGGCCAGGCCCGAAAGGTCGTCCTGTGTCCGGTAGGCGCGGCTGATGCGGCTGAGGATTTCCTTTTCGAGCCAGCTACCGGAGGCCACCGCATCCAGCGTGGCATCGAGCGTGTCGAGCGCCTCCGTGCGGCGTTCGAGCCGGAGCAGGATCGAGGCCTTGCGCAGGGAGAGCATCACCTTTTGCTGGGCGTTCTTCGAGGTTTTCATCAGCCGGTCGCAATCGGCCAGCGCCTCGTCGTATAGGCCCTCCTCCACCTTGAGTTCGATCACCTCCTCCTGCAGGCCGGCATCGTTGCCCTCCTCCTTGAGCAGGGTTTCGAGCGACTGCATGCCGGCGGCCACGAGCCCTTGGCGGATGTAGACCTGCCCCAGCTGTTTCAGGGCTTCGGGGCGCAGCTTGCCGCCGTCTTCGGCCACGGCATCGAAATCCTCAGCGGCTTCGGCCAGTCGGCCGAGACCTTCGAGCAGCTGCGCCCGGTAGAAGAGCATACGGGGATTGTCCGGCTCGACCTTGGCGGCCTCGGTGCAGAGCTCCAAAGCCTTTTCGTTGTTGCCGGCACGGCCGTGGTAGATGGCCAGCAGCAACAGGTTGCCCGCCCCTTCGTCGCGTTTCGATTCAAGGAAGGCTTCCAGCTCCTTCAGGTCGTGCGTTTCCAGCCAGCTGTTGCAGAAGCGATCGAACAGATAGCCCGGCCGCGGGTTTTTCAGCAGGATGCGGTAATAGTTTTCCGCCTTGCCCTCCGGTTGCGGCACCTCCCCTTCCGCGCCAAACACGAAAAACGGAAGCAACGAAACCATTAACAGAACACGCAAAACCTTCATGACATTCCCCCGAATAAATACAATTGCAAAATGTGCGAAGAGCCTACCCAAAAAGAAAAACGGGTTCACCTACATTCGCCCGCCGATTTTACAACGGACGTTTGCCGGACGGGAAATCTTTGCGGCTCCGCAGAAGGAGGAGGACTCCACCAAACATAAACCTGAATTTTTCCAATATTATTCTTGACATAAATGATTATCAGGATTATTTACGGCTTTATATGAAAGAGCTGATTGAATTAGGTGAACGGGTTCGCCAGCAGCGCATTGCGGCGGGCATCAAGCAACGCGAGCTTGCCGAACGCGCGGCCATCAGTCCGGATACGCTTTCCGCCCTCGAGAATGGCCGATCGGTTTCCACGGAAACCCTCGTCCGCGTATTGCGGGAACTGGGCTGGGCAAGTGCCCTCGAGGAATTGCTTCCAGCCCCGGCACCAAGCCCGATCGAGTTGCAAAAGCTGTCAGGAAAACAACGTCAAAGGGTTAGGTGATATGGCCGAAACGATTGCAGACGTACTCTATCAGGGCCAAAAGGCCGGTGTGGTGTATTGGGACTGTGCCCGCCGTATCGCGGTTTTCCAATATACCCGGGGATTCATCAATGACGGCATAGAACTGGCCCCGCTGATGATGCCCCTGCGCGAAGCCCCCTATCAATTCCCCAATCTGCACGAGTCATTCTCGGGTCTTCCCGGCCTGCTGGCCGACTGCCTGCCGGACACCTATGGCAATGCGCTGATTAATGATTGGCTTCGGCGGGAAGGCCGCCCCCTCGATAGCTTTTCCCCGGTTGACCGCCTGTGCTATATCGGCAACCGTGGCATGGGCGCCCTGGAATTCCGGCCGGCCCTTCGCGGAAAGGCATCGAAGGCCGAAAAGGTGGATGTTGAAAGACTCGTTGAACTTGCGTCCAACGTTCTTGCCCACCGGAAACATCTGGCGGCAGCCCTGGACGAAGAAGGCCTGAATGAAATCCTACGGGTTGGAACATCCGCCGGCGGCGCGCGGGCCAAGGCGGTTATTGCGTGGAATCCGGAAACCAACGAAGTGCGCTCCGGCCAAGCGGATGCCCCGCCCGGCTTCGAGCATTGGCTCATGAAATTCGACGGCGTGTCCGAGTCTTTCGACGGCGTCAGGGATCCGCAAGGCTATGGGCGCATCGAATATGCCTATTGGCTGATGGCCAAACAAGCGGGCATCGAAATGGCGGATTGCCATCTGTACGAAGAAGGCGGACGCGCACATTTCATGACCCGCCGCTTCGATCGACCTTCCAACGGCGGAAAAATCCACTATGCCTCATGGTTCGGCATGGCGCACATGGCCTATGCCGCCCCCGGCGCCCACAGCCATTCCTATGACGAACTCTTTGATTCGATCCGGGCTCTGGAGCTTGATCCGGCACACCGACTCGAAGCCTTCCGCCGGATGGCCTTCAACATTCTGGCCTGCAACCGCGACGACCACACGAAGAACTTCGGCTTCCTGCTCTCGGAGGGCGCATGGAAGCTGGCTCCCGCATTCGATGTGACCTACGCCCACAATCCGCAGGCGGGAAAATGGACGGCCAGCCAACAATTGTCCGTGGGCGGGAAACGCGAAAATATTGGACGCGCCGATCTGCTTGAGGCCGGGCGACGGTGCGGCGTTGCAACCCTACCTAAACTGAAAGCCGCGCTGGATGGCGCAGCCGATGCGCTCCGTGAATGGGAATCGTTTGCAGGGAAGGCCGGAGTTGGAGAAAAAGAAACCGCAAGCATTGGGCGGATGCTTGCGGTTTGACGGGCTGGCACTAGGCGGGTAGGCACTAGGCCTACCCCCCTACCCGTTTTTCATCGTGGCCAAAACGCGGAGGCGCAGGGCGTTGAGCTTGATGAAGCCGGTGGCGTCGGACTGGTCGTATCCGCCGGCTTCGTCGAAGCTGACGAGCTTCGGCGAATAAAGCGAATAGGGCGAACGGCGGCCGCAGACGTGGACTCCACCCTTGAAGAGCTTCACGCGGACATCGCCGGTGACGGTTTCCTGGCTCTTGGTGATAGCCGCCTGGAGCATTTCGCGCTCGGGGGCGAACCAGAACCCGTTGTAGACGAGCTCGGCATATTTAGGGATGAAGCCATCGCGCAGGTGCATGGTTTCGCGGTCCATGCAGATGGATTCGAGTGCACGGTGCGCATGGTGCAAAATGGTGCCGCCGGGCGTTTCATAGACGCCGCGGTCCTTCATGCCGGTGAAGCGGTTTTCGACGATGTCGATGCGGCCGACGCCATGCTCGCAACCGATGGCGTTGAGTTTTTTGAGCAGCGCGGCCGGGCTGAGCGTTTCGCCATTGACGGCAACCGGAATACCTTTTTCGAAGCTGACTTCGATGGTTTCGGGGGTGTCGGCGGCTTGGGACAGAGGTTTGGTCATGCACCACATGTTTTCATCGGGCTCGTTCCACGGATCCTCGAGGATGCCGCCCTCGAAGCTGATGTGCAGCATGTTGCGATCCATTGAATAGGGCTTGGAGGCGGAGACGGTGGTGGGAATGCCTTTTTCCTCGAGATATTTGATCATGTCGGAGCGGCCTTCGAAGGGGAAGTCCGCGGGCATGCGCCATGGGGCGATGACCTTGATGTCGGGCTTGAGCGCGTAGGCGGTGAGTTCGAAGCGAACCTGGTCGTTGCCTTTGCCAGTGGCGCCGTGGCAGATGGCTTCGGCGCCTTCGGCGTTGGCGATATCGATCATGCGCTTGGCGATGAGCGGGCGGGCGATGGAGGTGCCGAGCAGGTAGGTGCCTTCGTAGATGGCGTTGGCCTGCATGATGGGATAGATGTAGTCGGCGGCGAATTCCTCCTGCACGTCGTCGACGTAGCACTTGACCGCGCCGTGCTTGAGCGCCTTTTGTTCAAGGCCGTCGAGTTCCTCTTCCTGCCCGACGTTGGAGCAGTAGCAGATGACTTCGGCGTCGTATTTTTCCTGCAACCAGGTGAGCAGCACGGTGGTATCGAGACCACCCGAATAGGCGAGTACAACTTTCATGATTAAATTCCTTTCTTGGGTTCCAATGCGCGGAAACGGGTTTTCTACCCGTATTGCCGCCGCCAATCAATCCCGATTTAGCTTTTCGACAACTGCTCGATCAACGATTCGAGCGCTGGAACAACCGCCCCCATCATCTCGTCGAGCTGCTTCCGCGATACCGTTTGCACCTCGCCAACGCAATTCAGCAAGACCAGCATGGCCGACATGGACGCCGTAAGTTGGCCGAACCGGAGGAAGACTGGATTTTTCAGCACCTCGCCGAGCGCACCGCGCTTGTCGAGCTCGCGAACAACCGCAAAGCATTTATCGTTGATCGAGAGCAACTGCGAGCGGGTTTCGGCAAAGGGGTCGTCCGTTTCGGAGTAAAGCAGCTCCACATCCTCCCAAAGCTCCAGCCACAGGTCGTGGAACATATCCTGGTCGTCCGCCGACTTGAAAAACAGGGCACGCCCTGCCGTGACCCGATCCAGCACCTTGTCCGGATTGTTCTCTCCATGGAACAGGGCATCGCGCATGTAGGCCTCGGCGTCGCCTTCGGAGAGGGACAGCCCGAGCTCCTTGAAATAGCCGTCGAGCATGCTTGGTTCGACCCCATCGTCATCCAGATCAAAAAAGTCCAACAGGGCCTTTTCTTCCGGCTCGGCATCAGCGGCGCAGAGTACGGCGCGGTCGGCCAGCGGCTTGACGACGATATCCTGCTGGAGGTTGAAAAAGGCGGCAAGGGACAGCGGAGGTTGCTTCATGAGCGGGTAGCGGCCGTCCTCCGCGCCGAGCAACATCATGATGGCGAATTGTTCGTAGCAGTCGCCCTCGGCCCCCAGCTCGGCCTGCATGCGTTCATATGCCCCGCGCATCGCACGCGTCCAGTCGCGGGTATCCGCCAGGCTATCCTCCGCCGGGGCATGCGCGATGGAAAAGACCCCCTGCAGCCAGTCGAGCACCTTGACCATGATGGAGTCGCCGGGCTTGAAATGGTTTTCGAGGTAGAAATCTCGCAGGTCGAAAACCGAAACCGAAACCGCCTCCGACTGCCCGGCGTTACCGGGTTCGTCGGAAGCGAGGTAGCCGAGGGCACCCTCCCGCCCGAAGAAACAAAGCGCATTCATGGCCAGCGGCATCGGGAAATCGATGCGCTTGACGTGGGGCGCGGAACCATCGGCCTGCAACAGCCAGGCGTCGGCGGGAAAGATATCCCGGCAGATGAACGGCATGAAGCGATGCCCTGGAAAGAGGAAGCCGCCTTCGACCTCCTCCTTCAACGGGGTGATGCGGAATTCCGCGCCCTGGAAAAACCGGCGGCGCGGAATAAACTTCGCGGACATCAGGCCGGCCCACGACTCAAAGAGATAGATCGAAGACGCGGCAAGGTCGAAGACCTCTTTTTCATCAACCTTTTTTGCGGTGCGCTCTTCGAGAAATCCGAGCATTGCCCCGAGTTCGAATACCGAGTCCGCAGTTCGGCCGAATTCATCGACCAACTGGGCTAGCTCGTCCTGTTTCATTATTGATTAAAACGGGATATCGTCTTCGTATTCATCGAAGTCGGCCGGGACATCCTTATCGGAAACCGGCGGCTTGTCGGCGGCGGGGGCGGCCCCTTCGCCGGCCTGGATTTTCCAGCCCTGGAGGTTGTTGAAATAGCGCCCGTTGTATTCGCGTCCGCGGATATCGAACGTGACCGTGACTTCCTGGCCCACCTGCACGGTGTCGAGCAGGCTCACCTTGTCCTGGACAAACTCCAGGTTGATTTCCTGCGGATATTTCCCGTCCTCGACGGTAACCACCATTTCGCGCTTGGTGAAGCCGCTGCCGAACGTCTGCGCGTCCTGGATGAGTTTGATTTTTCCTGTCAGATCATATGCCATTTTTTCTTTTCTCCTTTAACTATCTGGCAGCCATCCGCGCCACCGTTTTTTTTAACCTATTCGAATGTAACGAAACCGTTCCGGCTATCCGCTGCGAGTGCGATATTCCGCATGCTCCTCTGCAACCATTAACCTTCTCATTGCCCCACCTCGTTCACTCCCCCATGCCGCACTGGCAGGGGTTGGGCGATTGCGCCGCCATTTCGTCGTGCAGTTCGACGCAGGCTTCGCCGATGAGCTTGAGCGCCTTGTCGATTTCCTCCTGCGAGACCGTCAGCGGCGGCAACAAGCGTATGACATTACCGGCCGTTGCCAGCGCAAGCATGCCCTTTTCCTGCAATTTTTTCTGCAACGGCGCCGCCGGAACATCCAGCACCAAGCCGAGCAGCAGCCCCAAACCCCGCACCCCGGCAATCCACTTCTTGTGCTTCATCGCAATCTCGCAAAGGCCTTCCACAAAATAGGCCCCCATGATCATCGTATTGGCGAGGAGCTCCTCCTCCTCGATAACATCGATGACCGCCTGGGCCGCCGAACAGGCGAGCGGCGTACCGCCGAACGTCGTGGCATGGTGGCCGGGCTGGAAAATGTCGGAAAGCGTTTCGCCCGCCACGATCGCGCCGATCGGGAACCCGTTGCCGAGACCCTTGGCCAACGAAAAGGCGTCCGGGACCACATCGTAGTTCTGGAACCCGAACCATTTGCCTGTCCGGCCCATGCCGCACTGCACTTCGTCGCACAGCAACAGGATGCCCTTTTCATCGCAAAGCTTCCGCAACGCGGGAAGGAACTCCGGCTCGGAGGGGATCACCCCGCCTTCCCCCTGCAGCGCCTCGACCAAGACCGCGGCGGTTTTGGAGCCGATGGCATCCTCGATCGACTGGATATCGTTGAAGTTGGCATAAACAAAGCCTTCCGGCAACGGGCCGAAGCCAATCTGCACCTTGTCCTGCCCGGTGGCGGTCAGCGTGGCGAGCGTCCGGCCATGGAACGACTGCCGCATGGTGACGATTTCATATTTGCCGTGTTTGCTGCCCCAGAGCCTGGCGAGTTTGATCAGCCCCTCGTTGGCCTCGGCGCCCGAGTTGCAGAAAAAGCATTTGGCGCCCGGCAGGCCGGAGTGCTCCGCCAACGATTTGGCCAGCACGGGTTGTTTCTCGTTGTAGTAGAGGTTGGAAACATGCACGAGCGTTTCAACCTGATCCTGAACCGCATGCACCATCTTCGGATGGCAATGGCCAATATTGGTGACGGCGATGCCCGACACGAAGTCGAGATATTCCTTCCCTTCGGCATCCCAAACGGATGTCCCGGAACCTTCCACCAAGGCGATGCCCGGCGCGTAGGTCGGCATGAGGTGTTCTTTTTGCAGCTGTGCAATTTCTTCGGTTTTCATTTTTATTCCCCTTTGATCGGCCCTATCCGGCTGATCAGACCGATCTTTTATTCCGTGATTTCCGTTCCCACACCCTCAGAGGTGAACAGCTCGAGCAGCAAAGAGTGCGGCATCGAGGCATCGATGATGTGGGCCTTTTTGATGCCGGACTTCACCGCGCCGACCATGCCCTTGATTTTCGGCAACATGCCGCCGGCAATGACGCCGCGGTCGATCAGCGCATCGATTTCACTCAAATGAAGCGAGGAAATCAGCGTTGATTTATCCTCCGGATCGCGCAGCAGGCCCGGCACGTCGGTCAGGAAGACCAACTTGCGGGCCCCGAGCGCGCAGGCGATTGCGGTGGCGGCATCATCGGCATTGATATTGTAAAGGTGGCCATCCGCCCCTTTGCCCAACGGCGTGATGACCGGAACAATGTCCGACCGGAGATAGGCCTGGATTGGCTCGACGTCCACATAGTTCACCTTGCCGACATAGCCCCAGTCGAGTGTTTCGTTGGTGTCCGGATCCGTTCCAACCATCTTCTCCACCCGGATAATGTCTTCGCCATGGATGCCGCGCGCCTTGCCGTGGTATTGCTGGATGATTCCGACGAGGTGCGGGTTTACCTCGCGGTTCAATACTTTTTCCACCACCTGGATCGTTGCCGCATCGGTCACGCGCAGGCCCTGCACAAAATTCGGGGCAATACTGCCTTCCTTCATCGCCCGGGAGATGGCCTTGCCCCCGCCATGCACCACCACGGGGCGCAGGCCAACACATTCCATGAAGGCGATATCCTGCATGATCCGGCTATAGCCTTCCTCGCTCTCCATGATGCTCCCGCCAAACTTGACGACCACGGTCTCGCCCCGGAACTGCTGGATGAACGGCAGCGCTTCGGTCAGCGCGGCGGCCTTTTCAATAAACTTATCCATGAACCACTCTCTCCCTAGGTGCCTGCCAACAGGACCTAATAATTAATCCGCACATACTCCTCGGTGCAGTTGCAGGTATAGACCACAGCCTCCCCTTCCCCAAGGTGCAGATTGATGTTTATAGCAAAATCGGTTTGGGAAACCACCTTAATCAAGTCCTCTTGCGCAACCGCGGACCGGCAACCGGCGGCCACGGCCTGCGTGTCGTCGTAGAAGATGTCGACCCGCTCCTCGACCACCTTGGCCTTGGAGTAGCCGATCGAATCCATGATCCGCCCCCAGTCGGGATACGTTCCGGCCCATGCGGTCTTGTTGAGCATGGAATTGGCGACCGCCCGTGCGGCCAGCTCGGCATCGGCGGCCGAGGCCGCCCCCCGGACGCCCACCGTCACGAATTTATCCGCACCCTCGCCATCGTGCACGATCATCATGGCCAACTCGAAGCAAACCTTCTCCATCGCCTGCTCGAATGCACCCCAGTCGTGGGAGGTTTCGTTCAGCGGACGGGTATCGGAGGCGCCGTTGGCCAGCGCCAGCACGGTATCGTTGGTGCTTTGGTCGCCATCGATCGAGATCCGGTTGAAGCTTTGGTCGACCGCCCTCTTGAGTGCGGCCTGCAGGGCGTGCTGTTCGACGGCGGCATCGGTGGTGATATAGGAGAGCATGGTGGCCATGTTGGGCTCGATCATGCCGGCTCCTTTGGCAAAACCGACGATTTTGACCGGCTTGCCCTCGATCTGAAGCTCGGCCACCGACACCTTCGGCCGCGTGTCGGTGGTCATCATCGCATGGGCGCAATCGTTGACGTTCTCGCCCAATGCGGAATCGAACAGGGTTTGGATGCCGGGGATGATTTTGCCCAGAGGGAGCTGGGGGCCGATCTTGCCGGTGGAACAGACGAAGATTTCCTGCGGCTCGCAGCCGATCACCTTGGCGGCTTCGGCGGCCATATCCTTGGCGGCCACGATGCCTTCGGCGCCGGTGCAGGCATTGGCGATCCCGCTGTTCATGACGATGGCCCGGGCGATGCCGTGCTGCAAATGCGCCCGGCACACCTTCACCGGCGCAGCGCAAACCTGGTTGGTCGTGAATACGCCGGCGGACGTGGCGGGGAACTCCGAAAGGATCAACGCCATATCCTTCACCCCCGATGGTTTGATTCCGGCGGAAACCCCGGCGCACTTGAAGCCTTTCGGCATGTGGATTTCTGAATACATTTGAACACCCTATGTTTGGAAATGAGGCAAAAGTTTAGAGAGAAGCAAAAAGGATTGGAAGGAAAAGGTTTGTCGTCCCGCCTTCAGGCGGTCTTTGCGGAATGACCGCCTGAAGGCGGGACTACGAGCTTTATACAAAAAAAGCCTCCCGGCTCCGGGAGGCTTCTGCAACTTGCAGTTCCAATCGATTAACGCTTGGAGAACTGGAAGCGTTTGCGCGCACCCGGCTGACCCGGCTTCTTACGTTCCTTCATGCGGGCATCCCGGGTAAGGAAGCCTGCTTTTTTCAGAACATCTTTCAGCTCGTCGTCGGAACCGGCGAGGGCACGGGCGGCGGCGTGAACCACGGCGCCGCACTGTCCGGACTTTCCGCCGCCACTCACGGAGGCGATGATGTCGTATTTACCAACCACGCCAGCGGCCTCGAACGGCTTCTTGAGCAGTTCCTGCTGGAGGGCGGTGTTGAAATATGCGTCGGACTCGAGGCCGTTCACGGTGATCGTTCCGGAACCTTCGGTCATGCGTACACGGGCAACGGAGGTCTTGCGACGGCCGGTTGCTGCGAGAGTCAAACTATCTTTTGCCATGATGATTTATCCTGCTTAGAAGTTAAGGGCCAGTTCCTTGACCTGCTGCGCGGCATGCGGGTGCTCGGCGCCGGCGTATACCTTCAGGCGCGTCATCGTCTGGCGCGACTGGCGGTTGGTCGGCAGCATGCCCTTGACGGCCTGCACGATGATACGCTCCGGATTCTTTTCACGGATTTCCCGGGCCGTTGTTTCGGTACGACCGCTGGAATAGCCGGAATAGTCCTGGTAGATTTTTTTATCTTCTTTGTTTCCGGTCAGCTTGATCTTCTCGCAGTTGACCACAACAACGAATGCGCCGGTATCGACGTGCGGCGTGTAGGTTGGCTTATCACGACCGCGCAGTGCGTCGGCAATTACAACGGCCAGACGGCCGGCAGGCTTATCGGTTGCATCAACAACCAGCCACTCACGTTTGATGTCAGCCTCTTTGGGCATAAAAGTTTTCATTAAATAGTCCTCTAGCTCGGTTCGGTAAAAACACAAGGTGGGGGAAGTTATATAAGACGGGGGGGCGTGTCAACCCCTGTGCGCAAGAAGTTTCTGGTTTTTCCAAACCCCGGTTCCGTGCTACAAGTCCACCATGAAAGTCGCACTAACCAAGGTGGAACCCACACGCAGGCCAACATGGCTTGGAAATTTACTGATTGCAATCGCATTCGTTGCGCTGTTTTTCGGCTTCACCGCGAACATCTATAGTTTCCTCGCGCCGGAAGAACCGCCGCACGAAGGGGTTATGGTCGTCGAAGGCTGGATCCACGATTTCGCGCTCGATGAAGCAGTCCTCCTGTTCAAGGCCGGAAACTACTCGAAAATCGTCTGCACGGGGGTGCCGATCGAGACCGGTAGCTACATCCAGCAGTTCAAATCCTACTCCGAAATGACGGCCGCCCGGCTTCGCAAACTCGGCCTGCCGGACGAAAAAATAATCACCGCAACGGCGGATTTGGAAAAGAAAGACCGCACCTACCTCTCCGCCATCGCCCTTCGCGAGGCGATCATGGCCTATAACATAGAAGAGACCGACCTCCACCTGGTCACCACCGGCCCCCACGGCCGCCGCAGCCGCCTGCTTTTCCAGAAGGCGCTGGGCCCAGGCTACAACATCGGCATAACCTGCCTGGAGGACACGGGCTACGAACCGGACTCCTGGTACACCTATAGCCTAGGGGTACGGAAAGTCATCAACGAATCCATTGCCTACGTGTACGCCAAACTCTTTTTCCATCCGTGATGAGCGATATCCCGACCAGCCTGCCCCTGTGGCTCGCCCTGCTCTCGCTGAGCGAACAAGCCACGCGCGATTGGCTGACCGGGCTCCACAACCGCCGCTATTTCGAGGAAACCCTCGCCGACCACATCGCCGCGGCCAACCGCTACGACCGCAAGCTCAGCCTCGTCCTGTTCGATATCGACCACTTCAAGCAGATCAACGACCGAAACGGGCACGAGGCCGGCGACTCGGCGCTTAAACACTTCGGCAAGATCCTGCAAGCAACCACCCGGGCGGCGGATATTGTCTGCCGCTACGGCGGCGACGAATTCGCCGTCATCCTTCCGGAAACCGGCCGCGAAAACGCGGAACGCTTCGCCCAACGGGTGATCGCCAAACAAAAATACCCCACCGTCACCACCGGCATCGCCGCCCTCCCCTCCGCGAACCTGGTGGCGGCTGCCGATGCCGACCTGATGCTTAGAAAAAGAGAATCCCGGCGATCGCCGAGCCAATAACGAGCAGCACCGGACTGATTTTCCACTTGGCGATGAGCAGAATGCTGACCGCCGTGATGGCGAGCGCCACCGGGTTGACCACCGCCACCCGCCCGATCTGCCAGGCCGCCGCCGCAACCAACCCCACCACCGCCGGACGCAACCCCCGGAACACCGCCTGCGTGGCCGGGCGTTCGTAGAAGTGGAAAAAGAAGAGCGCGAAGAGGGTCATCATGATCATTCCGGGCATCGAGACCGCAACCGTTGCACAGAGGGCCCCGGGAATCCCGCCGGTCTCATATCCAACAAACGTGGCCATGTTGAGCGCAATCGGCCCCGGCGTGCTTTGCGAAATCGCAATGAAATCGACGAACCGCTCGGTGGTCATCCAACCGCGCCGCTCCACCTCCTGCTGCAGGAAGGAAAGAATCGCGTATCCACCGCCAAAGGCAAAGCAGCCGATGGTGAAGAAGGAATAGAAGAGCTCGAACAGAATGCTCACGCCCCGACCTCCTTGCGAAAAAGAATCGCGCCCAGACACCCGGCGGCCACGATCATGAGCACGGGATGGATGTGCAGACCGACAATCGCGAGGAAGGAACCGAGGGCAATGACTCCCTTGGAAATGGAATTCACCGACTTTCGGCCCACCTGCCAGACGGCCATCACGATCATGGCGACCACGGCGGCGCGGATGCCCGCGAAGGCCTTCTGTACCCAGGGGTGGTCGAAATACGGGGTCAGGAACGCCGCCACGACCAGAATCACCCCCAAGGAAGGCGCGGCCATGCCCGCCGCCGCAAAGAGGGCGCCCAACATCCCGCGCTTGCGATACCCCACCAGCGTCGCGGTGTTCATGGCGATGATGCCGGGGATGGATTGGCCGAGGGCATAATAATCGACCATCTCCTCGTCGGTGGCCCACCCCTTCGAATCGACCACCTCGCTCTTCATCAGCGGAAACATCACATAGCCCCCGCCAATCGTGATGGCGCTGATCCGGCCAAAGACGCAAAAAAGCTCCAACAGCCTCGGACGTTCCCGTTGTTCAGCCATTGGAGCCTTTCCCATTCCCAGGCCGTTGCCTAGTAGCTGATGCAGGAGGCGTGGAGCGCTTCGATCTGCTGGGCGATTTTTTCGACCACGTCGCAGTCGGCCTTGCCGGTGATGCGCATCAGTGCGAGGGAATCCACGCCCGACGGGTCGTGCGGGTTGCGCATGTCGTCGATGTTGATTCCGGCTTCGGCGAGGGTGTGGCCGATCTGGCCGATGACGCCCGGACGGTCCTTATAGATGAAGAGCACGGCGGTTCCGGACGGCTCGAAATAGAGCTTGTCGAAATCGTTGATGCGCGAAATCATCATGTTGCCTTCGGCGACGGTGCCGCGGACGCTGACGCGCTTGAAGTGCGCCGCATCGACGGACGTGGTGACATCGACCGTGATGGCGTTGCCGTAGCCCTTGGAGGTGTCGGTTTCGCGGTTGAAATATTCCACGCCCATCTCCTTCAGGTATTCGAGCGCGGCGTCGTAGCCCTGGGTCCGGTCGAAATCGTCGGAAAGCGCGGCCACGATCTGCACAAGCAACCAGTCGCCGAAGCGGGCGAGGTCGCCGTAGAAGCTGGTTTCGATGAGCTTCATCTGCTTGTTTCCGCCGGCGATGCCGCGGCAGGTGTGCGCCAGCGCATAGGCGAGCTCGGAGTAGGCGCGGTCGAGGCCCATCGGCACATCGCGGTTGACGACGTAGGAGGCGATGCCCTTTTCGTCGTAGCCAATGAGCTGGGTGGCGGAACGCTTCGCGGCGTTGAAGTTGGCCTCCACGGTGCTGGCGCCGAGGTGCGGCAGCATGATGTCGGCGATGTCGGTGACGGTTTGGTCGGCGGCTTCGTCCTTCGGATAAACGTCGTTGAGGAAACGCAGGCCCTTGTCCGCCTTCAGCTCGCGGAGGTCGTTTTCGTTCAAGATGCCGGCGCGGGCGCAGTTGATGATGGTGGCGCCGTTTTTCATGCGGGCGATGAGCGACTTGTTGATGATGCCGCGGGTGTCGTCGTTTTCGGGCATGTGGAGCGAAACATAGTCGCACTTGGCGAAAATATCGGTCAGCTCGACGGATTCGGCACCGAGGTCGCGGGCGCGCTCGTCGGACAGGAAGGGATCGTAGGCCAGGATCTTGACATCGAAGCCGGAGAGGCGCTTGGCCACCAGCTGGCCGATGGCGCCGAAACCGACAATGCCGATGGTCTTGCCGGTGACTTCCTTGCCCATGAAGTTTTTCTTTTCCCACTTTCCGGCGCGGGTCGAGGCATCGGCCGCCACCACGTGGCGGGCGTCGGCCAGCATGAGGGCAACCACCTCTTCGGCCACGGCATTGGCGTTGGCGCCGGGGGTATTCATGACATCCACGCCCTTGGAGCGGGCATGCTTGATATCGATGGTGTTATAGCCGGCGCCGGCACGGATGATGACCTTGAGCGTGGGCATTGCATCGATGATCTCCGCCGTTACCTTTTCGGAGCGGACAATCAGGGCATAGGTATCTGAATGCTGGGAGGCAAGGGTCGCGAGCTCCTGCGAATCGTCCTGGACGACTTCATAGCTTCCATTGGCGTTGAGGGTTTCGCGGGCGACGGCGTCGAGCTTGGTCGGTATCAGTACCTTTTTCATTGTTTCCTCTCGTTGGGGTTTGAAAAGCGAGGAATCACAGTAAGCAGGCGGGCTTGGGGAATCAAGCTTTGACAATTTCGATTTTTCTGGGAAAGTTTCGCGCCTTGATTGGACGCTGCATATGAAGAAAAGACTCTATCTACTGAACGGAATGGTGGCCCTCCTCCTGCTGGCCGGCTGCATGGGCTACCGGCTGGGGGGCGGAAGCCCGGAGGGGATCGAAACGGTGGCCATGGCCCCCGTCCTCAACCGCACCACCGAACCCGCCATCGAGCTGCAGGTCACCCGCGCCATGCGCGAGCGCATCCAGTTCGACGGCCGCATGAAACTGGTCAACGACCCCGAAAACGCCGATGCCGTTATGGAAATCAGCCTCACCGGATACCGGGCAAGCCCGATCGCCTACCAGTCGGAGCTGCGCACCACCCCCGACATCTACCGGCTGCGCGTCACCGGAACCGCCAAGCTCAGGAGCACGAAAACCGGCGAAACCATCGCAACCTCGAGCACCTACGGCGAAGCCACCTTCAACTTCCAGGACGACCTCACCTCCTCCAAGCGCGATGCCCTGCCCGGCGCCGCCGCCGAGATTGCGAAGTTCATGCTCGACGACCTGATCGAGCAGTGGTAGGTCTCCGCGCCCCCAATTGGCTCCGCGCTATTGGATGAATATGTCCGCAAGTTGATTCCAGGGCACAACATCAATACCGGTGCGTTGCATTTTCCGGTCGCCGCAGTAGACCAATGATTTGGACTGGATGGCCGAGGAGTGTTTCTCCAACAGGTTCAGACCTTTGAAAAAGTCAGTCGAAACAGTCATGGCCGATTTAATCTCCCATGCCCGCAAGCCCGCTTCGCTTCCTGCCAGCAAATCCACTTCATTTCCATTGCTGTCGCGATAAAACCACAAACGCTCAGTCAAACCGGCATGGACATGCTGCTTATACGCCTCGGCAACCACAAAGGTTTCAAACAACTCTCCCCGCAGCGGATGCCCCTTCAAATGCTCCGGTTGCTGAATCCCCAAAAGGAAGCAAGCCAATCCCGTATCCATGAAATAGAGCTTCGGACTCTTAATTAGCCGCTTCCCAATATTGGCATGCCATGGCCGAAGAAGCTTAATGATTCCGCTCACCTCCAGAACAGACAGCCAACTCTTGATGGTATTATGTGTTACCCCGCACTCTCCACCAATCGACTGCATGTTCAACAATTGCCCGGTTCGCCCGGCGCACAGCTGAAGGAACGTTTCAAAACGAGCCAAATCGCTGACGGCCAGAATCTGGCGAACATCCCGCTCAACATAGGTTGAGAGATAAAACGAAAGGGCTTCCGTCGGATTCAAGCCCTTATCATGAATACGCGGATAAAAACCGGCATAGAGCATTTCATTCACCGAGACCGCATCCTTTGTTCCATAGAGTTCGCCATACGAAAAAGGCAGCAACCGGGCGATTGCAGTGCGACCCGCCAGCGACTGCGCAACGGGTTCCATCATTTCAAATTGGCGCGATCCCGTGAGCACAAACAACCCCGGGCGGCCTTTCTCATCCACAAGGGTCTGGATATAGGAAAGCAATCCCGGCGCATATTGGATTTCATCCAGAACCGCCCCATCAGGAATCTCGCTCAAAAAACCGCGCGGATCATGGCGAGCATACTCGCGATTATCCAAATCCTCCAATGAAAGATAGGGTTTATCCCCAAACAACGCCCGGCATAGCGTCGTCTTACCCGACTGACGCGGCCCTGTCACCGTAACAACCGGATACTGCCCCGCCCACTCCAGCAACTTTTCTCCTAAACGCCTTTTAATCATGGAACGAAACAAAACTCATATAATGCAATATGTCAATATGATTTACATATTGCATATCCGACGCTTCGTGTGCTTGCCCACCTGCGCAGGTATGAAAAGAGAGGCTTGCAGAATCTCCCGCCCATTATTTGCCCACTTCCGCATTGAACGACCCCACCGGTTTCCCGTCTAATGCGCGTTCCCATGAAACGGTTTGTGTTACACCTATTGGCGCTGATGGTCGCGGCGGGTTCCTTCGGAATCGGTGCGGCCGACCTGTTGGATGATCGCGCAGCGAAGGCCGTGCTTGCCAAGAACTGCATCCGGCTAGGCACCAGCGAGCTGCTGCCGATCGATTTCCAAACCGCATGCCGCGTGCTGGAGCAAAGCGAACTGGTGCAGGCGGTACAGGAAGAATTCGCGCAGTCCGTCTCCGGCGATGGCAAGGTCGAATTTCCCATCATCGAAAACGGGGACGGCACATTCCACTACACCAACGAAAAACAGCAGCGGACGAACCTTGCCGAACTCTACCGCAAGCAGACCGACCCACACTCCTTCGACTATATCGTCTGGGCCTCCGGCAAACGGTTTTTCGGCGACTACGATGTCGTCATCCACCTCCAGGTGGTCGATGCCGCCCCCGCCGGCATCGTCTACTCGGTGACCACCCACGCCTACCCGCACAACTGGCTGACGCGCTTTTCGGCCCGCCGGATCGGGGTCACGAAGCGCTATTTCAAGAAGAAGATGAGGCTCATCTCCACCATCGCGCGCGAGATCGGCACCGGCCTCTGCGAAAAGGAGGCGTTCCGCAACGCCTGGCTAAAGCCAGCGCAGGAAACAACCGTCCCCCTGGCCAAGGACAACACCGAGCCCGCACCGCCAATGAAGCTCTGACTGGAGCGCGAGGCTCCGCCTGTGTTGCCATTGGGGTGGCGAATGAGGCGGGGCTTCATCTAGTTCAGCAACGCCGCCGCCGGCTCGTTGCCGAGTTCGATCGCGTAGTCGAGCGGGGTTTTCCCGTTGGTGGCCTGGATGGATTTGTCGGCGCCGCTGTTGAGCAGGAGGTTGATCATGGCTGGGCTGGCGGAGGCTGAGGCCTCGTGCAACGGCGTCCCGCCCCGGCGGCTGATCGCATCGACCTCGGCGCCCTGTTCGATGAAATAGGCGGCGACATCGACCTTGTCCTTTTCGGCGGCATAGTGGAGCGGGCTCCAGCCTTCGTCGTCCTTGGCGGCAAGGTCGGCGCCGGCCTCGACCAACACCCTCGCCAGATCGAGGAACCCGCGTTCGGCCGCAAAATGCAATGGCGTTTTTTCGGTGCCGGTCCGCGGATTAAGCTCCGCCCCCTTGGCAATCAAAACCTCGGCGCATTCGGTCTTGCCGCGCACCGATGCAAAGTGGAGCGGAGTCCAGCCCTGCTTGTTTTTTTCGTTCACGTCCGCACCGAGCAGCAAATGGTTGAGTGTATCGACCGGATCGCCTTTGGCGATGGCATGCAGGATGGTTTCGTTTTTCACGACGATCGGGTCGGCCGACACAACCCCGTCCTCCGGCACTTCGAGCCCGACCGACCAGACGATGGCGTTGAGGATGAGCCTGCGGTAGTCGGGCTGGCCCCAGCTACTGTGGAAATGGCCTCCGGTGAAACCAAAGACATTTTCTCCATACACCCAGGCCAGCGTATGCGCCTGCTCCTCTTCCGGCGGCACGGCCTGGAAGAGCGGTTTCACATCCCCGAACCGGAGGTTGTAGTACCACTCCTCCTTCAGCTCGAACGGCTTCACGCCCCGCGTAACCGGATGCTTCACGATAACCGGGTTCTTCATGGTCCAGAGCGGATTCTGCGAGACCTTGTCCACGTAATAGCCACCGACCACTTTCAAGATCGTTTCGTCGAGCAAGCCGGGCATGCCGTCGAGGGCATAGTGCAGGAACACAATACCAATCCCGCGGTTGGAGAGCGCCAGCAGCTCTGACTCCTTGCCCAGCAACAAATGATCCTTGTTGCCGTCGCAGTAGACCACCACCGCATCGACCTTGGCCAGTTTATCGCTGTCCGGCCATGATTCGTAGTGAACGGTCGCCTTCAGGTTCAGCCCGGATTCGTTCAGCGCCTTGGCGAGCACATCGCAACTGGAAGGGAATTCGTGCTCCCCCGCCCCGTGGCTCGGCTTGCCCGCCACCAGCAATATGGACTTCGGCGAGGCGAAAACAGCACCCGCGCAAACCAACAGCAAACCAAACAGCAAACGAATTTTCATGTCCTACCTCTCTACCTATCCATTATTTTGGCAAAATCATTCAATGCAAAATGTTGAACGGCCTTAACGCATCGAATGTTCAACATTTTGCATTCAATCATTTTGCTTCCAACCGTTTTCAGACTTTCTACCCAGCGCATAGTGCAGCATGATATCCTCGGTCTTGTTGAGGCGCCGGCACGCCTCGCGCGCAATGTTGAGCGCCAACATTCCAAACAGTTTGGGGTCTGAGTCGTACAAGGCAAACAGTTTTTCCCGCGGAATCACCAGCAGTTCCGTCTCTTCGACGGCCAAGGCGCTCGCCGTGTGCGTGTGGATCGCAATCACCGAGGTCTCGCCGAAACAGTCCCCGGGGCCGAACTCGCACAGTTCCATCGCGGTGCCGTCCACGTTTTCCACCATCCGCACCTTCCCCGAACGGACAATGCGGATATGGCTCGGGGCATCGCCCTGCCGGAAGATGAACTCGCCCTTGTTGTAGTGCTCGGTTTCCAGCATGCGGAAAACCGTGTAGAGCTGGGCGTCGTCCAATCCGCCCAGAACCGCAATCTTGTTGAGGATCGGCAGCACGCCCTCCACATCCAGCAACGGCAACCTGTATTTCTCGATGGCCATGAGCCACTTATACAGCAGAGCCGCCTAAAGGCGGAACTACAAACTTTCTTCCTTTCCAACTTGGGCAAAATCTGGATACTGCGCGCTTCGATTTAGTTGGGACGAAACATGGCACTATTGAGTTTACAGAATATCCACAAGGCATTCGGCGCGGCGCCGCTGCTCAACGACGCAACGTTGCAGATCGAGCGCGGCGAACGCATCTGCCTGGTCGGCCGCAACGGCGAAGGCAAATCGACGTTGCTGAAAATCGTCAACGGCGACATTGAACCCGACGCGGGCGAAATCATCCGCCTGCCCGGCTTGAAGGTGCGGCGGCTGCGGCAAAACGTGCCGGGCAACATTTCGCTCACGGTCGAAGATCTCGCCTTCCAGGGGCTGGAGGACCCGCACGACGACTATGTTTCGCACCAGGCCGTCGATAAGGCGGTCTCGCTGGTCTCGCTGGAAAACCACCTCAAGTTCAACGAACTCTCCGGAGGCCAGAAACGCCGCGCGCTGCTGGCGCAGGCCCTGGTGTGCGAACCGGACATCCTGGTGCTGGACGAGCCGACCAACCACCTCGACATCGAATCGATCCAGTGGCTGGAAAACTTTCTGCAACGCTACAAGGGCACGCTGGTTTTCGTGACGCACGACCGCTCGTTCGTGCGCAAGCTGGCCACGCGCATCCTCGAACTCGACCGCGGCAACCTGCATTCGTGGGCGTGCGACTACGACACCTATCTCAAGCGCAAGCAGGCCCTGCTCGACGGCGAGGCCGAACAGTGGGCGCAGTTCGACAAGAAACTGGCGCAGGAGGAGGTCTGGATCCGCAAAGGCATCAAGGCGCGCCGCACCCGCAACGAGGGCCGTGTCCGGGCGCTGGAACAGATGCGCAACGAGCGCAGCCAGCGGCGCGAGCGCACCGGCACCGTCAACATGCAGGTGGTCGAGGCCGGTGTTTCCGGCCGCAAGGTGATCACCGCCGGGAATGTCTCCTACGACTACAGCGGGCTTCCGATCGTTCAAGACCTCGATGTGGAAATCATGCGCGGCGACAAGATCGGCATCATTGGCCCCAATGGTTGCGGCAAGTCGACGCTGATCAAGCTCCTGCTGGGCGACCTGCATCCCAAAACCGGAACGGTCGACCATGGAACCAAACTGCAGGTGGCCTACTTCGACCAGCACCGCGCCGCGCTGGACGATTCCAAGTCGGTCGCCGAAAACGTCACGGCCGACGACGTGATCGACATCGGCGGCGTGAAGAAGCACGTGCTGGGCTATTTGCAGGAATTCCTGTTCGCGCCCGACCGCGCCCGCCAGAAGGTCGAGGTACTCTCCGGCGGCGAACGCAACCGCCTGTTGCTGGCCAAGCTGTTCACCAAGGCCTCGAACGTACTGGTGCTCGACGAACCCACCAACGACCTCGACGTGGAGACGCTCGAACTGCTCGAGGAACTGCTGGCCAACTATGAGGGCACGCTGCTGCTCGTCAGCCACGACCGCTCCTTCCTGAACAATGTGGTGACCAGCACCATGGTGTTCGAGGGCAACGGTAAAATCGGCGAATACGCGGGAGGCTATGACGATTGGCTCTCCCAAAGGTCGCAGGTCGAAAAGTCGCAGGCCGAAAGTCAAAAGCCATCCGAAAAAAAGAAAGCAACCCGCAAACTCTCCAACAAGGAGCGGGAGGAACTGAAGAACCTGCCGAAACGGATCGAGGAACTGGAGGCCGAGCTGGAAGAACTCCAGCAAGCCATGACCGACCCGGCCTTCTACCAGAAGCCGAAGGAGGAAATCGCCGCCGCCACCGAGCGCGCCGAGGCCATTCCGCACGAACTCGAAAAAAGTTTTGAACGCTGGGAAGAACTTGAGGGTCTATGACACCAAACCACGGAATCACCGGGATGCGCCATCCCCCCTTTGGCGCAACCGGTGGGGACGTGCGGCACTTGGAGCCCAAAGGCTAGGTCGCACATCCACCACTTCCGTGGTTTCCTTTTATCCAAGAGGCATCCCCCAATGAAACGGCTGATCCGGAACAGACACACGAAGCTTCTGCTCAAACACGCGGCAGGTTGGTTCTGCATCGTGGCCGGACTGGTGATGTGCATCACCCCCGGACAAGGCATCCTCACCATCCTGATCGGGGTCTGGTTGCTGGCCGATGAAATCCCGATGTTCGGCCGCCTCAAGGCCTATCTTGAACACCGGTTCCCCAAAACCGCCGACTTTGTCCACCGCAAGGGCGAACAGCTCCGGGCCCGCTTCCACAAGAAGCTCCCGTAAAGCGAATCCGCACCGATTCTTCCGTATTTTTCCTTTAACGAACACTTCCCGGCTGGATATAGTTCCTTTTCTCGAGGAACAGGAGCAGGAAAATCCATAATCGGCACACAACTTGCGAGTGCATGGGGATTTAGCGGAGGTTGCATGAACGTTACACACCTAGCAGACAAGATTGCCAGCAACATCGACAAGTCCTCGATCTTTCTGAAGGAAAACTGGAAGAGCGTCGTGGTTGTGCTTTGGATGATCGTGGTCACCCTCACACTCATCCAGCAACGCACGACCATGAGCGAGGCCGCAACCTACCACCAGGTTGCCAGCATGCGCATGTCGGTCGACGACGTCCGCTATTCGGTCGATGCCATGGAGGCCGATGTGGAAACCATGCAGCGCGCCGTCTCCAAGCTGGACAACTCGGTCAACAACATGCAGTCCACCGTCAACCGCATCCACACCCAGGTTCGGCAACCCCAGCCCTGACCCTACAAATCAATGCCGAAATATTCGGCGGCGTTGTTGTAGCAAATGTTTTCCACCATCTGGCCGAGCAGCTCCATGTCGGCCGGGATCTCCCCGTTCTCCACATCGTTGCCGATCAGGTTGCATAGGATGCGGCGGAAATATTCGTGGCGCGGGTAGGAAAGGAAGCTTCGCGAGTCCGTAAGCATGCCGACAAAGCGGCTGAGCAAACCAAGGTTCGAGAGCGCGTTCATCTGCTTTTCCATGCCGTCCTTCTGATCAAGGAACCACCAACCGGAACCGAACTGCATCTTTCCGGGGCAGGAACCGTCCTGATAGTTCCCGATCATCGTGGCCATCAGCTCGTTGTCGCCCGGATGGATATTGTAAAGAACGGTCTTCGCGAGTTGGTTCGAAGAATCCAGGCGGTCCAGCAGACGAATCAACCCCGGACCCTGGCGATAGTCGGCAATCGAATCAAATCCCGTGTCCGGCCCCAGCGCCTTGAACAAACGACTATTGTTGTTGCGGAACACGCCCACGTGGAACTGCTGGGCCCATCCCCGCTGGTGGTTCATCTTGCCAACTTCATAGAGGAACCACGCCTCGAACTTTTCGCGCTCCTCCAGTGCAATCGCCTCCCCGGCCAGTGCCCGCCGGAAAACCGACTCCAGCTCGGCGCTCCCCGCCTGCGCATCCGGAACATAGGCCACGCCATGGTCGGAAAGGCGGCAACCGACCGAATGGAAATAGGCATGCCGCTTGTCAACCGCCTCCAGCAGCGCATCCGTGCTCACGATCGTGAGCTCGGATGCGTCTTCGAGTTGCTGGATATAGTTTTTCCACACGGCGGTATCCGACAGGTTCATGGCCCTGTCGGGGCGGAAGGTGGGCAGCACCTTGGCCTCGAAGCCATCGGCGGCGATCTGCTTATGCCACTCGAGATCGTCGATGGGATCGTCGGTGGTGCAGGCCAGCTTGACCTTCATCGTGCGCATGAGGTTCTTGGCGCTGAATTCCGGCGTGCGCAGCTTGGCGGAGCACTCCTCGTAGATTTCTTCGGCGGTCGCCGGGCCCAGCAGCGTATCGATGCCGAAATAGCGTTGCAATTCCAGATGCGTCCAATGGTAGAGCGGGTTGCGCAGGGTTTGCGGAACGGTCTCCGCCCATTTCTGGAACTTTTCGCGCCAGGAGGCATCGCCCGTGCAGTATTTTTCGGCGACGCCGTTGGTGCGCATGCCGCGCCATTTGTAGTGGTCGCCGCCGAGCCAGCACTCGCCAATGTTGTCGTACTGCTTGTCGCAGGCCACCTCCTGCGGCGGCAGGTGGCAGTGGTAGTCGTAGATTGGCATGTTTTCCGCGTGCTCGTGGTAGAGCTTGATCGCGGTCTTCGTGTGCAGCAGAAAATCTGCATCCATGAATTTTTTCATTGGGGAAACTCCTCGTCCATTAAAACCATTGGGTGTGGAAAAATTGACCGCGCGGCTTGTCGGTGCGCTCGTAGGTGTGTGCGCCGAAATAGTCGCGTTGTGCCTGTAACAGGTTGGCCGAGCCGCGTGCCGTGCGGAAGCCGTCGTAGTACGACAGTGCAGAACTCATCGCCGGCGAAGCAATTCCGACGCGCGTCATGCGGGCCACGGCATCGCGCCAGTGCACCTGCGCTTCGCCCACGGATTCGGAAATCAACGGATCCAGCAGCAGGTTCGACAACGCCGGATCACGCTCGAACGCTTCCTTGATGGTACGCAGCAGCGTCGAGCGGATAATGCAGCCGCCCCGCCAGAGCTGAGCCAGCCCCGCAAGATCAATCTGCCAGCCGCGATCCATGGAGACCTGCTGGATCAGCTGGAACCCCTGCGCATAGGAAATGATTTTAGACCCGTACAGCGCCTCCTTGACCTCCATCACAAAATCCTCGGGAGCCACATCAAGGATGGTTTTGGGCCCGATCAGTATTTTTGAAGCTTCCTCGCGGTCCGCCTTCAGCGCGGAGAGGCAGCGTGCAAATACCGCTTCGCCAATCAGCGGTAACGGCTCGCCGGCGTCCAGCGCCGCAATCAGCGTCCACTTGCCGGTTCCTTTCTGGCCCGCGGCATCGAGAATATAGTCCACGGGGCAGACTCCGTTTTCATCTTCATATGCCAGAATATCGCGGGTAATTTCGATCAGGTAGGAATCGAGTTTTCCTCGGTTCCAGCGGCCGAAGACCTCCGACATGGCCATGTTAGACATGCCGAGTCCGTCGCGCATTACCTGATAGGTTTCGCAGATCATCTGCATGTCGCCGTATTCGATGCCATTGTGAACCATTTTCACGAAATGGCCGGAACCACCCTGGCCGATCCAGTTGACACATACCGCACCCTTCCGGGTGCGAGCGGCAATCGCTTCAAAGATCGGCTTGATCAGTTCCCACGCACCAACGGAACCGCCAGGCATCAGCGCCGGCCCGTTGAGCGCGCCCTCTTCGCCGCCGGACACCCCGCAACCAACAAACAGCAAACCCTGTCCTTCGCAAAACGCAATGCGCCGCTCCGTGTCTTCCCACTGGGAGTTTCCGCCATCGATCACGACGTCGCCTTCCTCCAGCAGCGGCGCCAGCTCGCCCAGCACCGAATCGACCGGCGAGCCGGCCTTGATCATGATCATGATTTTGCGCGGGCGCTCAATCGACCCGACAAAGGCCTTCAGACTCTCTGCATGCACAAAACCATCGGTGAACTTCGAAGCAAATCCCTGGCGCAGCGACTCGTCCCAGTCGTAGCACGAAACGGAGAATCCCTTCGACACCATGTTGCGCGCGAGGTTTGAACCCATCACGCCCAGGCCGATCATTCCAATATTGGTTTGGTTCATGAAAATTTTTCCTTATAGGCCCACAGGCCGAGTGCCGGGTTGGAAATATAAAAGATCTCTTCGCCGTCCGGCATCATGTTCCAACCGTCCCTGAGTTCTTCCGGATTGTAGCGCGCGGCCATCTCGTCGAAGGCAACGGCCTTGAAACCGACGGAACGGACTTCGTCCAAAGAGAGATCCTTGCCGGGGCAATAGGTGATCCCGAAGCGCCCCTCCGACGAGCCGTGGATCAAGTGCGCCGCGGCGCCGAGGTTGTTGCGGAGTTCTTCGTCTTCCTCAACGTGTTTCAGCGTGGTGGGGGTTCCGCAATAGCCAAACTTGCGGATCAGCTTGTCGATGGTTGGATCCTCGCCGAACTCCTTGAGCGCCGGGGCCAGCACGATCAGCTCGCCCCCGTCGGCAATCGCCATGCGCGTGCGGTACACCGCCTTGTTGCCGAGCCACGTGCTTTGGAACTCGTGCGGATCGAGATAGACCACCACCTTCTTCGGCTCGCGGTCGAGCAGCGTAATGTTCACCGCGCGCGCCAGCTTGCAGGCCTCCTCGAAAACGGAGACATCGTCGCCGGCATAGAAGCCGCGCATGTGCATTTCGCGAGTGGCATAATCCTGCTCCATCACCGTCAGCATGTAGGTGATCGGCAGCTCGGAAAGGTAGGTTTCGACCGCATGGTTGAACAGGCGGCGCACCGGGGAATCGGTTTGGCCAAGAATGTTTTCAATGCCCGCCACCGCGCCGAGGAAATGCGATTTGTTGATGATGTCCGAACCGCCCGCGCCGACCACGATGTTCTTGGTGTAGTTGGCCATGCCGACCACCTCGTGCGGCACCACCTGGCCGATGGAGAGAATCAGGTCGTAGCCAGCGAACAGCATCCGGTTGACCTCGACACCGACGGTGTAGTCCACCTTCCCGCCCGAAAGCTCGGAGAGCATTTCGCCTTCGACGAGCCCCTTGCGGACGACCTCGTTTCGCCAGTCGTGTACCTTAAACGCATCCAACGGAATATCATCGCCGAACATCATGCGCAGCTGCGCTTCGGTCATCGGGTTATGGGTGCCGAGCGTCGGCAGGATGTCCACCTCAACCCCTTCGCCCACGAGCCGCTCATACACCATGGCGGTGATCGGCCCCGCCATCGAATTGAGGCGGGTATGGTCGGGCGGAAGAAGCAAAACCTTCTTCAGCTCCCCCGCCTTTTCCAAGCATTCGGAAACCAGCCCGCGCAACTCGTCGGACTGGATTGAAACGTTCTCTCCAAAAGAACTAATCATCAGGCATATCCTCAAAATGTTTTAACCACTAATCTTCACTAATCGACACTAATCCTGTTCTGAAGGAATTAGTGAAGATTAGTGTCGATTAGTGGTTCGATCCTACGCGATGTAGGTGGAAGCGGCGGTGTCGCCGCCGCGGCCGGTCCAGTTGGTGTGGAAGAATTCGCCGCGCGGCTTATCCAGACGCTCGTAGGTGTGCGCGCCGAAATAGTCGCGCTGCGCCTGCAGCAGGTTGGCCGGGAGGCGCGCGGAGCGGTAGCCATCGAAATAGGCCAGTGCCGCACCGATGGCCGGCATCGGGATGCCGAGTTCAACCGACTTCATGATGACGCGGCGCCAGGCGGCCTGCGCATTTTCAACCGCGTCCTTGAAGAACGGGTCGAGCAGCAGGTTGACGAGATCCGGATTGGTGTCGAACGCCTCCTTGATCTTGCCCAGGAAGACCGAGCGGATGATGCAGCCGCCGCGCCACATCAGCGCAATCTCACCGTTGTTGAGCGTCCAGTTGTATTCCTCCGCCGCGGCACGCATGAGCTGGTAGCCCTGGGCGTAGGAAACGATCTTCGAGGCGTAGAGCGCCTGTTTCAGATCCGCAACCAGCGCGGTTTTGTCGCCATCGAACGCAACCTCGGGGCCACTCAAAACCTTGGAAGCGGCCACGCGTTCGTCCTTGAGCGCCGAGAGGCAGCGCGCAAACACGGCCTCACCGATCAGCGTGAGCGGCTGGCCGCAATCGAGTGCGGAAACCGCCGTCCATTTGCCGGTGCCCTTTTGGCCGGCGGTGTCGAGGATCTGGTCGATGACCGCCTCGCCGTCCTCGGTCTTGTAGCCAAGGATATCGCGGGTGATTTCGATGAGATAGGAATCGAGTTCGGACTCGTTCCATTCGGTGAACACCTGGTGCATCTCCTCGTTGGAGAGGCCGAGGCCTTCCTTCATCATCTGGTAGGTTTCGCAGATCATCTGCATGTCGCCGTATTCGATGCCGTTGTGCACCATCTTGACGAAGTGGCCGGCGCCGTCGTTGCCCACCCATTCGCAGCAGGGTTCGCCGGCATCGGTCTGGGCGGAGATTTTCTGGAAGATCGGCTTAACCGATTCCCACGCCTTGGCGGAACCGCCGGGCATGATCGACGGGCCGAGCAACGCCCCCTCTTCGCCGCCGGAGACACCGGTGCCGATGTAGAGCAGGCCTTTGCTTTCGACATACTCGGTGCGGCGGATCGTGTCGGGGAAGTGCGAGTTTCCGCCGTCGATGATGATGTCGCCCTCTTCGAGGTGGGGAATCACCTGCTCGATGAATGCATCGACGGCATCGCCGGCCTTGACGAGCATCATCAACTTACGGGGCGTCTCCAGGCTGGCGCAGAGCTCTTCGATGCTGTGGCAACCGATGAAGTTTTTGCCCGCGCCGCGGCCGGAAACAAACTTATCGACCTTTTCCACCGTCCGGTTGAACACCGCCACCGTGAAACCCTTGCTTTCCATGTTGAGGACGAGGTTCTCGCCCATTACCGCCAAACCAATCAATCCGATATCTGCTTTAGACATTCTCTTCTCTCCTTAAATGTTAACGTTTAACCCGTGCGTTGCCTTCCCAAATACTCCACAGCTGCTCCTCGTCCGCCGGTTGGGCATAGTCGGTCAGCATGGTTGCCGCCAGCGCCCCGCTGGCCCAGCCGAACCGGGCGCACTTTTGCACGTCCCAGCCCTTGAGTATGCCGTAGAGCAGCCCTCCAACAAAGCCGTCACCACCGCCAATGCGGTCCAGCACACCAATCTCGCGCGGCAGGATGATTTCCCACTCGTTGCCATCGGTCACCAGCGCGCCCCACATGTGGGCGTTTGCGGAGATGACCTCCCGCAGCGTCGTGGCAAAATAGCGGGCGTTCGGATAGGCGGCCTGGACGCGGCCGATCATTTCCTTGAAACCGTCGATCTTCCCGTCCAGCCCTTCACCGCCGGATTCCGGCCCCTCGATGCCGAGGCAGAGCTGGAAATCCTCTTCGTTGCCGATCAGGATGTCGCTGGCATCAGCAATTTCATGGAAGGCCTTGCTTAGCTCATCCTCACGGCCTTTCCAAAAGCTGGCGCGATAGTTGAGGTCGAACGAGATTTTACTGCCGTGGGCTTTGGCCGCCCGGGCGATATCGAGGCAGAACTGGCTGGTCTTGGGCGAAAGCGCCGCAATGAGCCCCGAAAGGTGGACGATTTCCACCCCTTCTTCGCCGAAGATCCGGTCGAGGTCGAAATCATCGGCGCAAAGTTCGCGGCCCACCTCGCCGGCGCGGTCGTTCTGCACCCGCGGCCCGCGGGATCCCCAGCCGCTGTCGGCCATGTTGATCTGGTGGCGATAGCCCCACGGATCGCCCTGCTCGAACTCGGGCCCCTCGAAGTCCATGCGGCGGCTGCCGAGGTTGTCCTTGATGAAGTGCGATACGGGGCTATTGGTGACGAACGCGGTCAACACTTTGACGCGCAACCCCAGAAAGGAGGAGACGCTGGCCACATTGCTTTCGGCGCTGGTTGCCTGCATTTTAAAGGTGTCGGAACAGTGGAACGGTTGTGAATCGACCGGCGTTAAACGAACTCCCATGCTGGTCGGGACCAACATGGCATATTTTTTTGATGCTTTCTCAGCCATCGCACTCTCCTCCGGAGGTTTTCCCTCCATTAACAAGTTATTAACAGCCTCCAACCGACCTGTCAGCACAGGCTGTAACATACGGCGGGAACCTACTCCTCAATGGTTTGAGAAAACGCTTTTGTTGATATTTTGACAAGGAAAAACATTGATTTTTAACAGCCACCCCTCGATATTGCCGCCGTTTTACCAACCGCCTAAACAGGACTCAAGATACGCAAATAAACGCTGAACAAAGGGCAAACAAAGCCCCATCAGGCACGACATGTTACGAATTATGGAAGGAAGGACGAGGCCATGAGCGAGATTTTCAACCAAAACTGGAACCGGGAACGTGTCCGGGCCGGCATGCGCTGGTTCGGGCGAGAAGATGAGGTTTCCATAAGGAATATCCAACAAACCCCTGGCGTAACCAATATCATCACCGCCCTCCACCACATTCCGGCGGGGGAAATCTGGACGGAGAACGAGGTGGCCACGCGTAAAATCGAGGTGGAATTCCTGCCCCACCCGGAGGCGCCGGCCGAACTGGAGGGCATGAAACGGTTCCAGTGGTACACCATCAACGGCGAGCGCACCGGCCTCGTCTGGGACACCGCCGAGAGCCTGGTTTTCACCGAGGACATCAAAAACGGCAGCCCCAACCGCGAAGAGCACATCCAAAACTATAAAACCAGCCTGCAAAACCTTGGCCGGTTCGGCGTCAAGAACGTGGTCGGCAACTTCATGCTGGTGGCCGACTGGACGCGCACGAGCATCACCACCCTGCCCGATGGCTCCAAAACGCTGAAATATATCCACTCCGCCTTCGCCGCCTTCGACCTCTACCTGCTCAAACGCCACGACAACGAGCAGGCCTACATCGACGACGGCTCATTCACCAAGGCCGAAGTGGCGGAGGCCCGCAAATATTGGGACGCCTATCTGGCCAATAGCCCCGAGCGGCAAGCAGAGCTCATCGCCATGATCACCGCCGGCCTGCCCGGCGCGCAGGAGGGCTTCACGCTCGACGATTTCCGCGCCGCCGTCGCGAAATACGAAGGCATGTCGGTCGAGGTGCTCCAGGAGCACATCGCCTATTTCCTCGATGCCGTCGTGCCGGTGGCCAACGCCGCCGGGGTGCGCCTCTGCTGCCACGCCGACGATCCGGCCTTTACGCCGTTTCTCGGCACGCCGCGCGCCGTCGGCGGCTCGGACGGCTACAAGTTCCTGCTCGACCACGGGTGCGGCGTGAACATGTGCATCGGTTCGCTGATGGCCAACGAATCCAACCGCGACATCACCACCGTCATCCGCGAAATTGCCGAATATGGCCGCATGAAGGGCATGGGCATGGAGGAAATCTTCCCGCACATCCACCTGCGCCCGATCGAGACCGATGGCAAGAACTTCCGCGAAGGCCACCATGCCGAGCACCGCGAGGAGCTGGCCAAGGTGGTGCACACGCTGGTTGATCTCGGCTGGCAAGGGGTTTTCCGCCCCGACCATGCGCCGGCCTCCGACCACGGTTTCGGGCGGCCCGGCTACGACGTGATCGGCCGCGGCTACGGCGCGCAGCTCCTGCTCGGCCTGTTCGAGATGGCCGAGATTGTGAAAGCCACCCGCGCCAAGACCATCGAGGCCGCCATCCGCGCCTCCAACGGCGACATGCACCTGCGCGACGAAGCCATCAAGGCCGCCGGCAAGGCAGAAGCCAAGCAGATCGGCAAGAAGATCGCCTTCATCAAGGTGCCGTTCGTCTACGGCGAACAAGGCGTGATGGCCAGCCTCACCCCGTCCTGAAGAAAGAGAAACGCCCCGGTGCAAGCACCGGGGCGTTCCAGGGAGTTCCGGGCCATGGGTAAGGCGGGAGAGTCCTTTTTCCAAAGCCCGGAGTGTTAGGGAGAGTGTTATTGGTTTCCGACCTCCACTTTGTAGAAACACGCTGGTTCACTATAAAGATCCTCGACCACCATTTCGGCGCCTGAGCCGGCAACCGGCAGGCCAACCGGAATCCAGTCGCCCCCCAGCTGGCCGCAGCAGTAGACGGTGTAGGTACGACCGACGACCGTATCGAAGGCCACCGCGCACCCGCCGCCCGCCAGCGGGCGAAGGTCGGACACGTAGAAGAACGAGGAGGCATCGGTGGCATCGGTGCCGGCAATCATTTCATCGCCGTCCGGACTGTTGTCGCCATCGGTGTCGGCATTGTCGGCGGCGGTGCCCGCGGCGAATTCCTCGCCGTTGGTGAGGCCATCGCCATCCGCATCCGCATCGGCATCGCTACCGCTGCCATCCAGGCCATTTTCGATCTCGTAGCCGTCGGACATGCCGTCGCCATCGGAATCGACGGTGGTTGGATCGGTGGTGAAGTCGAACACCTCGTTCCCGTCCAGGATTCCGTCGCCGTCGGTATCGGCGCCCGGATTGAGGTATTCATACGCCCCGATATCCATCGAGTAATAGTTGTTGGGAATGGTATCGCCATCCAGCGGGCGCGGCAGGTTGTCGCGGTCGTACAACGGTGCGTTGTAGTAGGTGCCGACATCGATGCAGGGTGAGTTGGTGACGATATGGTAGTCGCCGCCGCCCACAAACAGCGGATCGGCATCGAACACGCTGGCATCGGGATCGATGAAGCCCTGGCCATCGCTCATGACGCAGTACCACGGGTCGAAATGGTCGGAGCCCTCGTTGCAATGCAAGGTGTTGTAGCGGGCATCGCCCGGAATCCTCAGTACGGCCGGATCGGCATCGGTGTCCAACCACGCATTGCTGCACACGTTGCCCCAGAGAATGTCGTTGCGCATATATTCGATATGGTTGCCATAGGTGGTGAATCCACCGCCGAGGGTCATCGCCAGGTTGTCGGCCACGGTGCAGTTGACCAACCGAATGGAACAATCGGCGCCGGAGAAGAGGCCTCCGCCCAAGCCATAGTAGGGCTTCGATACATCGCCCTTGCTGAAGTCCGGATCGGACGCCCAGGTTTGGTTGCCGACAATCACGCAGTTCTGGACTACCGGGAAGCTGCCCGACATCAGGAGGATGCCGCCACCGTTTTCCTCGACGTGGGTGACATCGGTAATCCCGCTATCCTCGGAAGCCGCCAGCTCGGCAATGTTCATCTGCCAGAAGCCAAAGGATCCATCGCCTTCGAAGTAGTCCGGCGCTTCATTGCCGGAAAGCGTGCAGCGGTCGATCATCGGCGAACTGTTGTCGCACCGGATGCCGCCTTGGCAATTGGCGATGGTGGTGTTTTGGATGATGGCGGTTTCGTCGTTGACCAACCAGATTCCGCGGCCCGGGCCGCCATCGTTCTGGCAGAAGGAAATCGTGGTATCCATGACATCCAGCCCGACACTGTCCTCGGCCAGGATTCCGCAGCCCTCGTATATGCTGTTGATGGTGCACGACAGGACACTGGGCGTTGACCCGTTCTTGGCATAGATGCCATGGCCTTCGTAGATCGACCGGACGGTCACGTTCGAGAGCACCGGGCTGGAGTTGAAGTCGCAGTAGATTCCGTCGTCGCGGCAATATTCCACCACGCAGTTGGTGATCAACGGGCTCGAGGCATCGGTGCAGATGATGCCGTGCTTTTCACCGCAATCGCCGTTGGAGCAGTCGCTGCCCAGCAGGGACGACCAGATGGAGAATCCGGCGAGCACCATATTGGTCGTCTGGCCGCCGTCGAAGATGAAGCCGGCGCCCAGGCCCTTGGTTTTGATGAGGGTCTTGGAAGGGTCGGCCTGGTTTTCGGCCATGATGCGCAGCTCCAGGCCGCCCGGATTGATGTCGCGGTTGCCGAAGCCCAGGTAGCGGCCTTCCCGCACCAGCACCGTGAAGCCGTTGGAGGCCACGTTGATGGCTTCCTGGATGGCATCGAACGGGTGCTCAAGCGAGCCGTTTTCATTGGTGTCGCTCAACAGCGGATCGAATGGCTGGCCGCCGTACATCCAGGAGTCGAAGGGGGCGTTGTCGTCCACCACCACCGGATCGAAACGATTGGTTGCCATGGTTCCGAGGGCGCGTTCCTCTGGATCGAGGAAGCCATCGCCATCGGTATCCGCCTCAAACGGATTGCTGCCGTTGAGGTATTCCTCGTAGTTCAACAGGCCGTCGCCGTCCATGTCGCCTGAGGCGCCGTCGTCGCCGACATCGCTGAGCGGATCGAGGCCGAAGTCCACTTCCCAGCCGTCGGGCATGCCGTCGCCATCGGTGTCGGGATGGGTTGGGTCGGTGCCATGGATATTGACTTCCTCGGGGTCGGTCAAACCGTCAACGTCCGTATCGGCCTTCTTCGGGTGGGTGGAATTGGTGTAGGTTCCGTTGAAGAGCAGCTCATATTCGAACAGGTTCGTGAAGGTGTCTTCGTCGGGATCGAGCGCGGCGTCGTTGGCCAAGGGGTTGATGCCCATATCGAACTCCCAGCCGTCGGGCATGCCGTCGTCGTCCGTGTCCGGATCGGAGGGATCGGTTCCGGCAATCTCCTCTTTCCTGTTGGAGGCGCCGTCGTTGTCGAGGTCCAACTCGCCATCCTTCACCAGCGGGTTGAGGTCGTTGGCGATTTCCCAGCCATCGGTCATTTCGTCGCCGTCGGTATCGGCGTTGAGCGGATCGGTCAGATAGATGTTGTCGGTCGCATTGGTTGTTACCTCGAAGCCGTCGGCCAGGCCGTCGTTGTCGGTATCCTGCTTGCGCGGATCGGTCAGGTAGCGGCGCACTTCGTCGGCACCGTCGATCAGCCCGTCGTTATCCTGGTCGGCGGCATTCGGGTTGAGGTTGGCGAGATATTCGCCCCAGTTGATGATCGCATCGCCGTCCTCGTCGCCATCCCAGCTTTTGGCAAGCGTTCCGAAGTTTTGCATTTCCCAACCATCGTACATGCCGTCGTGGTCGGCATCGACCGAGCTTCTGAAGATCTGGATGCCCTCGCCATCGCCGGCCACATAGGCATAGCCGTTGGCGACGGTAACGCCGTAGGCCGGCACATCGTCGTAGCTGACATAGGGTTGGATATTGGCGGGATCGGAACCGTCGAGCACATGGAACCCGTTCACGCCATCGGCAACATAGATCAAGCCTTCGCCATAGCACACATCCTCGATCGTGCCGGAGGTGGCGTATTCGCCCAGCCCCTGCAACGAAGAGTTGTAGACAATGACGCCCCGCGGGTTGGCGGCCGAATAGATGCGGCCCCCGCTGTAGAACATGCCCACGCCATTGTTGCCGCTGATGTGCTGGTTGATGAGCGTCGGGCTGGCGGGGTTGCTGACATTGAAGCGCGCGTTGGCGCCATCGACGCCCACATAGGCCGTCGTGCCGGAAACCGCCACGTCGAACACCTCCAGGCCGATCACGGAGAAGGTGCCCTTCCAGGACGGACTGGTCTTGCTGGCCACCGAGGCAATCTTGAAGCCGTTGTTGTGGGCGGCGACATAGGCATAGTCGCCAACCACGTCCACCTTCAGCGCCGTGGTGGACAGCGAGGATTTGAGCACCGGGTTGGCCGGATTGGAAACATCGATGATAAAGAGTCCCTTTTCATAGTCGGCCACATAGGCATAGTTGCCTTCAACATCGATGCCGCGCGCGTCGCCGGTCGTCGAATAGGAGCCGACCAGCTCCGGGCTGGCCGGATCGGTAAGATCCAGCACCTTCAACCCATATGCGCCATCGGCGACATAGGCATAGTTGCCCTTGACGACCAGGTCGTAGGCATCGATGCAATCGCTGTTGCGGCCGAGGTATTGCAGGCGCGGCAGCGAGCCGTGCACGTTGAGCGGATTAAAATTATATTTGATTTCCCAACCATCGACCAAGCTGTCGTCGTCCGAGTCGTCGTTGGTCGGGTCGCATCCGTTCTGGAACTCTTCGAGGTTGGTCAGGTGGTCGTTGTCGCCATCCAGACCGGCATCGTGCGGATTGTTCGGGTTCAAGCCATAGAGTTCTTCCCACTGGTCGGGCATGCCGTCCTTGTCGGCATCGTTGGCGTTGGCGAACATGGCGTGCACGTTCAGGCGACCGCCAGTCTCCACTTTGCCGGAAAGTCCGGAAACCGGATCGACACTGGCCAGCAACAGCTGCTTGGCCTCGGCAGGCGTCAGCATCGGATCCACGGTGACCAGCAGCGCCATGGCGCCGGCCACGTGCGGGCAGGCCATCGAGGTGCCATCCAACGTTGCCGTATCGCCGTTGAGATAGGTGCTCACAATGCTGACGCCGGGGGCGGCCAGATCGACCGAGCTGGCGCCATAGTTGGAAAAGTCTGCCAGGTTGTCGTTTTCATCCGTGGCCGCGACGGAAACAATGTTCGGCAGGTCGTAGCTGGCGGGATACTGGGGGGTGGAATCGTTGTCGGTCGAGTCGTTGCCGGCGGCGGCCACGAAGATGGCGCCCTGGTCGTTGGCGTAAGAAACCGCATTGTACATGGTTTGGCTGAAGCCCTCGCCTCCATAGGAGTTGGAAAGCACCTTGGCGCCGTTGCGTGCGGCATAGCGGATGCCGTCCACAATATCGGAATCCAGCAACTCCTCGCTGGTACCGACTCGCAGCGGCATGATGCTGACTTCCCAGCACACGCCGACCACCTGGTTGGCATTGTTGCCGACCGCGCCGATGGTACCGGCACAGTGCGTGCCATGGCCGTCGCCATCGTCGGGATCGTTGTCCCCAATCTCACCGACAAAGTCCCATCCGTTCACATCATCGACATAGCCGTTGCCATCGTTGTCGAAGTTGTCGCCGGCGATTTCGCCTTCGTTGACCCAGAGGTTGGAAAGCAGGTCGGCATGGTCCATGTCCATGCCGGTATCGATGACGGCGACGAGGGTATCCTTGCTGCCGGTCGTGATCTGCCAGGCGTCCGGCGCGGAAACCTTGGGCATGCCCCAAAGGTCGCCATACATCAGGTCGTTCGGGATCTTGCCGGAAAAATGGCGGACATAATCCGGCTCGGAATAGGCCACCTCGGCGGCGGCCTTGGAAAAGAATCCGATGGCCTCTTCCACGGCATCGAGGCTTGGGGCTTGCAACTTCACAATGAAAGTGCGGCCATCGGAAAGGGATCGGGACACCGTGGCATCGAACGATGCGGCCAGCTCCCGGAGCGCATGTTCATCTGCGCCGGCACGCAGGCTGACCAACACCTGGTCGGCCACCATTTCGGTGCGGCCGGTTGGAACAAATCTTCTAAGCTGCCGATCGCGGTGCAGGGTTTCCACCACGATGCGGTGCGGGTGCTTGCCGGAGCGCTTCACCAGGCGGCGATGCTCGACATCGCCGTTGCCCAGCATCGTCTGGCGCTCATCGAGCACCTCGCAGCCCTCGGTGGCATCGAACGAAACCGAGTTCGTTGAAACGGGGGCATCCTGCACCACCTTTAAATCGTCGTCCGAGAAGGCGCCGAATTCGGCGGCCACCGGCGAGGTGCCTTTTTGCTCCGGAACAGGACGCGGTTCCGGGCCTACTTTTCCGCGAGGCTTCTGCCCGGCCCCGAACATCGCAATACCGATGGCCAGCAGGCATCCTGCGAACACTCCCCAACCTATGATTTTTTCTTTCACGGCTAACTCCCATCCGCCGCGCCCCGTTGCACGGGGGCGGCTGGCGTGTAAAATTTATTTAGTCGACGCGATATCCTGTTGCTTGGCGGCTTCCTTCGCCGCCTTCTCCTCTTCCTTGGCGGCTTGCTCGGCCGCCTTGCGGGCCTGCTTGTCCAGCTCGGCATTGCGGCGGAGGATGCGCTCGGCTTCCTTCTGGTCGATGACCTTCAGCATATCGTCGAGCCTGTCGGACTCCTGGGCTTCGTAGTAGTTGCGCCCGTGGTCGCGCAGCTTGCGGCTGTTGGCATCCTCGATGATCTGGCGGCGGGCGAGCTCGGCGTCGCCGGGCATGCCGGTCTCGGCATTGATGTCCTGCGTGTTGGCCAAACCAACGGTGACGAAGATGATGGTTTCGTCCTGGCCGCGGATCGTCCTCTTCCAAGAGAAAAGGCGGCCGATGAAGGGTATGTCGCCAAGCAACGGCACCTTCTTTTCCTGTTCCGATTCGGTAACCTCCGTCAGGCCACCGATGGCGGCCGTCTGGCCACTGGCGAGGTTGAACACGGTTTTGATGCTCTTTTCATCGATGATCGGATAGGTGACGTCGCCGGCCTCCTTGTCGGCATACTTGCGGGTGAGCGACGGGTTGATCGCAACGGTAATGTTGCTGCTGGTGTTGATCGACGGGGTGACATCGAGCTTGATGCCGTATTCGAAGAACGGCACGTCGGGATCGAGTGTGAAGATGGTGGTTGCGGGCTGGTCGTTGAGCTGCTGCTCGCGTTCCTGCTTCAGGTTGGGTTCCTTGCGGATGATCGAGATATTGGCTTTTTCCTCGTTGGCCACGATGACCTTCGGGTTGGAGACCACGTTGACACCCTTGTTATCTTCCAGGGCACTGAGCACCAAGCTGAACTCGTCGGCCGAGAGTACGCTGGTGAGGACTTCCGTTCTGCTCTTGCTCGAACCCGAAGCGGCCAGCTCGGAAAGAGCGGGCGTGACATTGGCCAGCGACCAGGGTGCCAGGGAGGAACCGCCGCGCTGGAACTCGCCATAGGACGGCGTGGTTTGTTCGAACTCGTTTCCGGAAACATCGGTGAAGGTGTTTCTTTCCGAGGAATCGCTATAGCCGCTATTTTTGTCCTGCTGGTAGGTATACTGGGACAGGCCGGCCCCGGCGCTGTAGGACTGCAGCACGCTCCAGTCGATGCCGAGATCCTTCTGGGCGTCGTCGGTGAGTTCCATGAACTTGGATTCGATGAAGACCTGCTGGCGCACTTGGTCGATGGTTTCGAGTACGGCACGGATTTCGCCAAGGCTCGACTCGGTGCTTTTGACCACCAGCATGTTGCGGGAGGCGAATTCGGAAATCTTGGCGTTTTCGGGCAGCAGCTCGCGCACCAGGGCGGCGGCATTGGGCACGGTGGCATATTTGAGCACGAAGGTTTCGACCACCTGCGGCTCGGGCGCGCCGACCGGGCGTTGGCGGACGCTGTAGACGTTGGAGCCAGCCACTTTCTGATAGAGTTCGTAATCATAGGTGTCGAGGATGGACTGCAGCGCCGGGCGCCATTCGACATCCTTGAGGTTCACGGAAATCTGGGCCGCATCGGTCAACTCGGGCACAATGATGTTGGCGCCGGAAAGCTGGGCAAACAGATTGATCGCCTCTTCCAGCCCCACTTTGTTAAGTCGGACGGAAATCAGGTTGTCGCCGCTGCTCATGGCGCTTTGGTCCACCGCGACCATGCCGAGATCGTCCACCACTTCGGCGGATTCGGTGCTGTTGGTATCGGCAACGTTTTCCCCGGCGGCAACCAGGATATCCATGGCCTCGTCCACGAGGTTCGTTCCCATCAGCGTCGCGGTTTCCCCTCCGTTAACCGTTTCCATCAGGCTGAGCAGATCTTCATCCGCGATCTTTTCCTGCTGGGCATAGACCATCGTTCCCGTCAGCGTAGTTGCCGCCAGAATGCTCCAAAAACTTTTTCCCATTGCGATGTTCATTCCATTCACCTTCCTGATTCCCTTGTATTCAACGACTCCCTAAAGCGCAGACACCCGGCGCAGCTTGACCGATCCCGGCGGCTTGATACTGTCCACCGCCCAGGTGTAGACCATTCCATCGAACGAAATGGAAACCGTGTCGCCAACACTCTTGACCTCGCCGTTGATCACGGCAAAGAATTCGTTGTCCGCTCGGCTGCTCACTCCATTGATAACGACATTTCTCATGGCCTTGTTCCAATTGTTTGCCACTGTAGGCTTGACCGGTTCGGGCTCCGGCTCGGTCGCGGCCTTCACACTTTCCGGCACATAGCCGATGGGCCAGAACGGATCGCGCTTGATGACAGGTGCCTTTTGATTAGCATCCTTCGTGCCATCCGTGCTCTTTGCATGCAGTTCGGTCGGACGAACTGCGATGCAGGCCATGAACATGATAAGTACAACCCCTGTTCCCAGGTGCTTCCGGTGTGTAAAGCTATTCATTGATATCCTCCATCAAACCATTGAGGAACGAACCCAACGAGGCACTGGCCTTCGGCGCATCCTTCCGAAGCAGGTCCTTCAGTTTTTCCGTGCTGGCCGGTGTGACTGCATATTTTTCGCCTCTGGCGACGGGCGGAACGACCGCCTTCTTGGGAATCGGTGAACCAACGGCTTCCGGCGCCGGGGCCGGCTTGGATTCGATCGGTTTCTCCGGCGCGGTCTCCAACTCCATGACCAAGGCGACCAGCGATGCAGCATCGGTGCTGCTCTCCACGGATTCCTCGCCCTGTTTTTCTTGCCCATGCGAATCGAGCGATGCCAACAGCGACTCGAGCTTGGTCTCTTCGGTTACAGGTTCCGTTTCGGATTCTTGCTGGCCAATCTCCCCCGTGGTTTCAAAACGATCAATCGAGGCCAGGATCGAATCCATGTTATCCGACACGCCGACCGGCTCCGGCTTCACAAACTTCGGCTCCTCGACCACCGGTTCCGGAACGGGTACCGCAACCGGCTTGGGCGCGGGCTTCGGCGCAGCGGCAACCACCGGCTCCGGCTTCACAAACTTCGGCTCCTCGACCACCGGTTCCGGAACGGGTACCGCAACCGGCTTGGGCGCGGGCTTCGGCGCAACGGCAACCACCGGCTCCGGCTTCACAACCTTCGGCTCCTCGACCACCGGCTCCGGAACGGGCACCGCAACCGGCTTGGGCGCGGGCTTCGGCGCAACGGCAACCACCGGCTCCGGCTTCACAACCTTCGGCTCCTCGACCACCGGCTCCGGAACGGGTACCGCAACCGGCTTGGGCGCGGGCTTCGGCGCAACGGCAACCACCGGCTCCGGCTTCACAACCTTCGGCTCCTCGACCACCGGCTCCGGAACGGGCACCGCAACCGGCTTGGGCGCGGGCTTCGGCGCAACGGCAACCACCGGCTCCGGCTTCACAACCTTCGGCTCCTCGACCACCGGCTCCGGAACGGGTACCGCAACCGGCTTGGGCGCGGGCTTCGGCGCAACGGCAACCACCGGCTCCGGCTTCACAACCTTCGGCTCCTCGACCACCGGCTCCGGAACGGGCACCGCAACCGGCTTGGGCGCGGGCTTCGGCGCAACGGCAACCACCGGCTCCGGCTCCATAACCTCGGTTTCTCGCACATCATCTTCAGGCTTATGTTCTTGAGGAACGCGGATGGCATAGGCTCGTTGCTTCTTGGCAACATCGTTCCACATCTGGACGATTTCAGTGAATTCGAACGGCCATTGGATGAACAACTGGATGTCGTGCGAGTCCGGGTTGGCCCCCTTGCTGATCTCAAGTCCGGAAAATTGTGCCAACGGATGGTCTTGCTCAATTACACGAAGGAAGTCCTTGGTTTTTTCAAAACTTCCGTGGGCGGTAATGCGCAGCGCGTAAGACTCGAACCTGGTTCCTTCCTTCTCTGCGTCATCCTTGGACTTGGCACGTTTGACCTCCTCGATCGAGTCGATTTCCAGCCCCGAGGAGCGCCCACAGGAATAGATGACCTCCGTTGCCCATGAATAATAGTTCTGGGTGGGCGGGGTGCGATCGATTCGGCTCTTCAAATCCTCAACCGAGGCCTCGAACTCACCACCAATGTTTCCGCCGCGAGCCAGCATGGCGTCGGCCTGCTCAATTCTTTGTGCCAGTTCAGCCAACTCAAGCTTGGCATCCGCGACCGAAGCCAGACTAAACTCAATACCCTTGAAGATACCCCATCCCAGGGCGGCCAGCACGATCAGACCAAGAACGATATACTGCTGTTGCTGTTTGCTTAGGTTCGAGAGGCTCATAGTTCCCCTCCCTTGACGTCTTCAACTTCGCCTTCAAGGCGGAATTCACGCAGGTTCTGCCCGGTTGGACTGTTGCGCTTGCGCAACGAAGCGAGCTTGAGCGAATTGAAGGTCGACCCAACCTGCTCGCAGGCCAAAAGCTCCTTGCGCAACTGGATCACATCGTTTTCCGCGTGTTCACCCTGCGAGATGCCTTCGATGACCAACTTGTAGTCCATGGCCATGTCCTCCGGAGCGGCGAAGACACTGTCCGCTTGCGTGCCCCGCACCGACATACGAACGAACTGGATGTTTTCCGGAACCGTCTCCTGGATGTCCTCGAGCAACTTGACGAACGACCCTTGCGCCCCATTCCAGCCATCAAACAGCTTGATCATCTGGCGGTTGGTTGCCAAGCCGCGCTTCTCTTCCTTGAAAAGCTCCAGCTTGGGTTCAAGATTCGCCCAAACCGTCCGGCTCGACTCCAATACCGACTTTACTCCGGTGTACTGCACCAACTTGATTCCACTAAGCACCGCAATCAGCATGATAGGGGTGACCACAAGGCTGATCGTCAGGAAACGACGGCTTATGGCGCCTTGGTGGCGTTGTTCGGACTTTGTAAGTAGATTTACGCGGGTTGTGTTCATTATTCCTCAAACCCTCCGATCGCGGCACCGACTGCGGCAGCGAACCGTGTGGCCTGCTTTTCCATCTCGTGAGGCAGAATGTCCGGATCAATCTCGATGTTTTCAAAGGGACTCCAGTGTTCCACGGCCATGTTCAACAAATTCCCGACCTCGCTCGACCAACTGGAAAGAAGACTTAACCCCCCGGAAACATAGATCTTGGAAATGCGGCACCCCTGGTGCCGCTCGATGAAATCCTTTGAAATGCTCAACTGCTTAAAGAAAGGCTCCATCACGTTCGAAAGCGAAGACGAAATATTGATCGAACGATCGGTCAGGATGGAGTCGGCGAGTTCTTCGTCGACCCCCAGGTCCTTAGCGAGCTTTTGACGCAACGTCCGGGTGCCGAAAGCCAGCTTGCCAACCAGCACGACCGATTGGTTGTTGAGGAAAACAAAATGGCTTAGCGATTCCCCCGCCTCGAAAAGGCAGACGGCACTCTCCTTGCATTCCTCGCCCCGGGCATGGAGAAAAGCCGAGACAAAAGCCAGGCCGGAAACCTCGAGCGATGCCGGAGCCGGCGGTCCCGAAGGGAACATGCTCAGGAGGTAGCGGACATCGTCCTGGGGAATGGCGGCGGCCAGCAAGCTGGAATCCTGCCGCCCCTTCCCGCGCTTCACCATTCGGGCGGAAACACGATAGTCGTCGGTCACATTGAGCAACTCGCGCAACTTGGGTTCCGGCAACGTTTCCTCTCCCGCCGGCAACGGCGCATTGACCATGCGGACAACCGCCGCAGAACCGGTATAGGACAGACAGCCATAGTAGGTGGACATGTTCCGCGGCAGCTCGATGCGACTGGCCACCTCCCCGAAATCGATCGGAGGGAGGAGGTCGAGCCCGGCCAGCGTCAATCCTCCCTTATGACTTTTCAGACGAACCACCTTGGTGCCCGTGGTTGAAAAATCCACCCCGACCAGATCGTTGAACCGTTTTCGCGTTTGATCCTTCTTGGATGCTTTCTTAATCATATTTCTTCATTCCTGCTTCCCGCACCCGAAGACCGTCCATACCCCATGAAACGGATCCCAATCAGGTGCGCCAGCTATTTAGCAGTATCCATACCATGATGATCGGCCAATTTCCCTCTTGCCAAGAAGCAGGCCAGTACCAATGATATGCGGTAGAAGTTTTTAATGTGGCCGCCCAAGCCAGGAGTTGATTGTGAGCGAATTGAGCAACGAGCCCCCTCTTGTAGAAGATCAGGTTGAATTTGAGGAAACGCCGTCGCACGGAATTATGCTGACGACCCTGCTGCTGCTGATCGCCGGCCTGCTCATGTGTAGCGCAATGCTCTTCCACTACGGGTTCAAGGCCAAAAGCCCGGATGGGGAACCTTCGAAATTTAATCTGGCGGCCATAAAGCAAAAGATGCACGCGCTCTCCGCGCAACAGGAAAAACCCGAGCCCACGACGCCCTCCACCCCAACTCCGCCCAAGACACAACCACCGCCCCCCAATGTACCGCCGGTCGAAGCCGCCCAGGCACCCAAACCGGATTCCGGCATCAATAAGTTTTTCGCGAAACGGGACGATAAGCTTCGCTGGCCCAAGCTGAAACTAACGAGCTTTGGCAGCTCAACCCTGCCAGGCGGCGACTTCGCCATCATCAACGGAGACCAGGTGCACCCCGGCCAGCTGATCGAAGACAAAGTTACGCTTGTGGAAGTCCGCGACCAGGATGTGGTGGTCGAATACATGGGCGAAACCCGCACCCTCACCGTCGATCTTCACAACTAAACCTAGATACAGGAATGGTTACGTTCGTATAGGTGCAAGACACGAAAGTTAAAGATGCGTTGCCTACCTCAACGCTTTCAAACCGCAGCAGGTGCAATGATCGGCCAGCCGTAGGATGGAAATGAAGGAAGCAAACCACCGAACCTAGCGGGTGAAGGAATCGATCATCGATAATTCCTACGACGATACTACAAAACACCGTTTCCTTCATTTTTATTCCCGGATCTAGGCTAAAAGCATCGAGAACGCAGCGGAGAGAGGTTGAGGACTCGTTGCGCGTCACCTCGACCGAGAACCCACTCGATCGGAAGACCGGGAGGAACCAGTTTCCCTTTCAGGTTACGGAATTTCATTCGTGAAATTCTCCGGCAACTGAAACCCTTCGTTCCTGCTTCGGAAACAAGGCCTTCTCTTCAAGGGGAGGACTCTCGCACATCTGCCTGTTCCCCAAAAACACCTGCCCGATGTTGCACCATGGAAACTGGCCACACATCAGATACTGGCGCTGATGACGGATATCATGAATGAGCAAATCATCATACTTGCATAAGTATGATATTTCGTTATAGCCATATATATATTCACATCCCCCAACTTAATACTTATGCAAGTATGATAATGGGCAAGCGGCACAATCAAATGGTCTGCACCTCGCTTCTGCCTCCCCTGTCGTGCCGCAGGCACGCAATGGGGCAACGCGCTTTAGTAATCGGCGTCGCCGCTGCCGACTTTGTGCGTCCAGTAAAAGTTGGACTCTTTTCTGAATACTTTCGGCGTACAGGGTTGCTGTTCTATGCGCCGCATGGTTTTGCGCCGGACCAGCCCCTTTTCGACAATTTCGGCCCCTGCCCGCGCCATGGCATCGAGCACCTCATTCAGTTGCCGATACACCGTTGGGTTACCATGCAGATACATGGCCGCCGAACGATAGATTCCGGCGACAACCGGTAGATGGAGGTTATGGGAAACCTGCCTGACGTGGGCCTTGACGGCATCGAAATTATCCATTTCAAGAAAACCGCAAATGGACAGGACCACACAGGCCTGGTCCCGAGCAACGCGACGGGGATGGCGTGTCTTCCAAATCCCCTCAACCATGAAGGGCGAACTGCTTCCAACCGAACGGTCCAATAGGTTTTTCAGCAACGATGGCATGCCGTCCACGTATAGCGGAAAAGCGAACACCACCAAATCAGCCTGCCAAACCCGATCGCGCACACGCTGGAAATCGTCCTGGAATACGCACTCCCCCGTCCCTTTCAGCCAGCATTGCCAGCATCCGGAGCACTGGCGGATATCCAGTTCCCTCAAGTGAATGGTTTCAATCCCGACGCCCTTCCGACCGAGCCCGGCTAGGAACGCCCTGAGATAGAACTCGGTATATCCGCCCTCCCCGCGCGGCGAGCCATTCAACACCACGACCTTCTGCGGCTTTTTCCAGTGCCGGACTGGATTCATTTCAAAAGGGGTTGGAGGATCCTGCACCCGGTTGTCCACCGTCTCCCAGAAGGCATCGTCCGGCATGAGCGCGGCGAAAAGCGATGTCTTCCCTGAAAATTTAAGTTTGCCGCGGATCACCCCTAGTACGGGATGCAACCGTCCTCCGGCCAAGTCCAGCCAGTCGTAGAAGGAGGAACACAAGGTTACTTCCGGGCGATCAGCCCTCCCCTCGCATAGCCGGACGTTCCCGCCATCGGCAACAAGGTGGCACTCCAGCAGTCCATCCGCATGCGAGAGAACAAACTGGATCGTTCCCGTTGCCTTGGCGCGTTTTTCGCCATAGGCCTTCGATACGATATCCGCCAGGCTTTCCATCACCTGCCACGGCGTTGGCCGTTCCTTAACCATGCGGGACCTCCTGCCCTAGTGCCTTGGAAGCTACAAGCCGCTCTGGGGAATGACAAACGGTTTCGACTAAAACCAACGAACGGCAGGACCGCTTGCGCGGCACGCGCCCTTCGCCAACGTGGCGATGAACGCGCTAAAGGGCTTCCTGTACAGCGGCAAGCAGGTCTTCGAGTTCGATGGGCTTGTAGAGCACCTTGCATGCGCCGAACTTCTTGGCCATCGGAAGAAAATCCATCGGCATGGCATGCATGCCCCCCGACATGGCGATGACGGGGATATCTGTACCCTTGCCCCGGATGGCCATCACCACTTCCAGGCCGTCCGTTTCGGGCATCATGATATCCGTGACCACGAGATCGACCTGCTCATCATCCAGCACCCGCAATCCCTTTCGCCCGTCGGGGGCCACGGAAACATCGAACCCCTTGCCGGTCAGGAAACGCTGGAAGACATTCCGGATGGTTTCGTCGTCGTCGATTATCAGTATGCGCGGCATGGTTCTCGCTCCTTGGAAGATTGGCATAGTGGACTATAAACGTGCGGCTTCATCAAGCATTTCCCGAACGGTTTGCAACAGTTTCATGGAGGCCACGGGCTTCTGGAGATACCGGAATCCATTGGACTGCAAAGAGTCGTGTGTTTCCGCATCGTGGGAATAGCCACTGCAGAGCAGCACGGGAATATTCCCGAACCGCTCCCGCACCTGCCGCGCCAGCTCGATGCCGGTGCCATCCGGCAGCACGACATCGGAGAACAACAGGTTGCATGCGGCGCCTTCCAACGCGAGCAGTGCTTGCTCGCGGTTGACTGCGGAAACCACGGCATAGCCGGCATCCTGGAGCATCCGCCTGGTTAGGTCGCACAGGGTGGCATCGTCCTCCACCACCACGATGTGCTCCCCGCGCCCGAGTGGAGTGTCCGTGGTTTCCTCCGGTTCCTGGGCAGAGGAACCATCGAGCTCGCAACGGTCGAATGCCGGAAGGTAGACCTTGAACTTGGCCCCCTCGCCGACCTTGCTTGAGACATCGATCCAGCCTCCATGCTGCTGGACAATGCCGTAGACGACGGATAGCCCCAAACCAGTCCCCTCGCCCACCTTTTTGGTGGTGAAGAACGGCTCGAAAAGGTGCTCGCGGACCTCTTCGCGGATGCCGACCCCGGTATCATGGACACAGAGGCAAACATGATCGTTCCCCGCCCCCTCCTCGACGATGCCCCCATCCTCCGCTGCCATGACATTGCGGGTGGCCACGGTGAGGGTTCCTCCATCTGGCATGGCATCGCGTGCGTTGATATAGAGGTTCAGCAGGATCTGTTCAATTTGGCCAAGATCGACCCGTACGGGTTGCAGATCGGCCTGAAGGTCGAAAACGAGGTCAATATTCTCCCCGATCAGCCGCTCCATCATGCGTTCGCTGTTGCGGATGATTTCGTTAAGGTTCTGGACGGCGTATTCCACATTGTGCTTGCGGCTGAGCGTGAGCAGTTGGCGGGTGAGGTCGCCGGCGCGGCGGGCCGCCTTGCGGATCTCGTCCACATCCTGGAATTGCGGCGATCCCGCCTCCAGTTCCGAGAGGAGGATTCCACTGAAGCCAAGGATGGATTGGAGAATGTTGTTGAAGTCGTGCGCAACTCCTCCGGCCAGGCGCCCGACGGCATCCATCTTCTGGGCCTGGCGCATGTGGGCCTCGAGTTCGACCTCCTGGCTGATATCGCGGATTGAAACCACATGGTTGACGATCTCGCCATCGGCATCGCGCACCGGCGAGATGGCGGCCTCGACCGTATAGTATGAACCATCCTTGTGGCGGTTGACGATCCGGCCTCGCCAGATCTTTCCGGCTTCGATGGTTCTCCAGATTTTTGAATAGAACTCATCGTCGTGCTTGCCGCTCTTGATGATGGCCAGACTAACGCCAACGGCCTCCTGCCGGGAAAAACCGGTGACCGACTCGAAAGCGGGGTTCACATACTCGATGATGCCGTCGGTTTTCATGATGACGATGGCCTCGGCCGTCTGGTTGATGGCGGCAAAGAGACGCGTACGCTCCTCCTCCAGTGCCTTTCGATCCGTTATATCCTGGTACGCACCCAGCACGCCGATGATTTCGCCGACGCTATTGTGGATGGGCACCTTGCTGGTGCTCAGCCAGAAAACCGACCCATCGGGCCGGGTCTGGCTTTCCTCGAAATTCAACCTGGGCTCGCCGCTCTCGATCACGGACTGGTCGTCGGCGCGGTAAAGCTCGGCCTCGGCCTCGCCCCAGCTCATGTCAAAATCGCTTTTCCCGACCAGGTCTTCCGGATCGCCCACGCCGGAATCCGTGGCGAAGGAGGTATTGCAACCCATATAGACCGAGTGGAGATCTTTCCAGAACACGCGCGCGGGAATGGTATTGATGATGGTCTGAAGGAAACTCCTCGACTCTTCGAGTTCGGTCTCCGCATGTTTGCGGGTGGAGATATCGCGGGCAACGGCCTGCATGGACTCCAGTTCCCCCTTGGTGTCGTAGGCCCCACTCGTCGCAAGCTCCACCCATAGGCAATGCCCGTCCTTGTGGCGGATCTGGAATGCAAAATGCCCGGTCTCGGGATTGCCGCCGATCCGGTTTTCGATGCGGCCCTGCACCATGGCCTGGAATTCAGGAAGGATCAACTCCATGACATTCTTCGAGACCAATTCATCCGCCGCATAGCCGGTCAGCGCCTTGGCCGCCGAGTTTGCATAGATGAAATTGCCTTTAAGATCGATCTGGAAGATCATGTCGTTGGTATTATCGACAATGTGCTGCAATTGCCGTTGCACCCGGTGGCGCTCCTCCTCCAGCAGCTTGACCTGCGTGATGTCGACATAGGCCCCAAGCACCCCGACAACCTCGCCCTCGACGTTGCGCATGGGAATCTTACTCGTCAGCAGGTGGCGGATTTCGCCGCTGGCGACGCCATGGGTTTCCTCGATGTTGAGCAAGGGTTCGCCGGATTCAATCACGTTGCGGTCGTCGGCGCGGTAGCCGTCGCAAGATGCCGGGTCGGTGTTTATGGCATAGTCATCCTTTCCGATGATGTCCATCGGATCCCCGAGTCCCTTATCCTGCAGGAAGGTCTGGTTGGCACCGAGGTATCGGAAGTCCAACCCCTTCCAAAAGACCCCGACGGGGATCATATCCAGGATCGCCCGGAGGAAGCGGCGCGACTCCTCCAACTCGCGTTCGGCCTGCTTGCTTTCGGTGACATCCCAGTTGGCGCCGACTATACTGAGTGCATTGCCATCGGCGTCGTATGCGATGGTTGCGAGGTTGCGGATGTGGTGGATGCTGCCATCGCGCCAAAAAATCCTGAAACTGAGATTCAGATCCGAACCGCTATCGATGCAGTGCGCAAGCTCGGCCTTGGTTGCTTCGAGATCTTCAGGGTGAACGCGTTTTTCCCACGATTCGAAATTATCTTCGAACTCAGGGCGCTCCATGTCGTAAAGAGCAAACATCTGCTCGTCCCAAATCAACCGGTCCGGTCCGACCTCATATTCCCAAATGCCAATCTGCGCGGCCGTGGTGGCCAGCTGGAGGCGTTCGTTGCTGGCCCGGTAGGCCTCCTCGGCCTGGCGGCGGGCGGTGTTGTCGGAAATCACCAGCGCGAGGTATCCGGGTTTGGGCTGGAATACCCTGGCCGACAACACTTGGCCAATCGAGGACACTTCATTCTCAAAGACGGCCGGTTGCCCGCTTTCGGCCACCTGGGCGAACTGGTCGAGCCAGTAGGTTTCAAAGGGGCTGAATTCCTCTTTAATCAGCCGCCCAACAACCTGCGCGCGGCTCATGCCCCCGATCTCTTCCGCCGCGCGGTTGGCTTGAACGATTTTATAGTCGACGGGCTTTCCGGCATCATCGCGCACCACCTCGAGCACCACGAACCCGGCAGTCATGTTCTCGAACAATTGGCGATAGTCCTGCTCGCTGGCCCTAAGGGCCGCCACCATTTGACGCTGCTTCGAGACGTCCCAGTTGGTGCCAACAGCCTGCACGGGATGCCCGACCGCGTCCCGCTTGATTTCCGCCAACGCCTTGATATGGTGCACGCTGCCATCGCGCCACACGATCCGGAACTCCGTCGAATACACGGTTTCTCCACGCAGCAGATCCGCAAAGACCCGGCGGGCCGATTCGAGGTCGTCCGGATGGAGCGTGCTTTCCCAGTCTTCAATATACCCGCCGAACCTGGCCGGCTCCACGTCGTAGAGCGCGAACATTTGTTCATCCCAGATCAGCCTTTTGTCATCGAACCGGTATTCCCAGATTCCGATCTGCGCGGCATTCGTTGCCAGACGCAGGCGGTCGTCGCTCTCCTTGCGCTTTGAGATATCGCGGCCGACCCCGATGATCTCCTTGACGTTGCCCTCTTCGTCGAGAATGGCGGTATCCTGCCAGGCAAAGAACCTCCAACCATCCTTGGTCAGCGCCCGTTGTTCCATGTAGGCCTGGAAAGGCGGTTCGAACAGCGACTTCATCGCCTCCTCGGTTGCCGCCACATCGTCCTCATGAACCAACGGCATGAACGTATTGCCCAGCAAGGAATCCTCGGTCTTGCCGAACATTTCGCAATAGGTCGGGCTCACGTATAGGAAGCGTCCTTCAACATCCACCTTCACCACCAAATCCGACTGGCATTCAATCAGCATGCGATAGCGCTCTTCACTCAATTCCAGGCATTCATGGATATTCCGGAACCGTTGGAAAATGCGGTGGAGGACATAAAAGAGGATCAAGGCCGTCACGCCGACAAACGCAAACCCCTTGTAGGTTTGCAGATCGAGGATCCGTTGCGGGTCGCGAACGGAGATCTCCAGGGCCAGATCGGAAAAGAAGATCCATGCCAAGGCGAAAAGAAGATACACCAAGGCCACCGTCGCTTCATAGGGCAAGCCAAGGAGTTTCAGGGAAGGTCTCTTGTGCATCTTCATCGGCATTCCTGTTGTTGGGACTTAGACGATAGCAAATAAGCCTTCATCCACAAGCTCCCGTTTTGCGTTGCCATTCATTCGCCCTGCGGCCTATCTTCCATCCATGCTACCTCAATGGATCATCGAAAAGAAAAGGGACGGCGCGGAACTCGATACCGGGGAAATCCGCGGCTTCATTGCAGGCTATACCAACGGAAGCATCCCCGACTACCAGATGTCGGCGCTCGCCATGGCCATCTACTTCAACGGTATGACCGCCCGCGAAACCGCCGACCTCACCGTTGCCATGATGGAATCCGGCAAGGTCATCAACCCCGACTGCATTCCCGGCACCAAGGTCGATAAACATTCCACCGGCGGCATCGGCGACAAGATCTCCATCCCACTCGCGCCGCTCGTCGCCGCCTGTGGCGCCACCGTCCCGATGATCTCCGGGCGCGGCCTCGGCATTACCGGCGGCACGCTCGACAAGCTCGAATCCATTCCCGGCTACCGCGTCGGCCTTGGCGAAGAGGAGTTTTTCCGGACGCTCGAACAGGTCGGATGCTCCATGATCGGCCAAACCGCCGAGATTGCCCCGGCCGACAAAAAGCTCTATGCCCTGCGCGACGTCACTGCCACCGTACCCTCCATCCCGCTGATTGTTTCGAGCATCATGTCCAAGAAAATGGCGGAGGGCATCGACGCGCTTGTGCTCGACGTCAAGTGCGGTTCCGGCGCCTTCATGAAGGACATTGAAAACGCACGGGCGCTCGCCAGAGGCCTGGTCGACACCGGCGTTGCCATGGGCAAAAAGGTTGTTGCGCTCATCACCGACATGAACCAACCGCTCGGCCGCACCGTCGGGAACGCGCTCGAGATCAGGGAATCGCTCGACATCCTTGAGGGCAAAGGCCCCGCCGACTCCCAGGGCCTCACGATCGAACTTGCGAACCGCATGCTCGGGACCGCCGCGATGCCCGTCCGCAGGACCGTACAGGCCTTGCTCGACGGCTCCGCCATGGAAAAATTCAAGCAGATGGTCGCCTGCCACGGTGGCAACCTTTCCGCCGGACTACCGGTTGCCGGAAACCAGATTCCCCTGAACGCCCCGAAATCCGGCTATGTTTCCAAGGCCGATGCCGAGGCCCTCGGCCGCGCATCGCTGCTGCTCGGCGCCGGGCGCGCGAAGACCACCGATACCATCGACCATGCCGTCGGCCTTTCCGACCTCAAGAAAATCGGCGAGCGCGTCGAGGCTGGCGAACCGCTCTGCATCCTCCACTCCAACGGCCACGAAGACGAAGCGCAGCTTCGTCAGTTGCTCGGTTCCGCGTTTGAAGTTTCCGCAGAACCCGTTGAATCCCCTCCGCTCATCATCGAAGTCATTGATCTCAACGCCGCCTAACGGCAGGCAGGCTAAAGCCTGTACTACATGCATCAATCCTCAAGTTGAACCACATTGCATGTAGTCCACGCTTTAGCGTGCCCCGTCAGACATCCCACTTATCCCCCATTCCGAGAACAGGATATTCCCGCCAAAACGAAAGCGCCTCTTCCTTGCCGACGGTATCGAGATAATCCCTCGCACTCGATAACGCCCAGTCGTCCCACTTCTTCACGTACCCATGCTTTACTGGATTGTGGTGAATGTAGTTTCGGGTTGCATGGAAATGATTCTCCGAACGAATCCGACGATCCGAACAACAATGCCAGCACTGCCGTCCCCTCGCATGGTCATCGCCATTCCACTCAAACGAACTTTTGCCATGCATCTGGGCAATGCGTTTCAATACACGCTTCAAATCGTTCGTCCCAACCAGGGCATGCCAATGGTTCGGCAGCACGCACCATGCGAACACCGTATCGCCCGTTTGGCCGAGCACCGAACATAGCAAGGCGGAAAATGACATTATCCGCCCCGCCGTTTGCCCAATGATTGGGACATGCTCAAAACAGGCCGCGCTAAGATGGTAGTGCGTCCAACCGTCGGAGTTAAAATGGGGAGGGCTATGAGCCGGCCAACCGTGCTGGCCTCGAAGCTGAAGAACTTCCTGCTGCTGCCCTTTGCTCATTTTCCGCCAGTTGTACATGGAACCTCCTTTGCTGGGATTCAGGCTAAAGCCTGTACTACATGCATCCAATTCGAAATTCACGATCGTTGCTTTAGCTTGCTTCACGCCGAGGATTCGTTTGCGCAGATCTCCACCCATCGAATGCAATGATGATCGCCAGTGCGAGGAAGCAGGCGGGCACCAGATAAAACGCCGTGGCCAAATCGCCGGTCCGGTTACCGATGAATCCCATCAGCCAGGTGAAGAATCCACAACCGGGAATACCGGCGCAGGAGAGCAGAACAAACAGCATGGTGGTGTCCGCCTGCGGCAGGCGGTCGGCGCAATAGCTCTGGACGGTCGGCCAGAACGGCGCCGTGGCAACGCCCACCATGAACAGCAGGCCGAAAAGTACCCATAGGTTGGATAGCTGAGGGATGGGCAACGCGATCAATGTTCCGGCCAGCGCCGACCAAAACACCACCTGCCTAAGGTGGTGCTGCTTGAGCATGATCCCCCAGCCAATGCGCCCCGACATCATGCCGCCGGCAAAGCAGGCCGTTCCGATTCCACCCGCCCATGCCGAGGCGCCAAAGTTGAGCTGGATATGGCTGGCACTCCAAAACGTAAGGCAAAACTCGCCGCCGCCAGCCAGGAACATGGCGCAGAAAAAAAGCCAAAAACGGGGTATGCCGAGAATCTGCCGCGCTTGCCCCCAAATGGTTTTCCAATGGATCGGGGCGGGGTGCTCCGGATATTTCCGGAGCTTGGATTCGGGAAGCAGCAGCAGGGCCGCGGCAACAAATGCCACCAAGGCAATGCCCGCAACCAACAACCGCCAGGACACCCCGAGCGCGAGCAGACCGCCCGAAACCAAAACCGTTGCCAACACCCCGACCGGCCAGAAGGCATGGGTCAGGTTGATGTAGCGCGCCGGTTCATCCGGATGCAAGTCCTGGACAAAAGGCGTGGCCAGCCCTTCGAGCACGCCCTCCCCCAACCCCGCCACCATGAGCGCCAACAGAAGCACCGCATAGGAGGGGGCCCACGCGCACAGCAAGACGCCCGTCCCCATCAGCAACACAGCCACGCCCATGGAACGGCGCTTGCCCCAGCGACCGGCCGCTATCCCGCAAAACAGCATGGATGCCATCACGAAAAACGTGCGGGTAAAGTGCAACAGCCCGCCCTCGGTCATGCCGCCTTCCTCGAGGTCGAAGCCGAGGTCGCGAGCAAGCGCCACCAAGGCAACCGGCAGGACAACCGTGCCGGACGCATAGGAGAAAAAGCTCTGGAACGCCGCGTAGTCGTAGCGACCAAGTACCATTCGCCGGCTTGTATCGGCTTTCGAACCACTCATGCACCGAGCTATATCATCTTCAATTTGAATGGACGAGAGCGATCTTCTCTCCACCAAAAACCCGTCGCCGACCTGCGGAACCACCAGACATTGGCATTGACGAAATGTAACGTATACGTTTTTATGTCTACGTAATCAGGAGACCAACCATGGACAAGGTATTTTCAGCTCGGATCGACGAATCGGTGGCCGCCCGGATCAATAGCCTTGCGCGCCAGCTGCACAGCACAAAGAAACAAGTGGTGGAGCGCGCAATCGAGCTTTTCGCTGCCAAAGTCGAGCACGACCAAAAGTCGGGCTTCCTCGAACAGTCGTTCGGGGCATGGGAACGAGAAGAGCGTGCGGAGGAAACCGTTGATGCCGCACGGGCAGCCTTCCGCGGATCCTTTGAAAGGTTTCGCCGATGAAGGCCTTTATCGACGCCGACATCCTGATATGGCATCTGAGGGGGGAACGAAAAGCCATCAATTTCCTGCGCAAGCTTGTGGATGATCCTGCCATGGAGCTGTGGACAGGAGCACTGCAACGGGCGGAAGTGCTTTTCTTCATGCGCCCCTCGGAAGAGGAGCAAACCATGCTTCTGCTCTCGCAATTCAAGACAACAGCTGTCGATCAAGCCATTGTCGATGAAGCCGGTCGACTATTCAGGAAATGGAATCCCAGCCACGGTGTTGACCCAAACGACGCCATTCTCGCAGCGACCGCCCTCGTGACCGGCGGCCAGATCCACACATTGAACCAAAAGCACTACCCGATGAAAGATGTGGTAGTGAACAAAGCCTGGTGAAACATATGATCAACAACGACCGCGCACTATCCCACCTGCTTGACTTGCTTGCTGTTGAAGGGCCGAGCGGACAAGAAGCGAAGGTGGTCGAGGCCATCTCAAAAAAACTGGTTTCCGCCGGTTGCAAGAAGGCCTGGATCAAGACCGACGATGCGCATAAGCGGCTTGGCGCCGGGTACGGGATCGGCAACCTGATCGTGAAGATGCCGGGCACCATCAAGGCCCCGCGGATTATGTTTTCGGCCCACATGGACACGGTGCCATTGTGCAAGGGCGCGGTGCCCGTGGTTAAGGGAAACCGCATTGTCGCCAAGGGCAACACCGGACTCGGCGGCGACGACCGCTCGGGTTGCGCGGCGATTGTTTCGATGGCCGAAACCATTTTGAAAAACAAAATCCCCCATCCGCCCATGACGCTGCTATTCCCCATTGCGGAAGAGAATGGGTTGCACGGTTCGCGCATGGTGCGCTTCAAGGATTTGGGAAATCCGGCAATGGGCTTCAACCTCGACGGGCAGGAGCCGAACGAAATCGTGATTGGAGCGATGAGCGCGGTGCGCTGGAAGGCGGAGATCAAAGGCATTTCCACCCACGCCGGGCTTGAGCCGCACAAGGGGATCTCCGCCGGATTGATCGGTTCGAAGGCCATGGCGGCGATTGCCGAACAAGGCTACTTCGGAAAAATCGTCAAAGGCAACCGCAAGGGGACCTCCAACCTCGGTAGCGTGTCCGGCGGCGAAGCCAGCAACCAGGTGATGGACCAATGCATCATGACCGGCGAGTGCCGCAGCCACAGCCAAGCCTTCCTGGAGCAGATCGTTAAGGTCCACAGGGCGAGCTTCGAACGGGCGGCAAAGAGCGTGACGAACGACAAGGGCAAATGCGGGAAGGTGAAGTTCAGCACCATCTCCGACTACCGCGCCTTCCGGCTCAGGAAATCCGAAGCGTGTGTCAAGATCGCCAGCAAGGCGGTCGAGACCGTCGACCTCAAACCGAACCCACTGATTATGGATGCCGGACTCGACGCCAACAATTTCAATCAAAAGGGGCTTCCGACCGTCACCCTCGGCTCCGGCTCGCACAAGTTCCATCAGCTCGAGGAATATGTGGATATCAAGGAATACCTGACCGCCTGCGAGGTATTGCTGGATATTGCCCGGCTTGCCTCATGATGCTTTTCGATATCACCATACCGGGCATTGTGCTCCGCCTGTTGCTGGGAGGCGCCATCGGGTTTTCGGTGGGGCTCACCGGTGTGGGCGGCGGGGTGTTGGGGCTCCAGGCGACAACGCTTGTCCTGGGGCTTGATCCGATCCGGGCGGTGGGCACCACCAGCCTCTATCTTTTTTTCACCAACATTACCTCCGCCTTCCACCACATTCGCATTCACAACATTTCGTACCATACCATCTGGCCGATCCTGGCCGCGGCCATTCCCTCCAACTTTTTCATCTCCCGTTGGATCAGCACCCAGGGCGGAAACACCGAATTCAAAAACGGCCTTGAACTGTTCATTCTGGGTATCGTTTTCCTGGCGGTCGGGGCGATGGCGGTGAATGTATTGCGGAAGGAGCCCGAACCGCAGACCATCGGCACCCAAAAGCCACCTGGGATTTTCACGGGGCTCATCATCGGCCTTTTGTTCGGCGCATTGGTGGGCGCCACCTCCGTTGGCGGCATCATCCTGGTTCCAACCCTACTACTGCTAGGCCTTCCCGCCCACCGGACGGTCGGCACCACCACGACCATCATCACGGCGCTCACGCTCATGACCGCGCTCACCTACGGGGCAGGAGGCGAATCGGACGTCCCGACGGCACTGGTCATGGCTGCGGGGGCGTTAATCGGGGTCAAACAGGGAAGCCGCCTCGCGGTCGGGCTCCCCGAAAACATACTCAAAAGAATCATGATCGGCATCGTCGCCGCCGTTGCCGTGGCCATGCTCCTGCGCCGCCTCTGAACGGAGGTCGCCAAGGCTAAATGTTATAGTTCATTTCAGAAGGCATGCGGGCAATCACCGCATCCAGCGCGTGGTCGTAGGTTCCGAAAAAATTCTCCGGCCCGATTATACTTTCGAGTCCGCCGGCACGCAGCACCTTTAGGGCATGGCTTTTGACCCCTACAAACAGGACGGAAACACCTAGCAGACTCAACTGGCCGCAAAGCTCCTTAAGCATCTCCGTTCCCGAAGAATCAATTTCGTTTATGCCGTTGAACATGATGGCGACATGACGCGTTTCCGGGAAACGCTCCAAGGCGGCATGCACCTGATCTTCAAAATAGGAGGTGTTGGCAAAAAACAGCCGGCCATCCAGGCGAATCGCCAGCAACAGCCGGTCGATCTTTAAATGATGAAGATCGGCATCCCGCAACATACCGTCCGAATGACGCCCCAGCACGGCAACATGCGGCCGCATCATCCGATACAGATGAATCAGGATCGAAACCGACGCGCCGATCAGGATGCCCTTCTCCAACGCCGGGGCAAACACCAGCGTTGCCGCAAACGTAATCCATGCCGCCGAGCCGTCCGCCTTGTCAATCTTCATGAACGAGGCCAGCTGCCGGAAGTTCATCAGCTTGATTACGGCGGCAATAATGATCGCCGCCAGTACGGTCTTGGGCAGGTAGTAAAACAGCGGCGTGCAGAAAAGGAGGAACACCAGAACGAACACCCCGGTGAACACGGCGGCCAATCCACTACGAGCACCGCTGGCAAAATTCAGGGCGGATCGGGAAAAGGAACCGTTGATTGGCTGACCGCCGGAAAAAGCGGTACAGAAAGAAGCCAGCGCCTGCCCGACGGCCTCCTGGTTCACACTGAGTTTTTGATGGCTGCGGGCGGCAATACCGCGGGCGACGGAACAGGTCTCCATGAAACCGATCAGGGCAAAGGTCAGGGCCCCCGGCATGAGCCGAATAAGATTTCCGGCATCCGGCACCGGCCATACCGGCCTAGGCAAGCCGGCCGGGATGGCGCCGACAATGGCCAATGGCTGGCGAACCCGTTCGGGATCACTTAATCCCAGCGTGTACGTCAGAAAAGCGAATCCAGCCGCAACCAGTAAGGCCGTGGGTATTCTTGGGAAAAACCGTCTTCCGGCCAGCAGCAGCACGAGCGACACAGCCCCCATCGCAAGGCTGATCCAGTTCACCGACCCCAGCTGTTCGATTAAAACAACCAGATCGGCGAGCAGGGAATCCGAGCGCGCTCCTTCGATGCCGAGAATCTTCACGACCTGGGATAGTCCAATCAATATACCGCCCGCATTGATGAAGCCCTCAATCACCGGCCGCGACAGAAAATTCATTATGAAACCCAACCGGAAAACCGCAATCAGGGCCCACAACGCCCCAACCATGAAGGCAAGCTGAACCGCCAGCGCCGCATACTCAGCCGAGCCCACCGCGGCCAACGGCATCAGAGACGATGAAACAACCAGGGCCATGGTTGCCCCCGGCCCGGTTTGAAGATGATTGGATGAGCCCCACAGGCCGCCAATGATGACCGGCAGAAAGGCTGCATAAAGCCCCATCCACACCGGAAGTCCCGCCAACTCCGCATAGGCCATCGACTGTGGAATCAAAATGAGTGCAACCGTCAGCCCCGCCAAAACATCACTCCGCAATCCTGCCTTGCCGATTGGGAGCCAGGCCATAAACGGAAATATTTTTTTACTGAATAAAAGCACGTGTTTTACACCTTTAAAACACCCTATATATGACTTATTCTATCACATTTCAATCGATTATACGGCTGAACTGATAATCAGGAGATGCAACCCGGTCAGGCGCTATGGTTTCATGCGTTCGCGCGGAACAGCTAATTCAGTAAAGATCCCCAGGTGTCATGCGCTTTTCGAAGCGCTCGCGCCCGGTGGGAAATCGTATTCTTAATATCGCTGGAGAGCTCTGCAAAGGTGTGCTCGTATCCATCAGGTATGAAGAGGGGATCATACCCAAACCCATTCGTGCCGCGTAACTCCTCAATGATTTTTCCCGGACAGGCACCATCGACCGTTATCGTGTTTCCATCGGGATCCGACAGGGCAATTACCGTGCGAAAACGAGCGGTACGGTCTTCTTTTCCGGCCAACTCAGCCAACAGCTTTTCATTATTGGCGGGATAGGAACATGGTTCACCAGCGTATCGGGCGGAATAAACACCCGGCGCGCCTCCTAGGGCATCGACTTCCAAACCGGAGTCATCGGCCATTGTCCAACACCCGGTTTCCCTGGCAATTTCCACGGCCTTTTTAATGGCATTCGCTTCGAAAGTCGCTCCATCCTCAACCACATCCGGGATTTCGGGAAAATCGAAAGCCGAGAGGACTTCGAGATCCTTAAAATCGAAGATGGCCTGGATCTCTTCCAGCTTATGGGCATTGCGGGTGGCGATAACGAGTTTCATGGCAGGCCTATTTATTAGCGGTTTGCTTGGGACGCGCGATTTTTTCCGCCCGTTCCGCAAAGGAATCGCGGTTTGATTTTATAGCGATGGGATTCCCGAACTTATCCCAAACCACAAGAACATAACCTGAATAGGTTCGACCGGATTTCACCGACTTCCGAAGAAAGCTTGCGCTCTCGCCCTTGAAGTCGACCGAGTCTCCTCTTTTCTCGGGTAGTGTGAAATTATATTCCTTGCGATTAACAACAGATGGCGCCCCCGTCCTGATATCCTCTCCCATGGTGACAAGTACAGCAGTCAGCTCACCCGCATATGGCCGCGTGTCGGATTGCTTGATGGACGCAATGCACCTAACCTGTTCGGTATTGCTGCTGGTGCCGGCATTATTCGTGGTTTTTGAAACATCCAATACCAGTTTCGGAGGAACGACTTTTTCCAGATATTGCTGATCTGCACCGGATAGCTTTTCCGGACGAATCATGATTCGCTGGCCCTGTTGGTCCCGCATCACAATCTCTCCGGCGGACAACGTTACAAACTCGGCTTCCCAGATATTGCCTTCGCCATCCTCCCATATGCGGAATTCCGCAAAGGAGGATAGGGATAGAAGGAGTACTAAAAGCAACAGACTAACTTTCAACATAATCATACCTCATAAATGAAGACATAAAGTAGGAGCTAACATGCGGTGTAAAAAGAAAAAAAGGCCTTGGATTCGAAAATCCAAGGCCTTGAAAATAAAAACCGGCTGCGTGCTACTCTCCCGAGGTCTACCCCTCAGTACCATCGCCGCTGAGACCCTTCACTTCTGTGTTCGGAATGGGAACAGGTGTTTCCTTCTCGCTATGGCAACCGGAAAAATCCAGAAAAATCACAACTGCATAGTATTGAAATAACAACAACGGCATGTACACCTTAATAAAAATTAAGATCAAGCCTCACGGCTAATTAGTACTGGTTAGCTCCATGCATCACTGCACTTCCACGCCCAGCCTATCAACGTCCTAGTCTTGAACGAGCCTTAAGATGGCACAAGGCCAAAGGGAAATCTTATCTTAGAGGGGGCTTGGCACTTAGATGCTTTCAGCGCTTATCCTTCCCATGCGTAGCTACCCAGCGATGCTCTTGGCAGAACAACTGGAACACCAGCGGCATGTTAATCCTGGTCCTCTCGTACTAAGGAGTAATCTCTTCAAATTTCCTGCGCCCACGGCGGATAAGGACCAAACTGTCTCACGACGTTCTGAACCCAGCTCGCGTACCGCTTTAATGGGCGAACAGCCCAACCCTTGGGACCTTCTCCAGCCCCAGGATGCGATGAGCCGACATCGAGGTGCCAAACGATTGCGTCGATGTGGACTCTTGGCAATCATCAGCCTGTTATCCCCGGAGTACCTTTTATCCGTTAAGCGACGGCGCTACCACTAGCTACCGCCGGATCACTTAGACCTGCTTTCGCACCTGCTCGACTTGTGGGTCTCGCAGTCAAGCACCCTTATACCTATACGCTCTTCGCATGATTGCTGACCATGCTGAGGGTACCTTTGTGCTCCTCCGTTACTCTTTGGGAGGAAACCGCCCCAGTCAAACTGACTCCCAGACACTGTTCCACGCCCCGATTCAGGGGTTCGCGGTTAGAATTTCAATAGATCGAAACTGGTATTTCACCAATGGCTCCACACCTCCTGACGAAGATGCTTCAAAGCCTCCCAGCTATCCTACATACAAAATATCAAAACCCAATGTCAGGTCACAGTAAAGGTTCACGGGGTCTTTCCGTCCTGCCGCGGGTATCCGGCATTTTCACCGGAACTACAACTTCACCGAGATTGTTGTTGAGACAGTGCGAAGATCGTTACACGATTCGTGCAGGTCGGAACTTACCCGACAAGGAATTTCGCTACCTTAGGACCGTTATAGTTACGGCCGACATTCACCAGGGCTTCGGTTCAGAGCTTCGCTTCAAGAGCTAACCCCTTGCCTTAACCTTTTGGCATTGGTCACGTGTCACACCATATACTTCCTCTTGCGAGTTCGCATAGTGCTATGTTTTTGATAAACAGTCGCCTTCGCCTCTTCACTGCGCCTCGAATTAACATCACAAGTAAATCGCTAGCCAACTCGAGGACCCCTTCTTCCGAAGATACGGGGTTAATTTGCCGAGTTCCTTAACAACTTTTCTCTCGCGCGCCTTGGTATACTCTACCCTCCCACCTGTGTCGGTTTTGGTACGGTCGCTTTACATTCAACGTTTAGAAGCTTTTCTCGGCAGCCTGGCATCAACCAATCCACATTGTCCGAAGACTCCATGTCCCATCATGTCTCAGGCAAACATCCGCGGATTTACCTACGGAATACCCTACACATTTAGACCGGCATTTCCAATCGCCGGCTGATCTAGCCTACTGCGTCCCTCCATCACTCGTGTACAGCGGTACAGGAATATTGTGCCTGTTTCCCATCGACTACGCTTTTCAGCCTCGCCTTAGGGGCCGACTAACCCTGGGCGGACGAACCTTCCCCAGGAATCCTTAGGATTTCGGCGGTGTGGATTCTCACCACACTTATCGTTACTCATGTCTGCATAATCACTTGTGTACAGTCCAGGTCGGTTTCCACCTTCCCTTCAACCCGGTACACAACGCTCCCCTACTGCTTTAACAGTAGTTAAAACCCGCAGCTTCGGCAGATAGTTTCAGCCCCGATCATTTTCGGCGCCAAACCACTCGACCAGTCAGCTATTACGCTTTGTTTAAATGGTGGCTGCTTCTAAGCCAACATCCTGGCTGTCTTCGCAATCTGACATCCTTCTCCACTTAACTATCATTTAGGGGCCTTAGCTGGCGGTCTGGGCTGTTTCCCTCTCGACTACGGAGCTTATCCCCCGCAGTCTGACTCCCGACGTGACGTTCACGGTATTCGGAGTTTGAAAACTCTCAGTACCCCGGGAGGGGCCATCAAGTACTCAGTGCTCTACCTCCGTGAATTGCATTCGCCGAGGCTATCCCTCAAGGTATTTCGGGGAGAACCAGCTATCACCTGGTTTGGTTAGCCTTTCACTCCGACCCACAGATCATCCAAACGTTTTTCAACACGTACTGGTTCGGTCTTCCACTTCCGTTTAAAGAAGCTTCATCCTGTCCATGGGTAGCTCACCAGGTTTCGGGTCTACCGCAGGCGACTATGGCGCGCTATTAACACTCGCTTTCGCTTCGGCTCCGCATCGTTGATGCTTAACCTTGCCACATACGGTAAGTCGCAGACTCATTATGCAAAAGGCATGCGGCCACCCCGAAGGGCTACCACAGTTTGTAAGTGCACGGTTTCAGGTTCTATTTCACTCCCCTAAAAGGGGTTCTTTTCACCTTTCCCTCACGGTACTAGTTCGCTATCGGTCTTCAGTTAGTATTTAGCCTTAGGAGGTGGGCCTCCTGTATTCAGTCAGAGTTTCACGTGTTCCGACCTACTCGGGATACCACTAGGTTTGTTCAGGATTTCGCTTAAGGGGCTATCACCCGCTATGGCCCGTCTTTCCAAACGGTTCTGCTATCCATTCCAATACCACGTCGTGGTCCGCACCCCACCCTGTAAACAAGGTGGTTTGGGCTGTTCCGCGTTCGCTCGCCACTACTTACGGAATCACTATTGTTTTCTTTTCCTCCGGTTACTAAGATGTTTCAATTCACCGGGTATCGCCTCCATGCGCTATTTTATTCACACACGGATAACGGGGCATTACCCCCGCTGGGTTTTCCCATTCGGAAATCTCCGGGTCAAAGGCTATTTGCGCCTGACCGAAGCTTATCGCAGCTTATCACGTCCTTCATCGCCTACTGAAGCCAAGGCATCCACCGTACACCCTTAGTAGCTTGATCAAAAATCAAGTCACTGTTGGTAGGAATCCCCGAAGGGACTCCAATTAAGTAACATATATAAAGTATACATGCGCTTGTTGCAGTTATTCAATACTATGCAATTGTCAAAGAACACTCCGCTCAATGCGGAAAAATGTCGGCGTAAGATTTAGTGCGGAACCTTTTAAATGGTGGGCGTGACAGGAGTCGAACCTGTGACCTCATCCTTATCAGGGATGCGCTCTAACCAACTGAGCTACACGCCCTCATTCAAAATGGTGGAGGTAAACGGGATCGAACCGATGACCTCCTGAATGCAAATCAGGCGCTCTCCCAGCTGAGCTATACCCCCAAGAGTGGCTCTAAATCTTACTCGAATAACCCATAAGAGTTGATAGGCGTTTCGCCTCAGAAATGGTGCGGTTTGCCAGCCAAAACCTTGCGGCAGCATTTTCATGGTGCCATACCCCGAAGGGCAATACCCTAGGTCCGATTTCGCAATCGGCCTTCTCCTTAGAAAGGAGGTGATCCAGCCACTGGTTCCCCAACGGCTACCTTGTTACGACTTCATCCCAGTTACCGATCACACCTTAGGCGCCTTCCTCCCTTGACGGGTTGGATCAACGACTTCGGGTGCAACCGACTTCCATGATGTGACGGGCGGTGTGTACAAGACCCGGGAACGTATTCAAGGTATCGTAGCTGATATACCTTTACTAGCGATTCCAACTTCATGGAGTCGAGTTTCAGACTCCAATCCGAACTGGGGACGATTTTGAGGATTTGCTCCACCTCGCGGCTTAGCCTCCCATTGTATCGCCCATTGTAGCACGTGTGCAGCCCTGGACATAAGGACCATACTGACTTGACGTCATCCCCACCTTCCTCTTGCTTTCACAAGCAGTCTGTTTAGAGTTCCCACCATTACGTGCTGGCAACTAAACACAGGGGTTGCGCTCGTTGCGGGACTTAACCCAACACCTCACGGCACGAGCTGACGACAGCCATGCAGCACCTGTATAGCACCCTCGAAGGCTACGTTCCTTTCGGATCGTATGCAGCTATATGTCAAGCCCAGGTAAGGTTCTTCGCGTTGCATCGAATTAAGCCACATGCTCCACCGCTTGTGCGGGTCCCCGTCAATTCCTTTGAGTTTTAATCTTGCGACCGTACTCCCCAGGCGGTGCGCTTAATGCGTTAGCTCAGGCACGGATGGGGGTAAAGCCACCCACGCCTAGCGCACACCGTTTACGGCTTGGACTACAGGGGTATCTAATCCCTTTCGCTACCCAAGCTTTCGTCCATGAGCGTCAGTATCTGTCCAGAGAAGCGCCTTCGCCGCCGGTGTTCCACTTGATATCTACGCATTTCACCGCTACACCAAGTGTTCCCTTCTCCCCTCCAGTACTCTAGTCTTGCAGTTTCGAATGCAATTCCACGGTTGAGCCGTGAGCTTTCACATCCGACACACAAGACCGCCTGCGGACCCTTTACGCCCAGTAAATCCGAACAACGTTCGCCACCTCTGTATTACCGCGGCTGCTGGCACAGAGTTAGCCGTGACTTCCTCTGCAGGTACTATCAAATGGGAAACGTATTAAGTTCCCCATCCTTACTCCCTGCTGACAGGAGTTTACAACCCAAGGGCCGTCTTCCTCCACGCGGCGTCGCATGATCACACTTCCGTGCATTGTCAATGATTCTCGACTGCAGCCTCCCGTAGGAGTCTGGGCAGTGTCTCAGTCCCAGTGTGGCTGATCATCCTCTCAGACCAGCTACCCGTAAGCCTTGGTGAGCCATTACCTCACCAACAAGCTGATAGGATATGGGCTTATCCCTTTGCGACAGGTCCCGAAGGATCCCCGCCTTTATATGGGGAGCTATGCAGCTCCCGAACACATCCGGCATTAATCATCGTTTCCGATGGCTATTCCGAACAAAGGGGCAAATTACCCATATATTACTCACCCGTTCGCCGCTCTCATCCAAACTTTCTCTTCCGAAGAATTGATAATAAGGAATCCCGCTCGACTTGCATGCCTAATCCACGCCGCCAACGTTCGTTCTGAGCCAGGATCAAACTCTCCATCAAATTTCTTTCAAAATCGATCAGGTTCAGACCCTGTACTTATATATAATTCGCAATTTAAAACTCAATCTTCCGTCCCCTGCCAGGCAGGGTCAGGCGATCGATAAGTTTCAAAGCATTGGCTATAACAAACCGCACCACTTCTGATTCGAAGCGATGCTTCATTTCTGTCATATCTTATGAGTTATTCTGATTTCAAAGAACAAAAAGGCTTCAACTTATCGGCGCTGCGAGAGCGTCTTTCCCGTTGAAGCGGCGGACAACCTACCAGACTAGCCGGACGAGTCAACCGATTTTTGTAAAAAAAGTTTTATAAAAGAACAAGCCTCATTCATATGGCCCGCTACTAACGGACTCGCATAGTATTGTGAGGATGGTGAACCGCAGCCCGCAGGCCGCCTGATCCCGTGCTCCAGCGAACTGGAGTGGCATGGCTCTTCCATGGTGGAAGAAAAATAAAAACCGGCTGCGTGCTACTCTCCCGAGGTCTACCCCTCAGTACCATCGCCGCTGAGACCCTTCACTTCTGTGTTCGGAATGGGAACAGGTGTTTCCTTCTCGCTATGGCAACCGGAAAAATCCAGAAAAATCACAACTGCATAGTATTGAAATAACAACAACGGCATGTACACCTTAATAAAAATTAAGATCAAGCCTCACGGCTAATTAGTACTGGTTAGCTCCATGCATCACTGCACTTCCACGCCCAGCCTATCAACGTCCTAGTCTTGAACGAGCCTTAAGATGGCACAAGGCCAAAGGGAAATCTTATCTTAGAGGGGGCTTGGCACTTAGATGCTTTCAGCGCTTATCCTTCCCATGCGTAGCTACCCAGCGATGCTCTTGGCAGAACAACTGGAACACCAGCGGCATGTTAATCCTGGTCCTCTCGTACTAAGGAGTAATCTCTTCAAATTTCCTGCGCCCACGGCGGATAAGGACCAAACTGTCTCACGACGTTCTGAACCCAGCTCGCGTACCGCTTTAATGGGCGAACAGCCCAACCCTTGGGACCTTCTCCAGCCCCAGGATGCGATGAGCCGACATCGAGGTGCCAAACGATTGCGTCGATGTGGACTCTTGGCAATCATCAGCCTGTTATCCCCGGAGTACCTTTTATCCGTTAAGCGACGGCGCTACCACTAGCTACCGCCGGATCACTTAGACCTGCTTTCGCACCTGCTCGACTTGTGGGTCTCGCAGTCAAGCACCCTTATACCTATACGCTCTTCGCATGATTGCTGACCATGCTGAGGGTACCTTTGTGCTCCTCCGTTACTCTTTGGGAGGAAACCGCCCCAGTCAAACTGACTCCCAGACACTGTTCCACGCCCCGATTCAGGGGTTCGCGGTTAGAATTTCAATAGATCGAAACTGGTATTTCACCAATGGCTCCACACCTCCTGACGAAGATGCTTCAAAGCCTCCCAGCTATCCTACATACAAAATATCAAAACCCAATGTCAGGTCACAGTAAAGGTTCACGGGGTCTTTCCGTCCTGCCGCGGGTATCCGGCATTTTCACCGGAACTACAACTTCACCGAGATTGTTGTTGAGACAGTGCGAAGATCGTTACACGATTCGTGCAGGTCGGAACTTACCCGACAAGGAATTTCGCTACCTTAGGACCGTTATAGTTACGGCCGACATTCACCAGGGCTTCGGTTCAGAGCTTCGCTTCAAGAGCTAACCCCTTGCCTTAACCTTTTGGCATTGGTCACGTGTCACACCATATACTTCCTCTTGCGAGTTCGCATAGTGCTATGTTTTTGATAAACAGTCGCCTTCGCCTCTTCACTGCGCCTCGAATTAACATCACAAGTAAATCGCTAGCCAACTCGAGGACCCCTTCTTCCGAAGATACGGGGTTAATTTGCCGAGTTCCTTAACAACTTTTCTCTCGCGCGCCTTGGTATACTCTACCCTCCCACCTGTGTCGGTTTTGGTACGGTCGCTTTACATTCAACGTTTAGAAGCTTTTCTCGGCAGCCTGGCATCAACCAATCCACATTGTCCGAAGACTCCATGTCCCATCATGTCTCAGGCAAACATCCGCGGATTTACCTACGGAATACCCTACACATTTAGACCGGCATTTCCAATCGCCGGCTGATCTAGCCTACTGCGTCCCTCCATCACTCGTGTACAGCGGTACAGGAATATTGTGCCTGTTTCCCATCGACTACGCTTTTCAGCCTCGCCTTAGGGGCCGACTAACCCTGGGCGGACGAACCTTCCCCAGGAATCCTTAGGATTTCGGCGGTGTGGATTCTCACCACACTTATCGTTACTCATGTCTGCATAATCACTTGTGTACAGTCCAGGTCGGTTTCCACCTTCCCTTCAACCCGGTACACAACGCTCCCCTACTGCTTTAACAGTAGTTAAAACCCGCAGCTTCGGCAGATAGTTTCAGCCCCGATCATTTTCGGCGCCAAACCACTCGACCAGTCAGCTATTACGCTTTGTTTAAATGGTGGCTGCTTCTAAGCCAACATCCTGGCTGTCTTCGCAATCTGACATCCTTCTCCACTTAACTATCATTTAGGGGCCTTAGCTGGCGGTCTGGGCTGTTTCCCTCTCGACTACGGAGCTTATCCCCCGCAGTCTGACTCCCGACGTGACGTTCACGGTATTCGGAGTTTGAAAACTCTCAGTACCCCGGGAGGGGCCATCAAGTACTCAGTGCTCTACCTCCGTGAATTGCATTCGCCGAGGCTATCCCTCAAGGTATTTCGGGGAGAACCAGCTATCACCTGGTTTGGTTAGCCTTTCACTCCGACCCACAGATCATCCAAACGTTTTTCAACACGTACTGGTTCGGTCTTCCACTTCCGTTTAAAGAAGCTTCATCCTGTCCATGGGTAGCTCACCAGGTTTCGGGTCTACCGCAGGCGACTATGGCGCGCTATTAACACTCGCTTTCGCTTCGGCTCCGCATCGTTGATGCTTAACCTTGCCACATACGGTAAGTCGCAGACTCATTATGCAAAAGGCATGCGGCCACCCCGAAGGGCTACCACAGTTTGTAAGTGCACGGTTTCAGGTTCTATTTCACTCCCCTAAAAGGGGTTCTTTTCACCTTTCCCTCACGGTACTAGTTCGCTATCGGTCTTCAGTTAGTATTTAGCCTTAGGAGGTGGGCCTCCTGTATTCAGTCAGAGTTTCACGTGTTCCGACCTACTCGGGATACCACTAGGTTTGTTCAGGATTTCGCTTAAGGGGCTATCACCCGCTATGGCCCGTCTTTCCAAACGGTTCTGCTATCCATTCCAATACCACGTCGTGGTCCGCACCCCACCCTGTAAACAAGGTGGTTTGGGCTGTTCCGCGTTCGCTCGCCACTACTTACGGAATCACTATTGTTTTCTTTTCCTCCGGTTACTAAGATGTTTCAATTCACCGGGTATCGCCTCCATGCGCTATTTTATTCACACACGGATAACGGGGCATTACCCCCGCTGGGTTTTCCCATTCGGAAATCTCCGGGTCAAAGGCTATTTGCGCCTGACCGAAGCTTATCGCAGCTTATCACGTCCTTCATCGCCTACTGAAGCCAAGGCATCCACCGTACACCCTTAGTAGCTTGATCAAAAATCAAGTCACTGTTGGTAGGAATCCCCGAAGGGACTCCAATTAAGTAACATATATAAAGTATACATGCGCTTGTTGCAGTTATTCAATACTATGCAATTGTCAAAGAACACTCCGCTCAATGCGGAAAAATGTCGGCGTAAGATTTAGTGCGGAACCTTTTAAATGGTGGGCGTGACAGGAGTCGAACCTGTGACCTCATCCTTATCAGGGATGCGCTCTAACCAACTGAGCTACACGCCCTCATTCAAAATGGTGGAGGTAAACGGGATCGAACCGATGACCTCCTGAATGCAAATCAGGCGCTCTCCCAGCTGAGCTATACCCCCAAGAGTGGCTCTAAATCTTACTCGAATAACCCATAAGAGTTGATAGGCGTTTCGCCTCAGAAATGGTGCGGTTTGCCAGCCAAAACCTTGCGGCAGCATTTTCATGGTGCCATACCCCGAAGGGCAATACCCTAGGTCCGATTTCGCAATCGGCCTTCTCCTTAGAAAGGAGGTGATCCAGCCACTGGTTCCCCAACGGCTACCTTGTTACGACTTCATCCCAGTTACCGATCACACCTTAGGCGCCTTCCTCCCTTGACGGGTTGGATCAACGACTTCGGGTGCAACCGACTTCCATGATGTGACGGGCGGTGTGTACAAGACCCGGGAACGTATTCAAGGTATCGTAGCTGATATACCTTTACTAGCGATTCCAACTTCATGGAGTCGAGTTTCAGACTCCAATCCGAACTGGGGACGATTTTGAGGATTTGCTCCACCTCGCGGCTTAGCCTCCCATTGTATCGCCCATTGTAGCACGTGTGCAGCCCTGGACATAAGGACCATACTGACTTGACGTCATCCCCACCTTCCTCTTGCTTTCACAAGCAGTCTGTTTAGAGTTCCCACCATTACGTGCTGGCAACTAAACACAGGGGTTGCGCTCGTTGCGGGACTTAACCCAACACCTCACGGCACGAGCTGACGACAGCCATGCAGCACCTGTATAGCACCCTCGAAGGCTACGTTCCTTTCGGATCGTATGCAGCTATATGTCAAGCCCAGGTAAGGTTCTTCGCGTTGCATCGAATTAAGCCACATGCTCCACCGCTTGTGCGGGTCCCCGTCAATTCCTTTGAGTTTTAATCTTGCGACCGTACTCCCCAGGCGGTGCGCTTAATGCGTTAGCTCAGGCACGGATGGGGGTAAAGCCACCCACGCCTAGCGCACACCGTTTACGGCTTGGACTACAGGGGTATCTAATCCCTTTCGCTACCCAAGCTTTCGTCCATGAGCGTCAGTATCTGTCCAGAGAAGCGCCTTCGCCGCCGGTGTTCCACTTGATATCTACGCATTTCACCGCTACACCAAGTGTTCCCTTCTCCCCTCCAGTACTCTAGTCTTGCAGTTTCGAATGCAATTCCACGGTTGAGCCGTGAGCTTTCACATCCGACACACAAGACCGCCTGCGGACCCTTTACGCCCAGTAAATCCGAACAACGTTCGCCACCTCTGTATTACCGCGGCTGCTGGCACAGAGTTAGCCGTGACTTCCTCTGCAGGTACTATCAAATGGGAAACGTATTAAGTTCCCCATCCTTACTCCCTGCTGACAGGAGTTTACAACCCAAGGGCCGTCTTCCTCCACGCGGCGTCGCATGATCACACTTCCGTGCATTGTCAATGATTCTCGACTGCAGCCTCCCGTAGGAGTCTGGGCAGTGTCTCAGTCCCAGAGTGGCTGATCATCCTCTCAGACCAGCTACCCGTAAGCCTTGGTGAGCCATTACCTCACCAACAAGCTGATAGGATATGGGCTTATCCCTTTGCGACAGGTCCCGAAGGATCCCCGCCTTTATATGGGGAGCTATGCAGCTCCCGAACACATCCGGCATTAATCATCGTTTCCGATGGCTATTCCGAACAAAGGGGCAAATTACCCATATATTACTCACCCGTTCGCCGCTCTCATCCAAACTTTCTCTTCCGAAGAATTGATAATAAGGAATCCCGCTCGACTTGCATGCCTAATCCACGCCGCCAACGTTCGTTCTGAGCCAGGATCAAACTCTCCATCAAATTTCTTTCAAAATCGATCAGGTTCAGACCCTGTACTTATATATAATTCGCAATTTAAAACTCAATCTTCCGTCCCCTGCCAGGCAGGGTCAGGCGATCGATAAGTTTCAAAGCATTGGCTATAACAAACCGCACCACTTCTGATTCGAAGCGATGCTTCATTTCTGTCATATCTTATGAGTTATTCTGATTTCAAAGAACAAAAAGGCTTCAACTTATCGGCGCTGCGAGAGCGTCTTTCCCGTTGAAGCGGCGGACAACCTACCAGACTAGCCGGACGAGTCAACCGCTTTTGTAAAAAAAGTTTTTCAAGAACATCCGCTCAACACCACCTTCGCACCGGAGTGCTTTGGTTTGTTTTGAGCAGGCGGGTCATAGTAGGGATTCAGATGAATCGCGCAACCCGAAAGTTCAACTTTTTATTTCATGTATCAAAGATCAAATTAGCGCCCGGAGGCGGCTCCCTGTTCGACCTGCGCCGTGTGTTTCAACGACCGGTTTGTTTTGAACAAGGCGGGCTATAGTAGCGATCGAAACTTTTCGATCAACCCGAAAATCAAATTATTTTCAACCCCCTGAAAAGGGATAAACACTGCGCCTCTCTTAAGAGGAATTCCACCACTTTGCATGAACGGCTAGCAGCTCGTTTTGCGCAATGGGGAACCGGTTTAACAACCCGGAGAATCCCGAAACATTCAGCTATTGAAAAAGAACAGTTTCCATTCACCGTATGGCCTCATTAGCGGCTGACGTGTTGTGAACAGGGGGACGGATAGTAGTCAGAATCGGTTTTCCCGCAACCGTTTTTTCGACTTATTTTTCCGCCCTCCCGCAAACCGCTAATAAAGCGCGTTTTGCGAAAGCAACTATCAAGAGGCCAAGGGCCAGAAACATGTGGAAGAGCCGCCTTTGCACGGTGGATTCCCGCCCAGGAAGCGCCCAAAAGCGACTTCTCCCCCATTATTTTTTGTCGCTACCGGACGCCTGTCGGGGAATCGTCGCACTTCAAATCACCCATTGCATACTGGATGCCGTCGAGCAGGAAGCGGAGCATGGCTTTGGTTTCGTAGCTGGCGGGATGGTGCGACGGACTACAGAAAAAGACGCGCCCTTTGCCGTGCGACTTGATCCAAGCGACATAGTAATCGTCCTCCGGAAGAGGTTTTTTCAATGTCGCTGGATCCAGCCTGGAGACCTCCATCTCCAGCAGCGGCCGAAAATTCTTATCCTTATAGGCGTTCTTAAAGAGGTAGGGCTCGTCCTGATGGATGAAACCCTTGCCATCGAACGCGGCCACGAGCGGATGCTTCGGGTCGACCAACTCCAGCGTCACGGACTGGAACTTCGGATGCCAGTCGAAGCTGCCGCCCATCATGTCGCTAACGGCCGGGGAATTGATCTGGAATGCAATGGCGCCATGCACCACCACGAGCCCTCCCCCGCCATCGACATATTCCAACACATTGGCTTCCAGCTCCGCGGCCTTCTTTTCATCCTTAAGGACATCCCAAAACAGGTCGCGCTTCGACCGGTCGGGGCAAACATTGTTCAGGAGAACGGCATCGTATTGCTTCAGGCTCTCCTTTTCAAAAACGCTAATGTCGTCATTGAATTCCACTTCGAACGCGCCGCTCTTTTCGCCGAGCACCTTCGTCACTTCCTTCACATGCGGTGCCACGGTGTGCTTAAAGCCCGTCGCCAACGAGAAGACCAGCACCTTGCGCGGCTTGGCCGGAACCGCCATCGCCTTGGCCGGCGCCAACGATTCAATCCTGCCGACCCACTCCTCGGTTGGCGGTTTGATGTCCCCGGCCTCGGGCGCCACGAGGTATTCTGTTGCCGTCGCACCAACGGCCAACCCCAACACGGCAATCGATATCAAGTTCTTCATTTCATTCCTCTCAGCATTTTATCACCACCACTGCGCTTCATCAATTCGACCACCTTGGCCTCGTCGACCTCGACGCCGAGGCCGGCGCCCTTTGGCACATAGGTAAAACCGTCTTCAATTCTGATGCGCTTCTTCAGCACATCGGCACTCAGGAACTGGTCTCCATTGAGCGCAGCCGGTTTTTGCAGGCCAAACGCGCCATAAAGCCCCAACGTGGCCGCCAACGAAATATCTGGATCGGTCAGGCCGCTGCCGACCCACATCAAACCATTTTCCAAACACAACTCGATCTGTCGTTTATTGGAGGTAAGCCCGCCGCACCGCGAGGGCTTGGCCGCAATGCCATCGAGCATGCCGAGTTTGATGAACTCTTCGAGATCCTCCGGCACAACCACACCCTCGTCCATCAGGATGGGTAAGGCGCCCTGCTTCTTAAGCGCCTGATAACCGCTGATCCGGTTCGGGCGCAACGGCGCTTCAAGGATATCGACACCAACGTCCGCCAGCTTCGGTGCGGCCTCCAGCGCCTTTTCCGGCGTATAGCCGCCATTGGCGTCCGCCCAAAGGAAGCAGTCCGGCGCGTTTTTACGCACCCGCCTGGCCAGCTCCACATCAAACACGGGATCAGGGCCGACCTTTATATTAAAGTTGCGGTAGCCCTGTTTACTCCCCTCGCCCATCACCGTTTCTATATCGTCGAGCGATTTCACGTTAACCGTCCAGCTCAGTTCAATACGTTCGGAAGAGGGTCTCCCCCACATTTCCGAGAGCGACAGGCCTTTCAACCTTCCAACCAAATCGTGCAGGGCAATGTCGATGCCCGCACGGGTGATCGGCATGCCGGTGGAAAACCCGGGGGCAATCGCCTTGTCCATGATTTTGTGGGCACCGGAAATATCCACCGGGTCGTGCCCGATCAGCGCAGGTGCAAAATAGTCGCGCAGGGCTATGGTTGCGGTTTCGAGCGTTTCATAGCTCCACTTGGCAATCGGCACGCTCTGCCCCCACCCGACCGTCCCATCGCCTGCCGTCATCTTAATAATGATAGCCGCGCGCCCGTCGCCGCCGTGCGGCCCCGTGAAAAACTTGAAATAGCCCTTCATGGGGTAGCGCATCGGAAAAAGTTCAATTCGCTCAATCTTCACCATCGGATGCTCCCTTGCAAAAGCCATCGACGCCACCGCCACCGCCGTAACCCCTACCATCTCTCTTCGAGTCGTACCCATCATGTCCTCCGTAGATTATAGCAAAATCATTTAATGCAAAATGTTGGCTTCGACCACAATCAGGACAGTTCCTCATTTTGCATCAAATTATTTTGCTTAACTATACCGTCCACGGCTTGCGGTGCTCGAAGTCGAGCAGGGCATTGGCTTCCGGATCGCCGGTGATCTGCTCCTTGACCGGATCCCATTTCAGCTTGCGCCCATCCAGCTTCATGGAAATGTGGTGCAGCACACAGACCGTATTGGAGCGGTGCCCGATCTCGACCGTGCTGACCGGATCCTTACGGGATTGTATGGCCTGCAGCCAATCGGCCTCGTGGTGCTTGCTTTCATAGAGTTTTCCGGACTCTGGAATTTCCTGACGGAAAATTTCGCGATCATGCGCCTCGAACCCGCCGCGCCAGCAGCGGATCCATCCGTCCTCGCCAATAAACTTGACGCCGGGCTTCCCGTTTCTGGAAACCACCTTCACGCCGTTGGCATAGGTGGCCTCGCCGGAATAGCCCACGTGCACGTCGAACAAGCCGCGCTGGGGGAAATCGCCCTTGGCGCTGACTTCGACGGGGCCGCTGCCATCCATGTCCAATGCCCATTGCGCGATATCATACATGTGCGAACCCCAGCCCGTGATCATGCCGCGGCAATAGGCCTCGATCTGCAGCCAGCCCGGCCGCGAAAGGTCGTGCTGGGGGTGGACACGGCGCTCGGCGTAGGGCTGAAGCGGCGTGGGGCCGATCCACAGGTCGTAGTCCAGGTTGCCAGGCACCGGCGATTGCGACGGATCGCCGGTTCCATTGTCGGTCGGCACTTCCACCTCGATGGTGTGCAGCTTGCCGAGCGCACCGTTGCGCACCAGTTCGGCTGGTTTCCGGAAATAGATGCTGGAACGCTGCTGCGCACCCACCTGCAGGATCACCTTCTTTCGGCGCACCACCTCGATCAGCTTTTGGCCCTCAACCACGGAATACGTCAGCGGCTTCTGCAGATAGATATCCATCCCGGCCTCCGCACAGGCAATGGCGTTGATTGCATGGTTATGGTCGGGCGTGGCAATCACCACCGCGTTGACGCCGGACTTGGCGACAAACTCGCGGAAATCCTGCCAGACCTGTAAATGAACCGTCCTGCCCTGCTCGGCATATTTTTTCTCCAGTTCCTCAGCCATGGCGCGAGCACGCTTCAGGTCGACATCGCAAACCGCGGTAATCACCGCGTTGTATTTTTTGCCCTGCCCGAAAACACTCATGATGTTGCCGCGTCCCATGCGGCCGCATCCAATCAGGCCGATTTCCAGCTCCTGCTCCGCGCCATAGACGCCCGACGGAAGGATGAGGGGTGCAGCTGCAACGCCGGCCGAAGCGACCAAAAAATGCTTCCGGGAAAATGAGGTACTATTTTTCATTGCTGTATTCCTTCCAAAGGCGATCCGCCTGTTCTTTGTTGAGTTCACCATCATATACAAAAAAACGATAGCCACGCGCGTAGTCTTTGCCCGGCTCAAGATTCCACGAAGCCTGCTGCACCGGGTTAAAGTTGGCGAACACCGCCCCGTTGTGCTGGTTATCCCACGTACGCAACAGCTCCGGATGGGCATGATTCGTCGGGTGCCCCATCATCAGGAAGCCCGCTTTTCCACCCGTTGGAACCGCACCCTCGGCCTTAACCCAGGTTGCCCGGGTAAAGTTGGCGCCATAGCGGTCTTTCCCTTCGCTGGTCAGAATGGTGCTGTTATCCTTGTTCCACTCCGGTGTGGCGCGGATCGAGAAGCCGCTGTAGCGGTATTTCACAATTTCGACCGGCTTATCCGCGGCGCAACGGTGGATGATTTTGAAATCCAGATAATAGCCGATGGCGGCGTCCGTCTTGAACTCGACAACATCCACCTCCGTTGTTTCTTTCAATACGACCTGCGGACCGTCCGGCGCTTTGCGGTCAACATAGTCGCTTTCGGCAATGAATCCGGTCGAGGTCGAATCCGCCTTGCGGGCCTGTATCAGCCCATCGCCATTTTGAAGCTCCCACGTATTGATGTCGCGGCCGTCCACCTTGATCATTTTCCACGGCCACCAGAGGCCGAAGTGGTGCAGGTGGTCGGCCGGTTGCAAATCCGTCACGCAAAAACCGGAGGGCGTTTTCAGCGGATGGATAAAGTTCGAGCCCTTGAATTTTTCGCCGCCCGCCGGATTTTCCATCGGCTCGAAGCGATAGCCCAAAACCTCGTTTCCGTTGCTGGCAAGGCAGAGCGTGCCATCTTTCTTTTCCGCCCCGTTCACCCCAAAGGCAAAAGAGGCCGCCAAGCAAATCCATTTGATTCGTTGCATCATCATATCCATCTCCGGTTCCTTTTGAAAAAACATACAGATAACGGGATTGCGATAAAACGGCCCTAAAAATAGTGACATGGGGGCATTGAAAATAGTGACCACGGGGAAATCCCCTGTTTTTCCGCTAGTTCAGCTCCGGTTTTTAGAGATTATTTTTAAACTGCAGCGGCGTCTGGCCGGTATGTTTCTTGAAAACCGTTCCGAAATAGCCGGAATCATTATAGCCCACGCTGAATGCGGTATCCGTGACGTTGCTGTCGGCCAACAGCTCCTTGGCCTTTTCAATCCGCAACGCGGTCAGGAACTGGTTCACCGTCTGGCCGGTCCCCTTCTTGAATTCCCGCATCAGGTAGGCCTTGCTGATCCCCAGCGATTCCGCAATCTCGTCCACCGCAAAATCCCGCTCAAAATGCTCGCGCATGAAGGCCTTCGCTCCGTCGACATATTCGTTTTTCCGTTGCGCAGGCATCCCCGCAATCATCACCGAAAGCTCGGCGGCCTCGGTTTTCACGATTTCCCGAAGAACCGCCACATCCGAACCGGCGTCAATGTCGCTGCCGCGTTGGCTGTTCCGGCGGATCAAAACCTCCGTATCCCCGCCCGCCTCGATCGTTACATCGGTCAACCGGTTAAGCACCTCGCGCAACCGAAGCTTATAGACATCCAGGTTGCCGAGGGAGAGCTGCTCCAGGCCATCGAGCACATCATCAACGTCCCGGCCACCGGATTGCACCCGCATTTGGAGTTCGTCCTTCAGGAGCGAGACCCGCCCCTTCATATCGCGCACGTCCTGGAAAACCGCCCAGCTCCAGCACAGGGCGCAAAAGACGGAACCGACGTAGAAATAGCCCATGTAGTCGAGGGTCAACGAGGCAAAGAACATGATGCCCCCGAAGAGGAACGCTCCGGAAAGGAAGGCCAGCTGCTTCACGTTCCGCGCCCCCCTCAACTCCCGCACCATCAGATAAAGGCTCGGAAGCGCCAGCATAATGCCCACGCCAACCGCCTGGATGATGTGGGAAAAAGGAATTTTCCCGGAATAGGTGGCCCACGAGCGCATCTCCCGCGTCGGAGCGAACTGGTCGAACCACGTGTCGCGATAGAGGATATAGAGAAAAGTGACCAGCAGGCCGGCACCATAGGCCCCCCAGCTCAGGATTCGTCTCTTTTCGACCCCGGACTGGGCGGCCGCCGCAATCAGCAACGAAGGAATCGCCAGCGCATACAAAAGGAAAATCCGGAAATACAGAACCGGCTGGCTGAAAGCCACCGCCCCATGCTGAAACGGACGACCGACCAGAAACAGGATGAAACAGGCCAGAAACAACACATAGCCCTTGTAAAAGGCGGAGATCCGTTTCCGGACGACGGTGAAATAGACCAACACCATCAGGAAAATCTGTGCCGCCAGCAACGGCGCCACCAGCGATAGAATGAGTTCTTTTAAACTTTCGTACACGCAACCGACCTACTGTTTCCACAAGGAACGTTGCATGTTTTAACATTTAACCCGGAAACAGGAAACTATTCCTGCCCCTCTCCTATTTCCGAGGAAGCGTCTTCATAAAAACCATGCAACGGTCGATCCAGGCCGACAGATCTTCATCCTCGGCGATGCCTTCGGGATCGACGTTGACCATGCCCTTCATCGGGCGCCCGGTGAAGTCCATTTCGCGGGCATGGGGAAGCTTCAGGCATTCCTCGTATTGTTCCGGCCCCACCCGTGCCATCAGAATATCATCGATAATCCCGCAGCACATGTTTCCGGAGACCAGCAGGCACAGCCCGCCGAACATTTTCTTTTCGGTCACGTCCGGCACATCCGCCAGTATTTCCCGGATCCGCTCCGCCAAGCCTTCATCATAGGCCATACGCTTCCCTCACATAATTCCTCTGCGATCTCTGCGCCTGCGAGGTACATCATTCTTGAGCGGCCAACTTGCGGGCGCGGCGGACATCGACGAAGCTCTTAATAAAGAAAAAGAGCGCGAACAGGGTCGAGACGATCATCACAGAAACGCGAACGGTCGCCAGACCGTCGCTCCGGCCCATCGCCGCCGTCAGCGGCTTCACCAATCCGGCCAAGATCACGAGGGTCAAAAGCACCGCCACATGGGCCACGATTTTGTCCTCATTTTTGACGCCCTTATATAAGGAAAGAATAACCGCTCCGAATCCAACCGGAATCAGCGCCGTTTTCGAGGGCGTTTCCGAGCCCAGGTAGGCCCACAATCCGAACCCGATCAAAATCACTGCATTTATCAAACTTGCGGTATGCGCCTTCATGGAATCTCCTTGATTTCGGAGCATAATAGCCAACCGCATGGAAATGGCCACACAAAACAATACCGTTTTAGTTCTGTTTGTGTTTTGAGACCATGAAGCGGGAATAGGTCACCACGGCGAAGGCGCATACGGCCAGCCACAGGGTCATGAAGAACCAGTGCACCGCCCAATACCACCCAAACTCCTCGCGGAAAAAGGCGATGTTCATATCGAGCTGCGACATCTGCGGGCCATAGCGCAACAGCAAGGGAATGGTTAGGGCGAAGCCAAAAACCAAGGCCAGGGCATTGAACGATAGCATGGGCACGAACACCTTTACCGGGCGTAAACTACCCATGCAGATGAAGATCAGAATAAAGATCCCGAACGAAAGCATCCCCATGCTCCAGAAATTACTCATCAGCTCCACCGAAGGTTCAAAGCTGGCAACGAGGCTGAACAAGGCATCGATGCAATAGAAGATGATGTAGATCCAACCCAGTTTCCGCATGGCGCTCCCCCTGACTAAAGTGAGGGCAAAGAGTAGTCCATTGCCCCAAACGGATCAACCGAAACAGGCAACGACCCGCACGCACCATCGCACCGCATCCCATTAAGCCCATGCTATTGCAAACGGAATCAGCTCGTTTGGCTCCCGAATCGTGCGTAATGTCCTCCGATTCTCAAGGAGAGATCATGAGTCGAGCCAAGGAAATCCGAAGAGCACTCCGCCGTCCGCTGGAAACTTTTTTTTTCCGCCTTGGAACGTTTTGCATCCCGCTGTTCCCCCGCTTCTTCATCGTATTTGTTGCCCAGGTCGCCGGAACCATTGCATACCATGTGGCCAAACGCGAACGCACAACCGGCATGGCCAATCTGGACACCGTTTTCGGCAACACCAAAACCAAGAAGGAAAAAAAAGAGATCCTCATCAAATCGCTCCGCAGTTTCACCTTAACAATGGCCGACATCTTCTGGTTCTCCCGCAACACCGAAAAGCGCGTCAGGAAATACCAGCGCTTCGTCCCCGGCACCGGCCCCTATTTCGAACACTGCGCCCATGTCGTCATCACCGCCCACACGGGCAACTGGGAACTGATCGGCCTCGAAAGCGGATTGCGGGGAATCGATGTCGCCAGTGTCGCCGCCATCACCAAGAACGCCTCGATCGACAAACATCTCAACATCCTGCGCCAACGCACCGGCCAGAGCATTATCCCCAGGGAAGGCGCCATGCGCACACTCGTCAGCCGCTTCCGGAACCAGGGGAAGGCCGCGTTCGTACTCGACCAGAACACCGTGGAAGACCAAGGCGGAATCTGGGTTGATTTCCTAGGGATGCCCACCCCCGTTTCATCGGCACCGGCCCACCTGGCCTATCGCACCGGCACCGACATCATCTTCGCCTTCAGCCAACAGGCCGGCGGAGGAAAGTACGAAGCCCACACCGGCCAGGTCATCACACCGCCCCCATACGACAAAACCCACGACCAGGAAAAAATCGTCAAGGAACTCACCCAGCAAATCATGGATGTCATCAGCCAGCAGATCCGCACCCATCCGGAATCGTGGCTATGGTCATACAAGCACTGGAAATACATCGCCCCCGGAACCGACCGGGCCCAATACCCCGCCTACATCTGACCCGCACCCTCAATTCGATGCCGATCATGAAACAGCTCGCCGTCCTCCTCATCGCCATGCTGCTCTTCGGCTGCGGCGACACGGTAACGAGCCGTTATGCCACACGGGCGGAGGCCGAGCAAGACCGACTGTTCGCACGGGGCTGGCTGCCCGGAATCATTCCCGCTTCCAGCCGCAAGATCGTCACCAAGAACGATCTGGATGTGAACACCTCGCGCGGCAGCTTCTCGTTTAATCCCGAAGAGGCCGCGGACTTCATCGCCCGGCTGGTCGAGCTCGATGCCGACCCCATCCCAAGCGATCCGGAACAGCTTCGCATCTGGGAAAAAGGCTACAATCCATATGAGCTGATCCAGAGCGATTCCCGTTGGCTTTTCTATATTCATGCAACAAAAGGACACTGCGAATATTGGCTATCGGATGCGAAGCGGAAATCCAACCGCTATGTAAAACCAATGCTGAACACCTCTCCCCGAAACACGCGAACCATGGAAGGCCAGTTGTAGGCATGGACCTGATCCAACATTTCCGAAACATGTTCCCCGGAGTTGAATTGGAGATCGACGACCTCCTGTTGCTCGAAGCGTTCCAGATCGCCTATCTGCCCGGCTGGGTGCCGGAACAGGAATTTGCCACCGTGCTCCAGGCCCGACCGGAAATCCGCCGATATCTCGAAATGCGATGCCCCTCCATCAGCGGCTTCTTGGCATCCGCCAGCGAAAACCACCAAAACATCCATGGCAAACAACAACTGGAGCAAGCAGAAGAGCGGGTGGTTTGGACGATCGCCGACATGCTGGTCTATAACAAATGCCCGGAAGCCTACGACCGGTTGCCGTTCCACCAGTGGGACTTTGCGGAGATTACTTCCATCGTCGATCTCACCGGAAAAGTAGTAGTCGATGCCGGAGCCGGCACGGGACGCGTCGCGCTCGAAGCGGCCGCAACCGCCGCAACGGTGTTTGCCGTGGAACCGGTCGCCCGCTTGCGGGAATTCATGCGTACCAAGGCCAGGCAAGCGGGCGCATCGAACCTTTTCGTCGTCGATGGCCTTCTCCACGCCCTCCCCTTTCCCGCCGGATTTGCGGACGTGGTCATCACATCGCATGCCTTGGGATGGAACCTGGAAAGCGAACTGGAAGAGTTCGAACGCGTTGCGAAGGCCGGGGGCACGATCATCCATTGCCCGGGCACGGCAGACGGCAACCCCGAAGACGAGGTTCACAAAACCTTGTTGGCAGCGCCGTGGAAGTATGAGTTTTCCACCTTCGAAGAACCCGCCCCCAAGTCGGGCGGAGGCCGGAAACGAAAATATTGGAAACAGGCCTAACCAGGACGATCCGCGCACCGGCCAAGGAATCCAAAACACCCGATTTGTGTAATCCAGATTGACGATCGTCAATCTGGATTACACAACTTACCCCTCCCCGTCCCCCCGTTTCCACGATCGGCTAGGCGACATATCCGCACCGAGGCGCCATTTTTCGAACAGTTCGGGCTAACGGCAACCGGTCTCTATTTGGTAGCCTCCGGCATGCTTTCCGAAACCGACCAGCTGCGTGCTCGCTTTGCGCCGAACGACCGGGTGAAATTTGCTTATCAGGAGTGGATGGTGGAGGGCATCGTGTTGCGCACGAATTCGAAACGCGCGGTCGTGCGGGTGGACGCAGAAGAATTCACGGTTCCCTACGAACGGCTCAAATCCGACGCAAACGTTGCCGAGGAGCGGGTGCGGCGCATTGAGTCCGTCCTCCAGTTGGCCTTGGAGCTGATGGCCCAACATGGATTGAAGGGCTGGCGCTTCAAGTTCGACCACTCGACCCGGCGGGCGGGGAGCTGCCATTTCCGCGAAAAACTCATCACGCTCGCCTTCGACCTGGCGCGCAACGGAACAGACGAGGATATCCGCGACACCATCCTGCACGAGATTGCCCACGCGCTGGTGGGCAGGAAGCACAACCACGATGCGACCTGGAAAGCCAAGGCCAAAGAGATCGGCGGTTCGGGCGAGCGCACGCACCGGTTGCAGTTTGCGCCCCCGCGGTGGAACGTTACCTGCGAAAACCGCTGCTGGACGCATACGGCCCAACAGCGGAATCCAAAGCTCATCTGTAGCACGTGCGGAAGCAGGCTGGTCTACACCCCCTACTCCGCAACGGCCTGACCGCTCTACTTCTTCTTTTTGTCGATGACCGCCTGGATCATCTCCTTCTCTTCATCCCGGCGGCAGGTGGCGAGCGCCTGCTCCGCCTGCTTCTTGTTCAGCTTCTTTTGCCCGGCCAGCAGGCGCGAGGCTCCGCGCATAAGGGTTACATGGTTCGCCACCGACATGGACTCGTCGGCTGCGAGCTCGAGCATAACCGGAATCGCATTGTCGGCCTTCCATCCACCCAGCAGCTTGACCGCCTGCTTCTGCAACGCTTCGTCGCTGGACTTGCACGCTTCGGCAACCGGTTTGAGCGCTTCCGTGCTACCGGTCTGCACCAGCGCCTGGAGAATGTTGGCCTGGCTGCGCGGGGAAGCGCCTTCCATCCGCGCTACGAGGATGCCAATCGCCTTGGCCGGATCGCTCGAACGCCGCAGGAGCTCAACCATGGCATTCAGCACATCGCGAGAAACGGGCGATGTTTCCTTGGCAACCATCAACTCGCTCAGTTGCTCCAGGTTGGCCATGCCGCCAATTTCGCCAATGGCCTTCACCGCGGCCTTCGGGACTTCCTTGCCCTCCTCGGCGGCATAGGCAAAGAAGGTTGGCATCAAGTCGCGACGTCCGCGGTTGGCCAGCGCAGCGATGGCGGCCGCACGCCGGTTCTGGTCGTTCGCACTGGCGGCTTCCTTTTCGAGCACGGCATCCACACCGTCGGCATCCAGCATGCCCAGCGCCCGGAGCGCTTCCGGCCGGCCGTTGGAAAGCAGCGCGGAAACGGAATCGGAGGAGCCGATGCGCGCCAGCACCTTGGAGGCATCGTCCTGGATCTGGGTATCGGACGATTTCAGCAGAGGCTCAACCGCCTTGGCAAAGGCGCGGTTGCCGCTGAACTCGATCGCCGCCAGGCCACGCGCCTGCAGGTAGGGCGGCAACGGACCGAGCTGCCCGGCAACCAAGGCCTGCAACCTGGCGTCCCCGCTCTGCAAAGCCGCCTCGATCACCGCCGACTGCAAGGCCGGGTTTCCGGAAGCCATGGCCGAGGCGGCCACGTTGCCGCCATTGTTCAGCGCCAACCCCAGCAGGGCCACGGCACGAACCTCCTCCGTTTCGTTTTCGGAATAGAGTTTTTGGAACACGGCCACATGTTCCGTGGAGAACAGCGCCGCATCAACCTGAACCAACCGGAATTCCTTCTCCTTGGACCGGTGTTCGGCCAGCACCCGGATGGCGTCATCGCTACCCATCCGGCCCAGCGCCTTGACGGTGGCGATGAAGATCAGGTCGTCATTGCTGTTCAGGTAATCGACGAGCAGCTTAACCGCGCCGGCTTCCTTGCGCTCGCCCAGGGCCTGGATCAACCCGGCGGTTTCGCGGGCATCGCGCGCCTTGCGCATCTTCAATTGCGCACCTAGCGCCTGGGCCGCGGCGGGCGACGGATTGACCGCCAGCGCACGGCGGGCATCGTCGCGCACATGCGGTTCCTTGTGGTTCAGCAGCTTGGCCAGTGTCGGCACAGCCTCTTCCCCGCCGATGCGCTCAAGGTTGCGGATCATCGGCTCCATCACCGCAACAACCGGAACATCGTTCTGCAGCACTTGGCAGATTTCTTCGCTGACGGCCTTGCGCTCGTCTTCGTTTCCGGGCTTGCCGGCGTTGGAACAGACCGCAAGCAGGTCCAGGCGGGCCTGCGTCTGGATGCCGAGGTCGTCGGACGCCAGCTGCGGCAGAAGCTCCTGCACGGCGGCGTGCGATGCCGTGGCGAGCAGCACAATCGATAAGAGTGTTTTCATATACATGGTGACATATCCTTCCTAAAGGGTGTAGGGCGCGCGGCGCGGGCGGTCGAGCCACTTGGAGGCCTCGGCATCGCCGACGATCTCTTCCGTTGCGGGGTTCCAGTTGATCGGCCGTTTCAGCCGTTCGGAGATGGCGCTCAGGTGGCAAATGCTCGCCGTGCGGTGGCCGATCTCCACATCGGCAATCGTGCGCTTGCGGGTACGGATGCCATCGAGGAAGTTTTGATGGTGGCTCATGGTCGCCTGCAGGTGGATTTCCGAAGGCGCCAGCGGCTTGTTCTTCAGCTCGCCGGGAATCGACTTCAGATCTCCGCTGCGGCCAACCCCGATCGAACCGTTCTCGCCATGGAACTCGATCATTGAACCCATTTTGGCATCCTTGGAATCGCGGTAGATGGTGGGGCCGTTCTTGTATTTGTAGCCCTGGCTGGTGGAACCATTGTAGCCGATCGGGAAAAAGAACTCGGGGCCGGAATGATCCATGCCCAGCGCCCACTGGATGATGTCGTAGTGGTGGGCCCCCCAGTCGCCGTTCTTTCTGGAACCGTATTCCCAATAGGAGCGCCAACCGCCGCCATAGTTTCCTAGAACGCGATTCTTGTTATAGGGATACCAAGGCGTCGATCCCAACCAACGGTCATAGTCGAAACCTTCCGGAATCTCTTCCTCGGGCAGCACCTTGCCGTCCGGGAAGCGCCCGAGCCGGGCGTAGACGGTGTGCACCTTGCCGATCCAGCCGTTGCGCACCATCTCGACGGCCTTGCCAAACGAGTATTCGGATCGCTGCTGGCTACCCACCTGCAGGATCGCGCCATGGCGCCGGCAGGCATCGGACAACATCCGCCCCTCCCGGATCGTCAGGCTCATGGGTTTCTCCACATAGACATCCTTGCCGGAGCGGATCGCATCCATCGAGATCGGCACATGCCAGTGGTCCGGGGTAATCACGAAGCAGGCGTCGATATCCCTGCGCTCCATGATTTTCTCATGTTCGTTGTAGCAGGCGCAGTCGTTGTTGCCATACTTGGAGTCCACCTTGCCCTTGGCCTCTTCGCGCTTCTTCGTATCGACATCGCACACCGCCAGGATCTGCACTTCCTTTCGGCCCAGCATATTGCTGAAATGGCCCTTCATCATCAGGCCAAATCCGACCATGCCCAACGTGATCCGGTTGCTCGGGGCGGTGAACCCGCCAAAACCCAGGGCGCTGGAGGGAATTACGGTGGGCGCCGCAACGGCTGCCGCCGCAACGCCCGTGCTTCGCAGCAGGTTCCTGCGCGATAGGGAGTTCTTCTTCGAGTTCATCATCATACCCTTTCTTGGAAATCGAATTTTCGAGGTTTGCTGTTATAGGGATCCGCCGGCAATAAATCTTGTATATTCAGCGGAACTACTTGTACATAATCCGCATCACGTTCCTGATCACAAAGGCGAGGTCGTCCGGGGCATGGGCCATGCATTCCTCCAGCGAAACATGCCCGGCGGAAATGCTGAAGGAAAAATCGAAAACCTCAAGAAACGGTTCCATTTCCCCCTGCAAGGCGCCGGAAACCAGCAGGGTTTTTGCGCCGCGCCCACGCGCCATGGCCGCCAGCACCGAGCATAGCTTGCCCGAAGCCGTTTGACCATCCGTGCGCCCCTCCCCGGTAATCAGCAGGTCCGCCCCCACGAGGGCCGCCGGCAAACCAACGGTCTCCGCCACCAGGTTGGCGCCCGGAACAATCCCGGCGTTGCAGAATACGCGGAGGCCATAGCCCAGCCCTCCGGCCGCGCCGTCGCCCGGCGCTCCCCCCACCCCGGCAACCTTGCACAAATTAGACAATCCGGCATCGAGCTGGCCAACCATCCCCGGTGTCGCCCCCTTCTGGGGGCCGAAAACCGCCGCCGCCCCGTTGGGGCCCGTTAGGGGATTCGTCACATCGCACGCCACCCGGATCTTCGCGTCGGCCAGTCCCGGAAGAACGAGCGAGGAATCGAAGCGCGCAATGCGCGAAAGAACCTGGCCTCCGCGCTCCCCGATTTCATTCCCGGCCGCATCGAGCAAGCGGTAGCCCAGCGCCTGCGCCATGCCGGTTCCGCCATCCACCGTGGCGCTCCCGCCAATCCCCATAACGATGGAGGCATGCCCTTGCTCCAGCAGATGCTTCAGCACTTGCCCCGTACCGAAGCTGGTTGCCTCCATCGGGTTGAGCCGGTCGACCGACAGGAGCTCGATCCCGGAAGCGGAGGCCATTTCCATGACGGCCGTGCCATCGGGCAACAGGCCATAGTGCGCCTCGACCGGATCGCCCAGCGGCCCGCAAACCTCCAAGGCATGGAGGCTTCCGCCGGTCGCGGCAACCATGGCATCAACGGTACCCTCGCCACCATCGGCCATCGGGAAGGCCAGCACCTCGGCCTCCGGAATCTCCATGAGGATGGCGCTTTTGATGATTTCGCACACCTTCGCGCTGCGCATGTTGCCCTTGTATGAATCGGGCGCAACCACAATTTTCATGATGAACTCCTGACCACCAGTTTGCCTTTTAACAGAACCTCGCCCGCCTCGCTGGGCGCAACCACGGCATCGAATGCCCGCTTCGCCATCTCCCGGATCGGCTGCCGCATCGTTGTGATCGGCGGAATGAACTGCGCGGCCGCGGGAATATCGTCGAAACCCGTAACCGCCAGCGACGCTCCAGCGTTGTGCAAGGCATGCAACGCCCCCATCGCAATCACATCGGTGGCGCAAACCAGCGCCAATTCACCGGCGTTCCCCGAGAGCACGTTCCGGGTTGCCTGCAATCCCGCCTCGAAACCATCCGAGGTCCAAACATGGTTTTCAACGCCCATGCCCAAACTCTCGGCAACCTTTTCCAACGACTGGTAGCGCAAGGAATGGCTGAACAAGTTCGAACCAATGAATGCGCAATGCCGGCACCCCTTGGCCCAGAGATGTTCCAGCAACTGGAGCGCGGCATCCTCTTCGTCGATACCAATGCGCAGGCTGGCCTCCTCGCCCGCCCCGCAATGGCCAATGCGAGCCACCGGCATCTTGCCGAAACCGGCCAACCACTCCGAACGGTCGGCCGAACCAATCACAACCAGGCCATCGATGGCATGCTTGTGCAGCGGCGCGAGGTCGGAGCTTTCAGGATGGCGACCCTTGAATCCGGCCAGCACCAGGGAATAGTCCTGCTCATGCGCCTGCGCCTGCAGTTGTTCGATGATCGCCCCGAAGAAAGGATCGCGGAAATCGTAGACCACCACCCCGATCGTACGCGAGGCCTTGCCCTTCAGCGTCAGTGCCGCCGCACTTGGCACATAGCCCATTTCCTCGGCCACCTTCATCACCCGCTCGACCGTCGCATCCGCAATGCCCACCTCCCGCGCCTTGCCCGAAAGCACCCGCGAAACCAGCGCAATCGAAACCCCCAAACGCTCCGCAATCTGTTTTTGACTCACCGCCATACCATCACCTCAAACTTTTGAGATAGTGTCGCCAACGCCGCTGCGTTTCAAGGTTTCGCTCATCCTTTCACCCCCCTCCGGACGGAAAAACTGACGGCCGTCAGTTTTTCCGTCCGTTCATCCGTGACCTCGATGGTGGAAATCGTTTATCTTCGCCCAATGAAATGGGAACCCTTCCACCACCCCGACCTCTCATTGCCTGTCGTCCGCCGCAAAGTCGGGCAGGAACTTGCCACGCTGCTGAAAGACACAGGAGCCATGATCCTGAGCAAGGGGGCCAGCGACTTCTACGGACACTGCTATCCAAACCAAGAAGCATTCCGGAAATCGATAGCCCGCTTGCGCAAACAAGGGCTTGTCGTTACGCCCCACACCGACGGAACGATGCCGGGGCTGGAGCTGACCCCCGAAGGGGAGGCCCGCCTGCCGGCCTATTACAAGCCGGACAAGTTGTGGTCTAAACCGTGGAACCATTGGTGGTATGTGCTCGTATTCGACATTCCGGAAAAGGATCGGGACTATCGCAACAAACTGCGGGCCTTTCTGAAGACGCTGCGCATGGGATGCCTCCAGCAAAGCGTTTGGATCACACCGCGCGATATTCGTCCGGAATACGACGACCTTGACCATGCAGCCGCAGTCGACAGCATTGCCCATCTATTCGAATCCAAAACCGTACTGGGCCACGGAAACCAATCGGTCGTATTGGAAGCCTGGGATTTCGACGCCCTGCAGGAAATCCAGAACCACTATCTGGCCTACGCCGAAAAAAACCTAAGCCTGCTGGAAGGCAACCGGTTTTCGCCGGCGGAACTGATGCAACTGCTACGCATGGACAACCTGGCTTATTCGCAAGCCATGACCAATGATCCACTCCTGCCCAACGAACTGCTCCCGGAAAGCTACACCGGCAAACAGGTATTTGCCCGGCACCAAGCCCTTGGCAAAAGAATCGCAGAGCAGATCGAACCCCACTAGCCGGACGGAAAAAGTGACGGCCGTCACTTTTTCCGTCCGTTTGGGACCTCTCCCTCTTGGGATTACCGGGCCTCGAGTTGCAGGCGGAAAAAGGCGTTTGTGCTCTTGCACGGAAGTTGCAGTTTGAGATTGAGCCCGTTCCCGATGTGGATTTGATCAAGGATTTCGGGGACGGCGTTTGCCCAGGAAACGAGATCGGTGGACTGAATGATGCGGAAATGGGCGGCCGCGGTTCGGTCGAGGGAGAATTCGAGCACCATGGATGGCCGGCCATAGACATCGTTTGTTTGCACTGCGGAAGGGGCTGGGACGGAGTTGTCAACGAGCCATTCGGACAATGGGATTGGTGCGTTGGCGGCGGAGGCTTCTACGATTTCGAAATCGATGAACACATCTTCGGCCGGGGCCACGGAGGCATTTCCCTGCTGGAAGGCGTGGAGCGTGACCGCTCCGGTTTCGGTGCCGAGATCGAGCAGATGGCTGTCTTCTCCAATCAATGCGGAATCGGGGCCGTGCTGCACCTGTAGTTTTACCGGAAGGCCGCTTGAGGAGTAGGCGTTGACCTGGACGGTTCCGCCGTTGCGGAATTGGTTCGGGATGGGCTCAACAAAGATGTGCTGGATTTCCTCCGCGACGATAAACGAACGCAACACGGACGATGCGGACGCATAGGTTGCATTCCCTTCCTGACTGGCGACAATTTCCACGGTTCCGGTGCCGCCAAAATAGAGCAGACCGTCGGTTACGGATGCCGTGCCGGATTGGATGGCATAGGAAACGGGCAAGCCGCTATCGGCCACCGCATTGAGCGCCACCGATTTGAAGGAGAGTTTTTGATGAGGGATTGGGCTGAAGTCGATGGACTGGGAAAGACCGCTTAACGGAAGTTGGTTGATCACCCCGATCGCATCGAGGTCGAACCCGGGACTGCTGATCTGGAGATAATCCGGATCGTAGATGGTTGTTCCGAATGAATCCTGGGAACCGGCCCCACTCACAATGTCCTTGATCCGCACATGTGTGATGTTGTTCAGATCCAGATGGGGATAGTTGGCTTGCAAATGGTTTTTATATGATGTCGACATGAAGGCCGCATCCGCGGTGAAACACGCCGCATAGGTATCAGCCAGCTCGGAAAGGTCGAAGGGCGTTCCATAACCCGCCTGGTATTTTGAAGCGAGACCATAGATTCGTTTGGCGACATGGTTGCCGGTGTCGTCGTTGTTCACATAGTTCCGAAAGCGACAGAAATGGATCCCATCGGACGAGACTTCGACCCAGCCCAGTTCGAGGAAGGTATCGCTGAATCCGTTTTCAAATACCGCAAAGTCATATCCGTTCCCGTTAATGATGGGACGGGAAAAGGTCATGGTGATTTCGCCACCGGGGCCAAGCACCACCACATCGCCGGTTATCCCGGTTGCTTTACCCAAGGCGAGCTGGGGGGTCTTCCATTGGGCATCGACGCCGGTTCCATAGACCACGTTTTCGTATCCATCCGCCCAGCCCGCGAAGAGGGAGCTATCCTTGTGGATTGCGGTGCTTCCCGATGTTCCGGCAGGGCCTGCAAAAGGATAGAACAACGGATCCCCGGGCCAATAGGTGGCCGCCTGCCCCGCCGAAAGCACCCCCAAACCAACCACTAACAAGAGCCACGCCTTTTTCATCAAAACCCAACCTTTATCCCGCCATACGCGGCGCGCCCGGAACCAGGATAGTAGCCGCCGTAGTAGGCGCTGTCGACATACTGCTTATCCAGCAGGTTGTCTATTTTTGCAAAGACGGAGAAGCGCTTCCCCATCACATAATCGATCCGCAGGCCAAGCAGGCCGTAGGCGTCGAGCTTGGGGAGCTCATTATCGAAATCACCGCCTTGGTACTGACTGGACTGCCAGGTATACATTCCGGTTAAGCGAAACCCCTCGGCCGGTTCCAGCCAGGCCGCCGTGCTGGCATGCGCCTTCGGAACCAAGGGGACGGTGCCGCCATCGTGCTCTCCGCCGTCGAATTCGGCCCGCACCAGCTCCGCGCCCACCGAGGCACCGAACCACCCGGAATCATACCCAACGAAAAGATCCGAACCGTAGCGAAGCGTGTCACCGATATTCATGTTCAGGTTTTCGACCTCGTCGTACCCAATCTCGTCCTCCATCATGAGGCAGAATAGCGAAGCGGATGCAGTCCAAGGGGCCGATATGTACTTTGTGCCAACTTCGATGTTGTTGCCGGTTTCGGGATCGAGATTCTTGTTCAAGGGATCCGCCAACGGATAGCCTTGATAGGATGCTGTTTCATCGAGCGCCGGATAGCGGTAGACCCGGTCATAGCCGATCCAGAAACCATATTCGTCCACCGGTCTCCAATTGAGCGCAAGATCGGCCGCCCAGCCATCTTTTTCCACATCGCCTTCAAACGATGCCTCTTCGTTTAGCTCCGGACTTGCCGGATAGTCGGGATTCGGAATCAGAATCCCCCATGGATTTTGAAGAAACTCTTCCACTGAAGCGGTCGTATATTCGACATTCTTCCCTTCCGTCCAAGCATACTCATAGCGAGCTCCGCCGCTGAGCGTAAACGAGTCGGTGAGATCCTTTTCCGCCCAGACAAAGGGGCCTGTTGTTACGCGCGCCATCTCCGCCGTATTGACGGTCGAGCCTTCCTGGCCGATAAAGTCGAGCATGTCGTAGCGCAGCTCGAGACCCAGCGAAACAAAGGTATCGTCGCCGCCGAATTTCACGATGGGCGTGGAGGAAAAACCTAGTTGCTCGTTCTGCCCATTACGGGTTGCCAGTCTCCAATCGGTATCGCGCCAGTTCAAGCCCGCCTCAAGCTGCAGATCGCCCCACTCGCGGCCACCATCCCATAGGGCGGTGATCCGCGCATTGTCCGTATCCGAATATTCCGTTCCATCGTTGGCGGATTGCATCGGGTCTTCCAGATATTGCTCATAGCTCAACGGCCCGGGAAACTGGACATGGTTTTGCCCACCGGCCAACCGGAACACCAGGGAGTCGGCCTCCCCGAAATCAACGCCGATGCTGGCATTGGCATTCTTGCTCCAGGAAAGCGAATTCTCGCGATAGCCTTCGTCGCGCTGATCGTTCACGCCAACGTCTCCGAAGAAAGCCCCGGCGGCCCCGGAAACGCGAGCGCTGTATTCCTCGTAGCCGAAACCACCAAGCGTAGCCTTCACGAATCCGGAAGGCTCGCCGCCCTTGCGGGTGGTGATCTTCACCACGCCGGAAACGGCATGGTTGCCGTAGAGCACACCATGCCCACCGCGTAGCACCTCGATCGACTCAATGTCGTCAAGTGGGAGTTGCTGCCAATCAATTCCGCCCATGTCGGGGCGGTTCATCTTGTGGCCATCCACAATCACCAGCACCCGCAGCCCGCTGTTCTCGCCAAACCCCCGCATGGCCAGCTCGCCGCCCATGCTCTTGCCTGTCGTCGAGCGGAAGCGGACATTGGCCTTTTGGCGCAGGAGGTCGGGCACGCTCTGCGACTGGGAGCGCTCGATGCTCTCGCGGTCGATCACGGTTACATCGGAAGCAACATCAAGTACATCGGCCGAAAGCGAATCCAGCCGCGATGCAGACACCACAATGGCCCTGTTGGTTCCCGCGAAAACGGGAACCACAGCAACCAACAGAGCGGCTATCTGCAACCGGATCGACATTGTGCGCCAAACTAACGCAGGAAGTAGGTGCGTTTTTTACGGAACCAGACCATGCCGCCAAAACCGAGCAGCATGAGCGTGACCGTACCGGGTTCCGGAATGGCGGCCACCGTCAGTTCGTCCATCGCGAAATAGTTCGGCGTGTTGCCCTCGGTGGAAGACATGTTAAACTGGAGCGACTTCACATCGCCTCCCAGGGAAGAGAGATCCACCCATGTCCATTCATCGACAATCTCACCGGTAACGCCGGTATAGTCGGCCAAGTTGAAATCAACGATGCCAACACTGGAACCAACGGAATCGAATCCTTCGATCGTCAGGCTGAAGAGATCGTTGCTGGCGGTGGAGAATGCACGGGCAAAGCCATCGCCATTAAGAATGGTATCGGCCGCATAGGCGGTGTTGTTCGCATAGAACCCCTTGACCTCGGTGGCAACAGGAAGAACAACGGAAGTCCCGCCCGACCATGGCTCGAAGAATACACCGTAGGAACCCGCGCCGCTGACATCCAAACCGCTTCCCGAAACAGCATACTGGTTTCCCGAACCACCTACCAAAGGATTATTCACACTCGAAAAGGTCGTACCATCCCAGCTCGACCAACCGCCCCCCCAATCGGTGCGCGTCCTCATGAACTGGATCCCCTGGTTCTCCCAAGCCAGCGCCCCAAAGGTCGAAGGCATATCGTAGGTATTGTTGCCCGTCGTCCACAATGCATCGAAATCAACAACCACATCCGCCGAAGCACTGCCCAACAGTGCCGCCACCGCGGCAACAACCAACACGTTTTTCATTTTGTTTCCTTTCGCCTGTAGATCGCAGGCATTCGTTTTTTTAGGTTTCAGGAAACTTTCGCTAAGCATAAAAAAACGCCCGGAGCCCCCGGACGATTGATCCGTCGAGCCTCTTTTAGTGCGAAAGAGTCCAACATCTTGAAGGCTTGAAAGTTCTGGCTTAGGGAACGAATCCCATCACAGTTGCGCTACAGCGCCGGGTTCACACCGGACTTCCGCCAAGTTCTTCACGAAGGGCGAAACTTATGCCTTGGGGGCGGACATGTCAACCATGCGGGAAGCTGTTTTTGGAACGCGCTTCCCAAGCTGGAGAAAAAAACCTATGGTGGCGCCCGAACCATTGGAATAGGTCTATTTATGTACGGATTAATGATAAAGGGTGGCGTGATCATGTGGCCATTGCTGGCCTGCTCGGTCGTTGCGCTGGCCATCATCTTCGAACGGCTCGTCTTCTGGCTGCTGGTTTTGAAGAACAAGAACCAGGCGTTGATCAACCGCATCTTCACGCTTACCGAAGAGGGTGAGTTCGATACGGCGATCCAGGAGGCCGAAGGAACCCAATGCCTGGTTTGCCGCATCCTTTCCAGTGGCCTTGCCCACCGCAACTATGGCCTGGCGCAGTCGCTGGAAGCCGCGGCCCTGCATGAAATCGAAAAGATGAAGCACCGGCTCTCCGTGCTCGACACCATCATCACCGCCGCCCCCCTGCTCGGCATCCTGGGCACGGTGTCGGGAATCATTGTTTCATTCGACCTGCTGGGCGATGCCGGCATCGAGGATCCCAAAGCCGTCACCGGTGGCATTGCGCAGGCACTGATCACCACGGCCACCGGACTCTCGATTGCGATCGTCACCCTGCTCCCCTACAACGCCCTGACGCGCAAGGTGGAAAAGGTCACGCGCCACATCGAGCAGCTCGTCACCTGCTACGAAGTCACCGTCCAGAAAGGGATGGAGAAATGCGGCTAAGCTCGGGATACGAGGCGAAGAAGGCGCGGGTGGAGATGCTGCCGTTGATCGACGTGGTGTTTCTGCTGCTCGTCTTCTTTATCTACGCCATGGTCTCGATGGTCGTCCACCGCGGCCTGAAGGTAGAGCTGCCGAGCGCCGGTAGCGCAACCATGGAGAAGAATGACTATATCTCCATCTCCATCAACGCCGAAAACCAGCTTTACCTGAATTCCGAACCCACCGTCATTGAGGGTTTAGCCGAACAAGTGCTGAAACTTCGCGGCGGAGAAACCAAGCCTGTCTTCATCGAAGGCGACACCAAAGCCGACCTGGGATTGGCCATTGAACTACTTGACGACCTCAAGGGTGCGGGCATTGAGGAAGTGTCCTTTTCATGCAAACAGGAAAAACCATAGCGAACCTTCCGCTACTCATTGGTGGCATCCTGTCGGTCGCGATCCACGGGTTGGCCCTATACAGCAACGGGCTCTACACCCCGCCGGTTCCGCAAATGGAAACGGGGCGGACGGTCGTGCACCTGACGCTGGCGCCTTCGGTCGCCACCCAGGCCGCACCTCCCGAACCAGAGCCTGAAAAGCCACCGGAACCGAAGGAACCCGAGCCGGTCATTCCCGACCCCACTCCAGTCCCCGTCCCCGTTCCTGTTTCCGAGCCGATCCCGGAACCTGCGGCACCGTTGGAACCCGTTGAAAAAACCATTCCCGAACCGGTGCCCGTTGAAGAGCCCGCCCTGCAGGAATCGGTGGAGCAGATTGCGAGCATGCAGGAAGACAAAGGGGTGATTACGCAGGCCCAACCCATGTCCGGAATCAGCGCCACCTACCCCCGCACCTCCCAGCGCCGCGGCGAAGAAGGCACCGTGGTTCTTTCCATCGAAGTCCTTTCCACCGGAAAAGCCGGAAAGGTGGAGGTGGTGGAGTCCAGCGGCTTCCGGCGACTCGACGACGCGGCGGTCCATGCCGCCAAAAAGGCCACCTATGCTCCCGCCAAACAATTTGGCCGCCATATCGATTCCAAGCTGATACAACCCCTGATCTTCGACCTGACCGAAAAATAAACAATGATGCCCCGAACCCTATTCCTATTTGTAATCATCTGTCTTGTTGGCTGCGGCAAACAAGAAACACAACCGAGAGAGGCAAGCGTTCCCGAACGCATCATCTCCTTGGCGCCCGACATCACAGAAACCGTCCATGCCCTGGGGTTGGGCGACAAGCTGATGGGGGCAACGACCTATTGCACCTATCCGGATGCCGCAAAAACGGTTCCGCGCGTCGGTGGGTTCGGACAGTTCAACTTCGAGGCAATCGTTACGCTCAAACCGGATCTGGTCATCCTTCACGAAGGATATGAAAACGAGAAGAGCCGGCTTGATGGCCTTGGCATTCGCTACCTTGCCACGAAAACGCGCTCGGTGGCGGACATCACCGAATCCATCCGCAAGGTCGGCATGGCTTGCGGAGCGGAAGCGGAAGTAGAAAAACGGATCGGTGAAATCAATGCCCGGATTGCGGGATACCGGAAAACGTCCGGCGATGCCCCACGCGTCCTCATCACCTTTGGCGGCGATGCAAGCAGCATCGACCAGATCCACGCGTTTGGGACAGAATGCCTTCACAATGAGCTGCTCGAAATCGCCGGCGGAAAAAACGTGGTGGAAGGCCACCTCCCGTTCTCAACGCTTTCCAAGGAAGCCGCCATCCGGCTCAACCCCGACATCATCATCCAGCTCGCCCCCGGCACCGAGGCCCCCGCCGACCCAACCAAGGCCTGGCAAGGCATGGCCGGAATCAACGCCGTGAAGAACCACCGCATCCACGTCCTCACCGGCGACCACACCTGCATTCCCGGCCCCCGCTTCATCCAAACCCTCGACGACTTCGCGGAAATCATCCGACAAAATGATTAAGGACAAAAGAATCCAGATATGGGAAAGTGCCCTCTGGTAAAATCATTTCATCGAACCAACACACATGAGCGAGCCCATCATCCAAATCAAGAACCTGTCGATCAGCCTTTCGGGGAATGAAATCCTGAAGGGGGTTTCGCTGGACATTGGTGAGGGCGTCTATGTCTCGATCATCGGCCCCAACGGCGCCGGAAAGACGACACTGGTCAAGTGCATGGCCGGAATCTACCGGGAATGGAGCGGCTCGATCGGCATTGGAGGGAAAGCGTTCGGCGACCTCGGCAACCGTGAATTGGCCCGGTTGCAGAGCTATGTCCCCCAGGCCGAGGGGCGAACCAATCCATTGACGGTGGAGGAGTTCGTGGCCACCGGCCGCTATCCGCACCTTTCTGCATTCACCACGATGCAAAAGGATGACTACGAGGCCGTGGACAAAGCGCTCGACCGCGCCGGACTCCTGCCGTTGCGCAAACGCAATCTCAATACGCTCAGCGGCGGCGAACGGCAGATGGCTTTCATTGCCGCCGCACTAGCGCAGGACACCCAGATCCTCCTGCTCGACGAACCCTCGACGTTTCTCGACTACCGCCACCAGGCCAAGGTGGCATCCATTTTAAAATCGGCCTGCCGCGAACACGGCATCACGGTGGTCGCCGTCCATCACGACATCAACACCGCCACATCCTGCAGCAACCAAATCGTTGCCCTCAAAGACGGTACCATCGCGTTCGAAGGAACCCCTGCCGAAACGGCAAACGCCGAAGTGCTTCAAAACATATACTGCACTGAATTCGTAGTCGCCCCTTCCCCCCATCGCCCCCTTCCGTACATCATGTCCGGAGGTGCGATTTGAAAAAACCATACATTGCCCTCTCCACGCTTTTTGCATTCGCACTCGCCGTGCTCTTGCTCAGCCCCCTGTTCGGCATGGAGTTCATTCCGTTCAACGCCACTGGCCAGGAGCGGGAAATCCTGATGGGCATCCGCCTACCGCGCGTACTGTGCGCATTCGCCGCAGGCGCCATGCTCGCCCTCAGCGGAATGTCGTTCCAGGCGCTGTTCCGCAATCCGCTCGCAACGCCCTTCACCCTTGGCGTTTCCAGTGGGGCGGCTCTGGGGGCGTCCGTATTCATCCGGTTCGGAATTGCATTCACCTTCCTCGGCATTTCAGGAACGTCGATGGCGGCCTTCGGAGGTGCCCTGCTTTCGATCCTGCTCGTCTACGGCCTCACCAAACTCAAGGGGGGCTTTTCCACACCAACGCTTCTGCTGGCCGGCATTGCCATCAGCTTTTTCTTTTCCAGCCTGATCCTGTTCATCCAATACATCAGCGGGCTGACGCACTCGTTCCAGATTGTCCACTGGATGATGGGCACGCTCTCCACCGCTGATTATGGAAAGCTGCTCAACCTGCTGCCCTTCCTAGCGATCGGGGCAACCCTGCTCACCTTCCTCCAACGCGAAATGAACCTGTTCGTGGTGGGCGAAGACATTGCCATCAGTCGCGGTGTCAACACGGGGCTCGTGAAAAAGCTCATCTTTCTCTCCGCGTCGTTGATGGTCGGTGGCGTCGTGGCCGTCTGCGGCCCCATTGGATTTGTCGGCATGATGTCGCCGCATATTTGCCGGCTGGTCGTTGGCGCCGACCACCGCCTCCTCACCCCCGCCACCTTCCTGTTCGGCGGTCTGTTCCTGACCCTGTGCGACACCCTCACCCGAGTACTCTCCAGCCTCACCTCCGGAGCGGAGCTCCCCGTCGGCGTGCTCACCGCCCTGCTCGGCGGCCCCTTCTTCATCCTCCTCCTGCTCAACCGCAAGGGCGGGCTGGATCTTTAGGCCACCCTCCTCTCGTCAAATGGATTCATTAACCGCGAAAGAACGCAAGGAACGCAAAATCCCAGACAGCACATTCTTTGCGTTCCTTGCGTTCTTTCGCGGTTTCAATCATCATCCTGACCCATGAAACAAACCCGTCCAGCCAAGTGCATCGCCTTTCTCGGAACGGGCTCCGATGTGGGGAAGAGCATCGTGGTGACGGCCATCGGACGCATCTTCAAGAACCGCGGATGGTCCGTTGCGCCCTACAAGGCGCAAAACATGTCGAACAATTCCTATGTCACCCTCGAAGGCGGCGAGATGGGGCGCGCGCAGGTGGTACAGGCGGAGGCCTGTGGCATCGAACCGCACACCGACATGAATCCCGTGTTGCTAAAACCCAACACCGATATCGGCTCGCAGGTTGTCCTGCAGGGCAAAGCCATCTGCAACGCATTGGCTTCCGAGTTTTTCAGCGACACCTCGAAAATCCGCGAGCCCGCCTTTGAATCGCTCGAACGGCTGAAAGCCAAACACGACCTGGTCGTCATCGAAGGCGCCGGATCCTGCGCCGAGGTCAACCTGCGCGACCGCGACTACGTCAACTTCGAGACCGCCCATGCCGCCGACGCCCCCGTCATCCTCGTCGCCGACATCGACCGCGGCGGCGTCTTTGCGCAGATCGTCGGTTCGCTTGCGGTGATGCCTGAGCATGACCGGCAAAGGGTGGCCGGGTTCATCATCAACAAGTTCCGTGGCGACGCCTCATTGTTCGACGACGGCATCGCCTATCTGGAGGAACAGACCGGCCTGCCGGTGCTGGGATTGATCCCCTACTACCGCGGCATCGAGATCGACCCCGAAGATGGCATGCCGTTGGAAACCGTCATCGATCCGCCAGTCCGTCCCGTGCCCGGCAAGATCAACATCGCCTGCCTGCGCCTGCCGCACATTTCCAACTTCACCGACTTTAATCCGCTCATCCGTAACGCGGCGGTGTCGTTCCACTACCTTTCGAAACCGCGGAACCTTGAGGGCTACGATGCGCTGATGATTCCCGGCACCAAGAATGTCCGGTTCGACCTCCAATGGCTAAAGGATACCGGATGGGAAGAATCCATCCTTGGATTCAAGGGCCACATCCTCGGCGTTTGCGGCGGCTACCAAATGCTCGGCAAGCAGGTGCACGATCCGCTCGGCATCGAGGGAGACCCCGGCAGCTCGGAAGGTTTCGACCTGCTCGATCTTGAAACCACGCTGGAGAAAGACAAGGTTCTATCCCGATCGCAAGGGCGCTTCGCCGATGGAACCTTCATCGACGGCTATGAAATCCACATGGGGAAAACCACGCTCGGATCCAATGCCAACCCCATGGTAATCGTTTCGAGCCGCAACCGGCAGGCCGTGAAGGATGTCGATGGGGCGGTATCGCCCGATGGAAGAATTGCAGGCAGCTATTTCCACGGCCTTTTCGATTTCCCGGAATTCCGGAACCAATACCTAAGCAGCCTGAATCCGGGCTATGCCGCCGAAGATGCACAAGCCGCCACCGAATTCAAACAAACCCAATACGACCTCCTCGCCACCCATTTCGAACAACACCTCGACATGGACAGGTTGATGCGCATAGTTGGAGGGACGGGTTCCACCCCGTCCCCGCGCCCGCACCGCAAACACCCCGCCCACTTTCCACCGACAGAACGGTTCAACACGCCTACGATCATCCTCGTGACGGTCTGCTCCCAAAACAGGCAACCGATACTGAACAACGATGCCATGCATGAACGGTTGCTGGCGGCATGGGAAAAGGCCGACGCTTGGCGGATTGGGAAATATGTGGTGATGCCGGATCACATCCACCTGTTCTGCTCACCGGCAGCCCGGGATGTTTCTCTGAAGACGTGGGTGCAATATTGGAAGTCCATGGTTTCCCGTGCGGAGTTGGGGCACGGTAGCATTGCGGACGAAAGGCCGGGTGGAACCGGCCCCTCCACCGGGCAAGGTGGAACTTGCCCCTCCATCTCAAGGGTATTTCAACGCGATTTCTGGGACACACAGTTACGTCAAAGTGAAAGCTATTCCGAAAAGTGGGCGTATGTTCGCAACAATCCTGTTCGAGCAGAATTGGTTGAGGCCTCAGAGGATTGGCCATACCAAGGGGAACTGCACTCACTGATTTGGCTTACCTCGTGATGGAGGGCCCGGTTCCACCCGGGCCGCCTTACGTGAGGAACCGGGCAAGGTGGAACTTGCCCCTCCAGTCCAACCCAACGCCCTAATCAAACACCCAATATTCGGGCGAGGAGGAACTCGCCCCTCCAACCATTTTCGGTATGATGCCCGCATGAATTCAATAGATGAAAAAGAGCAGATGCTGCTCGATGAACTTAAATCGTACGGATCGATTGCGGTCGCCTATTCCGGCGGCGTCGATTCCACCTACCTGGCCGACTGCGCGCATGAAGCCCTTGGCCGAAACGCCATGATGGTCATCGCCGACTCGCCTTCCATCCCGCGCGACGAGCTGCAACAGGCCATCGACATGGCGACGGAGCGCGGCTGGAACCTGCGGATCATCAAGACCGAGGAGCACCTGAAGGACGACTACCTCGAAAACAAGGGCGACCGCTGCTTCCACTGCAAGAACGAACTCTTCACCAAAATGGAAACCATCCTTTCCGAGTTTGGCGACATTGTCCTCGCCCACGGCGCCATCGAGGACGACAAGGGCGATGTCCGCCCCGGCACGCAGGCCGCCGCCAACCATTGCGTGGTGGCCCCGCTGCAAAACGCGGAGCTCTACAAAAAGGAGATCCGCATCCTCAGCGAGCGGCGCGGCCTGCCGACCGCCGGCAAGGCCTCGTTCGCCTGCCTCGGATCCCGCTTCCCCACCGGAACGCGCATCGAACTCGAAGCCATGACCCAGGTGGAAAAAGCGGAAGCCATCCTGCGGGCACGCGGCTATTCGCAATACCGCATCCGGCACCACGACGACCTTTGCCGAATCGAGATCGACCTGGTTGATTTCGAAAAACTGATGGATGAGCGGATTGAGCTGGTTGCCGCCATCAAGAAGACCGGCTACAAGTTCGTGACGCTCGACCTCAGCGGCTATTCGATGGGATCAAGTGCCTGAACCTTCGAGGAAATCCCGGCCACCTCGCGCGAGTCGGCCCGCGTAATATAGAGGAACATTGATCAGGGTTTCATTGGAGACCTCAAGAGGTTTCGCGGAAATCTTGATTACATGCCGAGGGTTATATTTCAGGATGAACCGCCTCAAGCTTTGTGCCTTTGTCCGCAAGCCGGACTTGACCTCAACCGGAACCACTTCGCCTCCCCAATCCATTAGGAACTCAATCTCGGAATTGCGTTCGCTCCATGAATAAAGGTGGGATTCTCCTGCCGCCACGAATTCGGCGGCAACATGGTTCTCGGCAAAAAAACCCTTGGTCAAACCATAGTCCTGCGCCATCAAGGAATCGGGCGACAACCCGAGCATGCACCCCAACAGTCCACCATCCAGAACGAACAGCTTGAACATGTTGTTTTTGCAAAATGCATTGAATGGGACTTCCGCACGTTCGCAAACGGATACCCGATGAACCAGCCCCGCCTTTTCCAACCACCCTATTGGCCCCTCCAGCTGTCCATAGCCCTTTCGACCAGGCACAACATCCTTGAAGCGGTAACGCTTCACGGATGCGTCCATATAGCCAGACAATTGCCGAGGTATGTTTTCGAATACGGCGGCAATATGCGCGGCATTAACCGCCCCCGAATGCTTCGTGAAATCCTGGAGGAATGAACCGATCAAAGCCGATTGCAGCTTCCGTACGGCAAAGAATCCCTCGGCCTTCCGGTCTCCATGCCCGAAGTAGGTTTGCACAGCTTCCGGCATCCCTCCCACGATGTAGAATTCCTTTAACAGGCTCCACAAACCAGTATGCGCTATTCCAGAAACCTTCCGTGCATTCCACGATGAAACGAAGGCCTCGAACAACAAATCCTGCCCGCTGTTCATCAGGAACTCCTCGAAATCCAACGGATAGAGGTCAAGGAAAGTGACCTTTCCGACAGGAAAGGAACCGCCCGCAATGGCCACACCGAGTAATGATCCCGCTGCGCAAACGGGTTGTTCGGGAAGCTCTTCGCAAAAATATTTCAGGCTCGTCAACGCGCGCGGGCAAGCCTGGATTTCGTCGAAGACAATCAGGTCGTCCTGATGAATCGGGCGGTTTTGAACGAGCGCCAATCCTTGAAGGAGCTTTCCAGGTTCCAAGGATTCCTCGAAAAGCGGAAGCAACCGATCGGAATCCTTCTCAAAATCAAAGAGGTGGAAAGCGGGAAACTCATGCCTACCGAACTCGGAAAGCAGCCAGCTTTTTCCAACCTGACGAGCCCCCCGCAGAATCAGCGGCTTTCGCACCACCGTCTTTTTCCATTCCACCAGATCATTGTACAGCAACCTTTTCACCGCAAAAAAACTACCATCGCACAGACTTTTTGCAACCAATATTTCGCAATGTACAAACTTTTTTCAATCAAAGCACAGTACAAACAACCGATATAACCGTCAGCCACATCGTTGTTCCCAGCAGGGGAACTAAGCCTGTTCCTTTTCCCCGGATTCTTCCTGTTCTCCATCGGAAGTGTTGGGGGAATCCGACCGATCGGTCGGATTGGGCTGATCCGTTTCGAGGGGAAGCTCATCCGCCACGGGGGTTTCCCCTCCAGCGGTGGTCGGGGCGGAACCCGACCCTCCATCTGCCGCGGACTCCTCTTCTGCGGCAGTCGGGGTGGAACCCGACCCTCCATCCTCAGCAGGGGCTGGCTCGGGGGCGTTGCGGGGCTGGCCGCCCAGGAGGACAACGACTTGCTCCTGAACTTCCTCAAGTTCGTCGAGCTTGAGCTCGGGATCGATGACCATGAAGGTTTCGTTGGTTTTCTTGTGCTCGTAGATGCGGAGCTTGCGACCGTCTTCCGTGGTTTGCGTATCGCGCTCGACCAGGATTTTCTTTCGTTCGAGCATTACCGTGAGAATGAAGATGGCATTGAGATCTTCTTCGTTTTCCTTGGCCATGAGCTTGCGCAGGAGCGATTCGGCATTCTCTTTCTTCACCGCTTCCTCCTGCGGAGGTGGCGGGACAATGAAGGTGGTTTTCCAGGAACTCAGTCCGGGATCTTTCTTATCCCAGCACTGCTTGCACAGATCATGGCGAACATATTCGCCCTCATCGAAAATGAGTTTGGAAAAGAGGTTTTCCTTGTCGGCGAACTCCTTCGCGCACTGGGTGCACACCTTGGCGCATCGTTGCACCCGCCAGTTATCGATGTTTTCACGGCCCATGGATTATAAACCTTCGGTTTATGAGTGGGAGAGTGGATGAGAGGAAGAATGGGTGAACATCCTTCCCCTCTTCCATCCTTCCAGTCAGCTTTCTTCCTTTTCCCAAATCGTGTGGCGTTGTTGCCAGAAATAGACGACGCCCGACCATGCGGTGAGCAGGGCCGTTCCCAGGCCCAACCACCAGGCAAAGTCGGAGCCGGGCGCGGGAAGCCATTTGGATTCCCAGATCAGGCCGAAGAAATAGAGGCAGATGGCGAGCATCTGCATCGTGGTCTTCACCTTGCCCCACGGACCGGCGGGCATCACGATGCCCTTTTCGATCATGAGCAACCGCATGCCGGTCACCATGAATTCGCGCGCAATGATCAGCACCACCATCCAGGCGCGCAGGCTATCGAGTTCAACGAAACCGATGAAGGCGGCACAGACGAGCACCTTGTCGGCCAGCGGATCCATCAACTTGCCGAAGGAGGTGCAACCGAAAAAGTTCCGGGCCAGGTAGCCATCGAGCGCATCGGTGATGCTGGCGATGACGAAGATCACCAGGGCCGCGATGCGGGCATACGGGAAATCGAGCGTCATGCAGACCATCATGACGGCGGTCATCCAGAAGCGGCTGATGGTTAGGTGGTTCGGGAGGCTTTTCATAGGGTTCCTAAATGTTTGTCGTTCCGCGTTCAGGCGGCCATTCCGCAGAACCGCCCGACGGCGGAACCACGAACCTTTCCTTACTTATCCACCTCAACGACGCCAGGTTTAACGAGGTAGACGTCGGGCACATCCTCGGCGATCAGCTGCCGCTCCACGGAGGCCGCGCCCGTGGCGGCCGGCACCTCGGCATCTTCGCCGGCGCAAGCCTTGACCCCGAATACGATGAGCAAGAGCACCGCGACCGCCCCCGCCGCGTAGGTAATCATTTTCAGCGGGATCCCGGTTCCGGGCATGTTGACAATCGTGTCGTTCACTTCGGAAAAGATGGCCTTGCCGTTGCCCTTTGGCTTGGGCGGGGCTTGGGCGGGGCTGTTGCTGGCATCGACCGGAACATGGTCGACCGAGGCAAGGTTTTGCCGCACTTCGTCGGTCAGGTGCGCCTTGGCCCGGGGGGCGTGGGTTTCCACATATTCGTCCACCAGCGGACGGGAATCGAGCCCAAGGTATTGGGCATACATCTTGATGAAGCTCTTGGCGTAGACCGGAGCCGAAAGCGCCCCGAAATCGTCGTGCTCCATCGCTTCGATGAACTTGGACAGGATCTTCGTGGCCTGCCCGGCTTCGGAAACGCTCACCCCTTTGGACTGGCGGGCCGCTTCAAGCCGTTGCCCGATTGTTCCAATGCTCAAACTAGCTTGTTCCATGTTGACACTCCTTGGCAGTCATTGCTTCCACAGGCTCAAGCCTCGCTCGCTTCGCTTGCGTCCATGGCCCCTGTGTTTTGGGGTATCTCCCCATCCAAATCAATCAGGATCTCGCGCGGCCCGGCGCCGTCCGGCGGCCCGATGACCCCGCGTTCCTCGAGCAGGTCCATGACCCGCGCAGCGCGGGTATAGCCGATGCGCAGGCGGCGCTGCAACGACGAAGTGGAGGCGCGCTTGGTTTGGCGGATCACTTCGATGGCCTGCTCGACGATTTCGTCGTCGCCGCCATTGTCCATCTCCGGCAGGTCGGTGCTCGGTTTTTCGATCTTATCGTGGATCTCGGTAATGAATTCCGGTTGGCTCTGTTCTTTCCAGTAGTTGGTAACGTTGTCGATCTCGGCATCGCTGGTGAAGGCCCCCTGCGAGCGGATCAGCTTGTCCGAGCCGGGCGGCAGCACGAGCATGTCGCCCTTGCCCAGCAGCGCATCGGCGCCCATGCGGTCGAGGATGGTTCGGCTGTCCACCTTCTGCGAAACCTTGAAGGCGATTCGCACGGGGAAGTTGGCCTTGATGGTGCCGGTGATGACCTTCACATCGGGACGCTGGGTGGCGAGGATCATATGGATCCCCGCCGCGCGCGATTTGGCCGCCAGCCGGGCAATGCCCGCCTCGATTTCGGCCTGGGCCACTGCCATCAAATCGGCCAGCTCGTCGATCACGATAACGATGTAGGGCAGCTTTTCGGGAATCGAATCCTTCTTCTTATCCGGATTGTCGACCACGGTTTCCTCGCCAAAGAGCTCCTCCTGCTTGACGACGGCGCGGGCGTTGAAGGCCGGCAGGTCGCGTACGCCCGCCCGGCGGAACCACTTGAAGCGGCGCTCCATTTCGTCGATCGCCCACTTGAGCCCGAGCGCCACCTTCTTGGCGTTGGTGATGACCGGCACGACGAGATGCGGCAAATTGTTGTATTGGTGGAACTCGACGGTTTTCGGGTCCACTAGGATCAACCGCATATCGTCCGGCGTGTGCTTCATCAGCAGGCCCGTCAGGATCGAGTTCATGCAGACCGATTTACCGGCGCCGGTGGCCCCCGCAATCAGCAGGTGCGGCATCTTGGCGAGGTCGTAGACCATCGTATCGCCACTAACATCCTTGCCCAGCACCAACGGCAACGCGCTGCGCCCCCCCTGGAACTCCTTGCTTTCGATCATGTCGCGGAAGAAGACCGCGGCACGCGAGGAGTTCGGAACCTCGACCCCGCATACGCCCTTGCCGGGGATAGGCGCCTGGATGCGGATGCTCTCGGCATGCATCTTCAGTGCAATATTATCGGAAAGGTTCTTGATGCGTTCCACCCGCACCCCCGGGGCGGGGAGGATTTCGTAGCAGGTCACCACCGGCCCCTGCTGCACTCCGGTCACCTTGGCTTCAACGCCGAATTCCTCCAGCGTATCCTGCAGGATCTGGGCGGTGCTCGCCACCTCGCTGGCCGACATCCCCTTGCCTTGCGGCACCGGCGGGTCCAGCAGGTCGAGCGAAGGAAGTTTGTAGTCCGCATGCGGCTCGGTAGGCAGCGCACCGGAAAATTCGCCGCCATCGCCGTCCTCGGCCTTCGGCTTGGCTTCCTTCTTCGGCTGGAGCACCACCGGGGTCGACTTGGGCTCTGGCTTGGCCTTTTTCTTTTCCTCGGCCCGTTGCTGCTCTTCGACCATGGCGCGGATATCGACCGGCGATTGCTCCTGGGCCACCACCGGTTCCGGTTCGGCCCTCGGCTTGCGCGGGGCGCGCTTGCGCCTGGTTTTTGGAGCGGCCTCGGCCTTTTCCTCGAACATTTCTTCGGCAGAGGGCTTTTCCAGCTTAAGCCCTTTGGCCTTTTCCCAAAGGAACCGGCCCAGCTCGATGATCCTCAGGTCGAACATGCGCACCACCGAGATGAGCAGCAAAACAAAGAACAGGATGCCGGCGCCGGGGCCGAACCAATTCCCGAGGGAACGTTGCGCCAGCACCTCGCCCATCAGCCCCCCGGGCGTGCCGATGTTCAGCCGCTCCACCGAGCCCATCCAGAACTGTTCGTTCATATCAACCAGCCCCGCCAGGCAAAACAGGCCGAGAATGAACCAGAAGAGACGCGGATAGATTTTGCGCGCCGACCAAAAGACCGAGGAGGCGCCGATCCAGAAAATGCCGAACGGGATCGCATAACCCGCAACACCAAAATACATGAACAACCCATATGCCGAACGGGCGCCGAAAGGCCCGATCCAGTTATGGGAACCCGGCTCATTCCGGAATAAGCCGATGTCCGCCGGATTGTACGACAAAACCCCCAAAAGGAGCATAAACCCCACGGTGCCCACCAAAATGCCTGCAATCTCGCGCCAGCCCGACCGAACGGGCTCTTCTGTCTTTGTTTTTGCCATTGCGGGAATATAGGGAACCGCCCCAATCAAATCAACCACAGGAACGGTGAATGAGGCAATACCACGGATTACCTCGCACAGTTGCGTCTCAGCGGTCATTTCCGGGGCACTCGGCTTAAGCACTAGAAATTAATCCTACAGCCTTGGAAGATGGGCCGAGGGCTTGCAGGCCAAGGATAGCCGGCGCGGGATGGAGACGGCGGATTCCATCAGGTTGGTGTTGATCCCTTGAAGCCGGGCGGGTATTAGGGGGTTCATGAAAAAATTCCTCCAGACCATTCGTCATCTCACCGCACCGCTGGAAGGAAGCATTCCCGAGCAGCAACAAAAGACGCAGCAACTCTCCATATGGGAAGGCCGGCTGTGGGCGATCATGTGGGGGCTGGGCGAATCCTACATCGCCCCGTTTGCCCTTTTTCTGGGGGCCGGGAATTTTGCGATGGCCTTTGTCGGGACCGGCCCCGTGCTCATTGCGGCGGTTGCCCAGCTGGCGGGCGCGGCGTTGCTCGACCGCGTCGGACGGCGCAAGCCGCTCATCCTCGCGGGCATGTGGGCACAGGCACTGATCTATCTTCCCCTCTTCATCCTTCCCATCGCGCTGCCCTCGATCGGCATGGCGGCGTTCATCATTTTCATGGCGCTTTATTTCGCCACCCTCGGCATCGTGGTTCCATCGTGGATGAGCCTGATGGGCGACGTGGTCGCCGAATCCGAACGAGGCAACTATTTTGCGAACCGCACCCGCCTGGTCATGTATGGCATGATCGGATCGTTGCTCGTGGCGGGCATCATCGCCAACCAATGGAAGGCCGCCGGGCACACCGCGGTCGGCTTTGGCTTTCTGTTCGGCATCGCCGCCCTTGCGCGGGCCGCAAGCACCCTCTTCATGCGCCGCCACTACGACGCCCCGCTGGAATCCCAACCCCATGCCGAAACCGTGTCGTTCTGGAAATTCCTGCGCGACCCCCGGAATAAAAACTACACCAAGTTCACCCTGGCCATTGCACTGATGAACGGCACCACCAACATTGCCGGCCCCTTCTTCGCGGTCTACATGCTGCGCGACCTGCAATGGTCCTATCTGGCGTTCACCTTCAACATGCTCACGTTCATGATCTCGCAGACCCTGTTCGTGCGCTGGTGGGGCGCCATCGGCGACCGGCACGGCAACCGCGCCGTACTGCTGGCCACCGGAAACCTGCTGCCGCTGTTGCCGCTCATGTGGGTTTTTTCAGCGAACTACGGGGTCCTGCTCCTGGCCCAGGTGGTCTCCGGCGCAACCTGGTCGGGCTTCAACCTCGCCGCATCCAACTTTATCTACGACTCCGTGCCGCAAGTACGCCGCGCGCGCGCGTTCAGCTACTACAGCGTGATCAACGGCGTCTTTTCCGTTATCGGCGGTCTATTGATCGGCGCCTACATTGCCGAGCACGCGCCCGCCAGCCTGGAGCTGGGACTCCTCCACATCACGCTGCGCTCCTCGCTGCCGGTGGTTTTCGTGGTTTCCAGCCTGGCCCGCATCCTCGTTGCCGCCATCATGTTCCCGCAGTTCAGCGAGGTGCGCAACGTGGAACCCATCTCCACCGCCCGGCTCCTCTGGCGCTTCGGCATGGGCCAGCCCCTCTTCGGGCAAGTCGGCGAATTCATGCCCCGCATCCGCTCCCTGATTCCGTCGAACGGAAATCAGCGGAAGCCTTAGCGGCAACGGCCCGCTCCGGCGGAAAGGCGGATGGTTTTTATTCCACCGGTTGCAACAGGAACACCTTGTCCTGGCGGCGGGCCTTTTCGGGGAGGGCGATGGTGACCTTGTCGTTTTTGACGGCGCGGTCGGCGGGTTGGCCGTCGACGCGCAGGGCTTCGACGTGGGTTTGCACGGCGCCAGTGGTGGGGCCTTCGACGAGGATTTCGCAACCGGGCAGGAGTTCCTGCTGCCAGAGGGTGAATTCAACGACGCCGATCTTGGCGAAATAGTTCGAGACGGTGCCGAGCTCGATGCGCTTGACGGTGGCCTGCGAATGGCCGGATGCCGCCCACTCCCCCATTTTTTCGCCGCAATAGTAGCCACCGTCCCAGAAGCCGCGGTTGAACACGTCGGCCAATCCGGCTTCGAGCGGATCAAAATTGCGGGGATCGAACGAGCCGGCCTCGATGGCATCGAGGCCGGCGCGGTAGGCCTTGGTGACGGTGCCGACATATTGCGGGGTGCGGGCGCGGCCTTCGAGCTTGTAGACCCCCACGCCGGCCTCGGCCAGCTTGTCGAGGTGCGGCAGGGTGCAGAGATCCTTCGGCGACATGATGTACTGGTTCTGGACTTCCAGTTCGTCGCCGGTTTCGACATCGGTGAGCCGGTAGGCGCGGCGGCAGTTCTGGAAACAGGCCCCGCGGTTGGCCGACTGGTTGTAACAGCCCAGGCTCATGTAGCATTTGCCGGAGATGGCCACGCATAGCGCGCCATGGGCAAACAGCTCGATCTGCACCAGCTCCCCTTTCGGCCCGCGAATGTCCTGTTCCCGGATGGCATCCGAAATCGCCTTGATCTGCTCCAGCGTCAGTTCGCGCGCCAGCACCATCACATCCGCATAGCGGCTGAAATATTGGACGGCGGAAACGTTGGAAATGTTCGCTTGAACAGAGATGTGAACCTCAAGACCAATGCTTCTCGCATACTCGATGCACGAAATGTCAGATGCAATCACCGCGTCCAACCTGGCCTCCTTCGCCGCATCGCAAATCTCGCGCATGGTTTCGAGCTCGTCGTCGTAAACGATGACGTTCAGGGCCAGATAGGACTTCACGCCGCACCAGCGGCAGATGCGCGCGATGCGCCTGAGGTCGCCCAGCGAGAATGGGCTGGCCGCGCGCGAACGCATGTTGAGTTTATCGACCCCGAAATAGACCGAGTCCGCCCCCGCGCGGATCGCCGAACTCAGCGAAGCATAGGAACCCGCCGGCGCCATCAATTCATATTTGGATGGTTTGTTTTTCATGAATGACGGGAAGGATGGATGAGCGGATGGGGTTTGGCAAAATGATTCATGTGCAATAATGAAAAGGGGCATTGCGTTGAATGGTCTGCCAACAGGGAGGCATGCATGAGGTTTCCTTTCCTTATACCAACGTGTGGAATCATCCTAGTGGCCCAGTCGGTCGCCATGGCGCAGGAAGAGCCTTATCTGGGCTATGCCTATCCGGCGGGCGGGCAGCGGGGCACAACCTTCGAGGTGGTGCTTGGCGGGCAGCATCTGGATGGAGCACGTGCGGCCTATGTTTCCGGCAAGGGGGTACGCGCGGAGGTGGTCGAACATATCCGCCCGCTGAACCAGGGGGCGTTCAAGGAGATCCAGGGGCAGATGGGCCAGCTCCGGAACAAGGGGGAAAAAACCGCCGAGGATGAAATGCGGATGGAAGCGCTCCGCGCCAAGCTCTCCACCTTCTCGATTCGAAAAAGCTCGGTGCCGGCACTCGTTGAAACGGCCAGGGTGCAGGTGACGATTTCCGCGGACGCCAAACCGGGGCGGCGCGAACTGCGGCTCATGGGGGATAAAGGCTTGTCGAATCCCCTCGTCTTTATGGTTGGCCGACACCCGGAACGGGTCGAAGAGTCGGCGCGAACAAGGGCGGTGGCCGAAAGCCAGCGGCGCGGAGGAAGAGGTCGAAGGAAAGAACAGGACGTAAAGCCCATGCCGGGCGTCGAGCCTGTGAAGAACGATCCGCAAAAGGAAGTCCGCATCGAGTTGCCCGCCACGCTCAACGGGCAGATCCTGCCCGGCGATGTGGATCGCTACCGCTTCCGTGCCAGCAAAGGCCAACAGCTCGTCGCTGTCGCCAGCGCACGGGAGCTAATCCCCTATCTTCCCGATGCCGTCCCCGGTTGGTTCCAGGCGGTGCTGGCGCTCAACGACGCCAGCGGGAACGAGATCGCGTTCGAGGACGACCACAACCTCAGCCCGGATCCCCAGCTGCGTTGCACCCTCCCGGCGGACGGCGAATATGTGCTGGAAATCCGCGACGCGCTCTACCGCGGCCGCGAGGATTTCGTCTACCGCGTTTCCATCGGCGACGCACCGGTGCTCGAAACACCAACCCTCATCAGCCAGGATCGGGGACTGCGCGAGTGTCGCGACGAGGAACCAAACAACACCCTTGCAACGGCACAGTGCATCAAGGGGCCGATGGTCGTCCACGGATGCATCGACGAGCCGGGCGACGTGGATACCTTTTCCTTCACCTGCCGCGCCGGGGCACGCATCGTGGCCGAAGTCCGTGCGCGGCGGCTCGGCTCGCCGATGGACTCCCTGCTCATCCTCACCGACACGAACGGCGTGCAGCTGGCCCTGAACGACGACTTCGAAGACAAGGCCGAAGGCCTCGCAACCCACCACGCCGACTCGCGGATCGCCTTCACGGCACCGGAGGGCGGAACCTACCACCTCCACGTGCGCGACATTCAGCTGCACGGCGGGCTGGAATACCGCTATCGCCTACAGATCGACGCGCAGCGCCCGGACTTCGAACTACGGATCGTGCCTTCGGCCATCAATACCCCCGCCGGCACCACCGTCCCGGTTCGCATCTACGCGCTGCGCAAGGATGGCTGCACCGGCCCGATCACCCTCGGGCTGGTCGATCCCCCGCCCGGATTCAGGCTGGACGGCGGGCTGGTTCCGGCGGGAATGGATTGCGCGCTGGCAACGCTGACAGTCCCAACGGAAGCGGGGCAGGAACCGTATGAGCTGCATATCGAAGGCCGGGCCTTGGCGGGCAGGCGCGAGATTATCCGGCAGGCGGTACCGGCCGACGACACGATGCAGGCCTTCATCTACCACCACCTCGTTCCGGCCAGCGCCTTGTATGCGGCCGTAACCGATGCGACGCGCATGGCCGCGCCGCGCCTGCTTTCGCCGGAACCCCTTCGCCTGCGCCCGGGTGGAACCGCCTGCATTGAAGTGGAGCATGCCGGCAGTACGCGGTTTGGCGAATTGCGATTCGAGCTGCTGGATCCACCGTCGGGCATCCGCATCGACGAGGTTGCCTTCGAGGGCGGCCGGGGAAAAATCAAACTAACGTGCACGTCCATCCCGCGCGGCGCAAAAGGGCATTTGGTCATCGATGCCTACGTGGCCAATGCGCAAACCGGTTCCGGAAAAGGCAAGGAGCAACGCAAGCGCCAGCGCATCCCGCTCGGCGTCCTTCCCGCCATCCCCTTCGAGATCTTCCCGTAACCGCAAATGCCCCTTAAATCCTTCTTGTTCGGGAATTGGTTTGAAAAACGGGTGGCGTGCCTGTATTTTTCGAAGCTTCCCGCTTCTATGCCGCAGGGGTGGCAGACGGGAAAGGGGTTCCGACCCCGCGTTAATGGTTATTCGCTATTGGTTGTTCGCCTGTCCGGGAATGCGGTTCCCGGGGATCCAAGCAACCGGTAACCCATAACAGATAACTAATAAGCGCGCGCCGGGCGCGCAGAAACGGAGAGACAGATGAAAAACATCCCCATCGACAATGTACGCAACTTCGCTCTAATGGGCCACACTGGTAGCGGAAAGACTTCGCTGGTCGACAGTATCCTGTTCAAGCTGGGCCAGGTTGATCGCGTGGGTTCTCCGGAAAGCGGCACCAGTGTGGCTGATTGGACCGAGGAAGAAAAAGCGCACCAAATCTCCATTTGGGCCAAGCCCTTCGACGGCGTCTACACCGCCGCCTCCCGCAAGATCCGCCGCCTGGTCATGATCGACACCCCCGGCTTCGCCGACTTCATCGGCCAAATGGTCGCCGCCGCGGAAGTGACCGATGCCGCCCTCATCACCGTCGATGCATCCTCCGGCATACAGGTCGGAACCCAGCGCGCCTGGAAGGCCGCCGAAAAACGCAACCTGCCGCGCGGCATCGCCATCACCTGCCTCGACAAGGACGACACCAGTTTCGACAACACCCTTTTGGACATCAAGGAACGCTGGGGCGAAGACCGCTGCGTGGCCATGGTATTGCCGACCTCCGACGGCAAGGCCATCGACATCCTCAATACCCCCGCCGACCAGGTTCCGGACGAGCTCAAGGACCGCGTGAAAGGCATTAAGGACCATCTGATCGAGCTGGCCGCCGAAACCGACGATTCGCTGATGGAAAAATATTTCGAAGGCGAGGAACTGACCGCGGACGAGTTTTCCGAAGGCCTGCGCAAGTCCGTGCACGACGCGCACCTGATTCCCGTCTTCGCCACCTCGGTCAAGGCCGACATGGGCGTGAAGGAAACCATGGACTCCATCAGCCGCCTGTTCCCCTCCCCCCACGACTACCCGGTCAGGTGCGCCGAAGGCAACGAGATTTCCGCCGAGGAAGACCAGCCATTCTCCGGCCAGGTCTGGCGCTGCTACAACGACGCGTTCATTGGCCAGTTGACCTTTGTCCGCATCTACAGCGGCGTGCTCAAGCCCGGCATGGAAATCTACAACCCCACCAAGAACCAGAAGGAAAAGGTCAGCACCATCCTTTATGTGGATGGCAAGAAAACCACCGAGGCGCAAGAGGCCAAGGCCGGCGACATTGTTGCGCTCACCAAGCTCAAGAACACCTACCTCAACGATTCGCTCTGCTCCCCCGGAAGCGAAATCCAGTTCGAACCCATCGTGTTCCCCGCCCCCGTCACGGCCTACGCCGTCGAACCCAAGAACAAGGCCGATGCCGACAAGATCGGGCAGGCCCTGCACCGCGCCACCGACGAGGATCCCTCGACCAAGCTCGTGCACGACACCGAAACCCACGAGCTGGTGCTCTGGGGCATGGGCGATATGCACCTGGAAGTCACACTCGAGCATATCAAGAACCGCTCCAACGTCGAGATGACCCACCACACGCCAAAGGTCGCCTATATGGAAACCATCACCGGCAGCGGCGATGGGCACTACAAGCACAAGAAACAGTCCGGCGGCCGCGGCCAGTATGGCGAATGCTACATCCGCATCCGCCCGAAGGACCCGTCCGAAGAAGAATGGTTCGTCAACAAGCTCGTGGGCGGGTCGATTCCCGGCAACTTTGTTCCGGCCTGCGAAAAAGGATTCGTGGAAGGCCTGACCAACGGGCCGCTCGTCGGCTCGCAAGTCATCAATGTGCAGGTGGAACTCTACGACGGCTCCTACCACGACGTCGATTCCTCGGAAGTCGCCTTCAAGATTGCCAGCTCGCGCGCACTGCACGAAGCCATCGAAAAAGCGAACCCGGTGCTGCTCGAACCCATCATGAGCGTCAAGGTGATTGTACCCGACCAGTTCATGGGCGACATTTCCGGGTTGCTCAACACCAAACGCGGCCGGATTCTGGGAATGGGCCCGGAGGATGGTCTACAGGCCATCACCGCCGATGTTCCGCAGGCCGAAATGTTCAAGTTTTGTTCCGAGCTGCGCTCGATCACCAGCGGCCAGGGCTCCTTCGAAATGGAGTTCAGCCGCCACGAGCAGCTGCCCGCCCATCTTGCCTCGAAAGTAATCGGGGAGGCGAAAGCCGCCAAGGAGGAGTAGAAAAAAAAGGAAGCAACTAAAGAGGAAAACTGAAACAAACGTTCCGCAAGGAACACCCCACGGGCGGGCCTCCGGGCCTGCCCGTCCTTTTAAACGTGAAACGCACCCAATGAAGCTCGCGCTGTAAGTCGACGGGATATCAATGTAGACGAAGCCTCCAGCCTCGTTGCGCACGCATGCGGATAGCTCGATGCAAGCAATGAAGCTGGAAGCTCCATCTACATTCGCAGCAAGTGGCGGGGTATTGCCCTACGGCTTCGCAACAAAAAAAAAAGCGCCCCGGAAGGAACGCTTTTTTAAACGCTTAATTTAAGCGATTCTAGAAAGAAGCCCCGATGCTAAGCATGGCAACAACATCTACGTCATAGCCAAGCTGCCAACCGTCTTCTTCGCCATCGCCGTCCTCATCCTTGGTTTCATAGTAGGCATCGCCGAGGACTTTGTCATCAATCTGGCCAATATAGGCAATGGAAGCACCAACGCTCCACACTTCGCCAAGAGCATAACCTACTCCTACAGAAAGATCATAGTCAGCAAAACCACTCTTTCCTCCGGAAGGATCAGCATATCCAACACGCGCTCCCAAGGACACTCCAAGCTCTTCGGTAGCCGCAATGTCGTAACCAGCTGAAAACTCACCATAGGCCGATGATCCGATGACTCCACCCACTCCCTGGTAATAGGTCATACCGAGTGAAGCATCACCAATTGCATAGCCAACCCCAACGTTGGCTTCCTTATCAGACGAACCCGCTCCATAGGTATATTCGCAATAGCCAACGTATAAATCGAGCCCGTCTACAAAACTAGGCAGGCTATAGGTAGCGTACCAGTCCGTTTCCTGGAAGGTTGAACTCGAAGCTCCGGTGTAGGAATCGCCCAGGTCGCAGGCACCCCATGCACCTACCGAGACGGCACCATACTCTTCGGCAAGACCAAAACCGGAAGCTTCGATTCCTGGCTGGAAGCTTGCCTTGTCGCTCAATGTCACGCCGCGAAAAACATATGCAGACGCAAAGTCCATCGTGACGCCGACTTCGGCCATAGCAACGCCAGCGATGAGACCGGCTGCGATTGTTGTAGTAATAATTTTTTTCATTGTTATCTCCTTAGTTGTTTCTCTGTTTGCTTATGATTTTAGGGAAACCGGGCCCCGACTCAGTCCCTCGAGGATGCGAAAGGAAAATCCCCAGGGCCCGGCTTCTTAATTGTTTGGTTAACCTACGGCCTCGGGGCCTTTTTCGCCGGTGCGGATGCGGATGCATTCCGGAAGGTCCAGCACGAAGATCTTACCGTCGCCAATGTTTCCGGTGCGGGCACCGGCAATGATGGCTTCGATGGTGGTGTCGACGAAGTCGTCGTTCACCGCGATCTCGATGCGGACTTTCTTCAGCAGGTTCACCTCGATGTCCGCTCCGCGGTAGGTTTCGTGGTAGCCCTTCTGCTGACCGCAGCCCATGGCATTGGTCACCGACATTTTGTAGACTTCTTTTTCGTAGAGCGCCTGCTTCACTTCGTTGAGCTGTTCAGGCTGAACATATGCGATTATGAGTTTCATGATTTCTCCTAGGTCTCGGGCCGAAAGGTCGCAGGTCGCTCAGGACTTTTGACTGGATAACTTTCGGGCATCGACCATTGTCATCCTTAGTTGGTGGTGAAGATCTGGAAGCCGTTGTAGGCTTCTTCGCCGTGTTCGCCGATATCCAGTCCGCGGAGTTCTTCTTCCTTGCTGACGCGGAGCATTCCAACCGCCTTGAGGATCGAGAAGAGCACGAACATGGTGAGGAAGGCCCAGATCGGGATGATTACGGAACCGGCGATCTGCGCGATCCAGTTGCCGTATTCACCGACGGCCTGGCTGCTGACCCCGTCGTAGGAACCGAAGATGGCCACCGCGATGCCGCCCCACACGCCGCAAAGGCCGTGTACGGGGAATGCGCCAACCGGATCGTCGATTTTGAGTTTATCGAGCAACTTGACACCAGCGACGACGAGGATACCCGCGACCGCGCCGATGATGATGGCTTCCACGTTGGAGACACCGTCGCAGTTGGCGGTGATGCCGACGAGACCGGCGAGTACGCCGTTGGCCGCCATGGTGAGGTCGGGCTTCTTATGCAGCACCCAGGTGGCAACCATGGCCAGTACGGCACCGGCACCGGCAGCAAGCAGGGTGTTGACCGCAATCAACATAACCGCATCCGTGTTGTCTTTGCCAACGATGGCGAGCTGGGAGCCCGGGTTGAAACCGAACCAGCCGATGAGCAGGATGAATACACCCAAGGTCGCGATGGGCAGGTTGTGTCCCGGCATGGCCTTGGACTTGCCATCCTTGGTGAAGCGTCCGATGCGCGGGCCGAGGACAATGGCCCCGGCCAGGGCCGCAAAACCACCGCAGGCGTGCACCACCAGCGAACCGGCGAAATCGTAGAAGCCCATGGCGTCCAGGAAACCGCCGCCCCATTTCCAGTAGCCGGAAATCGGGTAGATGAACGCCGTCAAGACGGCGGAGTAAACCAGGTATGCGCTGAATTTCAGGCGTCCGGCAACCGCACCGGAAACGATGGTTGCCGCCGTGGCCGCGAAGGCCACCTGGAAGAGGTAGTCCACTTGCGGAGTCAGGGCGCCGGCCTCGGCAACATCGGCGCCGATTCCCGGAATACCGAATTGGCCAAAGGCCAGGAAGCCGTTTCCATCTCCCGGATACATCAGGCCGTAACCGATGATAAAGTAAAGAACCATGCCGATGGAAAGGTCCATCAGGTTTTTGAACAGAATATTCACGGTGTTCTTCGCGCTGTTGAAGCCGGATTCAACCAGGGCGAAACCTGCCTGCATGAACAGAACCAGCACCGCGCAGAACAGCAGGAACATATTATCGATCGCATAGGAAACTGCGTCCCCGGCAGCGACCTCCGCCTCGGCAGCTTCTTGCGCCATTGCGGGCGACGCCAACCCCAGCACCAACGCTGCCGCGATCAATGCCGGTATTTTCATCCATTTCATTTTCATTTTAACACCCTTCACGAGGTTTCTTTCTCTTGCTTATACACCCGAACACCGTGTTCGCGGCTTATGGAGAGGCCTTATTGCAACAGGTGTGCCAACGGCTTCCGCAACGCATCATCAAGAAACGTTATCCATTTGTTATGAACAGGTTAAAATATTGCGCACCATCTGTACACATTTGATTCCTCCCCCCATACTGCATCATATATGTACGCGATATGCTTTTCTTTACATTTTTGTATCCAAATGCCTCCAGCTCCTAGTATAGCGTTGTTTTTCCTCCCTATTAGGAGCTTTGAAGGTAGAATCAACCCATGGACTTCGAGATAAAAATCAGCGACGGCAAGATCCTTGACGGATCCGGAAATATCGCTTCCCATTGCGACATAGGCATTAACAACGGAAGAATTACAAAAATGGGCGAACTTTCCGCCGCATCGGCGGAAAAAACCGTTCATGCGTCCGGACTAACCGTTTGCCCGGGCTTTATTGACACCCACTCGCACTCGGATACCTATCTGCTCCTCGAACCCTCCGCCGCATCCAAGGTCTATCAAGGCATCACCACAGAGATTTGCGGCAACTGCGGCGCTTCCGCCGCCCCGCTCAACGGCGACTACAAAATGCCCTCCGACTGGCTCGACAAGGACTACTCCGCACTGCCCTCCAAGCACACTTGCGCAAGTGTGCTTGGGAAAGGCGCCCCTCCCTGGAAAACCGTCTCCGACTACCGGGCGCTCTACGAAGCCGTGAAGCCGGCCATCAATGCCGCCTTGCTCGTTGGACACAACACGCTACATGCCGGCATCTGCGGCTATGAGCCCCGCGCCGCCTCCGTCAACGAGCAGAAGCGGATGGAACGGGCGCTTGAGCAAGCGCTCGCCGAAGGAGCAATCGGCCTGAGCTCCGGGCTCGCCTACCCGCCCGGCTCCGCCGTACCGCGCGAGGAAATCATTGAGCTGGCCAAGGTGGTCGTTAAATATGACGGGCTATACACCACCCATATGCGGTCGGAATCCAGCGAATTGCTCGAAGCCATCGACGAATCGATCCAGATTGCCGAACACGCCGGCGCCAGACTGCAGATTTCGCACCTCAAGGCATCGGGCACCAGCAACTGGAACAAGATCGATTCCGCCTTCGAGATGATCCGGAACGCCCAAAAACGGATACCGATCGGCTCCGACCGCTACCCCTACACCGCCGGCTCCACCGATCTCGACATTTGCCTGCCCAAGTGGGCCACCTATGGCGGGCGCCCCGCCATCCTCGAACGCCTGCGCACCCCCGCCGTTCGCGAAAAGATCCGGGAAGAACTCCTGGAAAACCCTCCCGGCCACTGGGATAATGTGATGGTTGGCTCCACGCAGTTCGAGGAATTCAAAGGCCACTACCTCCCCGAAGTAGCCAAGGCATTGGAAATGAACGAAGTCGATGCCTTCCTCCGCCTGATCGACGCGGACGACCTGAAAACCGGCGGCATTTTCTTTGGCCTGTCGGAAGAAAACCTTTGGCGTGTGCTGGCCGAACCGTATGTCTCCATCGGTTCCGACGGTTCGATGCGCGCGCCTTGGGGACCGCTCTCCACCGATCACCCCCACCCGCGCTCCTATGGAAGCCACACCCGGTTCCTGCGCGCCGCCCTAGACGGAAAAACCGTCCCACTCCCCGAAGCCATTCGAAAAATGACCTCCCTGCCCGCCGAACAATTTGGCCTGAAGAGACGCGGGCTGCTTAAGGAAGGCTACGCCGCCGACATCCTCGTCTTCGATCCGGAGGAGATCCGCGAAAACGCAACCTATGCGAAACCCCACCAGCTTTCCGGTGGCATGCGCCACGTTTTCGTGAACGGAGTCCACGCCCTGGATGGCGGAAACCCCACCAGCCATCACGGCGGCAGTTTCATCGCGAGAGCTCGATGAAACCTCATCGCCCCCGTATTTGGTGGAAAGCAAAAAAAACCTCCAACCCGTTAGGGATCAGAGGCTAAAGTGGTGGCGACTCCCAGAATCGCCTCACAAAACCGATTTTAACCTGTCACATCACACTTATAGCTAACACGTTACGTTGTTTTTCCGATCACCATAAAACGATCTAACAACACCGAATGTGTATCATGTGTGTGTCCCACTCGAAAGCCTAAACTGAGACACCAAACGTACAATCAACCGCCTCATAATTATCGATGGTGATATGCCTGGTAAAGTTGGAGCCGCGTATCGAACTCCTGCTGATTCCTGCCACAGCAGGCGTTGACGGTTGGCATTAAGCTACCTGACTCAGCTGCCGACGTCTCCTTTCCCGCTCTGCCCTCTTCTTATCCTGACCCTCCATCCTCTTCCGAAGTCTCAGATCAACTTTATGAGGATTATCCGGAAAACCGTCGCAGTCTTGCAACTCCCCCTTACAGAACCGATCCCAGATTTTTGAATACCAGTAGTCCACCGCCGTAATCGCCAGGTCCAGGTCATACCTTTCCTTCAGCCAGACCTGTATGCTTTCATGTCCTTTACCCCCGCTTATCAGGCCCGCTGTCAGATGCTCGACTAAATCGACTATCATTTCCTCGGTAAGTGCAGGTTGGCGGGTAGGCCTGTAGTTGTTTTTCTCCAATGCCCAAGTACCACCCTCCCGCCAGCGCCTTACCCAGTTTGTTACACTCGCCCGGCTACACCCGACTAGCTCTGCGATTTCATCGGTAGTGTACTTTCCTGACAAGGCATAAAGGATGACCTGGTACCGACGCTTTGCCTTCCAGTTTTTCTGGAAATGAGCATCGTCGATATGATCAAGAAGGTCTTCACGGGAGTAGGTACTGGAGGTGATTTTAAGTTTCGGTCTCATAATGATGAATTATAGTAAAACAGCATGCTACGAGCACACAATCTCTACAGAGAAATTCGCCGTTATCGCCTCTTATAGGTCGTTCATTGCTACTTTAACGTTCGATATATACTCATCAAGTAAACGAATACGCGGAAGCCAGCATAGGTATCGTTAAGAAACAATGCCTTAACCACTTCATCTGCTTCAGTCTGGATCATCTAAATCACATTAACAAAGAGTGGCTTAATTACTATAACAACCACCGTCCTCATCAGGGAGTAGATATCGGAAACAAGATTCTCCGTCCTGATTTCCAACCAACCGACAAAGGTGTGATTAAGCGAGAACAACGCCTCGGTGGAGTAATCTCGTATTGCTACCGCGAAGCTGCCTAGCCCTGCCCTTCCAACACCACCAGCGCAACACCTCTCGTTCAGATTGAACGGATTTTTCGTCATACCCTGACGGCATAAATCCGGTCATTTTCCATCGTATTGTCACCAGCTTCAACCAACTCACTCGCTCTGAGCGGATATCTTTTCGAACCAACTCCCAAACTTTGGCCAATGTTTTCTGGCATTATCGCTACGGATTAGTTTTCGTAGGGACCACACCTAGAGAAAAATCCCCGCTTAGGCATTTAACGTATGACTTTGAAATAGGGCAGGCGTTTCAGGGAAACATCGATTTCAACCGTTTTTCCACCGGCATAAATCTGGCCATCCTCCGCTTTCCATTTTCCCGCGGGAAGAACCACCGAACGCGAGCGCGCACCTTTTTCGACGACGGGGGCGACGATGATATCGTTGCCTAGCACGAACTGGTCTTTGACCGTTTCATAGCCGCCGTTCGGGAACGCCAGTACCATGGGTTTGACGATTGGTTCGCCTGTTTTGGAAGCCTCTTTGGCCAGCGCCAGAATATGATCACCCATCTTCAGATGGAGATTTGCCATATCGAGGCAGATCTGCTGGTTTTCTTTGGAGAGAATCCGCCATGGAGCGACCGAAAACTGCATCATCGGCATCAGTGCATGCACCTGGGCGGAACGAACCACCAGTTCCTCATCAATGACAGCACTGTTGAGGAACGAACGGTATTCTCCGCCGCCGATCATATCCGGGCAGGTATAGGCATAGCCCATCACGCTCTGCGACATCTGGTCGGGAATGAGTTTGGCGAGATCTTCCCATTTGTGACCTTTATCGCGGAGACGCTGCGCCAACGGCAGCCCGGCCATTTTCCAGGACGCGCGGTATTCATTCAACGGATAGTTAAGGCCAAACTCCGCAAAGAACTGCGTATGGTCATTAGGCGAAACGTCCTGTTGCCAGGAGACAACGCCTTCGGTGTAAAACCGGGCATCACCCGCATCAAACTTAAACCCGTCCACCCCGTACTCTTCCACCAGATAATCCAGCTTCTTTTTAAACCATTCCTGTGTTTTCGGATTACTCAGATCCAGGCAGGCACTCGCCCCGTTCCACCAACGGATAACCGCCGCCTTGTTCTTGGTATTGGCCCACAGAATATTCTGCGTCTTCTGCGGATCAAGCAGGAGCAGACCATCTGCTGCCAACTGCCGGAAGTCAGCCGAGTCGGCCGAAACAAACGGGCACATCCAGAGCATGACCTTAAAGCCCATGGCATGCAGTTTATCCATCATGCCTTTCGGATCCTGAAACCGACGCGGAGAAAACTCCCAGGTCCCGTAATCCTCCTGCCAGTTATCATCAATCATCAGCACGCCCGGCGGATACCCCTGATCAATAATCGCCTGCGCATACGCCAGAATATCTTCTTCATTCTGATCATACATCAGCTCAATCCAGGTATTGTACTGCGGATGTGTAAACAGCAGTTCATCCGGAATATTTCCGTCCGATGGAAAATAGGTTTTTGACACATGGCCAAAGGCCCCCGCCAGGTTGTTCCCCTTAGCACCCGATTCAATCTTTCCCTCACGGGTGGTTACGGTGATGGTGCCCTTGTCAAATGAGTACTTAATCGGCTGCTCGCTCCAGACATAGCGGCCCTTGTTGGAGAGCAGCAAAGGCTGCGCCTGATTCCCCTTGTTATCCCCGTAAAGTTCATACGACACCTTGCTTGTCGCGTCGTAAGGCGTTTCATGCCCTTTGGAGCTGAGCCCCGCCCACCAGTACTCGCCCGGCAGCATCTTAAGTTCCAGTTTGTCTGCCATTGCTGACAACTGCAATCCAGCCATCAACGTTAAACCTGCAATTACCAATCGTTTCATTTCATCAACCTTTCATTCCTTCAAATATAATGTAGGACAGGCTTCCAGCCTGTCTACATACGCAATGCCATCCTGCGGGAGACAGGCTGGAAGCCTGTCCTACTTTCCTAATCCAACGGCGCCTTTTCAAAATCAGAAGGATTAACCCAACCGGTCTGTTTCGGCGTAAATTCCCCCGCCATGAACCGTTCGTAAAAATTCCACGCATGCGGCTGAGAATAGCCGTATGTATCAAATACCGCACCATTTCCCAGGATGCGCGGATCATCCTGATCCTTCAGCACCTTCTCCATCCGCTGTTTCATTTCCGCCTTCAACTGCGCGGCTTTTTCACTGGTCGCCCTGTTGTTCAAACAATCCGGATCGGCAGCAATATTAAAGAGCTCTTCATGAACCGTTCGCTTTCCAAACGAAAGCTCCCAGTATTTCGTATCCTTCCCTTCACGGCGCATATTCAGGATTTCGGTTTTGGTCGCCCCTCCATCGCAGTCGAGATAACCCAGTTCCGGATTCCCGGTCGGCCAGCGGTCGAGCTCATAATTGTAGAGGTAAAGGTGATCCTTCCCAACGATCCCACGGATCGGATAGCCGGCATTATTCGGGCGGCTGTAATCGTGTCGCTCCTTGCCGATCAGCACAAAGTCGCGCTCCGGATTCACCTGTCCCGCTTTTTCGGAATAGAAAACATCCGTTAGGCTACGGCCCGGCGAAGAATGCATTCCGGATTCTTCAAACGGGACCCCCGCCACCTCCAGAAACGTCGGCGCAAAATCAATAAAGCTGACCATGTCATCCACGGCGCGGCCCGGGTTCTTAATCCCCTTCGGCCACATAACCGCCAGCGGCATATGATTCGAATATTCATACTCCTGCGCCTTGCAGCGAGGGAACGGCATCCCGTTGTCAGACGTCATCAAAATGATCGTATTATCCAACAGACCGCGTTTTTCCAAGGTCTGGATCATCCGCCCCAGATGCATATCCGCATGCTCTATTTCCAGCGCATAATCCAGCATATCATTGCGGACGACCTCCGTGTCCGGCCAGAAGTCCGGTACCTTATCGATCATCTCCAGCTTTTTACCCGCCCGCACCGCACTGCCGTATTCATAGCGGCGATGAGGTTCACGTGCACCGTACCAGAAAAACCACTCCTGCTCCCCGGCCGCATCCAGGAAGTCTGCAAAGTTGGCTGCATAGTTCTCACCGGACATTCCCTTCGCCGGAGGTTTTTCCTTATGCTTCGACCAGGACTTGCCGATCAATTCGCGTTTTTCACCCTCCACTTTACCCGGATCACCCGGCCCCCAGCCCTTACCGGTCTTACCCGTCAGGTATCCATTCGCCTTCAATGCCTCCGGGAAGGTTTTAAATTTAGCAGGAAAATTAACCACGTGGTTTGCCGCCTCTTCCAGTTGCCACGAATTGCGGCCCGTCAGAATGCTGGAACGCGACGGCGCACACTTGGCATTCGGCGTGTAGGCATTGCGGAAAAGGATGCCCTCTTTTGCCAATCGATCAAAAGCCGGCGTATCCACCCACTCACAACCATAAGCGCTCATATGCGCCCACGATGCATCATCCATAATACAGAACAGAATATTCGGCCTGTCCTGAGCCTGTCGTAAGGGCCGTTCAGCCGAACTCACAGCCGCAGCACAGAATAAACCCGCAACCGCCAATCCCTGAACCCATTTTTGAATCATATCACCATGTCCTCACTCAAACGTCGTGCTTCATTGCCCTATCATATCTATATAAACAGATGAAAAACAGAAATCTAAACAGATGAAAACAGAACCGACAACACCGCAAGACTGTCCATCCGGACAGTCAACGGGAATCAAATATTCAATGGCCCATTCACAGCGCACCAGACTTTTTATATGCAAAAGCCAGCCGCTTACCGATTTCAACCTGCCCTGCCGTCGTAAAATGAACCCCTTCATAGGTCGGCAGGTCATCCACATCAATGACAGCCGTCTTCGGGCGTTCAGCAGCCATTTTTCGAATATCTCGTTTCATTTTAGAAATACGGTCAGCCTGATCAAAAAAGCCTGAACCTCGACCGGTGACCGCCTGAAAAGCGCTCATAAACTCATTCGCCGAAAGCGATTCTAAACCGGCTTTTTTCTGCAGTTCATCCGCTCCGAAAGCAGCCCCTGATTGAGCATAATCCAATAAGGCCGGGACGATTTGTTCCCCGTGCGGTTTATCCTGCAAATTCTTTGATGGAAAATGCGAATCCATCACCATGAGTGGAACAGCAGAACTGAAACCGACATCTTCAGCCAGATTGTCCAACAACGTCACAACACGCCCGGACCACTGCGAAGCCAAACGCTCCGTCTTTGCATCGGCCTCCGCCTGAAACCAAAGAAATCCGGAAATTTCACAGGGCTGATCCAGCAAAGCCAACGCATCCTGGATGGTTTTCAGTAAAACCGGATATTGCGGCGGCTTGTCCTTTTTCGCTGAACCGATGTGTCCGGCCTCCTTCATCAAAGCGGTATATTCCTCTGTTCCATGGTTCTTATCCCAGGCCACCACCGAGGTTCCACCGCTCGACTGCTTGATGATACAAATCGAATCGTCTGGAAAGGCTTTCCGCATTTCCCGCCCGAAACCCAGCTCCGGCCCGAAACCCTCCTTTTCAATTCCAAACTTTTCCGCAGTGCGCTTATAGGGGGCAAGCGGTTGCCAGCGGTTTGCGGTATACTTCGAAAAGAGTAACGCCTGAGGATCTTTCGCTCTTAACGGCGTCGGCAGTAAATCCCCGTTACCGGCTCCGCCGCAATTGGACTGCCCCGACAGAATGAACACACGCGTTTTCGGCTTCGTATTCCCGAACGCATGTATCGAAGCAAACGCCGTTGCAGCGGTTACGTAAAAAGCACGCCGAGTAAGATTTCTATTCTGCATATGAGCCCTTTGACTTTAGACGTTCCGACCTTCGACGATATTACTTCCCATTCCTCGGGGATTCCGGTTCGCGCTCAGTTGGAACCAGCGCCTTCAGACGTTCCTTAATGGCTTCATATTCAGGATTGTTGATCAGGTTATTCCATTCCATTGGATCGTTCTTATGATCATACAGCTCTTCCGTCCCCTGTTCGGTAAAAACGATATAGCTGTAGCGCCCATCATAAATCCGGTGCCCGCCATAGCCATAGTCCGAAAGTGTCGGCGTATTCCATTTCATATCCGGATTCTGCAGCAGTTTTGCAAAACTGCGTCCGTCGTTTTCAGGATTCTTTGGCAGGCCACACAGATCAATGAGCGTCGGATACATGTCAATCAGGTTAACGACTCCCATACACTGTTTGTTGTCCGGCGTGACGCCCGGCACCTTGACCATCATCGGCACGCGACAAGATTCCTGCCAGAGCTGCGTCTTGCCGTATTTCTGTTTCTCGCCAAGATGCCATCCGTGGTCGCCCCAAAGCATCACAATCGTATTGTCGGCATACTTGCTGTTGGCCAGTCCATCAAGCAGCACGCCAACACAATCATCCAGAAACGTGATCGTCGCGAGATAGGCCTGCACGGCCTCCTTGTGGCGGCCGGCTGTTTCCACACGCACCCAGGTGTTATGCGGTTTGACCGGCTTCCCAAACTTGTTTTTGATGTCTTCAAGATCATCCGGAATCGTCTTTGGAAGCTCAATATCCTCCAACGGATACCGATCAAAGTATTTCTGCGGGACATACCACGGCAGATGCGGCTTGGATAAACCGATCGCCATAAAAAAGGGTTTCTCGAACTCCCGCGTATTGAGTTGCTCCGCTGCCCACTCGGCGGTGATGTAATCCTTCATCTTGGTTTCATCATTTCCAATGGTTGGACCCCAGTCGAACCCTTTGGCATGATAGGATTTGTCGCTCAGCAGCGCCGGCAGCCCATTGACCGGGCGGTCTTTACTGATCGCGCCGACGCCTCCCTTTAAAGGAACCCATTCATCGAAGGCCCATTGCCCTTCATCCCCCTTTGCATTCCCTTTATCGCCTGGCACTGGGTGTTTGTGGAAAATTTTACCCGAGGACAAGGTATGATAGCCATGTGTGCTGAAATATTGCGGCAGGGTCAACAGGTCTTTTGTTTTCGGCGCATTCCGCAGATTCGTCGTATTTCCATACACGCCGGTATTGTGCGGATACTTTCCGGTCAGCAGCGATGAACGCGAAGGGCCGCACACGGTCGAGGAGCAGTGCGCATCATACATCACCATGCCTCCCTCGGCATTGAACTTGTCGAGGTTCGGCGTCTGCACCTGCGGATGGCCGTCAAAGCACCCGATCCAGTCATTCAGGTCGTCAATTGCGACAAACAGTACATTGGGCCTCTCGGCCGCATTGGCCAAACCCGCCACCAGAACATAAAAAACAATCCATCTCTTCTTCATAAAAAATACTCCCAACCCTATGAACAGGTTTAATTAGTAATACGACAAGACAGGGCTGATCTAAACAGAGGTTTCAGCTTAGAATGGTTCCACTTGCAACTGGATAAACCGCTGGCCTTCATCACCGACACCATAGTGATTGCTGACCATGGCATAGCCGTCGATCGCCGGGCCGAAGGTTTGCGAGTCCCAGTTGTTCGTATTCGAAATTCCAGTCACCAGATTGGTTCGCTCAAGCAAACGATACACCAGGCTGCCATCGACCGCATTGGATGCATGAACATAGGTAAAGGCCGACTCATCGACTTCCACATTAATTAATCCATTGTCACTGGAATTGGTCGGGTTTCCGTTCAGGGCATATTCCGCAAGGTTACTCAGGTGGTCGTTGTCAAAGTCGGCCAATGGGTTCGAAAGGTCGGCACTTCCCCACCGGGTCGTCCAGATCTCGTATTCCGACAACAACTGCACGCCCGTGACGTGTATCGAGGCGATTTCAGCCCTTGCCGTCCCGGTTTGGGGCGGATTCTTTGATGCGTTCTTATCTTCCCTCAGGTAGCATTGCACGTAGGTATTGCTGCTGAAAATATCATTCCAGCCTAACGTCCCCCAGGATCCGGATGCATTAGCAGGAAGACTTTCAGCTCCGGAAAATTTTAATTGCCAACCTGCGGGATTGACCGTAAGCATCGCAGTAAATCCGTCTTCTAATTCAGCATGACTAACATCAAGATCCTCCCACAGCCAGTCTTCCGCGACACCGTCGCAGGCGGCAAGAGCCACCCTGCAGTTGCTATTATCCTGATTACCAATCAGAAGGGATAGTCCCAGCGGCGGTGCAACGGTTCCCGGGTTGTAGACCTGGGGTTGGGCGGAATTGTTCGGCCGGAGATTTATGCCCAATGGGCGCATCCACCAATGGGCAGCGCTCAGGCTGGCAACGTCGATCTGCAGCTTAAGGGAATCCTCGTCGGCAGCGTTGACTTTTTTTTTACTGATCATGGCGACAAACGGGAAATCATTCGTCGCACCCGCCAGATCCAGCACCGCATTTCCGCCGGCCTCAAACAGGGTAATCTCCGGATCGCTGAAATCTCCTGCAATGTCAAACCCGCCATTAACGTCTGAAGGGTCGGTTGCTGTAGCAATAGTTCCGTCGTCGAACGTGTCGGAAAAAAGAACCGACGACGTCGGGTTCGAAGCGCCTTCGAGTTTGATAATGCGCAAAAAACTCAGCACGGCCTCATTGGGAGCCGAAAACGTGATGTCGTAATCGAATCCCAGCGCCGGCGCGACCAGGTCGTCGATGATGAACGTTGCGGTTTTAAGCTTACCGTCCTGAGTCAATGGGATGGATTTCTGCTGGGCACCCGCAGGATTCTGGTAGCTGAGGGTCAGCATGCCCGACGTCTGATCCAAATAGCTGACTTTGACCGCCACTCGTGTCGGCTGCGTTCCGATAAAGCGGTCATCGATGGCAAAGCCGATGTTCTGTCCCAGTTTGGCCATGTGGTCGATATCCGAACTGGTCATCCACAGGCCGATCGGTTCGTTGCTGATCGGTTCAACCGGCGTGGTTTCGTATCCGGCTGAGTCGCGCTGATAAAGCCAGCGTTCAAAGTTTTTCACTTTCGTTCGTTCATTCAGACTACTTTCTCCAAGTACCCCTTTATTTAAGTAGGAGGTGTTCAGGTAGCACCAGATATCGGGTGTATCTTCCACGGTGCGGCCCAGCTCCTGAGCAACCCATGGAAGCAGCTGAGGCATGAGCGTATCCTTGTTATGCACATAGGTGCAGCGCATCTGCACCAGCCGCAGGTTCGACATAAAGTAGCGGTAGGAAAAGCTGACCAGGTTGGTGCCGAAGCGATAATCCCGCTCAGCCGTCGCCCAGGCTTCTTCATATTCTTCATTAACTTCGCCGTTGAAAGCTTGTTCCTTAATCACCCAGGCATCCTCATCCACATACAGATAGCCGTCCGCATCCACCTGCTGGCCGATGTAATCATCCGGAATGGTGTAGAGATATTTTTCCACAAAGCCGCGCCGGACGCCGAAGCCCTTGGCGAAGCCGTGTTCACTCGGCCCACCCATAAAGATTTTATGTTCAACGCCTGCGGCGGCAGCTCCCCAGGCATCCAGCCGCTCCTTCACATGCTGCGGCTCATTCGCCGGATCCATGCCATGCGGGCCGATGTCCTCATCGCCCAGCGACTTGGACGCATACCCGACATACATCGCCTGAACCGTGTCCATCTGCGGAATACCGGACAGTCGCAGCGAATCGATCAGGTTCGTGTAGTAGGTATGAAAGAGCGGATCAGCCGGATCATAGGCGGCCCAATCGCTCGTCCCCAGATCCGCCATGGCAATGCCTTTACCCTCCAGCCACTGCGGAGCATGACCCTTGGCCAAGTTGCCATCCTTCGATTGCGTGTGGGCCAGGATGCGGATGATAATCTTCTGCCCGTACGTTTCGCACTGGTCAATACGATCCAGCAGCGGTTGCCAATCGATTTGCCCTTCAACGGGTTCGAGCTCGCGCCAATAGACCCACTGAACAAAAGTCGCATTCACGGGAAAATTCGGATCGAGTTGCGGAACAGAACCGAGGCCGATTTCGCGATCCATCCCGAGAACTCCCTGCGAACTGGGCGTAACTGATGGCGGAAGCGACCAGTCCCAACCCTCAAGAATGTGATCCGTTGCACTCCAGCTTTGGGGCACGATTTCCCCGTTACCCGCCTTATGGTAATCCGGCCAATACGGATAATCGGGATCCGCCGCACGGCTTCCAGCAACCAGAACAACCAATATCATTAGTAAGCTTATCTTCTGCATCTTAGTGCCCTCTATGGTAAATTTCTCTAAATTATACGAAGAGCTGTCTTAATCACACAACGAGAGAGCAATCTCGAACGGGCTCGCAGGAAGACGCTCCTTGTTACTCAGGTTGGCGTCAACCGGATTCGACTGCCAGCCATAGCGTACGCGGATAGGGTTCTTTCCCGCAGGAATCGTGAGCTCGACCTCCGTCCCGGAACGAAGCTTTGCTTCCACAGGATAAAATTGGGTCCCCCACTTCGGCTCGGTCTCGCTATCGGATGCGGTAAACCCGCCAAGTTCGTGAAGATCATTAACATGAAGTCCAGATCCGGTCTGCGAAAAGTTCAGGATAATCGAAGAGGTCTCCCGAACAGCACCTTCAACCTCCGGACCGCCCCGCAGATCGAGCATGCCGTAAACATCCGTCAGCGCCCATCTGGCGAGCCGACGACCAACAGGAAACTTATTCATTGGATGAATATCATTGGCCTCTCCAAGATCGATGGTAACAACCAACCCCGTGTTCGGATCTGCCTCGGCCAGCCTACGTTGACTCTCGCGGAATTTCGGCCACGGGTTATTGGATGGCTCTGCCTCGGCCTTCTTTAAATTAGGCAGTTGAACAATCCCAAAGTGCAAATCCAACCCCCACCAGTCCCGCCAGTCCTCAATCATAACCTTAAGCCGTTCACCATAATTTGCCGGATCCCATTGAACATCTTCCTCGCCCTGATACCAAATCACTCCGCGCATCGTGTAGCCGGCAAAAGGACTGATCATCCCGTTTGCCAGATTTCCGGGTCGATGCGCACTCTTCTCACCATGCGGCATTCTCGGAGCACCCGTGCGCTTATGAATCTCATAGTCGGGTTCGGCGATCCCGTTTTTCTCAAGCCATGCGGCATACTCTATTTCCCAAGCGGCCAGATCCTCATCGTAGCGGGCAAGCGCGATATCCCACTCCTCCAACTTCGCCTGAAGAACCGGATCTTGGGACGCAGCTTTCGTCCGGGTCCATGCGATAGCCGAAGTGCCTCCAACCGCACACAGGATAATGCCGACCGGCACCTGTAACGTCATACGCATATCACGTGCAAACTGATAACCAACCGCACTGAACTTTTCTGCCGCTTGAGGACTATGCAAAACCCATGACATTGGAGAAGTAAATTCTGGCTGGGCCGATGGCCGGCAAAACATCGGAAGCAAACGCAGATAAGGATCGGTGCCACCGAGCCGAAGGAGATCCGAATCTACAGATTTATTGACGGGCCACTGCATATTGGACTGCCCGGAAGCCAGCCAGACTTCGCCAACCAGAACGTTCTTAAAAACAATCTTTTTGGATGCGCTGGAAACCACAAACTCACGAGCCTCAAACGAAGCCTTGAGCGGGTCCAGGCAAACCGACCAGTTTCCCTCGTCATCCGCAATCGTTGAAGCAGTTCTTTCTGCAAACTGCACCTCAACAGTTTCCCCGGGTTCGCATCGACCCCAAACCGAAACCGGCAGGTCCCGTTGCAAAACCATACCATCTGAAAAAACACGTGGTAATTCCAGCGCGTTAACCTGAGCACTCAAGAAAATTAAAAGAACAACAAAAGCCTGTTGTCGAGTAGACATAATATAGTTCCTTTCAATATTCCTGAATTTCACTTTTCCCATATTGCAAGGAACGTCAATGCCCCTCACAGAACCGGACTTGTGGATTTCCCACATCCGGCTCTTCGATTCATCTCACGTAACACGGATAACCCAGTTTAGTACAAAATTGATTCAAAGTCCGTTGCTCCATTGATACAGATCCTTTTACCCAAGATCCCGAATCTAGGTTTACTTAAGCGTACGGTTTCCGGGCCACAATCTAAACAGAACAAGGGATTAATCCCTTCAACACCCCATTCTGAGCCCGGCTTGATTGCAGCCACGCTGCCCTGGAAACCCTACTTATTTCAGCGCAAACGAACCATCCAGCTTTATCCCGCGCGATGATGTGCCGACTAAAACCCGGAATGTACCTTTTTCGGTTTTCCATGATTTGCTTTTCACGTCCCAGAAAGCAAGGTCACTCCGTGTCAAGGCAAGCGTAACCTCCTGGCTTTCACCCGGCTGCAGAAAGACCTTTTTATAGCCTTTCAGCTCCTTTTTCGGACGTTCCACGCTGCACTTCTCATCCTGCACATAGAGCTGGGCCACTTCTGCTCCAGCCCGCTTGCCCGTATTGGTCAGCGTGAATGTAACGCGTGCAATCTCATCGTTCCGGGTTTCCACCGTTTTAACCTTCAGATCACGATAGGCAAAGGTTGTATAGCTGAGTCCGAATCCGAAGGGGAATTGAGGTGCAATGTTCTCTTTGTCGTACCAGCGGTAACCGACGAAGATCCCCTCTTCATACACAATGTCGTGCGGCAGGCTCAGCTCTTTTCCCGGTTTCAGCAGTTTCTCGATCTGGTCGACTTTGGATGTCAGGTGATACTGGCCCGTCGCATCCAGATAGTTGTAACCGTAGGCAAACGAGTCTTCGAACTTCTTCTCAATCGTGAACGGCAGCTTCCCGGAAGGATTTACTTTCCCGGTGAGAACATTACCGATGGCATTGCCGGCCTCCTGCCCCAGATAATAGGTAAACAGAACCGCCTGGGCTTTATCCAGCCACGGCATAGCCATTCCTTTGCCACCCGCGGCGAGGATGATGGTATTGGGATTGTTTTCCACACACAACGAAGCCGTCTGGTCTTTAAGTTCAAACGGGCTGTCACTCCCTTCCCATCCGTGATTAAGTGCACGGCAGATAACCAGATCAGCCCCTTTAATCTGATCAACCGTAGGCTGTTCCACGTAGGTGACATTCTCCGCACCAAACAGCTTCTTCATGCCCATCTCGTAGGTAACGACATCGTAGCCTTTGACGGTGGCAGAACCTCCGCCGGCATAGCGGCGATCATCCCCGGCAAGCAGAACCTTGCTGTACTTTTCAGGATTCAGCGGCAGGAGGTCATTATCGTTTTTCAGGAGGGTAATCCCGGCTTCACCCACCTTGCGTGCAACGTCCTTATGGGATTCGAACTTTTTTGCAAACGCTGCATTCTTTTGATCGCGGTCATATACGCCCATTTCAAAAAGGGTTGAGAAGATCCGAAACACCATCCGATCCAGTTCTTTTTCAACCGCCGCCTTCTCATCAGGATTCTGATGGACATATTCATTCCAGAACCGGACAAAATGTCGATTGCTCGGCATCATCAGGTTCTGCCCGGATGTCAGAAGCATTTCCACATCCTTGTAGCCGCCCCAATCGGTCATCACGATTCCTTCGAAGCCCACTTCATCCCTTAGCAACTCATTGATGGTGCTGTGTTGTTCTCCGGCGTCCTGCCCGTTCACATAATTGTACGCGGTCATGATGGCCTTGGCATCACCTTCCTGGATAGCGGCCTTAAAGGCGGGAAGGTAGATCTCGTGCATCGTACGGTCATCGATAACCGCATTGTATTCATGGCGGATAAACTCATTATGATCCGCAATGAAGTGCTTAACGGTCGCCAGAACCCCCTGCTCCTGGAGCCCTTTCACATAACCGGCCACGGTGCGTGAAGAGAGGTATGGATCTTCGCCATAATATTCAAAGTTTCTACCATTTTGAGAGACGCGGTAAATATTCACGCCCGGCCCTAGGAGAATGCTGTACCCAAATCCCCGACACTCTTCACCAATCGCCTCGGCGTATGCATAGGCCATCGATGGATCCCAGCTGGCGGCCAGGGTGATCGGGGCCGGAAAGGCCGTTGTATCAATCGGATTCGGTGTTCCGTTTTTAATGCGGATGCCTGCAGAAGCATCGGTCATTCGGATGCGAGGAATATCGAATCGGTTAAGTCTATTCAGATACATGTGATCCGTCCCACCCGTCATCAGCATCTTTTCTGCAAATGTCATGCGGCTGATCAAATCCCTTGCCCGCAGCGCCGGATCAAGGTTTTTATCTCTGTAAGGCGCATCCTCAGGAATCACCGGCAGCGTTAAAACCGCTGTAGTCTGCCCGTTAATATAGATCTCCTTGATGGAGAACCCAAAATTGCCGGCTCTTTTTTTACAATGAATTTTCAGATAGCGACCGGCGACATTCTGCCTGAAGGTGATGCTGTCCTTTTCGTGGGATGACTTATCGGCTTCAGTATGGGCCGACGTCCAGGATGTCTTATCCTCCGAAACCAGCACATCGTATGAGTTGGCGTAGGCCTTTTCCCAGATGATCTCTACGGTTTGCAATTCAATGCTTTTTTCCAAGTCTACAGCAATCCATTGATCGTCCTTGAACTCGGATGACCAGCGCGTTGACTCATCTCCGTCAAATGCAAGGTCGGGAAGATAGCTGGTTTTGAGCGTAACGCCTTCATGCACCCGCTTTTCAACCTGCATTGAAGAGGCGCTGAATTGACCATTTTCTATTACGCCATCTCCGCCGGCGGCAAAACCAACTCGAGTTGCCCCAAACAATAAAAGCGCAATTAGGGTATATGTTAATTTCATGATATTCTCCTGCTTCTATCTATTTTTCTTTTTTCCGCGGAATGTGATGTTGCGCTTTTTGAATTCCTCGAAATAGGGTTCGTAGCGCTTGGTCTGCGTCCAGAATACGGACTTGGGCTGGTTCGGGTCCAGGCCGCCGGGATAATCGTCGCCGGCATCGGCTGCTGCCCTTCGGCCGCCAAGCGGTCAATATTTGGCGTCTGGAAATGCGTCTGCCCGTTACAGCTCAAATCTCCGTAACCCAGATCATCGGTTAAAATGTAAATGATATTCGGCGCCCGGCCCGCATGTACGGCCACAGCAAACAACAGCAGACTCCCAAACCCCCATAGAGATCTTCTCATTTCAGATCCTTTGTAACATTTAAACCCATCATCGCGCGACTCCCCTTACATTAGATATGAATACGCATTATATTTAAGAACCTAAACAGTCTAGTGGTGGAATTTGCGCCATCGCTTCGCGAACTGGATGTCCCAGCGCCTAAATATGAAGTACCCTGTCCTGCCACAATATAGAGATCACACACAGGGTTATCAGCCTTTACTTTTTCCGGTTTTCTTCGGCGGTTTCGGAGCCATATTCATCGTGTCTACATACGGTTCCAGTTGCGCGCTGAGCTTCTTGACCAACGCGGCATACTCAGGATTCTCAGCTAGGTTGTTTACTTCATCCGGGTCATTGACATGGTCATACAACTCGCGTCCCGCTTCACCCTTCTTCCACTCGGTATAACGCCAGCGCTGATTGCGCAGCGAAAATCCAAACGCTGTGCCTCTGGTGTGGATAACCTGTGAGATCGCCGGTTTATCCCATTTGGCCGAGGGATCATTCATCAGCGGCACCAGGCTCTCACCTTCCAAAACCGATGGAACTTCAAAGCCGGTATGCTCAACAATCGTCGGATACATATCCAGCAGCTCAACGGGACGGTTGCACGCCTGGGCCTGTGCTTTAACACCTCCACCGGCAATGATCAGCGGCACGCGCAGTGAACGCTCAAAATTTTTGCGCTTATACCACAGACCTTTCTCTCCCAGGAAGTATCCATGGTCGGACCACACCACAATCAGGGTGTCGTCCATAAGGTTGTTTTTCTCAAGCGCATCCATGATGCGTCCGATCTGGGCATCCACAAACGAGATGCAGGCAAAATAGGCCTGCTTACATTTGCGGGCCTCATCCACCGTGATTTTATCCCCTATCCAGAATGGCCATTTCTTGCCGGAATCGCGCTGAATCGCCATGGGCGGAACATCTTCCAGATCTTTCCTGGACTGCTCAACGTCGGGCATGGTTATGGATTCAAACGGATAGAGATCAAAATATTTTTTCGGAGCCACATAGGGGCAATGGGGATTAAAAAACCCAGCCGCCACAAAGAACGGTTTGTCCTTATTGCGTTCAATCATTTCAATTGCTCGCGAGGCAACCATTCCGTCGGTGTGTTCCTCATCTTGGCTCACCGGATCCCACCAGGCCATCGAGATTCCAAGGTTTTCCTTTTTGTCGGGGTTCCCTTTTTTTCCTCCCGGATAGCGGATGATTTCATCCTCCTGCAGGCTGTCGATACCCTGCGGATTAAAGCGCTCCTGCCAGCTCAACTCATCGTCGTTCCCGTTTGTGCCGATCTGGCTGGGATTGCCGTAATGATAAATTTTTCCGACGCGCCCGACATAGTATCCCTTATTTTGAAAGAACTGACCGAGGGTTACGGTCTCGGGGCGTTTCCTGCGGATATTGTCTCCCAGAGCGAAGCAGTCGGTCGTATTCGGACGTAGCCCTGACATGATACTCACCCGGCTCGGTCCGCATAACGGCTGCTGGCAATATGCATTATTAAACTGCACCCCCATCTTCGCCAGACGGTCCATATTTGGCGTCTTGACCAGTTCATGCCCGTAACACCCGAGATCGGTGTTCAGATCGTCAATGGCAATGAATACCACGTTTTTGGGCTTTGCTGCCTGACCATGAACTACAGATAAACACAGTAACGGCAGCGCGACCATTTTAGATAAATTCGACATAGGGTTCCTTATTTAGTTTAGATAAATCGCGACGAGCTTTGATGCTCTCGTCCATTTTCTTGATCGACTTGTCCTTCGTGCTTTTCGGAAGTTCTTCCGCGTCTTTCGATGGCATCTGAAACGCACTGCCGTGAAAAACCAAAAATTCTCCTGCCCAGCCCGTTCACCATAAAATTCTACGTAGATCCTTAGGGGGAAGGAAAATGTTGAAATACCATCATATCACAGCAAACGCGCCCTGCGCTGCGCGCAGAGGCACGCCCTACACCGTTTGTTTTCAATATTGGCACCAACTGATCCGAGTTGTAGGACGTGGCTCTTTACGAAGTAAAGGCCGCGTTGCTTTCCGGTACATCAACCCTTTCCAGTCCCCTTATTTCTTCTGCTTCTTTTCCTTTTTTTTTCATTTTCGACACATCCTGTGGAATAACGCGTCCCATATAATCGACTATACCCGAGGTCTTGAAGCCCCAGTTACTTCCTCAACCGTGCAGGTCTATTCCATGCCGGCGGCTAACCTTTGCATGGGCTGGATTGTCCAGCTTATTTAAGACAGCTTTGCTTGGCGCACTCATAACGATATCCTATATTTTTAATTGATTTTCAGCGCCGTGCACAAACAGCTTAAGCAGAACAAATATTACGCTGTAATGATGTCGGAATCGCAGAGCACTTCCGGCGCACACCGCGAAGGATTACTATTCTCCATTTCATAGTTCGGCTCAGTTCCTGTAGTCTATATTATGAAGAATAACTTTCCCTCACGAGTCCGTTTAACGTTTTCGCAAAGCCTCGTTATTCCGCAGGCTTATAGATCGATTTCATCTTCCAGGTCTTCATTTCCTTTACGACCAGGTCGCTGTCCTTTGTAAACAGGCTGATGTTCGGATTATCGCGAAAATGCTTGTGGGGATAGACCGCAGCCTGTCGGTCGTTGGCGAAGACCTCGACCAGGTTCTTGTCGATGAATATCCGCAGAGTCAGGTTTTCATCCTTCTTCAATGCGAACTCAGGGTCGAGATTGCCAACCATCAGCTTTTTCATCCCCGCGCCGGCGACGATGCTCATTGAGTTTTCGCCCTTATTGTCACCGAGTAGTTTCAGGCCGAATTCCTTCGGAAGAGGCGCTGCGAATGTAATCTCCAATTCGACCGCATCACCCGTCAGCGCTTCGAGTCTGGCTTCCTTGCGAGCCACAACCGTCAGATTCTTCTCCACCTTCTCGTCATAGCGCAGGGACTGCAGTTCACTTAGGGGCTTGATCCGAAGCACACCGTCCTCCGGCAGATCCAGTTCGCGGGGAAGCGACTGGACACCGGTGGGGTTGGCGCCATGCATAATCCATGCCCACATCACGCGACGCCCGTCTTTCGACAGCATGGACTCCGGGGCGTAGAAATTACTTCCCTGCCAGCTCATCATCGCATGGAACTCGGGCAGATACTGTTCGTCCTTGAAATCTCCGATAAAATAGCGACATCCCAGACGGTGGCTGATACACGTCAGGACCCACTTATTCCCGAGTTTAAACATGTTTGCGCAGGAGATGTCTTCACCCTTTTTGACCCCGAGTTTCTCCTCATCGAAATCCGGATGCAGCAACTCACCTATGTATGTCCAGTCCTTCAGATTGTCCGACTTCATTATCACAGCAGACTGACGGCTGCTCCTCCCGTTCAGTCCATAATACGTACCGTTATTGATCCAGACATCAGGATCAAAGTAAGGCATTGATGTTAGTGGTTTACCATCCTTGTCATTCGGCAGCATGACTTCCGGCTGGCTCCACTGGTCCATCTCGTCGTCCAAGGCATAGGCGATCCAGTTCCGCCCCGACCCCTCGCCGTGATAAACCATCGCCGCCCTGCCGTCCTTGGTAATGAAACCCGTGCCGCTGAACATGCCGTGGCCCGTCGTGGGCGGTGCGAGGACGGTCTTATGCCATTCCCACCGCACCATGTCGTCACTGGAAACGTGTGCGAATACAAATCCGGTGCGGTTCTTGTAGATGTAGTGCAGGTGGTAGCGGCCCTTCCAGAAGAACGCGGAGTTGGGGTCGCCGGGTCTCGCGTTTCCCGGTCCGGGGTGTGCGAGATGATACGTAAGCCATTTCTTGTCCGGGGAATCGGGCCAGATGGGTGTCTCGGGGATGTAGGAACCGGTGAACTTCGGCTGGCCGCCCGAACGCTTCGATACAGAGACTCCCGCCTTTGTTGTCGCGGCAACGAGTGCCTTGTCTGTTTTGGGCGTCTGTGCATTACAGACCAGGGCGCCCAGAGCAATGATTAGTGCAGATAGATATATTTTCATTTGTTATTCCCTTCCCGACCATCCTGAACAGGATATTGCTCGGTATACTTTTTTACGCGATTATCCCAGGAAAGACCTTTTGGATTCAAAGGAAGCACATTGTTCTTTTCTCCCCAAGCATTCCACTTTTCCTCCAACTCCGCGACTTTTTCAGGATACGCCTTTGCGACATCGTTCTGTTCAAACGGATCCTCTTTCAGATGAATCAATTCCCAAGACCATCCAGTGCTTAGACGGACCAGTTTCCAATCGCCGGAAATAGCCGAGCAGGCCGTTTGGTGTTCAAAGAAAAAATCGCGTTCGGGCAGGGCTTCATTTTTTAAAGCCGGAACCACACTGATCCCGTCCGGCGGAGCGATCTCAGCCCCGTTAAATGTTTTAGGATATTCTATTCCGGCCAAATCCAGGCAGGTGGGTAGAATATCAGTGATATGCGTAGAATCCGCTCTCACTCCTCCTGCACCCTTCTTTATTTTTTTCGGATAATGGATAATAAGAGGAGAACTGATCCCCCCCATAAAGGTTTTGGCTTTATATGAACGGTAAGGGGTATTACTCAGGTCCGCTGCAAGTTGCGAAATAAAACCTCCTTCGCTGGTTGCACCATTATCGCTCAAAAAAACAAATAACGTATTATCAAACTCGCCTCTCTTCTTTACTTCTTCTACCACTTCCCCGATCCAGTCATCCATGATCTCGATCATTGCGGCATAGGTTGCCATCTCTTCGATCCATTCTTCCTTCAGCTTTGCATCAAGAGCATCCCACGACGGCCTTGCCTGCTTCTTAAATTCACCCGTATGAATCGGAAGCTCGACCGCTGATTTTATCAGTCCGATCTCTTTCAAGCGTCTATAACGTTCCTGCCGCAGCAGATCGTATCCCACTTTATATCGTTCCCTGCATGCATCAATCCGCTCTTCAGGAGCCTGCAGTGGACGATGGGGTGCATAATGCGCTACATACATAAAAAACGGCTTCGTGGCATCATGATTCTGGATAAACGCTACCGCATGATCAGTAATTGCATCGGTATAGTAGTACCCCTCGGGAAACGTCGTAATCTTCTCTTCATTACGATGAATCGATTTCGGCTTATAATAATTCCCGCCTCCAGTAAGCCCTCCATAAAACTCATCAAAACCTCTTTCCGTCGGATAGCTTCCATTGGGTGTACTATCTTTGGGCTTCCATGCGCCATCCACGGTTACATGCCATTTCCCTGCCATATACGTTGAATAGCCGTTCTCCTTCATTATTTCGGCAAGGGTAGGGATCGTATCGGCAATCTGTCCGCGATACCCCGGACGATGTTCGTCAACCGCAGTCATCCATCCCAATCCAACAGCATGCTGATGACGCCCTGTTAACAACGAAGCACGACTTGGGCAGCAACGTCCCGTATTTTTAAAATTGCTGAACCTGACCCCATCTTCTGCCAGAGCATCTATATGGGGGGTCTGTATCTCGCTGCCGTAACACCCTAGGTCTGAATAGCCCATATCATCGCACATGATTAACACGATGTTTGGCTTGTCGCCTTGGGCAAAAGCAGTCCCAGCCATCAACAATGCGCTGCATACGAATACGCTTTTTCGCATCATTATTTTACCTCGAAAGTAAGTGCAATCGGCTCAAAGCCTTCAGCTTCAGCTGCAAAAGTTACGCTGCCCGATTGGCGTCCCGCCCTGAGAATGGCCAGAGCCGTTCCCCTGTGTAGACTGCGCTCGTTGGCAACGTGCAGTTCATCGCTGAGCATATCGCCGTTATCCACTGCGACCAGGCGGGCCGGACCTTCTACGCTGAACTGGACGAGATCTGTGGAGTCAAAGACAAGGCGTCCTTTGTCATCCACCGCACTGACACGGATGTGCTGCAGATCAAAGCCATCCCCTTTCCAACTCGGATTATCGGCTTCCAGTTTTAATGCCACCGGCTTTCCGACCGTCTCAATCACATGTTCAGCAACGACCTTCCCCTGGGTTCGGGCAACGGCTTTCAGTACACCCGGTTCATAATCCACCTGCCACGTTGTTTTATTTCGTTGGTCAGGGTTATCTAAAGGATTCTTTTGGGTTCCTAAAGAACGACCGTTCAGCAACAGCTCAACCTCTTCGGCATTGGTCCAGACATCCATTTTAACGTGACTATTCAAAGGGCGGTTCCAACTTTCATCCATCTGCGCCATGCCCAACTCGACATCGTTCCAGAGTACCAGTTTGGCCTCTTTCTCATAAATGCCGATATGCACCATGGGTTCATCCCTATAATAGCTGCGGATGTAGTGAAACTGCGGGCGCTTTTCCAGAGAAAGGTCGATCACCGAATTCACCCAGCCTTTTTGCGGCCAACCGAAACTCTCCCCCACATACATGATGGCCCCCCAGTACGCCAATCCGACCGCTTCCTCCGGCATTCCGAAATAGTTCTTCCCCATCCCGACGGTCGTTGCTTCGCTCTGGAAAAACAGCCAGTCAGGATACGTTATATGGTCAGTGGCAAACCAGCTATACAGATAGTTCTGACTCATCACATCCGACACAAATGCAATTTCGGCAGGTTTACTATCCTTATATCGCTCATCACTTCGGGTCATGCCCTCTTCTCGGGCAGGGTAGAGGCCAACCGTAAACTTTCGTGTATCGTCGTATTTAACGCACTCTTCTTTAAGAATGTTGTAGACAGGCACCCTCCACTGCTTATGTTTTCCAAGGTTCGCGATCTGGTGCGTCCAGATCTCATTACCCAAACTGTAAAGAATAACTGAAGGATGGTTGCGGGAGCGCTTGATCCACTCCTTGGTGCTCCACGGAACAATCGCATCGAAGAAATCAACGCGATAGTTATTCTGCCCCTCCCACTGATCAAACAGCTCATCCACCAGCAATATCCCGTGTTGGTCTGCCAGCTCATAAAAGGAAGAAGCATACGGGTTATGGGCCAGACGGATACCGTTCACGCCCATCTCTTTGAGTACGTTAAACCGTTTTACGATGGCCGCTTCATAATTAGCAGCTCCCAGTGCGCCAAACGTGTGGTGCACATTTACCCAATGAAATTTAACGCGTTTGCCATTCAGCACCATGCCCTGTTCGGGGTCCCACTCTATCGTGCGAAACCCAAAGTTTTCTGATACGTTATCCAATACGTTATCAGCGGCTGTAACGGTTACTTCGGCGGTATAAAGGTTCGGTTCCTCCGTAGACCAACGTTGCGGTTGAGTGACCGTAAGCTCAAGGGTTGAAGTGGTGCTTTTACCGTTCAGCTGAATACGGGCATTCCCGTTGGCGACGGCCTTCCCGTCCGGAGAAAGGATGCGTACAGCAACAGCGGCCTGCGGTTTCTTACCCGTCAGATTATCCAACTCGACCTGTACCTTAACTGATGCTTGTTTGTCTGTGATTACCGGTGTTGAGACAAAAACCCCATGGCGGGCAATGGACACTGGCTCTTTTACAACCAGGTGCACTTTACGGTATAACCCACCCCCCGTATACCAACGGGAATTTAACGTGTTATCCGCACGTACGGTAACAACATTTTTGCCATCCCAATTGATGTGCCCCGTCAGATCGTGCTCCGTTCCCAGATAACCGTATTCATTCGTTCCCACCTTAATCCCGTTAAACCAGACATCACCCACATACATAATGCCGCCAATATCCAGCAGCACACGCTTCCCTTTCCAGGCCGGGTCGACCTTCAGCTCCTTCCGATACCATCCGATGCCCAGCTCCTTAAACCCCCGGGAAACGAACGGCTGCTTCTTTTTTTCCATCCGCTTTTGCTCTTCGGCTGGTTCTGCCCACGGCTGCTCAATCTGGTAATCATGCGGCAGATCCACTGCCCTCCATAAACGATCATCAAACGATACCGCAGAAAATGCAGCGGCATCCCCATCGCCCCCATGAAACTTCCACCCGAAATTGCAATCCATCGTTTCGCGCGCCGATGCCATCCCCACCGTTAAAAACATCAGTAATGCGCATTGTTTTATTGTCATGAAATACTCCTGTTCCGCACTCGCACGGCAAGTTGGTTTATTTTTTTCTGCGGGGATTTTCATTCGCCCGCTTCGGATCAAAATCCGGATTCGGCATCATCATCTGGGCACCCGTGGATGTGCGCCACTCCTTTAGCAGCGTCAAAAGCTCTTCCGCCTTTTCAGGATACTGCATCGCCAGGTTTTCAGTTTCGTATGGGTCCTTTTTGAGATCGTAAAGCTCCAGCGCGCCATCCTCGAAAAGCTCAATCAGCTTCCACTCCCCCGAACGAATGGCGCCATAGGGCTTGGTGCGATGATAATGGGGATAGTGCCAGTATAGGTTCTCCCGCTCCAGCTCTTCAGCTTCACCTGTAAGCAAAGGCACCAAACTAACTCCATCCCGATGTTCCGACGGCTTTTGCGGCAACCCGGCGATTTCAAGCAAGGTGGGATAAAAGTCGGTTCCGATCACCGGCACATCACATGCCGCCCCCGGTCTCGTTTTACCCGGCCACTTCACCACAAACGGCTCGCGTACACCGCCTTCATGGGAAAACCCTTTATACCCTTTCAGTCCGGCGGTAGTCGTATCCGCGTCGCCGCCATTGTCTCCTGTCAGTATAACAACCGTGTTGTCGGCAATGCCCAGTTCCTCCAGCTTGGCCAGAATGCGGCCGACGCTGTCGTCCAGTTTTTCGACCATGCCCGCGCGGCGGGGATTTACCCATTCTTTTTTGGCGTTCTTAAACGTCCGGGCCTTATCCGTATACTTTTCCACCAGTTCCGGCGGTGCCATCAGCGGGCCGTGGAGGGTATAGTACGAAAAATAGAGCAGAAACGGTTTGTTCCGCCCGCCGCCGAGATAATCAATGGCCGCATCCGTAAGTTTATCGGTCAGGAATTCACCCGGCTTCCCATCGTCAAGGTTGGGCATATCAAAGGGCGAAAAATATTTGCCCGGGCCTTTGGGCTGCCCCCACTCGCGACCGCCGATATTGACATTAAAGCCATGGCTCGTTGGGTAATGCCCATCAAAATCCGGCTGACCGATCGGCATGAGATGCCACTTCCCGAGGAAAACCGTATCATAGCCGCCCTCCTTCAAAGCTTCCGGGAGCAAAACCATTTCATGGGAAATACGGGTTTCCCAATCCGGCACCGACAGCTTGGCATAGGGGCGCTTATGGCCGGTAATCCAATCGGTCAGCTTCAGGCGTGCCGGGTATTGACCGGTCAGGATGGCCGCCCGGCTTGGCGAACAGACGGTGCAGGCCGCATAACCGTTATTGAAACGCATCCCTTCGGAAGCCAGGCGGTCAATGTTCGGCGTTTCATAAAATTCGGCCCCGTTGAATCCGAAATCACCCCATCCCAGATCATCCACCAGCAGAAACACAACATTGGGTTTGCACGGGGCCTCTTCAGCAACGGTTCCCACAACCGGAAACGCAACCATCCAGACCAAAAAAAGAATTTTCCTATTCACCATCTGACTCCCTTCACTTCGATCTTTAGATTACGCCCCTTAAAGGCCGAACCATCCCCCAAAATACAGTTTCCAAATTTCCTTTGAGACAAGATTCAAGACGCGTTCGGCCGTTTCTCTGGACGTATGACCCTTGCTGTATTGTCGTACGCACCGTCAGCGTTGGTGTTCCGTGTACTTCATGAACACCACGCCCTGCGGCTCCACCGTGAAACTTAACTTATGTCCCCGCTTATAGCCTTCAAGCGATTGACTCCCCCACATATCTTCAAAGTCATACACCTTGCCTTTCGGCAGGAACCTCAGGTAGCGCCAGTCAAACTGGACCGTCTGCTCTTCATCGGTGCGGTTGAACAGGGCCATCCACCCTTCGGTACTTGTATATTCCTGATAGCCGAACCGGTCCCGGTTTGCCACGGGCGCATTCCACAACTCAACGCCGTTCTCTTCGTGAACCAGCTTCCCGTGCACCCCGTTTTTCACACAGGCCAGCATTTCCTTATGCGTAAGCAGTTGATAGGAATGCTCGTCCAGGGAAATCATCGAACCCCCGATCATAATAGGTGAAGCCGAAATGGCGCGCTGGGTGATGAAGGTCTCTTTCTGGTTTTCCGAGAAAAAACACCAATGATGCATGTGCCCCAGAAACTGTGCTTCCGTTTTTTTCAGCGGCCGCTTCTGAATCTCTTTCCGGCTGAGAATGCACAGTTCCCCAAACGGAATCATATCCAGATCCGGCCAGAAACCCGGGCGCTCCAGCCCCTGCCACTTGCGCATGGAATTAAACGAGCGATCCAGGCTTTCCTGATTGTCCCAGATATCAGGTGTCGTACGAACCATGTTGGTTTTTCGATAGGTATCGATGTATTTAACGTTCGAGGTATTTCCCGCCGACAGGCTCAAAACCATGGGCCGCCCGCACTGCTCGATGGCTTTCACATAGGCTTCGATCTCAGCCGGATGATGCGTCACATCATCCACCTTCACAAAATCAATACCCCACGCGGCAAACTGATCAAACACACTGTTATAAAATTCCTGTGCGCCGGGCCGGGTCATATCCACACCGTGCATATAATCGCACCAGACACAGTCTTCCTTGGTGGTATAAATATCCCGGGCTGTATAGTCGGTTCCCTTGATGGGCAGGTCTCGCTCCACCGCAACCTTCGGAATTCCCCTCATCAGATGAACCCCGAACTTCAGCCCGTTTGCCTGGAGTTTATCCACCAGCGGTTTAAACCCGTTTGAAAAATAGAGTTCGGAAGGCTGCACAATACCAAATTCATTCACCGTAACGTGCTCCGCCCGCGCCTTATTCTCAATCGGCACCAGATACCCATTGAAATTGGTTGATTCCGGCGACGAAAACCAGCCGTTATCAATCACAAAATATTCATATCCATGCGGCGAAAACTTTTCGATAAAGGCATCAATCTCCTTCATCGCCACCTCTTCATAGAGACAGCAGTTATAACTGTCGAAACTGTTATACCCCAGAGGCGGTGTCTGCACCACCGGGCCATCAGCCCATGCGGCTCCCCAGCCTGACAATAAAATGATAAGAGACAGCATTTCCGTATATTTTTTGATCATGATATATTTCCGTTTAAGGGTTATTCCTGCCCGACCTGCAACTGAATAAACAAGCCGTCTTTCCCGGTGGCGCTGTAGTGGTTGCTGACCGTGGAATAGTCATCAACGACCGGCCCGATGGTCTGCGAAGACCAGCCATTGGTATTCACCGCACCGCTTACCAGATTGGTTCGATCGAGCAAACGATAGATCAGGCTGCTGTCCACGGTATTTGAAGCGTGGACCATGGTGAACCAGGAAGGGTCTGCACTGATTTCTATCAAGCCCCTGTCGGCCGGATTGGTCGGATTGCCGTTGAGGGCATATTCATCGAGGTTTGAAGCACCGTCATGGTCATAGTCAGCCGACGGATCGGAAAGGTCGACTTCCCCCCAAAGGGCCGTCCAGATATCGTATGCCGTAGTACCGCCTGGAATCTTGATTTCAATCGAGGAGATCTCCGCTTTTGCCCTTCCGGGCCGCGGGGGAACCTGACCGGAGAGGCCGTCTTCCCTCAGATAGCACTGGACATAGGTCGTGCCATTGAAAATATCGGTCCAGCCCAGTGTGCTCCACGTATTGGAGATGCTGGCGGGCAGGCTCGCCGCGCCCGAGAACGCCAATTGCCAGCCGTTCGTGCGGTTGACTGTAATCGTGGCCGTAAAACCGTCGGCCAGCTCCTTGTGCATGACATCGAGATCTTCCCAGAGCCAATTCGCTGTGGTGCCGTCATAGGCAACCAGCGCAACCCGGCAGTTTTCAGTGTCCTGGTTGCCGACCATTAGAGACAGCCCCAACGGAGGGGCAGTAGCTCCCGGATTGTAGGTCTGGGCGTTCACAGCGGCATTTGGCCTTAGGTTGATGGTGAATGGCCGCAGGTACCACCAGGCCTCCTCCAGGCCTGCAACTTCAACCGTAAGTTCGAAACAATCCAGATCGACACCATCGAAGGAGCCTTTACTCATCATCGCCATCCAGGGGAAGTTGGTGGCAGCACCCGTAAGGTCAAGCACCCCATTGCCTGATGTCTCATAGATTTGGAGCCCGGCATCGGTATCATTGACCTTGTAGATATCGAATCCGCCGTTGATGTCGCCCAAGGTGGTGGCGGTGGCGATGTTGCCATCCTCGAAGGTATCCAGGAACAATACCTGATCGAGGAAACTGATGCCCAACGCACTGTTGGTGGATTTCAGGATGCCGGAGGCATCCCCCGAAGCAAACGCACCGTCCGAAAAGGCAATGCTCAGATCAGCCATGCTATCGCCGGATGCATGGTTCAAGGCGCTTCCGCTGAACGACAGCATAACCTGCGTATCGCTGCCGCGCGCGAAAACAGGCGTGAGCCCCGGCGGAACATTGCTGACCGTCACGTGCCCGGCGCTGACGACATCCGCAGTGAACGTATCGTTGGTCAGCGTGATGCCAACCGCACCGACCACATGACCGTCGTTGCCCGCGCCCTCCTTCAGGACGGTGGGTGCGTAGCTCAGATAGGGCGGCCCGAGGAACACCATGTTGGTGACATATTCATTGTGGTTGAAATCATTGAGATCATCGATCAGCTCGCCGGCGACAGTTACGGTGTCGAAGGTAAAGTTACGGAGCCAGGTATTCGTATTTCCCCAGAGCGTTTCGGGATCGCCGATGATGGAATGCGCCGCGATCTCAATATTCTGAAATAGAATACCGCTGATATCCCCAGCCCCCCTGACCTGTTCATAATCCGGGGCCTTTTGCCAGGGCGCCGCCGCCTGAACACCAAAAGCCGAGCGGGTCGGACGGGGATCCGACACCCGGATATTCCGGAAAACAAAATTGGCGCCGCCCGCTCCATTGCCCGCACCGCGCAGATTAAAGACCCGCCCGCCCTGATTATTATAGAATATCGAGCGGTTGTAGATGATATCGCAATCCTCCACCACGATCAGGTTGGTATGTGTGTTGCCTATCGGCGACATGGTAAACGCCGACCCGTTGACATCGGTCCAGAACACACACCGGCGAATGCCGCGCCCGTTCACATAGGTGCAGTCGTCCGCCGTGCGGATAAAGCAGTCCTCAATCAGCCCGTTCCCAAACGGATTGATCCCGTCGCCGTTGGCGCGCCAGGTAAAGATCTTCACCCAGCGGATATCGGTGGGTTTATCCGGCTGATAACTGTTGACCAGCATCAGCGAATGCATCGCCGAATCGGCAATAGTGATGCCCTCAACGCTAGTATCGCGGGCCCCTTGAATATCGATCGGTTTGTAGAGCCAATCGTCTTCATTCGGCGCGGGCGGGGTGTCGTCATCCGGATGGGGAATCCGTTCGCCGGAGAGTGTGCCGTGGCCGAAAATGCGAATATCATTCCCGTCGCCCCACTCCTTGTTGTTATTGAACGTGCCATGCACAACTGCATCGCCGGGGATATAGTAGTTTTTATATTCATGCACCCGGAAGGAACGGCCGATATCATGCACGCCGGGCAGGAAATAGAGCGTGTTCCACGTGCCCGTGCCGGCCGGAACCACCCCCGGCTGAACCAGGAAAACGTTCGGATCGTTCGTGTCGGGCTTGTTTTGCAGAAACGGATTGGCAAAAACCGTCAGGGTATGGATCGGAGGTCCGTCATAGAATGAATCATTGCCCCAGCCATCCAGCTTGGTGCGCGCCGTATCCTGTTCGTCCATCTGCCCGTCGATATCGACCGTGAACAGCGCCGGATCGTCGATCACCACATACGCTTTTCCAGCGACCACTGCGCACGAGTTTACCTTATGAGCCGGATGCGGCACCGCGTTTGTGATCGGAGCACCGCCCACCTTGGAAATCTCGATTTCAACCGGAACCGCATTCGACATTTCAAAGTTAATGTAGGTATTGCTCCAGTCCTTCAGATGATCATAATAGCGGCTGTCGGTTCCATCCTTGCCGCGAGTAATAAAGGCAAACGGATCGAGCCAGGTCGTAGAGCCGACCGTACGCACCTTGAAACTGTAGAATTCAGAGGCGGCCAACCCCGGAACCGGATCGTAGACATGAACACCTTCATTCTCCGCACGAGCAGACAGGGAAATCATCAACAGAAACAGTGCTGCAGTTCTTTTTTTCATATTCTTTACCAACCCCATTTTATGCGGCCTACAGCTCTTTCCTCGGGGATGGAAGAACAAGGGTTCGCTCGGCATAGGCCTGCCACATTGCGGCCATCGATTCAGCCCGTTCCGGGTGTACGTCCGCCAGATTGTTCAGTTCGCTGCGGTCATCGGCCACATTGTAAAGTTCCCACGTTCCACCCCGGCCCTTGGCGACCAGCTTCCAGTCACCTTTGCGGACGGCACGTTTGCCCTCATGCTCCCAATAGAGCGTATCGCGATCGAGCGGTCGGCCTTCAAAGACGGGCACCAGGCTCAGCCCCTCCATCGGGGTAATAGCCTGCCCCTTGTAGCGGGCCGGATAGTTCGCACCGGAAATCTCCACGCAGGTGGCCATCAGATCAATCAGGTGGCCCGGTTCGGTGCGCAATTCATTCGTTGCCTGGATGCCTTTTGGCCAGTGGGCAATGAGCGGAGTGGAAATGCCGCCTTCATGCATCCAGTGTTTGTATTCACGGTGCGGCGTGTTGGAGACGTTTGCCCAGTTGCGGCCATAGCCGATATACGTATCCGCCGGCCCGGGCATGATCTGCCCCTTCAGGATGGGCCAGCCATCGCGCGTCTGTTTGGGTTCGGAACTGAAATAATGGATCACATCGTCCGGAATCGGCTTGAGTGTTGGCTTTTCCGCGCGCGGAACGAACGGTTCATTACGTCCATACGGTTCCGCAGACCCCCCATTATCCTGCAGAAACAGGATCAAGGTATGGTCGAGCTGCCCCTTCTTTTCCAGACTCTGAACAATCCGCCCGATGCCCTGGTCCATCTGATCGACCATCGCGGCATACACTTCCATGCAGGCCGATTCCCATCGCTTGTTTTCAACCTTATCCCAATTTCCAACCGTTGGAGAAAGCCGGGCATTCGGTTCCACTACGCCAAGGGCCTTCATCTTTTCCAGCCGCGCCTCGCGAACCGGATGATACCCTTCATCGTAGCGGCCGCGATATGTTGCGATATCGCGTTCACGCGCATGCATCGGCCAATGCGCGGCGGTATAGGCCACGTACATAAAGAAGGGCTTCGTTTCATCATGTTCATCAATGAACAGGGCCGCATTATCGCTGATGGCATCGGTCAGGTGATAGTCCTCCTCCGGCTTGTAGACCGGGTCGTTCATGATGGTGATCAGCTGGTTGCCGCGCACCAGTGAATTGGGATCCCACAGGCTGGAGGCCCCGTTGATGATTCCATAGAACCGGTCAAATCCACGCTGGAGCGGCCAATTGAACCGGTCTGCATCATCCTTGGGATTCTTATGCTTGGTGACATGCCACTTGCCCGCCATATAGGTGGTATAACCTGCAGGCTTGAGCACCTCGGCAATGGTCACACAGCGGTTGTTTAAATCCCCGCGGTATCCGTCCAATCCCTTATCCTGCACCATCGCCCCGAGACCGGTCTGGTGCGGATACAGCCCCGTCAACAGCGAGGCCCGGGTGGGACAACACCGGCCCGTATTATAAAACCGGGTAAAGCGCAGTCCGTTTTTTGCGAGTCCGTCCAGCACCGGTGTTTCAATCTCGCCGCCATAGCATCCGATATCCGAATAGCCCATGTCGTCCGACAGGATCACAATAATATTCGGTTGTTTTGCAAGCGCACCGCTAACCGGCAATACCGCAACCAGGAACCCGAAAACCAACTGCCTGTTCATTTGTACCATCGTTCTTCTCAACGTCTTAATCTCCGGGATCGACCATATTCTTCCAGTCCGGGTAAACGGGCCGGTTCTTCGCCTTGCTTCCGCCTTCTTTCGGCGGAGCCGGGGGAGCCGTTTCCAGTGTCCGGCCCAGCTCGATCCGTGCGGTTTCCCCTCGCTCGCCGGCCTGCCCGACACTCAGGTTGGATTTTTCCTTCAAATCGTTCGGCACCTCATAAAAACGTCCATCCCGGTAGAGTTTGAAGCGTTGATCGCGCACATACTGGGTTCCCTTAATTTTTCCCCAGTAGGGTTGATAGTGCAGCAATACCCAGTCGCGGGGGTTCCCCTTTTCGCCTTTAAGCTGTGGCAGGAAGCTGCGCCCGTCGATCGGATCATCCGCACCCCGTGACACGCCGGCGGCTTCAGCCAACGTGGCGTAGAAATCGGTAAAATCAATCAAATCGTCCAACACCGCGCCCTTGGCAGAATGCCCTTTCCAGCTGGCCACAAACGGCACATGCGTACCCATATCTTTCGTGGTAGCTTTACCGCCTTTAATCTGCTGCCCGTTCCAGTGCGAGGTGATTTTCTGATGCGTCCCATTATCGGCGGTGAACATAATAATCGTATTATCCAGCTGTCCAACCGCATCAAGCTTCGCAACAATTTTCCCGACAATCTTATCCAGATAGCTGACCATCGCGACAAAGTTTGCTTTCTTTTCCGCTTTGTCTTTCGGCTCCCGGTTTGCGGTCTGCGTACGGGGCGCATCTCCAATGGTATCGGGCGTCGGAACAAACGGATCGTGTACCAGCACGGTGGGATAGTAGACAAAGAAGGATTCGTCTTTATTTCGTTCAATGAAATCGCAGACAAAATCAGACATAATATCCGGGCCATATTTCCCGGTATTATCCTCCACACTCAGGAACGTTCCGTTGTGCTCCAGTGGCGGGCTCCAGAAACGCTCGCCTCCGCCGTTGTTTGCGCCCTTCCCCTTCGTCACCTGCCACAGGCAGTATTCATCGAAGCCGGCCTTGTGAGGTCGCGTAGCGTCGGTGCATCCCTCAGCCTTATGATAGAGCCCGTTGAGCTGCCACTTGCCGGCCACCGCCGTTTTATAGCCTGCGGCCTGCATCAAGTGCCCGAACGTTTTATCGTTCGGATTCAGATAACCAAAGTGGGTGTAGTTCCGGAAATTGTACTGCCCGGTCATGATCTTTACACGGGAAGGGGTGCAGATCGGCGTTGAATAACAATGGTTGAACCGAATGCCGCTTGCAGCCAGCGCATCAATATTCGGCGTCTCATAATCCTCTGCGCCATAGGCCCCGAAACATTCCCAACTGACATCATCCGCCATGATCAGCACAATATTAGGTTTTGCAATGCAACCTGCCCCCATCACCAACATAACCGCGCCTGCGATCATCCATGCTTTATTCATACTAATGTTGTTCCTTATTAATTCGCCGCTTCAAATCAATGCAAACACCCAATATATAGAAAAACCCGCCCTGAGGCGGGTTTCAATTTTGAAAAGCCTGAGGAATTACTGCTGCTCAACCTCCAGCTCGATAAACTGTTCAGGCTTTCCAGTCATGTCATAGTTGTTGGTGACTGTCAGATAGTCGCCATCGACCGGTCCATTGACCTGCGACACATATCCATTGGTGGTTACCGATCCATTCACCAGATCCGTCGTATCGATCAACCGATAGGTCACACTGCTGTCGTCGGCCAGCTTGGCGTGGACATAAGCAAACGTCGAACCGTCGCTGGACATACCCATCTGGCCGGTGTCGGCCGCATTGGTCGGATTGCCGTTGATGGCATATTCACCCAGATTGGAAAGGCCATCTTTATCGTCATCGCCCTCGGCGCCTTCCTGCAGGTCATACAGAGTCTCAAACGCATCGTAGCCTGCCGGCACCGAAGTGGTATCAAACGCCCACACGGTGGTGTAGCCGCCCGCAGCTTCCGCGTAGAGAATACTCGTGCCGTTGGTCCAACTGTGGTCCCAGCTTTCAGACAGCATGTTGGTCATGCCGTTGTCCCACGTCATTTGGCCCTGGGCCACCAGGTTGGTTATGTAGGGCAGTTTATCGGTGCCATTCCATTTGAAGACTCCGCCCTCGACATGAATCTTGCCTTCCGACCGCATGAACAGGCTTCCTGTCCAGCCATGCGCGAGGTCGAATGTTCCGCCGTACAGGTTGACCTCCGCAGCACCGGCATTGTTATTGCCCAGCACCAGATGGCGGGTCCTGATCAAACCGCCCCGCATATTTACAACACCGTCTCCTGCGCCCGTTCCAACCTGGAGCGGCTGCCACACGTCGTTTCCCGTGTGCAGTTCAAGCGACCCTCCATTGACGTTGAGGGTTCCGCTTCCATCGCTTCCAGCAACTTTGAAAACGGTGTAGGGTTGATTGAAAACGCCGCCGTTGATGGTTACCGTACCTGTCGCCTGATTGCCAACCAGCGTGGCTCCACCGACGTTCACCGTACCCGAATTCAACTCGAGTTCACCGCGCCGGGTGGCGGTGCCCTTTTTGCCGAACGAAAGCTCGCCCAATACCGACACATCGCCACCGTCAACCACCAGTTTGCCGAGCCCGGATCCGCCATCATTTCCGATTTCCGCATTATTGCTCACGGTCAGGCTGCCGCCGGTCACTACAGCGAGCAAGGACGTGTTGTTATGCCCGTTGAGCAAAGCCAAAACCTCAGCCTCGGAAGCCACAATCAGCGTGCCGCCCTCAATTTGCTTCGCTGTGTCTTCCCCGGTCGGTACGGAAGCGGGGTTCCAGTTGCCGGCAGTGCTCCAGAGCTGGTCGCCGCCTCCGTTATTGAACGAATGCGTATTGGCAACGCCATCGCTCTCCGGCAGGCCCGGCGGCGGTGGCGTAAGGTCCTGCGCCCAGACGGTGGTATAGCCGTTGGTTACATCATCCACATCCGCAAAAAGCACTCTTGTATATGTATTCGACCAGTATCCGTAATCTACCACCGTGGAGTTCGTCCAGCTCGCGTCCCAGCTTTCGGCCAGCATATTGGTCGGTCCCCCGGCCGGGGTAAGGAATCCGTTGGTCACCAATGCAGTAACGGCCGCCAGTTGATCGCCGGCCCAATGCATCACGCCTTCTCCAACAATGATCTGTGATTCGTCCTGCATATCCACCGACGAACCGAGCTGCCACCATTCACCGCCATTCAAGTTGATCGTGGCCGTGCCGACATCGTTGGATGCATCCACATCCATCTTCAGCGCATTGTTATTGACCAGCATACCGCCGTTGATCTCAACCGTACCACTGCCTGCACCCACGCCGATTGCAAACGAGCTGCCGTTAGTACCCTCGATATATTGCCCCCCATTGATGATCAGCGTGCCTTCGTCTGTATCAAGGTTCCCGCCGCCGACAAGTGTTCTGTTCAGAACGCTAAGTGTACCGTCATTGATCGTCACCTCGCCATCGACACCAACTCCTTGTCCAGCCGTACCGATCTTGACACTGTTCAGGACTTCGACCGAGCCGCTGTTTAAAAAGACACGTCCGCCGCCTTGCGAAGTATCCTGCCCGGCAACCGAAAGATTGTTGGACACGATTGCCGCTCCGCCGGCCATAATCAGGTCTGCGTATACCTCGTTATTAGAAAATTCATTCAATGCGATATCGCCGGCCGTCGTCAGGATGCCGTTGTTTGTGATGGTAAGAACATTTTTTCCCAGTCCACCACGTGCCCAGAATCGATCCGCAAAAGCCGCGGTGTCGATGGTGATCGCATCACCGGTCCAGTTGGCCGTATTATCGCCAATGGCTGGAACTGAGGTCGTACTCCAGTTCGCCGCATTCGTCCAGAGACCATCACCACCGGTACCCTCCCATCGTTGATTCACCGCTGAGGCGGTCAGTGTAGTTACCGACACTGCCAATGTAATATTCCGAATTGCCTTTTTCATCATCTTCCTCCGTTAGTTTTTCCGCTTTTCCATTAACTTTCCCATTAACTTTTCCATTCTACTTGTTCCGCTCCCTGCGGTCAGTACTCCATGAAAAAGTTCTTTCTCTACTTGCTGGCTTACGATTACTTGCAAAGGTGCTTACAGTGTAAAGATCCGACGAATCCATAGAAGCGAGCCCCCTACGAATCCAATCAAACCCAACGCGGTCGGTTCTGGAATGGCTGCCCACATGGTGGTCTTTCCGGCATTTGCGTCATTGTAATCGACGAAAAGAATGCTGCCGGTTCCGTTCGTGTAGCTTACATCCCAGTTTTCAGTCTGCATCGTGGTGCTTGCACTGTCCCACGTGATATATCCGTTTTCGACTGCATTGGTGAATCCGCTGATGGTATTACCGGCCCGCGTAACAATGCCCTCTCCAACAAAAAATTCAGCATCGCCGTTGGCAATGTTAAAACTTTCGCCCCATTGGTTCTGAATATCCAGCAAACCACCATTGACCTCCAGACGGGCGCTCCCGGCCCCATCGCTGTCCATGGTCAGCATATTGACAGAGATCGTTCCTCCATTCAGAACGAGCAACCCGTCACCCGCACCATTACCGATCTCCATATTTCCCGTGCCCCATGTTCCCGTCATGTTCAGCGTTCCGCCGTTCATGGTCAACATTCCGGCTCCAGTGACTCCGACCCTGAATCTGTCATTAGCGGTGTAGATTCCCCCGTTAATTGTCAGTTGACCGATCCCCGAGTTCCACCCGCCAAGCTGAGTCTGCCCATTGGCCGTGATGCTGCCGGAGTTAAGATTAACTAAACCCGTCCGGGATCCATACCGGCCGAGCTGCAAATCGCCTCCTGCGCTCAGTGATCCTCCATCCACATTAAGAACCCCCGCACTCCCGGAGTTGCCGATATCGAATCGACCACTGGTGGTCAGATTGCCTCCGCTTACAATGTTAAAGGTGCTGGTACTGTTGTTTCCGTTATTGAACGTCGCAACGCTTGCCGTTGAATCCAGGATCAGCGTGGTGCCGTCAGTAGCAGTTTGAACCGCATCATCGGTCGAACCGGGAATAGCGGTATTCCAGTTGGCCGAATTAGTCCACAAATGGTCCCCCTCGGCATCATCAAAGGACATCTGAGCAGTAGCACTCATACATACTGCAAGCAACACGGCACCCACACCCTTATACACACGGTTTGTTATCATGGTTCCCTTTTTATCTTATTTGGCTTCAGCATTAAAAAACGTATCTAAGTATCCAAACGACACAGAATGAAGAATCTAAACAAATCGATGAAAAAATAATTCACTTAAACGACATTCCGCGAGCAGATCAAAGAAAACTCCCTTAATTCACGGCCTTTTTGAATGCAAATTAATCCACTGAAGCAATAATCAAACCGAGCGTTTCCGGCGGAAGAACCGCACAGGCCCAGACGGTTGTGTAACCGGCATTGACCGTGTTGAAATCTACATAGAGCAACGCAGTACCATCCGCATTGAGCCAGCTTGCATCCCAGCATTCCGGCTGTTTTGACGCCCCGCCTGCGGGCCAGCTGACGCGCCCCTCTTCAATTAGAACAGTTAACTCCTGAATACGGTCTCCCTTCCAACGAAGAACCCCCGCACCAAACATAATCTGAGCCTTATCCCCCATACGCAATGCCTCAGAATCTCCCTCAATTTGAAGCAATCCACCGTTAAGGTTTATCGTGGAAACACCTTCATCTTCGCTATCCCCAATATTCATCATCACGCCCGGGGTATATATTTCCCCAGCGTTGAGATTAATGATCGCGTTTCCGGTTGCATAGCTACCGATACGAAGCGGATTCCTTTCCGGGCTGGAAATATGCAGTGTTCCGCCATTCATATTGAGCGTACCGTCCCCGACCCGGGCAACATTGAATGTCCCCCCTTCCTGTACCCAGGTTCCGCCATTAATCGAGACCGTCCCCGGTGCCCGATTGCAGCTCCCCAGGTACGTCTTTCCCGCAACCGTAACACGACCGGAGTTCAGAACACCAAATCCCTGACGCGCATTCCCGAATTTAGCGACTTCAAGGTCCCCACTGATCCGAAGGTCACCACCGTCAACCTGCAACCTGCCGACACCGTTAACCCCGGCATTTCCTACCTCCACAGTACCGGCCGCAGAGAGGTGTCCGCCTTCGACAACACGAAGCACCGCGGTATCATTGTGAGAAATACTTAAATCATGCATAGAGGCCGGCGCGTCAACAACCAGCTCTCCTCCGCATCGCGTGTGAAAAACGCTGTCAACAGCCGACGGAACCTGTTTTGCATCCCACCCCGCAAAATCATTCCAGCGTCCCCCGCCAATCCGGGTCCAGCCCAGTTCGGCCCGGCAGCTCATGGTTGCAACCACCGCTATACACAAATAGGAAAACATCGAACAGTTCATCATTCCGCCTCCTTGAAGTTGTTTCGGATTCCGCCAACCCCCGCCTAAGCGGAAGCACCTCACTCAAGTACAGAAACGGCGCAGAGAAATGATTCTAAACAAAAGAATGAAAATAATCACGGATATGGGCGTTCTATCACCTGAACCCGTTCCGGCAGCTTTCTAAGCTCTTCGGAGGAAAGCTGTCCCGGCGTGATGATGAGTTCCCGGAGATGAACAAAGCGCTTCAAAAACCAGATGGTTTCCATGCGGGTTCCACGAACATCCAGAACTTCAACAGCGATATCCACTTCCTTCCAAAGCTCATCAACTTCTGAACCACTGAAATCCAGAACCCGGGGATTAAGTCCAATCAGAACCGATTTCTGGGTCGACACCCTGCGGAGCCCTTTGCCTCCCAGCCGAAGAACACTGGAACCGGCATCATACTCAAACCAACCATTGACCCAATCCGGATTAATGATACGAAGGTAAGCCTCAATAATTTCCGCCCGCTCCTCGAGATCAAAACGATTCCGTTGATCCTGTAATACCAAACGCAACACCAGTGGTTCGTGAACATGTATGCGATGTATAATATCAACCATCTGCTCGGCCGTCAGCTTCTTCTGGTCGCCCGTAAGCCCGGCATACAGAAGGACCGTCTCGCACACATCGTCTTTACGAAAAACCCCTCGATCTAAATGAGGTAAAGCTGCATTGAAATCCTGATCGATAAAATAGTGTTTCCCAAGTTCCCGATGCAGTAGTTGATTTGAATCATCCGCCAGAAGCACAGCCTTCAGGATTGCCTCTGCCCGGTTATAATCGCCATGAAACTGGTAGCGTTCCGCCAGTTGCACAATGGATTCCGCATTCTCGAAACTCATCCGTTCAAGTTCCGTCTGGCCGGCCTGATAAAGCGAAAGCGTACGTTCTGCATGTTCCCGCGCCTCGGAAGCAGCCCGCTCCTTATCACTCAGCTTGCGGAATGACCAGGCGGCGCCGATGGCGACCACCAGCAAAGAACATAGAATCGTCAGGCAAAAACGACGGTTGCGGCGGTAAAACAGGTTTAACTGCTTAAACACCCCGGCATTCTCCGCCTCCGTGGCAAATCCGGTCAAATAGCGATGGACCTCAGTTCTCAGTTTATCCACCGAGGCATACCGCTTCGACGGTTCCACCGCCAATGCTTTCATCGTTACCGCATTGAGTGCGACGGGGATAGCGCGTTCGGCCGCCCGCTTGATCGGGGAGACCACCGCACCATCTCTTGCCCGTTGAATAATCTCCTCGTCATCACCGGTCAGCGGCCGCAAAAACGTAAGCAGCGAATAGAGAATACAGCCCAGCCCGTAGATATCAGACCGTTCATCAACCGCCCCATCCTCTTTCAACTGTTCCGGAGCCATATACCCGGGCGTCCCCTTAAACTGTCCGTACAAATCGTCCGACCCCAGCATATCGGGGTTAAACAGCATACGATCCAGCTCCTGCGGATCGTCCCCATCGCCCAGCACCCGGCCCAGCCCCCAGTCGCAGACCAAGACCCGTCCATATTCCCCGATCTGAATATTGGCCGGCTTCAGATCAAGATGTATCACATGAACGGAATGGGCATACGAAACCGCATCACAAATCTTCAGGAATATCTGAAGCAACGCTTCCAAAGGATATTGAGCCAATATTTTTCGATCGCCGGCATGCAGTTTTTCGATCAGTTCCCGCAGCGTCAACCCCTGTTTCAAGTCCATGGTAAAATAGGGGTTTTTTCCCTCCTTCACCCCGACATCATGAATGGTGATAATATTGGGATGATCCAGCCGTGCTGTCAGCCAGGCCTCGTGAATAAATGGATCACACAGATCTTCCAGCGCATCTTCACGCAGCATCGCCAGCGCAAGATCGCGCTTTGCGCGCGCATCATAAACCTTATAAATCCGCTTCATTCCCCCTTCAGCAAGTACCTCCGGCGATTGGTAGCGCTGCGTCACCTGCGAGAGATCGGTCAACGAAGGGTTAATATCCTCCGTATCGATGCCGTCATACTCCTCGGCCATGCGATAAAAGTCCTGCACCAGGGGGTTGATTGGAAGGGTTTTAGTTTCTTGCATTTTAACTTCTATCCTTTTTGCGTTGCTTAGTGAGCCATCCTCAATCGCTTCGATGACGCATTTCTGATTGCCGATTGGTGGAACTCAGTCGGCGTTGGCCTCTTTTATTCAAAAGCGTCGCAGACCCGAAAATCGGCATTCGGCAATCATCAATCAAAAATCGGCTGCTCCGCAGCCTAAAACTCCACCTCTCGCATGATCGCTCCGATCTCTTTGATAAAACGCGCTTTTACCCTGTTTTTAAGGGTATAGACCGAATCAACAGTAATCTTAAGCTGCCCTGCAATCTCCTTGGCCGCCTTTCCTGTCAGACTCAACTCAAACACCTGCACCGCAGTTGCTGAAAAAATCCCGCGCATCCGCTCGAGCGCAAAGTTTGTCATGTACAGTTCCCACTCTTTCTCAATGATCGTTTCCAGATCCGACCCCTCGGAGGGTTGCACCGATTCATCGAGTTCGACATCACTCGCGATCACCTTACCCCGTCGCTGCTCAGCTTTGTAATAATCATACACCGCATTGCGAACCACGAGCGCCAGCCAGGTGCGGAACTTGGCCTCATGCTTTTCATACTTCTGAAGATTCTTCCATAGCTTCACCAGAATCACCTGAACCATATCATCAAAGTCAGCCGCATGGATATTCATGCGGTGCAGCAGGTGATAGATAAAGCGTTCGTAATACTTTACAAAATCCGCCCAAGCCTCCTCGTCGGTCGGATCCTTCGCCCGGATCAGCAGTGACTGCCTTGTATTCCACTCTTCGCTCATGCCGGCTTCCTTTCCGCCAACAGGCGATCCAGCATGCCGCCGCGCGTGATATGCGGAAGCCACAGCTCATCGGCAGACTCAATTACAAAACGGTTGCGCTGCTCCGCCGCCACAAGATTACCCTCGCGATTCTTCATTTCCAGAATCAGCATTCGATTGGCCTCTAAGGCTTCGCTCACCCCCGGCATCAATGCCGCCTTTTCCAATCCCCAGGCCGGACACCAAATGACCGGTTTCTTCAGCTCCAACAGCTTCGCAAAAATCTCTTTTTCCATGGACGAATGGAATCCACCCAAATAAACCCCTGCATTTTTAATGCTCCTGGGGCGCGGGGCGTTCCGGCTGCATAACACGCCCAGTTTGTCCAAATTCCAAAGCGCCGGATTACCCATTCCGCGCAATCCATTGCCGAACTGCTGCACGCACCGCCACGGATTCATCCGAATATAATCGGCAATCTTCTTCTCGGCATCCGCACTGCGTACAATCATTTCATAATAATTGCGGTGCCATATCCGTACAGTACGGGCGACATGCATGTCGCCCCTACGGTGGATTTCGCGGCTAACCGCCGCCTTGAATGCCCCGACCACATCCCCCAATGGCGCATGCCCCCCCTTCAACGCAATCAATGCATGGAAATGATCAGGCATAACCACCATTTCACCCAACCGAACATACGGACGCAATTCAGCCGTTTTTTTCCATTCGGCCTTAATGATCTCCTGAATGGGCGATATGCATGTTGCACCAAAGAATGGATTTCCATGCATGGTCGCGATGAATTCCCTGTGGGCGCAAATTGTGATAAAATACAACCCGCCCCCGGCATAATCATGCCCCTTCAGCCGGATCGACCGGCGATGATGGATTTCGGGGTTGTATGGACTCTTGCTCATGAATGTAAAAAATCTAAAGCTTTCCCACCCGGATGACACGCACAAACGATAAAACGGCTTCAGCCCCCGAACCATGGAATATAAGGTCATAATCCATGCCTTTGGCATTGAAAATCGCATCATCAATGAAAAAAGTGGCGGTCCTGAGTTTTTCGGTCCCGGTCAGTTTGATTCGTTTCCGCGCCCCGCCCTTCCGGGTTCGAACACCCACATCCACCGTACCGCGCCCCACATCAAAATAGGTTACTTTAATCGCCACATCGACGGGGCCACCGCCGCACCAGCGGTCATCCACCGCCAGACCGATCTGTTTTCCCTTGCGGGCGACATAGTCGTAATAGCTACCCGGCTCCACCATCCACATCTCAATCGCCTGATCGATTTTCACAGCGGGCTCGGTCTCAAACCCTTCGGAGTCGCGCTGATAAAGCCAACGCTCAAAATTTTTAACCGGCCCAACGCGTCGCACATAGCTTTCACGTAACGAACACCAGATGTCCGGCGAATCCTCGACGGTGCGCCCAAGCGTCTGCCCTACCCAGACCATCTGCTCCGGCATAATGGAGAACGAATTATAGAGCACATAGTTGGACTGCATCTGGAGCAACCGCAGGTTGGAGGTAAAATAACGATAGGAATAACTATCCGTATTAGGACCGAAGCGGAAATCGCGTTTTTCCGTCGCCCAGGCTTCTTCATATTCTTCATTCTCCTCGCCATGAAAAATATTCCGCTTCAGCACATCCACCGAATCATCCACAAAGAGATAGCCCGCGTCATCGACCGACTGACCGAGCAGCTCATCCGGAATATGATACAGATACATCTCCACAAAGCCCCGGCGGATCCCAAACCCCAGATCCAATCCATGTTGCGAAATACCACCCATGAACACCTTGTGCTCAACGCCTTTAAATGCACGCCCCCAGGCATCAAGCCGCTCAATCACATGCGGAACTGTGTCCGGATCAACGCCATGCGGCCCGATCCCCTCATCGCCGTTGGATGGCGAGGCATACCCTAAAAACGCGCCCTTCAGCGCATCCATATTCGGAATTCCGCTTTGCCCCAACGCATCGATAAGGCCGACATACCGATTGTGAAATTCAGGATGCGATACCTCATAATTGATCATTTTGGACTTTTTATGCTCTTCCCGGATCGGAATGTCATAATCCTGAATCCACTCCGGCGCAAAATTGGTTGCGGAAAAGAGCATGCGCAACACCACGGAATACCCCAGTTGCTCCGCCTCTTCGACCCGCGTCCGGAGAACGTCGAATTGATAGTTCCCCTCCACCGGTTCCAGATCTTTCCATTTAATCCAGAGAGTAACCGTCGGATTCATCGGCAAATCAACTGGTTCAAGGAAGCCGTTAAGTGAACGCTTCAGGTTCTGGGTACGCTTGACCGCCATCAGGCCATTCGGCGCAGGTTCAACAGAGGGCGGAAGCGACCAGTCCCACCCATCGATAATATGATCCTGTTCCTGCCACTCCTGCGGACGAATCTCACTCAGCGGAGTCTTATGATATTCCGGCCAATACGGCCACGCCTCCGGCACTGCTGCATGCCCATGATATACCAGCCCCATCAACAGCAGACCGATTTCCCTATACACTCTCATTAAAACCTCGTTCATATTTAACTATATAAACGGAAAATTTGTGAAAACCTAAACGGAATTCGCCAGGTTTCAGGAGAAATAATTCCATCACATTTAATCTCACCCCTAATGGGTGAAAAGTTAAGAAGTTTCAGACAATTATAATCTCAGTTTTTCCTACGAAAAACCCTCAGCGCGCAGCGCCACTCCCATTCTCTAGCGAGCTTGCGAGCGGGTGGTTAAAACCTTCCGGTGAAGAGTCGGCGTGCAGGCCTTTCAGGATGTTTCTTTGACCACCCGCAGCGTTGCTGCTAGAGGAGGCCGTTCCGGCCTGAGTTCCTCCTTCGTCAAGACTTCGGCGGACAAGTTCATCTGCGAGCCGAGATTTTGCAGATGAATTAGATGTGGCAAATCTTGACAACACGGACAAACGAAATAACCGCCTCATCCCCCGAAGATTTAAAGATGATGTCATACTCCAGATCTTTTGCGCTGAAAACTGCGTCATCAACAAAGAAGGTAGCGGTTCTGAGTTTTCTGGAATCGGTCAGCTTAATTCTTTTGCGCGCACCGCCTTTTTTGGTCCTCAGCCCGACTTCAACATTGCCCCGGCCGACATCAAAATAGGTCACCTTCACCGCCACATCAACCGGTCCACCGCCGCACCAACGATCGTCCACCGCCAGGCCGATCTGTTTTCCCTTCCGGGCAATGTAGTCATAATACCTGCCGGGCTGGACCATCCACATCTGATTCGGCGGCTGATCAATTTTAATCGCCGGCTCGGTCTCAAAACCTTCCGAATCGCGCTGATACAGCCAACGTTCCCAGTTTTTAGCAGGAATGCCGTTTTCCATCTCTGTTGCACTGATCGGCCGATCCAGCCAGTCATGCTTCTGATAGTTCTTCGGTTTTAGATAACTCTCGCGCATAAAGCACCAGACATCAGGCGCATCCTCAACCGTGCGCCCCAGTTCCTGGGCCACGAACGGCAGCATCTCCGGAATGATCGTATCCTTGTTATGCACATACGAACACCGCATCTGCAGCAGGCGCAGGTTGGCGCAAAAATAACGATAAGCAAAACTGTCGGTCGTCTCTCCAAACCGAAAATCGCGATCAGGAGTCGCCCACGCTTCCTCATATTCTTCATTCACTTCCCCGTGAAACGGGTTTCGCTTCAGCACCGGTGAGTTTTCATCGACCACCACATACCCATTCGTATCGATCGACTGGCCGATATGTTGATCCGGCAGCGTATAGAGATACATCTCCACAAAACCGCGCCGAACACCAAACCCCTTCTCAAAGCCATATTCACTCGGACCGCCCATAAAGACCTTATGCTCCATCCCCTTGAAGGCCCTCCCCCAGGCATCGAGCCGTTCCATCACATGCGGAACCGTATCAGGATCCACACCGTGCGGCCCGATCCCTTCATCACCGAATGACGGAGAGGCATAGCCGGCATACGCGGCCTTCAGCATCTGCGGGATCCCGCTCGCCGCGAAGGAATTAATCAGTTTGATGTAGCGTTTGTGAAATTCCGGATGCCCCGGATCATAGTTTTCGTTATTCGCATTCTTTTTATCAATACTGGATGGGATATCGTATTTTTCCAACCAGCGCGGCGCAACGCCCTTTTCCGGATGGTAGACCCCATTGCGCCCCATCGCCTTGGACGATGTAAGGATGCGCAGGATGGAATCACACCCCTGGGCGCGGGTTTCCTCGATCCGTGCCTTGACAATATCCCAGCGATACACACCTTCCTCAGGCTCAATCTCGCGCCAATTGATCCAGTGGAGTGTTGCGGCATTTACGGGAAATCCGGGTTCGACCTTCTCCACGGGCTTCCTGGTTCCAATCATGCGCTGCAGTCCCATAAGCGAGCGCTCGGACGGCTTGACGTGTGGCGGCATCGACCAATCCCAGCCGTCAATCACATCATCCTGCATCCGCCATGCCTGAGGTTGGATTTCACCCACCGGCGTCTTGGAATACTCCGGCCAATACGGCCACTGGCTGGGCGGCGCAGCGTGTGCGGCAACTGCCAGCATGCCTAATGTAAAAACAGATTTAGCGATCATACTTTTCCACTTCCACCATATGGAAAATGGTGTCATCGCCGCCCTCATGGCTCAGCAGCAGTTCCGCATTGCGCAACAATTTTCGCGGTAGGGAAACCGTCATGGTTTTCCATTCGCCACTATCCGCATTTTGCATTCGTTTGGTGCCGGACTTCCCGGCAATGCCGAGCGACCACTGGCCCCTGCCGCGGTCGAGATAAACCACGCGTACCTCAACCTTTTCCGCACTGAAATGCTCATCAAGCCGGAAGCGGAGTTGCTTTTTGCCCGACTTCTGTTCGAACGAGCGTGCGAAACGTCCGTAAACCGAATCGTCAACACTCCATAGACCGACGTCGCCCGAACCGGGTGCGACCTGCGTCAGGAATCGGGAATAGTTGCCGGGCATAATACCCCAACCCACATCGTTGTAGCCCATGCGCTTGCGGTTGACCATACCGTGGCCGACTGCTTTGTTCGGGTCATCCATGCGCGCACCGTATTGCTCGAAAGCCGCGGCTATTTTCAGATAGCGATCAACATCATTTTTCCGCCCCTCACGTCCTCCAAAGGCCGATACGGGAAACCGCTCGAAATCCGACGCATCCAATCCATCGCGCAACGCACAGAACGCACGCGGGGAAGATGACGGATCCGTCAGCCCCGCATACCGGTTAAAAAAGGCATACGCGGGCCAGTTGGCCTCGTCTTCCAGCGCCTGATGCGGAATATTCCAAATATCGAGTCGGCAATGCGTGGCGAATACACCGCTCCAGTAAAGCGCCTGCGGAATATTGCGCGTCGACCAGCCATAGACATGCATCTCGCCGTCCATCTCCCCCCGCGTCAGTAAAGGAATTCCCTGTTTGCCCGCGCTCTTAGTAATGGCATCAAACTTTTCAAGACGGCCAACATTATCGCTGACGTGATACCCGTGGCTGAACATCCCATGTTTCAGGGCGATCACATCCATATTCTGGAACATCCAGTCATTTTCTTCTGCCGTATTGGCATCGGAGTTGACCAGAATGGGAATCCCCTTGAACGCCTTCTGGTAGCGCATCCACGTTTCGCGGCGGAAGTCGTTCCAGTCCGGCTTGGAAATCACATATTCCGCTTCGATGGGCTTCCCCTTGTAGGGCTGTCCGTCGCCGGTGGAACCTTCCGCGCTCTGAATAAAGACAACTCGTTCGCGCAGTTCATTCGGCAGTCCATTCACATAAGCTCCAAACGCATCGATCAACTTGAAAAAACGATCCTGATACGCCGGATTCAGATAGTAGGGATGTAGATTATTCTCCTTACTCATCTTTTTTCCCAGCGGATCGACGTCACGATCGGTATATACTCGTGGCACCCCCATCTCATCAAAAAGCCAATGTGGCGTGCCCGGCCGCACCCAGACCATCATCGTGACAAACAGGTCGTCTTCCATCGCCGCGCGAAGCGGCTCCCCGATGTGCCGGTCAAATTCATAGTGCCCCGGCTCCGGCTCCAACTTGTTCCAGCCCAGCACGAGAGGCACACTGCGCAGCTCCGGGCAGTCCGCTTTCGATACCTGCCCCGGCCGCCAGCCGCACCAGCTTGATATGCCCAAACCATCACGCCCAGAGGCGGAAACCACCAGCGCTGCAAAAACCATAACTGCCATAAATTGTTTCATCATATTCCTACATACCCGTATATTTATCTATGTATACGGACGGGGTCGGGAATTCTAAACCGCTTTATGGTTTTTGTCCGCCAACAGATCAACGAGTTAGCTTGCGGAAAAGATCATGCTTGCGGCGGACATGGCATTTTTGCGCACATTTTTTCTCTTCCGCATATTCACGCCAGCGGCAAACCTTGCAGGGATTCACGAAAAATGCGCGCAGTTCCTTGAAGAATCCGTACGCGACCACCACCGCCAAGATGGCAGTTGAAATCCACTCCACCCAGGACACGGAGGTAAAATCCACCGCGTAAATCGAGGTCTGGTTATACAGCACAGGAATACAGCACTGCTGGACCACCAACGTACCGTCGACTTGATCCGCGAGATAGCGATAGTCCGAAAAAATGAAATAGTCCGTCACGAGCCCCGCCGACAACGCAACAACGATGAGGGCTAACCCATAAAAGCCGGCCACCTTTTTCCCCATGTTGGCACGAATGGCATTCAGCTCACCCATATTGGTGGCTGGTCCGGCCATCAGATAAACCACCGCAGCGCCGGGCGACACTCCAAGCAGCAACAGGCTCTGCACGATCGGAACCGACGGAACGCTACAGGTGTAGACCGGAAGGCTCAGCAATACGATGAGCACCAGACTGATTATCCGGCCGCTCCCCAGCCACTCCGATATAAACTCCAACGGGAGAAACGCCATCACCAACGTGGCGACCGTTAATCCCAGCACCAGCTCAAAACCCACGCTCGCACCCAGGTCGCCGAACGTCCAGCGGAACCATTGCCCAAACGAGCGCTCCCCCTTTTTCGGGGCGCGTTCATATTGCAATTGCTCATCGGGCTTATCTTTCCTGCCTTTGGAAAAGAAGCGATTGCCCATCCAGCCAATCACAAACGAACCAACCAATGCCGTGCCCAACAAGGTTGCCGTCATTTTCAACCCGAGCAATTTAAATGAAACCAACACGACAACGGGCGAAAGAATCGGGCTGCTGGTCATAAACGCGAGAATAGTGCCAATGCCCGCGCCGCAGCGGTAGAGGCCAATGCCCAACGGAATCGTCCCGCACGAGCAGATGGGAAGGAACGATCCAATCCCAACGCCCTTGAGCAACGGCAGGCCGCCGCGGCCGCCGAGGTGCCGACGAAGCAGGTCGCGCGGAACCCATTGATGCAGCACGCCCGCAATGATAAAGCCCAGCACCACGTAAGGTGCGGCCGAGATAAACATTTTGGCGATCATCGGCAGAACCATGCTAACCGGCCTGCTTTTCCGCATCCGCCGAATGGATCACTTCCGCCTCTTCCAGAAAGAAAACGCCTTCCTGGGTCGAACCGCGTTCGATGCGTAATATTCCACGCACCACCACATCGGGATCAATGATCCCCTTATGGTTGATCTCCCAGGGCGTGGCCAGCTTCTCCACGACAATCGTCCACTGGAAATAGGGAACGGGATTTCCGACACAGCAGTCGATCATGCCGAAATAGGGCACCATGATAAACCCCTTGATCGTGTACCCATCCATGCGCTCAACTAAATCATCACCACACGCAAAAGACGGCCCGGCCACCACAACCTCTTTCCCGTCGAGCGCCTCCAATTGAGGAGGGATTGAGACCAACGAGCACACCCCTTCGCGAACCACCACCTCCACCTCATCAAACCACGACCAGTCCAGTTGCGGGACGTCAACCGCGTCCGGCACCGCAATGGCCTTCACCTTCGATGCATCGACGCGGAAATCGGGCAACTCCCTGATGTTCCAAAGCACCAACACAGATACGATGGAAAACGAAATTATGACCGTTTTAATTTTCACCACAAAGGCACGAAGAACACGAAGTATCTCACAAAGCTCTATTGCTTTCGTGCCCTTCGTGTCTTCGTGGTTATTTTCCGATTGCGCCGGTAAGCAGAACGGCTTCGCCGCGGTCTGAGCCGGCTTTCAGCGTATGTTTCGCTTTCGAGTAAACCGGTGCCTTGAAGGACTTGCCTTTCACTCGATAGCAGTAGACCAGCTCGCCGGTCTCCTCGTTGGTCAGTTCAACCACCCCATCTTTGACCGGAAGCTTGACCTTCTTGAGGTGCCCGACCGGTTTGCGGCCATCGTTTTCGGCGGCGTTGAAGCTGATTGGCCATCCGGCATACTGCTCCGACCCAAAGCGCGGCCAGCATTCGAACGTCGTTTTACCGCTCGGCTTGTTAAAACGGACAATACCGTAACCGTCCCCACGAATGTTGCGCACATCGCGGTTTTCGGGATTGGCGTAGGCCAGCATCGTAATCTTATTACCCAGGCCGTCCTCATAATCTCCCACCCACGGGTTCGGGCCGCCGATCGGCTTTCCACCGCCCGGCTTTTCATCTTCCGGATGCCACCAACGGCCATAAACGGTGTTGACGATCGCCGGAGCCGTAAAGGCAAACGGCCCATCGCGATACCCATCAATGCCGTGCTGCACCGTTACCGCCAGATGCTGATCTCCGCACAGATGCGAAGCCTGCGCTCGTCGAATCGCCTTAAGCGCTTCATTGCGCGGGGTCTGCGGCCAGCCGTTACAATCCAGGTCAGCCAAAAGCCGCTTAGCATCTTTGTTTCCGTGAATATGCACCGCACCACAGAACGCGGTCTGGGAAAGGGCCGCCTTCATTTCAGTACCCGTCCAGTCGCGCGCCCAGGCATCCAGAAACGTGAGCTGGCGGTCACCCAGCAGTTTTAAATGCGGGAGGTCGACTGCTGCGCGGTCATAGGAAGGATCCAGGATATGATCCGGACGCGGGCCCATTTCGGGAATATTCCCCAGCGGGGCTGATTTAAACTTACGGTCTTCCAGAATCGCGAAACTCACCCCGCCGATATTCAGGTCGGTATAATACACATTAATCCCCTGCTTCACCGGGGTCGGATCAAACGGGTCGGGCAGGTTCCAGCACTGCTGACGCTCCACCATCTTCACGAAAGAGGCGGGATACATATAGCCGCCATCGCTCGCCCCTTTTTCACCCGTGGAGGCTTTGCCGTTTTCTCCCCAGAGATTGCCATGCCCGACATCGTGATCGTCCGGAATGCAGATCGTGGGGCGGTCTTTCATAATCTCGGCAAACTGCACGCCAAACTGGAGCCAGCCATAGGTGGCCTCATCGTGCGTATAGTTCTGGTCCCCCGCGAAAAAGAGCAGATCCGGGTTCTTCTTTTTCAAATGTTCCACCAGCTGCTTGCGGGTATCAAATTCTTCATCCCGCGGCGAATTACAGTTGAGCGAGGCCACCACGATGGTGTCTTTATCTTTTGGGTCTTTCCGAACGAGCCCTTCAAAACGGGAAAGGTCACCCAGGCGGATGCGGTACGGCACTTCCTTGGAGTTATCCCAGTTTTCCACCCTGAAATGCAGCGACCAGCCGGGATAGAGAACGGGTTGCTCTTGCTCCTTCACCCAGACCCCGTTTTTCATGAATTCCAGCGTCGCGGTTTTCGGCTCGTCGGGTTTCAGCGGAAAAGTCTGGGCTGTAATTTTCAATACGCCATGGTCATGCGTGTACAACGCAAAGGCCAATGCTTTTGAGCGGTCCACCGTTTTAAACCAGTCCCCGTGTTTGGTTGCTCCCCCGCTCCGTTTGCCGACGGTTTTCACATCCACGGTCCACCATTCCCCGATGGCCAGATTGTCCGAATCTTTCGCAAATGACGTATCGTCACCAAACGGTTTCGGATCATAATAATCTATTTCCGCCACAGCATAAAACGCCGCCATCGCAATCAGGCCTGCACACACCGACTTACTCATTCATTCCTCCAGAGCTCTAAATTAGCGTTCACTTATAGTAACGAACGCAACACGGTTTTCTAAACAACAGACTGCATATTAAAGACGCTTCAGCATAAACGGAAGGATCGAAAACAGGTAAGGGAAACAGCGTCCCCTCGCAGCAACTGAATCGTCTGCCCAAAGTTCCTGGCATTATCGCTCCAGTCGCTATAGCCCGCAAAGACCATCCTGGCCTGCTTCGCCCCGGCCGGTGCCTTGTTCTCCCGGGCAAACTCAGGATGCAGTCAGTCAGACTTTGTGCCAGGAAAACCCTCCTCAACGCACGACACGTCCAGAGGCGGAGCCTCCCATGAGGGCTTCAACTTCCTTGCGGGTCGAGAAGTTAAAGTCGCCCTTGATCGAGTGCTTCAGGCAGGAAGCGGCCACCGCGTAGCGGATGGCATCGGATGGATCACTCAGCTCGTTGGTGGTCAGTGCAAAGATCAGTCCTCCGGCAAAAGAGTCGCCGCCACCAACGCGGTCGACGATGTTTTTGATTTTATACGACCGGTAGTTACCGTCGGCATCGAGTGGCGCGAAGTGCGGCTTATCGCTCGCGGCATCGTAAAGCATGGCGCCCCAGTTATTGTGATTAGCCGAGTAGCTTTCGCGCAGGGTGATTGCCACGTTGCTGATGTTCGGGAACTGTGCAGCAACCTGACGAGCAACATCGGGGTAGCGGGAGGTATCGAGCGCGCCAGAGTGAACGTCGGTGTCGCCCGCGCGAATGCCGAGTACATCGTGACAGTCTTCTTCGTTCGCGATAACAACATCGATGAATGGCAGGATTTTTCGCATCGTTTCCTGTGCGAGTTCACGCGCTGTCTTCGACGCATCCCATTTCCATAATTTGCCGCGGAAGTTGAGATCGATTGAAACTCGGCATCCAGCTGCCTGCGCTTTCTGCGCAGCAATCCGCGTTGCTTCCGCAGCGTTTTCAGAAAGGGCGGGCGTGATTCCGCTGAGATGCAGCCACTGCGCACCCTCAAAAATCGCGTCCCAGTCATACCGTTCAGCCGGTGTGATGGAAACGGCCGAGTCGGCGCGGTCATAAATCACATTACTCGGCCGCTGGTTGGCTCCGGTTTCGAGGAAGTAAAGACCGAGGCGCCCTTCATCGGTGCGCAACACGTACTGCGTATCCACGCCGACCGCACGCACGGAATCCATCGTGGCCTCCGCCAACGCATGTTTCGGCAAGGCCGTTACATAACGCGCCGTGCCGCCGAAATTACAGATCGACGCTGCCACACTCGCTTCTGCCCCTGCATACGTTACTTCCAGCTCACGCGTCTGACGTAGACGAAGGTTTGTCGGCGCGGCCAGGCGCCCCATAATTTCCCCAAAAGTTACAACCGGTTTCATACAATATAATCCACAATTTCTTCAGCAACGGTTACAGACTGGATATAGGCAACGACCGCGTCGTGCTCCGGATAAACGCAGTAGCGTTTAAACGCCTCTTCATCGGGGTAACTGGCAATCAGGCTGACGTCGAAAAACGATGCGCCGTACGCGCCAATGTTAATGGCCACTTCATAGCCGCTGACCTCTGAAATAATGGCCGGCAATTCATCCAAACGCCGTTTCACTTCCACAGCCAATTCGGCTTTATTCATCCCGCCGGCTTCATCCTTCAATTTCCACAATACAATATGCTTATACATTCTACCCCTCCTCTACTCGCTTACGAACTTCTGCGGCGTGCGCGGTGAGTCCGGCCCAGTCTTCGTTTTCAACCAAATCCTTTTTAACAATCCATGACCCGCCGATGACAGGCACGTTCGGCTCTTTCAAGTAATCGCTCATGTTTTCGGCATTCAGTCCGCCCAGCGGAAAATATTGAATATCGAGATGCTTATACGGCGCTCCCATGCTGCGCAGGTACTTGATTCCGCCGGCAGCTTCAGCCGGGAAGAACTTCACGAAACGACACCCGTTTTCAATCGCGATTTCCAGCTCGGACGGGGAGGCGATTCCCGGTGCAAACGGAAGGTCTACTTCGGCCGCCGCTTTGATCACACGCGGGTTCATGCCCGGCGCGACGGCGAAGTCTGCGCCCGCGGCTTTTACTGCTACCGCTTGGCCGGGTGTGAGGATCGTTCCCACGCCGACCAGCATATCAAGTTTCGCATCACAAATCGCTTTGAGTGCTTCCATTGCGGCGGGTGTGCGGAGCGTCAGCTCAATCGCATCAATGCCGCCAGCCAGCAGCGCTTTTGCAATCGGCACGGCCTGTTCTGAGTTTTCGATGGAAAACCCGGCGACCACGCCGCCCTTTTCCAGCCGTTGCATCATTTTAGCTGGAAACATGATTATGCCTTTATTTCCATGAACTCAACGGGCGCGCCGTTGTGATTGATGAATGCCACGCGGACCCCTTCGGCCGGCGAAAAAGTTTCGACCAGAATCTCTTTACCCTCGAGGGCGTCCTCGATGCTGTCAACCTGGAAGGCGAGATGAGGGATGTTTTGAAACATTTCGGGCATGGGGCTATCGGCCTCGCACTGGATCCATTCAATGCCGAATTCATCTTTGTTGAAGTCGGTGTAGTGAATTTTCCCGGGTTCGTAGAAGCCGTCCCAGTTTTTAGCGTCTTTGGTGGGAATTCCAATATGGCTGAATTGCATAGCGTTCTCCTGTTTTAGTCGACCAGTACGGATACACGTTTGAGGGTGAGATATTCTTCAAGGCTGTAGCGCGAGCAGTCTTTGCCCACGCCGCTCTGTTTGAGTCCACCATGCGGAAGCTGGACGGAATAGTGCACTTCGTTCACGCAGACACTGCCGGCCTGGATGTCGCGCGCGGCGCGCAGACCGTTCTGCAGGTTAGTCGTAAAGACGTAAGCCGCAAGGCCGTATTCCGTATCGTTCGCCAGTGCGATCTCGTCGTCGGAATCCGAGAACGGGATAATCGACATGACCGGGCCGAATACTTCGTTGCGCGACACATCCATTTCAGGCGATACATTCCGAAGGATGGTCGGTTCCATAAAGAAGCCGTCGCCGTCAATGGCGTTGCCACCGAGCACGACTTCCGCGCCAGCCGCTTTGGCTGACTCGACGAGGCCGAGAACATATTGACGTGCTTTATCGGAAACCAGCGGTCCCATTTCAATTCCCTTGGCAATCCCCAGCGCGAGCTCAACAAATTCGTTATAAATTGATTCATGAACGAAGACGCGGTTCGGCGAGACACAGATCTGCCCGCAGTTGGCAAACTTTAGATTGGTGACCTGTTCGGCGGCGTTTTTGATGTCGGCATCGGGATAAACCACTACCGGCGCATTGCCGCCGAGCTCGACGGAAAAATGTTTGACGCTGGAGCAGGAGCTATTCATCACTTCGAGTCCGCCGCGGGTCGACCCGATCATGGTGACCATCGATGGGATATCGCTCTGAAGCATGTTTTTCATCATGTCGTGATCGGTGCCAGTGACCATGTTGATCACGCCATCGGGAAGTCCGGCTTCTTTTGCCAGATAGGCGATTTCAAGTGAGGCTAACGGCGTTTCACTGGATGGCTTGAGGATAACGGAACAACCTGCGGCCAGTGCCGGGCCGATTTTATAGCCTACATTGAGCAACGGAAAGTTCCACGCCAGCATACCCACACAAACACCGAGTGGTTGGCGCAGCATGTAGTGCAGAAATCGGCCATCCGGGTCGTGAAGAACCGGCTGATCAAGGCGTTCCACCTCTTCGACAAAGAAACGCAGACAGGTGGAGAGCATGCCGAAGTCGTATTCGGCGTTGTCCTGCGGCTTTCCGGTTTCAGCGCGCAGCAGTTCAATAATGCGGCCGCTGTTTTCGTCGATCAGCTCCGCGTAGCGCAGGATGATTGCCTTGCGCTCGGCTGGAGTTTTGGCCGACCATGCCTCAAAACCCTGCCGGGCTGATTTCAGCGTAAGCTGGATGTTTTCAACATCGAGTTCAGGCGCCAGTCCGAGGACGGCTCCAGTAGAAGGATTAATGACGTTAAACGATTTTTTCGTAATCCGCTGTTCGCCGTTGATCAGCATGGGATACATTTTTTCCGACATTTGTTTTCTCCGTTATATTGACACAGAATTTTTCCATCGCCGAGCGGTCGGGCTCGACACCAAGCCCTGGCGCGGTCGGCACAGTAACCGAACCGTTCCTGGCCAGGATTTCGATGGTATACATTTCGTCGCGCATCGGGTTCGGGGTGAGATCCTTTTCCAGTAATGGCTCGGCCACTTCGGCGCGACCGGGCTCGACATACATGGTGGCCAGAAAATGAACCGCGCTGGCGAGATTGAGTTGAGTTCCCCAGCAATGCGGCACGATGTTGATCCCCATCGAGGATGCCACGGCGCGGATTTTGAGCGCTTCGGTCGGACCGCCGCAATAAGCGAGGTCGGGCTGGGCGATCTGTACCCCGCCCTGCTTCAGCAGGCTCTGGAAACCATAGCGCGTTTGTTCGCATTCTCCGGTAGCGATCGGGACATCGATCTTGTCGGCCAACTGGCGGAACAGTTCCGGGTGGGCGGGAGACAACGGCTCTTCGAACCAGGCATAGTTGTGCTCGCCGAGCAACCGCCCGATCGTGATCGCCTCGGGCAGGTCGTAGGCGTGGTTCGAGTCGGCCATCAACTGAACATCGGAAAATGTCTTGCGCATCGCGACGATCAGTTTTCGATCGAATTCCATATTTTTTCCGATCTTGATTTTCAAGGCCCGGTACCCTTTCCGGACATAGTCGCCCGCTTCGGTCAGGATGGTTTCGAGCAGATCGGTTTCGGACTCCTTGCGGAAATACATGCCTGTGGCATAGCACTGCACCGTATCGCGTACCCGTCCCCCCATCAGTTCAGAGGCGGAGACGCTGAGCAGCTTGCCTTTAAGGTCGAGCATCGCCATATCGAGACCGGAAATGGCGCCCATCATGGGGCCCTTCATGGCGAAGTCGAGCGACGCTCGCCAGCAGAGGTTCCATGCCGCCTCGTTCTTCAGCGGATCCCAGCCGATCAACAGCGGGGCATAGAAGGTGTCGATGGCGCTTTGGGTGACGGTGGCGGGGCCATAGCATTCGCCCCATCCCACCGCGCCGGAGTCGTCGATGATTTCCACGAGCAACGCGTTGCGCTGGTCGTAACGCCACTGGGAGAAGCCAAACGACTCCTCGAGCTGATGGCGCAGGTGGTAGGTTTTTATTGATTCAATCATGGAGAGTTCCCTTATTTATTTCAGTCGGGGCGACCGCGTTCGCGGCGGATTCCTCGGCCTTGAAGGTGCCGGCGAAGGAGAGCGCCGCGGCCGCGAGCACGATCAGCGCGACGCCAACGAAAACGTAGTTCAGCGCTTTTCCCGCGCCTTTCCATTCGCCGGTGATGACCGCCGCGATGTTGCTGACGATCAGCGAGAGGGCGAGGAAAATAGGCGTCGCGATGACGGCTCCAATATCGCCCATCATGGCGCTGCCCTGACCCATGGTTCCGAGCGCGGCGAACCAGAGCAGACCGGTGACGACCGCCCACGCGAGCGCTTTGCCAACGCCGCCGGTGTTCTCAGCGATGACCTTCTTGTTTTTGATCAGAAGGATCACCGCGTAACCGAGGTTCATGATCAGCGCACCGAGCAGAACAACAACCCAGCGAGCCAGCGCCGTGTTTCGAACGATGGCGCCGTGAGCTTCGGCGATTTTCCCGATTCCCATGGTGTTATTGAATCCAATGAACAGTAGCGAAGAGAGCAAACCGCAAACCACTGCAATGATGAGTCCTTTCTTGAACTCCGCGCCTTTTTTGATGCCCACGAGTTCCTTGCCGTCCGCTGCGAGTTTCTTGTCGCGTTTCAGGCCGCCGATGGTCACGACCACGAGGGCGAGCGCGTAGAGGACGAGGCCGAGGATGGTGTACGGGATGCTCGCGGGCACAATGCTGTCGGCTCCTTGTATGAGCGCGATGATGGTGGCAGCGATGCCGCAGCCGCCCATAACGATGCCGTAGGTGAGCGACATGCCGATATAGCCGACGGAGACGCCGAACATGATGCCGCCGATACCCCAGAGAAAGCCCATGGTCGCGCCCGCAATAACTTCATTCATGGGAGCTGCTGAAATGACTATGAATAAGTCTGGAACCACAATTAGTGCCCATATTAGAGGGAACAGTAACATGGCAACAACAGACTGAATAACCCACCAGGCTTCCCAGCTCATCGGTTTGACATATTTCATTCCGATGCCAAATGTGCCCTGAAAAACACTGGCCAACACAACAATCATAATCGGCAACATCAATTCAGTCATCTCAACATCTCCTTAATAAAGTGATCTCAAAAGATCTCACAGTTCATCCAATTTCCGAAAGGCTTGGGCCGTAAGAAAATAGGCTCCATTTCACAAAGCACCAGCTGAAGCACGTACATAATTCCACGGTTAATCATCCAGTTTCTGGAAGCGACCGGTTGTCACCCCGGGGCCGAAGGCAATATTCGGGGGTTCCACCTTGCCTTTGAACCAAGGCGCATAATCCTCACCGGCAATGATTTCATTGTCGTAGAACTCGAGATTCTCAACGTGATCGGCGATCATCAGGGGCTTGAAGATCTGGATGATCCTGTTGTTGTGAATACGGACGTTTTTGTGGATCGGAATTTCGCTATCGGGCTTACCGAGCGTGGCATGAAGTTCGAAGGTGGCCTGCGAAAAACCGCCTGAATTGCACTGGTCAAAAACATTGTTGTAGATTTCAACATCCTCGACACCACCCGCCTCGTACCAGCTGGACGCCTCCCCGCGGATTTTGATGGCGCAACCCTGCGAGTTGAAATAATTGTCGTGGATGCGTACCTTGCCGAGGGTCTTGATCAGCAGGCTTCGCGCCCGATGGTTGCTGAAATGATTATGGCGGATTTTCACATCCGTGTCGTACGCACGCAGGGTGACGACCACGTTTTTCCAGTCGAGGTCCGGCAAGGGCTCTTTAAACGTGAGCGAATCCTCCTGGGCCGCATCGCGATTCAACGCCTGAACTAGGGTTCCTTCGCCCAGAAGCTCCAGGGTATCGGCATCGTGGAAGCCCATGGTATCGCCGGGATACAAGGTATCGATCCCCATCTGCTGAAAATGGCTTAAACGGGTGACCAGCGTTTTATTATTCTGCGTCCGAACCACCGGCCGGTATACCCCATGAATGTTGCAATCATCATCACCCTGGAATTCAAAACGGCAATTTGTCAGATGAATATCACCCCGGCATTCCACAAAATGCATCACATCGTGATGCGTCGTGTACCAGCGCCCGGAGTCCGGGCGACGGATCGCCTTCACCTCATTGACATAGAGATCGCGCGAGCCTTCGAAAATGGCTCCAAATGCTGCCGCGTGATACATCGTAACCTGTTCAAGACGAATATTTTCACTGCGATGTACCACGAATCCCGGCGACGAGCGGTCGTTATACTGGAACACCGCCACATGGCCAACCTTCAGCGGACTGCATATTTTAGACGACCGAATCCGAACCAGTCCCTTTTCAAGGATCTCCGCCGTATGGTCGCGCCCCACGCCATATTCATCCCAGCTCTTGAACACCAGCCGACCGAGCTGCGGATCAATGATGTTGATATTATTAAAATCCATCGGCTCCGGCAGATCCGGATTCAGGAACACCAGACGTTCATCGCGAATACCCACGGGATATTTGCCCAGATCGAATCGGACATCGAAATACCCCTTGCCCACTTCGACGACCTCGCCCTGGCTGAAAAACGGATATTCCCAATCCATCGTCAGGTTTTTGATGGTCACATTCTTCGCGTTTTTCAGGTAGAATGGAACGATGTGGCCGTGGCAGATCAATTCAGCACCGTTGCCTTCGATAACGAGGTTTTCGGCATCGCGCAGATCAAACAGGATCTGCTTCATGCCATCGTTATTATTCGCAATATGGAGGGTACGCTGAATGCCGTTTTCGGCATAGACATGATGGGTGCCCTTCGGCAGAACAATCGTCTTTTTGCCCGCGGCAACTTCCGAACGAACCCATTCTTCAATACCGGCTGAAACCGACATAGCCATCAACAAGCAACCTGCAATAATTATTTTACTATGTTTCATAATCATATACTGCCTTTGTTTCACCACCCGCTTCGCTCATAACTGAGAGCAAGCGATCAATTTCACAAAGAACACTAAGCTTTGTGAACTTAGTGTCTTCGTGGTTAAAATTTATCTCGTGAGCATCCCGAGGTGAACATTTTTTAATTAGGCTTAATATTACTGAACGTCCAGCGGCAGCCAGGCGCTCATGCCACCGGGGCCGCGATTGGCCCAGGCAAAGTATGGGATCATACGGATCGGCATCTCGCTCAGGGAGGTCGAATTCAATGGCCGATAAAGTTCACCTTCCCAAGGCTGCTCGTCCAGATAAAGCGCTGAGCCTTCCAGGGTCTGGATGCCGAACGGCAGATCCTTGGCCGACATCGGCTCCAGCGCAATACTGGATGGAATGCGGACGTTGTTCATATCTTTGCCTTCCGGTATGTCCTTTGTTTCCACGCAGTAGAGCAGCGGCCCATGCATGACGGCCACCTGGTTGCGCAGATGCTCCGCCTTGGGATGCGCGGTCATCAGTCGCGTCTCCATCGGCAGGTTCAGTTCAATGCGGTCGCCGACGTTCCACTTGCGCTTCATATAGAGATAGGCTCCGGCCTTCGGGGGATTGGTAGCGGCTTTTCCATTAATCGTGACGGCAGCCCCTTCCGCCCAGCCCGGAATACGGACACGGATTGCGAACGGATCGGCTGATACCGCATCCATGTTGATCACAATTTTTCCACTCCATGGATACGCCGTTTCCTGCGTCAGTTTCACCGCGCTTCCATCGGCCAGTTTTCCGCTGAAGGTGTTTCCGCCATAGTGGTGCACCCAGAGTCCCTGCTCATCCATGCTGTAAAGGTAGGAATGCAGCTGGGCCAGCGTGCGCAACAGGTTGGTTGGGCAACAGATGCGCTTGCGGCCCGGCAATACGCGTTCGGGCAGGAAGTTGTGTCCACCTAAAAGTTCGGTGTAGTCCTCCTGCAGACGCAGCGAATTGCGGTAGAACCAGCTTTCGCCGTCCAGGCCGATTCCCGCGAGGAAGCCGTTATAGAGCTCCAGCTCCATCAAGTCCGCATACTTCGCGTCGCCGGAAATGGCCAGCATACGATAGTTCCACATAAAGTTTCCGATCTGCCCGCAGGTTTCATTATAAGAGTCGGCTGCCGGAAGTTCATATTTTTTCCCGACGGCTTCCACCACCGGATCTTTTCCTTTTGAAAGGGTATGCCCCATCGGGCTCACCCCGCCGTTGATGCACATTTTGGTGCAGGTCAGGTCATACCACAAGCGGTCCAGCGGTTCCCGCAGGGTCTCATCACCCGTTTCCATATAGACATCGGTCGCACCGGCAAAGAGGTAGGTAAAGAACACGTTATGTCCGACCACCTCCTTGGACTTGCGCAACGGCACGCGGTCCTGAATCAGGTCGGTTCCGATGATGCCCGGCCCTTTGGTGAACGTACCGCCCTGTTTCGGTTTCATTCCGCGGCTGTCGACAATCAGCTTGGCGCAGGCGAGATATTTTTCATCACCGGTTTCGCGATACATTTCCACCAGCCCCATGATGGCCGAGGGATTGTGGGCATAGGACGGCCAGACCTTTTCGCCGAGATTTTCGCACAGAAAATCCGCATTCCGAATGGCGAGCTTCATCAGCGAATCTTTGCCCGTCACGCGCTGGTGCACACAGGCCGCGGTCAGCAGGTGACCCATCGAATACACCTCATGCTCCCGTGGGTTGGCAAAGCGCTCTTTTTTCTTGGCCGTAATCTGGGTGGCCACATAGCCATCCTCTTCCATGGCCCCGGCAATCAGCTCAATCGCTTCGTCCATGCGTTCCATGATCCAGGGCTCCGGATGTTTTGCATAAACACTGGCGGCGGACTCAATCCATTTATAGAGCCAGGCATCCTGCCAGTCCGAGCCCGCGTGCTCCCCCTGCCCCGTTGCGGCGGCACGGAAGTTATCAATCACGTGACCGGCCTCCGGATCGGCCGCCAGATCCCAAAGTTTTTTGAGGCTAACCTTGCAGGTCTGATCATAACGATCTGCCCAGAATCCATCCGTCCAGGTAACCGCATTAAAATCAACCGGACGCAACTGCGCGTGCGGGGTTTTATCCATATCCATCAGATAGGTACTTTCTGCACCAGCCCATCCTGCCACTGCCGCCATCCCTATGAGTACTAAAGCTTTGTTCATCCGTTTCTCCTAATGATAAAATTCCAGGCAAGATCCCTGTGCGCACACAAATTCGCGTCCTTGACCTTTAATAGGGATACGAATGCCCTACCGCCACCTTAACAGCAGCAAAAAATATAATTTTTTCGTCCCAGGTATGTTTTCCCAGATATATCGGTGTTAATCTATGTGATCTGCGGGCACTGAATATGCCCGTCTGCCTATCCATCCAAACCGACTTCCACCCTATGGAACTTTGCATTGCCCCGTTGTTTCCTGATCGCAATACGGCTCGGGAGTGCCCGAAGTTCGAACTCATCGATCTGGAATCCATTATGGGTTCCCCGCGCCCCTCCAACCCGTTTGCCGTCGGCAAACACCTCCCATGCATCGCCCGGTTCGGCCAGCCATTCGATGGAAACCTTTGCCGATTTCCCCATATGGGACTGGCGGAATTCCGATGCGACAGAAAGCGTGGTTTCCTTTTCCCTGATTGATCCAAGCATGAAGGCGCGATGGTCGTCGGAGGCATCCACAACGGTTTCGGTTTTTGAGGAATCATCCTCCGTAAGCCAGTATCCAACGTTGCGCAGCTGGATGTTTTTCCCACTCCAGTCGCAGTAGCCCGCGAACACCATCCAGGCGTGCTCAGTTTTGGCCGGATCCATTTCTCCGCCGGCATATTTCATGAACACATCGAGCGCCGCCTGATAAGCCGGAATATCGAGTCGGAAGAGTTCTGTACCGCCCCATGCGCTCATGGTAACGCCTTCATAGAGTTTGAGGAACTGCCGCCAATAGATTTCTTTTTCAGGGCTGCGCGGTGACACGTTATAGTTCATTTTCTTTCCGTGCTTTGCATTCCATCCATCGCCATTGAAACTGGCATAGGTATCTTCATGAAAAGCCCCCTTCTTCAATTCACGGGTATATTTTTTATAGACCTGTGCGCGAGGGGAAATCGGCTTTGGCCGGGACGCCGCAGCATCCGTTCCCATGCAGACGGTATAGGCATTGGCATAGTAGCCGGACAGGTTCAGGTTTAAATCCTGATCCACCTCCAGATAGGGGCGGAGGAAGCAATAGATGCCCAATGGATGAAACGCTTCCTGATAAAACCCGATCACATCACGGAAATATTGCTTCGCCTCTTTGTAATTATCCGCCTCCAGCAGCGGCGGATAGATCGGATCGCCGTTGCGCGGAGGAATCCAGGTGCCGCGGTCTGGAGAAATACCCGCAATCTGCATTTCCTGTCCGTTAAACCTATAGTGCCAAGCCTCCTCGTTAAAGGCGTTGGGCTGCACCCGCAGCCCGAGGAACCATTTACGGTGAGGCGATGCGGCCACATGGGCGGCCAATGCCTGAATCATCTCATGATAGAATTGCTTATACGCGGGCGACCAGAATTGCGGCGCTTTAGCCTTTTCGCGGCGGCTCGTCCCCCCGCCCCGGCCCTGGTCATCCAATGGCGATTTGCCGCCGACGTGCGCGACATAGTCAAAAATCCATTCCGGTGCGGGGGCATTGAATTTAAAGATGGCGGGTTTCTGAGTGTAGGCACTCCAGGCCAGCAGCGTATCCAGTTTTGAAAAATCGAACCGATCCCTTTCCGGTTGCAGCTCCGCCCAGCCGATTTGCGACTGAACCGTAACCACGGAATAGTGCTTGTCGTATTCCTGCGCTTTCGGATGGCCGTTCCACGCGTTTTTAATCCCATGCAACAGTGGATCGTTCAGCTTGAAGACATAGTTTTCCGGGTAAGCGATCACGATCTCTTTTGCCGCTTTGATTTCCGAGCCATCGATCAGACTGACGTTATAAACACCGGGACGGAGACCTGCGGTTTTGAATCCAACCCGGTCACCCTTTCGGACTTTTCTGAATGTGCCAAACTCCGTTTCAGTTGCCAGTCGGGCGATGGTCTTGGCATCCAGCTTAGGATGCGACCATCCGGTCAGGCAGAGCATTCCCGATCGGGACGGCTTAACCTCAACTACCTCGCCCCGGACGAAGCGATCACGATTCAGCCCCAACGATTCAGCGTTTTGACGCACCGCTTTTGCACCCGGCTCCAGCGAAGCCTGCACAGCCGATGCCCAAACCAGCACACCAACCAACCCTATTGCTTTAATCCACATATATATTTTCACCTTGCATCAGCGTTCACAGGAAAAAGAGAGACCGTCGATCCGATCCTCCTGAATATCAAAGAACTGCTCTTTGTTCTCTTCAGTCACGCAGGTGCCGTTGATCACAATGTTTTTGAACGTCAGGTTTTTGACGGCGTTTTCGTGCCCCGACCCCAACTGCGACCGATAGGCAATCAACGGTGATGTGACGGTAATGTTTTCAAAATGCATGCCATCGATTTTGGAGTGGCTTTCGTCGGTGGTCGGCATGAACCAGCCCGGACTCACCTCGCCGGTGTTCAGGTTGTAGACATTGAAGACGCGATAGAGATAGGGCGACTCGATCCGGATATCCCGAAATGTAAAGTTGCGAATGGTGAATGGCACCGCTGTAACGCAGGCAATCGCCCCCATGCCCTGCCGGGGCCAGTCGCCCCGGGCCACATTGGGATCCTTGAAATAGGTGATGATATCGATATCCTCCACCACACTATCGGCCATGAGCGTATCCGAACGATAGGTTTCCTTCACCATCAGGGCATGCGCGTTGGTAGCCTGCCAGAGCACGATGTGTTTGGCCTTGGTATTGTGGTTGATTTTCAGGCTGTCGTCGTGCGACATGAAAAAGCAGTTCCTTATAACACTGTTGTCTGAATAATCCGGCCCGTCACAATTGCCGTGCCATGCTCCCACCAGAGTGACGTCTTCAATCAGGCGGCTGCTGTAGATGCTGAAACCGGCCCGGTCCGTCAGGGTGATGCCCGAAACAATGTCGATATCAATCAGCTGGCTGGCCTCGGAAAAGCTGTGTATCCAGAGGTGCTTCGCCCCCGAAATCACACCACGGCCGATGATGGCGGTCGGGCCAGCCTCCTTATCGTGATAGCGTTTAAAGCGTGCCAGCACATAGGCGCCGCCTTCGATATAAACCGTTTGTCCGCGCTTAATGCGCGTCTGAAAAAAGGGCGCATAGCCCATCTGGGATTGGTCATGAATCCCCGGCTTAAACCAGATGACGTCATAGGCCAGCATTTCATCCTCATCCAGCCGGTCACCCGGATTCACAAAGAGCGTTTTTTGTTTTTCCGGATCAGGAACCCGCGTCTCGGGCGGGAGGGCGGAAAGAATCAGCGGATTCGCGTAGCCTTCCTCCAGCGCATTGGAAAGCGTGCGTCCGTGGTAGTCCTTCCGTTTGCTTTCCACGCCATAGTCCACATCCCACGTCTGGATCGGAACATGGCCTTTCCCCATATTAACGAACGTGTTCCAGACCTGGTCATAATTCGGGAGAATCGCCACCTTTTCCGGCCGGTCCAGTGTAAAGACAATCGTATCGCCGTTCTCAATCCGGCAGGGAATATCATAGGAGGACGGCAGCACCTTGGCGCTTTTAAGCGGCAGCGTAATATGCTTTGCACCCGGCTTAACCTTCACCCGCACCGTCACCGTTCCGTCAAATGAAAAGATGGAGTGGGAATGCTTTACCGGCCCCTTGTGCGGAATCGTCACCATTTGATCCAACGAGCCGTTTTCCCGCAATCGGGGATAGGTTGCAAAACCTTCACTCTGATAGACAAAGCTGGACTTGGGTTCCCCATTCTGAATTACGGTCACCTCATAATCGGAAGAACGCAATGCCCCGCCACCCGGCACATCATACGTCCACACCCCGGCCCATCCTGTGATCGCGGTTGTGAACAATGCAACAACACCGATTCCAATTCCGGCGACTTCCTTCTTAATATTCATGTTTATTTTCCTGTTCATGTCCTGCCCACTAAAAATCAATATACCCGACCACTTCCTCAACCATCTTTCGGACAAGAAGAGTCAACGCATCCTCTGGCAAACGGTAATCCCAGATCCGGACATACATCTCGCCCTGATGAATAAAACTCAAACGGCTTTCAACATTGCCCAAACGATCACCGGAAAAAGCTGCTACCACCCCATACGGTGTGGCCAGATAACCCTCCGATCACTCTCCGTGATTCTGCACAAAGGAATCGCCCTGCCGGGGCACTGAATATTTCATTTTTTTCATGGAGACCGCCCTTCCGTTGGAAGTTGTTTCCTACTTATACGAAAGAAGAACGACAACCTTAACAGATGGGACTACTTTTCCACGATCTCCACCCAATCGTTGAGGATATTCAGTTCTTTTTCCGTGAATTGTCCCGGCGAAACGATGAGGGTTCGCAAGTGGGTAAAGCCCTTTAGAAACCGGACATTCTCCATCGGGCACCCCCGCACATCCACGGTCTCGACAGCCAACGTCCGCTCCCGCCACATCCGGTCGACCTCGGAGCCACTGACATCCAGAATACGAGGCTGCAGCGACTGTAACGTGGTGTGCGTTGTGGATATTTTTTTCAATCCCTCTCCGCCGATCTTTAACCGGCTTTCGGCCATATTATATTCAAACCAACCGTCCGTCCATTCGGGATTCAGGAGGCGCAGATAGGCTTCCACCACCCGGGCTCGCTCTTCCAGACGGCCCTGCCTTTTCAGATAGGCAATGGTAAAGGCCAACGCTTTTTGGTCGTCGGGCATGTTCTTAATGCGGTCCAGCACATCGATCACCTGATCTGTAGACAACAGCTTGTCGTCTGGACTGATCCCGGCATAATAACGGGCTGCCTGGGCAATTTCATCCCCCGGCTCGGAAAAATAGGGCAGCGCCGCATTAAACTGATGGAGATAAAAATAGTGCATGCCCATCGCACGTTGAAAAACCGGACTGTCCGGTTCGCTTGCCAGGGCGGCCTCGAGCAGGGGTTCAGTTCGCATCTCATCGCCTAAGAGGTGAAGCTGATTCACGACTTTCACCACGGAACGGGCGTTCTCGAACGACATTTTTTCAAGCTCGGTCTTGCCGGCCTGGTAGAGGCTCAGCGTCCGCTCCGCCTCGTGCCGCGCCTTGCTTGCAACCCGCTCTTTTTCCGTCAGCTGAACCATGGCCCACGCTATGCCGCACAGCAGGGCCACAACCGAAACCAGGATCGTCAGGCAAAAGCGCCGGTTGCGCCGGAAAAAGAGACTGAACTGCGTCAGCACCCCGGCATTCTCAGCCTGCGTGGCAAAGCCGGTCAGGTAGCGATGCACCTCCCGCCTCAACGCCTCAACGGTTTGATACCGTTTAGACGGATCGACCGACAGCGCCTTCATGACCACCGCCTCCAGACTCCTGGGAATATCCATTTCAGGTTTGCGCTGCCTCGGTGGCACGATAGCGCCCGACCGGGTCTTCTCCAGAATCTCTTTCGCTTCTCCGTCGAGCGGGCGTTCCAGCGTCAGGATGGAGTAAAGGGTGCAGCCCAGTCCATAGACATCGGTGCGCATATCGCGCTCGCCGCCCTCCTCCACCTGCTCCGGCGCCATATACCCCGGCGTTCCCTTCACCTGCCCGAACAGGGTGCCCGAACTCAGCAGGTCGGGATGCAGCAGGCGGCGATCCAGTTCAAGCCCATCTTCGCGTCCGACCATTTTTCCCAATCCCCAGTCGCAGACCAGCGCCTCACCGAACTCCCCCACCTGGATATTGGCCGGTTTCAGATCAAGATGCAGCGCATTGACCGAATGGGCATACGACATCGCATCGCAGACCTTGAGGAACAGCTGCAGCAGGGTTTCGAGGGGATAGTGATCGAGTGTTTTACGGTCGCGGTCACGTAATTTCTCAATCACTTCCCGCAAGGTATTCCCGGTTTTCAAATCCATCGTAAAATAAGGACGACCGTTGCGCACCCCGACATCGTGAATGGTGATAATGTTCGGATGGTCAAGCAGGGCCGTCAGCCACGCTTCATGAATAAAGGGATCGCATAACTCAAGGGGCGCGTCGGCATGCAGCATGGCCATCGCCAGATGGCGCTTTCCCCGGGCATCGTAGACCTTGTAGATCTGCTTCATGCCCCCCGAAGCGATCGGCTCGGCGGAATGATACCGTTCAGTCACCTCGGACAGCGCATGCAGGGTGGGACTGATCTCCTTTTCCTCCACCTGCTCATAGTCTTCCGCCAGATAGTAGAGCGCGTCCAGCTTTGATTGGGCATCGTTCTTTGCGTTATCCATACAGTCCTTTTGAATTATGAATGATGATTTAAGAATGTAGAATTTCGGGTCTGCGACCGCCTTATTTTTTTAAGAAAAAGGCCAACGCCGTCTGAGTTCTACCCTTCTTAATTCTAAATTCTACATTCATCATTCCGCGGCTCCGCCGCGTCACCCTTCCAGTTCATCCATCAGCGCTTTTACCTCTTTGATAAATCGTGCACGGACCCGGCTTTTCAGGGTATAGACCGATTCCAAAGTAAGATTCAGTTTTTTTGAGACCTCTTTGGCAGGAACATCCTCCAGGCTCATCGTGAACACATTGACCGCTTCGCCGGAAAACACCTTCTGGATCCGCTCCATGGCCAGTTCGGTAATATACTGCACCCACTCTTTCTCAATGCGGGCTTCGATTTCCGATGGCGGGGCTTCGTCCAGTACTTCAACAAAATCGCGATTTTTCTCCATCAGCTTACCGCGCCGCTGCCCCTCGGCAAAATAGTCCCACACCGCGTTGCGCACCACCACACCCAGCCAGGTGCGGAAGCGCGCTTTTTCATGATCAAAACTCGCGAGGCTTTTCCAGAGCTTGACCAGAACGGTTTGGACGAGATCATCAAAATCGTTCGTCGGCACATTCATTCCATGCAGCAGGTGGAAAATGAACCGCTCGTAGTATTTCACGAATTCATCCCATGCCGCCGCATCGTCCGCGGCTTTTGCCCGCATCACCAATGATTTTCTCGTTACCCACTCCTCGCCCACAGCGCGCTCCTTCTTCTGATCACGGATTGGCATTATGGGCATCTCTCTCCAGGTAATTCAAGAAGACTTAGGGGAGTGGAAATTATAAAAATACGATTTTCCACCACCCGGTTGTCTTACAGACTCGCTTCGCGTCGCTAGAGATAATTGAGAGCGAACAGCGACCAATTTCTGAGGCACGGAGCTATCGTTCCTCTGTGTCTCTGTGCGCTCTGTGGAAGAAAACTCGGGTGCATAGTGCATAAGTCGGTACAACGGGAAGTTCGCGCCCCCTTAATCCTGCTCAATGCGCAGGCGGATAAATTGTTGTGTTTCAACACCGGCAGATATCCAGTTGCTGACCGCGTTGAAATCACCGTCGAGATCGTTGGTGCCCGATACGGTATATCCCGTCGTTTTCCAATCATTGGAAACGAGGTTGTCGGTCGTTTCCACCGTATAGCTGATTCCCGGGTTGCGTTTGGCAAGCACGGGGTGGACATAGCTGAACCCGCCCGCGCCGGCCAGGAACTCAGGCTGGGTTCCGAGGTTAAACGGATCGTTGGGATCTCCATCCAGCGCAAACTCGGCCAGGTTGGCCACGCCATCACCATCGTCGTCCCCTTCCGCCCCCTGAACCAAAGCATATGTATTTTCCCATGCTGAATAGAGCGAATCATGGAACATCAGGTTCCGCACAGGGTCGGAAATTTCAACCCGGCTGCTGCCGCCATCCACGGGGTCGGTGCCGAAGACATAGCCCGAGACTTCAAAATAGTCGTCTTTGTTGGCCTCCGAGACCCGCACGCCGTTAATGTCCAGATTGACAAATGAAATGTTGGAAAATGAATTGGCGAAACCCGATCCCAGCAGGTTGCGCCAACCCAGCATCGGGGCATTGACCGTAATGTTTTCAAAGGTGATTCCGTTGATCGATGCAGGGTTATTCACGTTATCGATATCCAGCCACGTCGGCACGTACGGCCAATCCTCGCCTTCGCTGTACATGTTGTAGAGACTCACCACACGGGCAAGAAACGGCGTTTCAATGCGGATATCGCTGAACAGGGCGTCTTCTATCGAGACATGGCGGGTTTGCAGGCAGGTGATGGCGGAAGCCTCCAGACGCCCCCAGTCGCTATGGTTCGGAACGGGACGCTTCATGTTGGCGATAATATCCACATCCTTGACCACCGCGTTGGCAAAGGTGACATCGTCCCACATTTCCTTAAACATAATCGGATGCGCATTCACCCCCAGCATATGGATCACCAGATGTTCAGCCACCGTGTGATCGTTCAGCTTCAGGTTGTCATCGTGCGCGGCAATAAAACTGTTGAGCACGGTGCAATGATCCAGCGAATCAAGGCCATCGCAGTTGCCGTGCCACGCACCCAGCAGGGAAATATCGCTGATCAAATCGCCGCCATTGATGCCCCAACCCTCGCGCTCTACAAAATCGAGACCATCGATCACATCAATTTCCACTGCCAGGCTGTTTTCATCGTATGAGCCTCCGCCCCAGAAATGGTTAACGCCCGAAACCGTGCCCCGACCGACCAAGCGGCAATCGGCGGTTCCTGAGGCTTCATTCTTCTTGAACCCGGCGGCAACATAGGCCCCTTCTTCCAGATAGTAGGTTTGACCCGCATTGATGTAGGTGCGGTAATTCGGGCGCATGCCCAGGCGAGACAGGTCGTGCCCGCCCGGCTCGAACCAGACGGTGTCTGCCGCCGAAAGCGCTGCCTGCGTCGGGCGTTCACCGGGCGAGATGACCAACGTGCCGGGATCGGTTTTATTCAACCCGAGTTCGGAGACAAAGGATTCCGGACCGCGCCCCAGAAAGACCAACGGGTTTTTGAACCCTTCAGACAGATGATCCACAACTTGGTTAGCATTAAAATCGTCCGGAATGGTCGAGGCGGTGTAGGTATCCTCAAAGGACTGAAGCGGAACATGCCCGACCGCCTGATTGGTGAAGACCGACATCGCATCGTGATAGTTGGGCACCACCATCACCTTTTCCGGGCGATCCAGCGTGAAGGCAATGGTATCGGCTCCTTCGATCCAGCAGGGAATTTCGTATGAAGACGGCAGCACATGGGCGCTCGTGAGCGGCAGCGTGATCCCCGGAGAGCCGTCGATGTGATCATCTTCGGCCGCAGGCAGCACCTTGACGCGCACCGTAATGGGATAGGCATCCGTCGAAACCCCCGCCCAGGAATGGGCATTGACCGGTTGCTTCGTATTCGGCCCGTAGGTTTTAATTTCGTAATTCTTCCCGTCCAGCCCCCAGTCCTGGATGTATTCCGCCCGACGGCAGGAATAAAAGGTCGAGAGGTCAGTCGTCTGTCCGGAGACCTCCACCGACACCGCATAGTGCGGCGACACCGGCGGAGAAGTGAACGCCATATGGAACGAATGCACCGCCTCGACGATACCGTTGTCGACCAGCACCAGGTCGTAGGAACCGGGAAGCAGGCCGACGGTATTGATTGAACAGGACTGCCCAGCGGAAACGGCCTGCGCAACCACTGCGTGCGACGCGAACTCGGCTACATCGAACATACGGGTGGCTGCGTCCACATAGTTCATCAGGGGCAGGCGGTAGCGGGTCAGGTAAACCGTGCCGCCTCTCTCCGGCTGCAGGGAAAAGGCACTGCCCTGCAGAATCCAGTTTGGATCGCCCTTCGCATCGACCTCTACCAGGGATACGTTATCCAGCCAGACATCGTTGTCGCCCGCGGCACCGAAAAAGAACGAGAGGCGGAAATCGTCCGCGGTGGGTTGGCTCACCGAAAATTCCCTCGCATAGATAGTCCTATTCGTGCTGAGCGACACGTCATAATTCAGGGCATCGCCTTGGCTGACGCTTTTTATATTTGCCCGGAAGGTGCGGTTCGATTCGGCCCACGCATCGAAACTCACACGATAGGTTTTCCCGGAGCTCAACGCCAGGCCTTCCTGCCTGAGGCGCAGATGCCAGTTTACACCGTCATCGGAAAGTACATTAAAAAACAGTTCACTGGCCGCACCGTCCGGGTCAACGACGACGGCAGCGCTGCCGGTCGATGGACTGGTATTGGCGAATATCCAGTCCGTTGTTCCATTGGAAAAATCGCCATTGGAAAGCAGGTTCACCCCCGGATTCGATATCGATTCGAGACAAACGTTATCCAGCCAGATATCATTAGCACCATGCTCGCCGATAAAGACCATGAGGCGGGCATCATTTACGGTTGCCTCACTAACCGTAAATGTATTGGTGTAGCGTTGCATGGTTTCACCCACCGGCAGATTACTCAAAAAAGCATAACTAACATTGCCGCCTTTAAACTGCACGTCGATGGCCCGGGCTGACTCCGCACGTGCATCATACGTCAAAACATATTCCTGCCCGTTCACCAGCGTCAGGTTGTCCTGCCGAAGCTGAAGGTGCCAATTGACCCCGTCGTCATTGGTGATATCCGCATGATATTCATAATTGGCAACCGTCGATACCGATGCCGTTCCTTCCGCGGGAGCAGTCTCCTGCGGACTCCAACCGGTGAGTCCACTGGAAAAATCACCATTGATCAGCATATTGCCGCCGATGCCCACATTCAGCAGCGATGAACCCAAACGGAAGCCACGGAAATAGAGCGTTTCCCGATATTGCTCACTGGTGTTGCCGATTGCGCCGGGACCGATGTGAATCTTTTCGACAAACATATCATTGGTCGACCCCGTCTGCTCCCGCCAATGGTCGACCAGGGGCTGCATGTCGATGGAGGCCAGCCACCAGCCGGATGCGTCCAGCGGCCAGTCGGCATTGATGACACCGGATTGAGTTGCTGCATTCCACGTGGTTTTAGTGCCATTAATCGTTAGCTCCAGGCGGAAGTTGAGGATGCCCCCGGCGGCCTTGAGCGTGGCGGGTTTGTAGTGGAACATGAGACGCAGTGGCCCGTCGTCGTCCACCGGTTGGTTCAGCCCTTCGATGGTGAACTTGGAGCCGAAATCACTGGTCACACCGGAAAGGTCGACCGCCATCACCTGCTCACCAGCCACATTCGTCAGCGTCAGATCCCCGGAAGTCAGATCCCCCGCCGGAAGCATTTCAGACGGGAACGAAACCTCATCGCGAAAATCAACCGAATAATCCTGCGCAACCGCCGCAAGGCTGAAGATAAAAAACGCCAGCATAAAAACTATTCTTCTTCTGCTACTCATTTTTTTCCTCTTTTCGCCTCTTGTACATCGTTATGAAATAAATATCGTCATTTACCACCGAGAGAGCGCAGAGACACAGAACTTGCAAATCGCGTATTTCTCTGTGCCTCAGTGCCCTTTAGCGACGCGAAGCGAGTCTGTAAGACAACCGGGTGGTTAATATTATCTCTAGGATACGATGATTCTGGTCGTTAAATTTACAGTACCATAAAATGTCGAACCCACAGCAGGCCACCACCGCTCAGCGCAATCAGTCCCAGTGTGGCAGGCTCAGGAACCTGATCGATCTGAATACGGTCATACGAATAGGTCATATTAGGCTGCAGATCCAGACGCCCAGAGTCGATGCGGGCTGTGTTGTCCGCAGTAAGGAATGAACCATCGTTTTCCGTGATTTCTCTGCTCAGGCTGGTGAGCAGCGTGCCTTCACCAGCCAAGTTCCACAACTCCGACGATTGTGTCCAGGTTCCCGCATCGCTGTCGTACTGCGCAGAGTGTATGATCTTGAGCTGATCCGAAGCCATATCGGTCCAGACTGAACCATCATGAGCAAGTCCGATGGCTGCAGCAGTGAGAGCCGCACCGGAGTCGTTGACCGATGCACCGGTGATATCGCTCCACATCCACAAGTCGAACGTGCCATTCGCTCCATTCTTCTGGCGAAGCGAGACAAACAGCGACCCGCCGCCCTCATACCCGGTACGGTTAAGAATCACATTCCCTGTCCCTGGGTCAAGATTGGCACCGGTCACATCAAGTGCAAATGTACTTTCCATTACATAATTATTGTTGGTCAACGTTCCGCCGCTGCCGACATATTTAGCATTCTTGAAAGTCCCGGAGGGCCCCTTTACGGCAGCGGTACCGGTGGTCGCATTAACCACATAGGTCCCTGCTGCCGATTCGTTCCAGTCGGCATGGGCGCCTAAATTTCCGTCTACATACCCCTCAGCCGCCGTAAAGTTGATCACGACCGCATCGCTGTTCAGCACTCCGCAAGCCATCGCGACCCCCGCGATGGCTACTGATCTGATCCTTTTTTTTGTCATGGTATTTTCCTTGTGTTGGGTTTTCTTATTTCGTCTTTCAACGAAAGGCCGCACCCGGTGGATGCGGCCCCCTTGAGAATCACAACTAACCGATCTACTGCTCTTCAACCCGGAAGAACCGGGCGGGACCCGACGCCGGTACATTCCAGGTTTTTTCGACTACGCCGCTGCACGTTCCGGCAGAGGACCAGTTTGTTGCAGTCAACGAGTCGGAACCCATCAGGTCGTACGATGCGCCGGCGTTCAGGTTGGTCGCGGTCACATCCACACTGCTACCGGCACCGGCGGCAATCAGCATAACCGGCGGATCAGTCGGAACCGGCGGGGTGTAGGCCCAGACGGTCGTGTAGCCGGGATTGGCATCATCGTAGTCGGCATAGAGGATATCGGCACCGTTGGTCCAACTGGCATCCCAGCTTTCGGTCAGCATGTTGGTCTGGCCATCAGCCCAATCAATAAATCCTCCATCAACCAAAGCCGTGAAATTGTCGATTCGGTCTGCCTTCCACTGTAGCACGCCTTTCCCGAACACCACTTGCCCATCATCTTCCACGCGCAGCCCGGCGGCGAAACCGGCCTCAATCCGAAGGAGGCCGCCGTTCAGGTTGATCGTGCCGGTGCCGGCATCGGTATCTTCAAACTCCACCTCGACTTTGTGGGTATGGATCGTGCCACCGTTCAGGTTAATCGTGCCGTCTCCCGTTTCGGTTCCGACCTTGAGCGGCTTCCATGCGGCGCCATCCGTTTCCAGTTTGAGCAATCCGCCATTCATGTTCAGCGTGCCGTTGCCCGTGCGGCCGACTTCGAAAAAATCGCTTTCTCCCGTATAGGTTCCCTCCGCGATGGTTAACATTCCGGTCGCACCGGCATTGCCACCGCCAATATGCGTGAGGCCGTCAACCGTAATACTTCCCGAATTCAACTCGCCAATGCCGTGGCGCGAGGTTCCCCACCGGCCGAAGTAGACATCGTTTCCAATGGCCACATCGCCGCCATCCACAATCAGTTTGCCAACACCGGTAGAGCCGCTGCTGGCAATTTCCACATCGTTGCCCACCGTCAGGCTGCCCCCTGAAACCACGGCGACTGAAGCGGTGTTGTTGTGGCCGGTCAACAGATCCAAGGCCTCAACTTCTGAAGCCACAACCAGTGTGCTGGGATTGCCGTCCCAACTAAACTCCACCCGATCCAGGCCGGTCGGTGCCGTGCCGATGTCCCAGTTAGCGGCGGTAGTCCAAAGCTGATCGCCTCCGTTATTGGTGAACTTGTTGGTGGTCGGACCATCCGTATCTTCGGGCAGGCCCGGGGTCGGTGTCAGGTTATAGGCCCAGACGGTGGCATCGCCGGCACTCACATCGTCGTAGTCCACAAACAGCGCACTGGTCTGTGTGTTCGTCCAATAGCCATAGTCGGTTGTTACGGTATTCGTAAAGCTTGCATCCCAGCTTTCGGTCAGCATGTTGGTCAGGCCGTTTGCCCATGTGATTCTACCCAAGTTTACCTGGTTGGTTATTTCCGCAATGCCGTCGGTACCGGCCCAGGTCAGAATGCCTCCTGCAACGTGAATCCCCGAATCATGATTAATATCCAGGCCAGCTTCCGCAAGGAATTCGCCGCCATAGAGATTGATCTCCGCCCGGCCTCCGATATCGGTGTCGGAATCCATCTGCACATTGGCCGAGGCTGTCAGCAGACCACCATACATATTGATGGTGCCGTCTGAAGAACCTGCCCGGCTGATATTCACCACATTGCCACCCAGGTTGACTGCGCCGCCATAGACATTAATGGTACCGGAACCCCGATTGGTATAACTGGCCGGATTTTCGTAACCACCCACGTAAACAAAACCGTTGGTGGCACTGAACGTACCGCCATGCACATTGAGCACCCCCGTACCCCGTTCATTCACCGCGCCGCCGACATGGAAGTTGTTGCCGACATCAAAGCTGCCATCAAACATCGTGGCAACACCATGCGCTTCCCAGCCATTCAGGCTCTTGCCGATATTGAAGGAGTCGGAGAGGTCGATGGAACCGCTGTTCATGACCAGCGAGCCCTCACCGTGCGAGGTGGGTCTCGCCGCAACATTCAGGTTGTCTGCGCTTAGCGAACCGTCATTAAGCTGCAGCCCGGCATACTTATAGGTCGCATTGGAGAATTCATTAATGTTCACATCCTGGACGACAGACAGGTTGCCGTTTGTCTGGATATCGAGACTCGACACCTCACTATCATTACCGTTCCAGAATTTTAAAGCATCCGCCGTGCTGTCCACTCTAATGGTATAGGGTTTGGTACTCGAGGTAACGTCGGTCGCATCCGGAAGTCCTGCATCCCAGTTCGCCGCATTGGTCCAGTTTCCATCGCTGTTTACATTCCACTTCGTCACCGCCGAAGCGGTCATGGCCGAAAGGGCCACGATGGTCGTTGCAATGATGCCTATCCTGCTTTTTTGCATTATTTCTTCCTCCGTATTTAATTTATCGATCCGCTTGGCCGGTCTCCCGGCTTCCCATAAATCGCCCTGTATGTTCTTCTAATACGAACGTCAGGGATGCACCTAAACAGCAAAACAAAAAAATGTGGTTTTATGCTCAGCGTACCAAATTCAATTTGATTTCCCGCATTCAGGCACTCACCTTCGCATCCTGTGCAGACCTATCAGCGATTTGAAATAGTTGTACACCTTGCCAGCCATTACCGGGAGAGCCATTGCCCCATAAAAATGGGCCCGTATTGCACAAATTACTGTTTTCTGAACTGGATCGGCGTCATGCCGGCGTACTTTTTGAACCGGCGGCGAAAATGGGTATAATCGTTGAATCCAACCGCATAGCAGATATCGAGGGCACTATCGCCAGTCTCCCGGAGCAGCGCACACGCCTCCTCAATGCGCAAGCAGTTAACATAATTCTGGTACGTCATACCAGTCTCGTGCTTAAACAGTCGGCTGAAATAGGTTTCCGAAGCACCACTCATGGCGACCAGGTCGGAATACCGCAGCGCTTCGCTGAAATGGTCGTGGATGTAGTTCAGGGTTTTTCGGATCCCGGCCTGATAGCGCGACGCGGAATCCCCCATCTGCAAATGTACCGTTTCAGTATGCAGATCATCCTTCCGGGATTCATGGGCGAGCAAAAGCAGAAGTTCAAGAAAAAGCAGACGTACGCGGGCTTTTGCCCGTTCTGAGGCATCGTGTGTTTCATCCCTTAACTGGCGGAACAGCGTGTCCATTTGGTCTTTCCGCTCCCCATCCACCTTGATTCGGATTGCACCGACCGCGTCCTCCCCCAAAGGAAACAGGGACTGGAAGAAATATCGGTTCGGCGACAGGGAGGTTTGGAGGCTTTCCAACGATTGGATTCCGCTGTCCACGGCCCGGGGCAGGAAGCTGCAACAGTACGCCGTTCTATCCTGACCGGTCGTATCGGAAAGCGCGTGGAGAACATACGGCTTCATGATAAGCATATCGCCGGGATACAAACTGATTTCCTCGTTTCTGAAACAGTTGACAAGGGTACCCTGCTCCACAAAGAGTATTTCAAAATATTCATGCCGGTGCAGTTCCCGCTTCAATAGCGAACGCTGTGCCACCCGCTCCACCGCGATCGGGAAGGCATGCTCAACAAACAACTCACTGGATCTGATCAAAGACATAATTCCGCATTCCAATCCAACCCGAACGAACGGGATGATCTCCCGTTCATTCGGTGGAAATACTTATACGAATGCGGAACATGCTCCTTAACAGACCGATGGAAATATTAAGTTTATTGTACGGCAGTAAAATATGGGAGCCGTTCGAGCGTAACATCCATCTCAATGGTCTGTCCGCCGGCATAGACTTTGCCGACATCCGCGCGGATGTGGTGAATATCTTTGTCCTGATCAGTTTCTTTATTTCAGTTTCATTAAATCACGGCGAGGTTTGATGGTCACGTCCATTTGCTTGATCGACTTGTTCTGGGTGCTTTTCGGGATTTCGTTCGCATCGTGCTTTGGCAGGTAGGGCTTCAGCTTCGCAATGACCGCCTTTGCCTTCTCGGGATTCGACTGCACCAGATTCGTCCACTCCATCGGATCATTTTCAAGGTCATACAACTCCTCGAACCCCCTCGCATAGGTCATGTAATGCCACTTTTCGGAAATAACAGAATGGTTTCCCTTGCCCTGCGTCGTGACGGTCGGTTCCCACTCTTTTTCAGGATTCTCCAGCAACGGCCGGATCGTTTTTCCGTCCAGTTCCTTTTCCGGCAGCCCGCACAGGTCGACCAGGGAGGGATAGAGATCGATCAGGTTGACGTTGCGCATGCAATCCTGTCGTTTTTTCATTCCCGGCGTTTTAATGATCAGCGGCAACTGGGTGGATTCCCGCCAGAGCGAGGCCTTGCGGAACTTGAGCTTTTCGCCCAGGTGCCAACCGTGATCGCCCCAAATGACCACGATCGTATTATCGGCATATTTACTCTTGGCCAAAGCATCCAGCACCACGCCTACACATTCATCAGCATAGCTGATGGTCGCCAGATAGGCTTGAACGGCCTCCTTCATCACCCCGTATTCCTGGCACCACAGAAAATCCACATGTGGCTTAAAGGCCTTTTTCCCGTTGGCATCGAGAATGTCATCGAGGTCATCCATCCGGAATTCAGGCACCTTCACGGACTCCAGCGGATAGAGGTCGAAATATTCCTGAGGGGCATGAAACGGCAGATGCGGCTTGGAGATTCCAACGGCCATGAAGAAGGGTTTATCGTAGTCCTCCTGCAGTTTTTGCCCGAACCATCTGGCGGTTTCATAGTCCCTCGTCCCTTCCTTGCCGCCAAGCAGCGGCCCGAAAGCAAAACCCGACCCTCCGCTGGAGGTATACTTTGGATTTTCCAGCTTCTTCCCGTTCACAATACCTTTATCGCGAAAGTTGAGCTGAGCCGGATCGGGCTTGCCGCTCCCCTTTGCCTTCTCCCAGACATCGAATGCCCAGTGCCCGGCGTCTGACCCGTTTTCCGTCGTATGATGGTGGAAGATTTTCCCGCGCGAAATCGTCAGGTAGCCGTTTTTGGAAAAGTATTCCGGCAACGTGGTGTTCTTCTGCACAATCTCCGAATCCAGCATATTGTTGCTGTTTCCATAGAGGCCGGTGGTTGCCGGCATAAAGCCCGAAAGCAAGGCCGAACGCGACGGCCCGCAAACCGGCCCCGCGCAGCTCGCGTTCCGGAAAACCATCGCCTCTTCCGCAAACCGGTCAATATGAGGTGTCTTGCACTGCGGATGCCCGCCAAACACGCCCACCCAATCGTTCAGGTCGTCCACCGAAATAAACAGCACATTCGGCCTCTCGGCCGCGGCAACGCCAGCCACACATAACACAGACAGCAGCAACAATCTCTTCTTCATAAAAAACCCCGGTTAAGTATTCATTGTTCAAAAATTATTTATACGACACCAACCACGAGATCTTAACAATGGTTTCAGCCTAGAACTGTTCGACCTCGAGCTGAATAAAGCGCTGCTCTTGTTCGCCGACTGCATAATGATTGCTAACCATGAAATATTGCATGCTTTCGTCCTCCGCTCTTAGTTTATCAAACCACTCCGCCGGTCTCCCGGTTTTCCCGAAATCGCCTGATCTATTTTCTAATACGAACGTCAGGAATGCACCTAAACAGCTAAACAGCTAAACAGCTAAACGAATAAAAATCACATACCTAAACAGGTGCATAAAAAAACGGCACACCGTCTTAACGAAAGTGTGCCGCGTGAAACGTGAAAATTTTATACAGTCAGCCTAACGGCTGAACTTAACAAATAGCACGCCGTTTGGATTCAACTTGATCTTCTGGCCCAGACTCTTTTCATCATCGCTCCAGACTTCCATGAGCGTGTAATCCGCACCATGCAAACCGAGGCGTTCCGCATTCAGTTCAAATTCGACCTTCTTGTCCTGACGGTTGAAGATCCCGATCCAGCCTTCTCCATTCGTGCCCTTTTTATCCGCTTTCCAGGTTTCCAGGCCATCCTTTTCCAACATCAATGATCCCATCACGCCATTCTGGTTGCAGGCGAGCATGTCGGGATCGGTGATCAGCATCAACGAAAAGTCGTCTAGCGTCGGCAGATCCCCGCCCATCATCAGGGGCGACGCGGCCATCGCCCGCATGGTGATAAAGGTTTTCATCTGCGGTTTCGTCAGCTGGCATTGACGATGCACGCCTTTGCCGGCCAACGCAACGTCGCCCTTATCCATCACCGTCTTCTTTCCATCTGTACTCGGCGGAGACATCAGCTGCAGCTGACCGAACGGAATCATATCCATATCAATCCAGAAACCGGGTTGCTCCTTGCCCTGCCATTTGCGCCAGGCCGCAAAACAGAGGTCGATATACTTCTGCTCGTCCCAGACATCGGGCGTGACCCGCAGCATGTTGCCCATGCGGAAAAAGTCGATGGCTTCCGGATCCACCGTTCCGCCCGGTGAAAGGCTTAGCAGCATCGGTTTGCCGGTCTTTTTAATCGCTTTGGCGACCGCTTCAACCTCGTCGGGGTGCGGCACGATATCGTCGTATTTAATCATATCCACGCCCATGTCGGCGATATGCTGAATCAGGCCGTCATACCATTCCTGCGCGCCCGGCTTGCTCATATCGACCGCATAACAATAGTGACACCAGACGCAGTTTTCCTCCGGATCCGTATTGGCGATATCGCGCGCCGTATATTTTGTTCCTTTGATCGGCAGATTCTGTTCCACCGCTTTACGCGGGATTCCGCGCATCAGATGGACGCCGAATTTCAGGCCCAACTCATGAGCACGGTCGGCGATCGGTTTTAGTCCTCCCGGAAAATAAACTTCCGAAGGTTGGAAGTGTCCATATTCGTTGATCCGAATATCGTGCGCATGCTTTTCCGCAGGGAAGATCGTACCTTCCTGCAGCGTGTATTCCCCGAACCAGCCATTATCAATAACGAAATATTCATAACCATGCGGTTTTAGTTTCTCCGCCATCGCCTCGAGGTTTGCAAAAGCCGCTTCTTCGTGCAGGTAGACCCCATAGCTGTCGAAACTGTTCCAACCCATCGGCGGCGTCTGCGCCAGCGTTTCCTGAACCGGACGGCCCATCGCCATGACCGACACAGCACCCATAACAAGCATTGCAGTGAGCATATATTTTTTCATTTTCTGTTCCTTATTTCTTTTCATGCGCGCGGGCGGCATTGCCGGAATTCCGTTTCAGCGGAAAGTTAAATTTTTCCACCGGCGAAACGGTACGCGCTCCTTTAATCAGTGCATCGAGCTCAGCCACCACCTCAGGATGCTGCCCCGCCACGTTGTTTGCTTCCTGTGGATCGGAAGCGAGGTCGTAAAGCTCCAGTGGTGAATTTGCATCCACGGCTACGTCATAGCGCACACCCTTCCAATTCCCCTTACGGATCGCAACGCGCCCTTTCTTTTCGTGGAATTCCCAGTAGAGGTATTCGTGCTCCTTCTGCTCCTTATTCCCCATCAGGGTGGGTAGGAAGGACACACCGTCAATGTTGTCCGGCGCCCCCACACCCGCCATTTCGGCGGCGGTCGGCATCATATCCCAGAATGCGGAGAGATGGTCCGTACTGGAGGCGGCTGCAACCTTGCCCGGCCACCATGCAATCATCGGCACATGAATACCGCCCTCGTATAGATCGCGCTTGAAGCCGCGCTGCGAACCGTTGGAATTAAAGTAGGCCGGATCATGACCGCCTTCCTGATGCGGCCCGTTGTCGGACGTAAAAACGATCAGAGTATCGTCAGCAATGCCCAGCTCCGTCAGCTTGGCGGTAATATCGCCGACATAATCATCGATATTGTGCACCATTGCCGCAAAGGCGGCGTGGGCTTCCGGCTGAGACCCATAGGCATATTTACGGAAGTTCGGGCCGTCATCCGTCCCTTCATAGGAACTTTCGGGCAGAAACTTACCACGATATTTTTCCATGTATTCCTCGGGAGCGAACATTTCGGCGTGCGGCTGAACCACAGCATAGAAACAATAGAACGGCTGATCCTTGTTCTCCTCGATAAATTCCATGACCTCATCGTGAATGAGCGTCGGCGCATAATCTTCTGTTTCCAGGCCGAAATTGCCCCACAGCATTTCACGCTGATCATCGTCCCACAGGAAATAGGGATAATAATGGTGGGCCTGACGCTGGCAGTTATAGCCGTAGAAACGATCGAAGCCCATTTTCAGCGGCTCGCTGGCGGTTCCCGGTGCACCCAGTCCCCATTTGCCGAACAGCCCGGTGGAGTAGCCCGCCTTTTGCAGCATGTGCGCCATCGTGTAGGTGTCGGCCGGCATCGGCTGCTGCCCCTCCGGCAGAAATTCGGAGTTGCCCCGTACGACCGCATGTCCGGTATGCTTACCGGTCAACAGCGCACAACGCGACGGCGCACAGACCGTGGCCCCGGAATAGTGATCCGTAAAGGTCATCCCTTCAGCGGCCAGACGGTCAATATTCGGCGTCTGAAAGTGCGTCTGCCCGTTACAGCTCAGATCTCCATACCCCAGATCATCGGTTAAAATATAAATTATATTCGGCGCCCGGCCCGCATGTACGGCCACCACAAACAAAAGCAGACTCCCAAATCCCCATAGATATTTTCTCATTTCAGCTCCTTTGTAAAAATTAAACTCACCTTCGCGCGACTCCCCTTGCATTAGTTCCTTCCATTCTCACTTCTATCCATTTTGCGTTCCTAAACCAACAACGTCTATTGCAACATCAACCCAATGAAGAGTTAAGAATGTAGAATTAAGAATGGTGGAACTCAGTCGGCGTTGGCCTTTTTTCTATTTGAAGCTGTCACAGACCGACCATTCTTAATTCTTAAATCTCCATTCTTAATTAACTGCTGTGTAGCCGCATTAGATATGAATACGCTGTAAATTTAAGAATCTAAACAGTCCAGTGGTAGAATTTGCGTCATCGCTTCGCGAACTGGATGTCCCAGCGCCTAAACATGAAGTACCTGGTCGGCCCGGTTGGACAGCGATGCGAACCTTCTAAAAACGACTCTCCATCCAGTAAGGTACCGATCGCTATGGCAATGCGAACCTTTTCTCCGCGAGGTTAAACCTCACCCCTTCAGCATGTTGCAAAATACTCACCAGAACATGAGACCAGTTGTCCCGCTTTTTGCTTTTTGCATCGCTATCCCGAATGCTGGTCGGCCCGGTTGGATTTGAACTTAGGGTGCCTACAACCCCATAGTCCATTTTTCGTCAGCAAAAAAGAAGGGATGGGTATTCCACCGCCTTCTTCCCGGCGGCCTAGGCCGCCTTGCGCCTTACCAACGTTGTCCACCATGGGGTGGGTTCTTTTTTGTTACTGGATTTAGTCACTTTCATTTTCCGTTGTCGGCGTAACCGGTCTAATTGCATTCGATCGAGTTGCTCCCCGACATGGCCATCCAGCTTCATCGGCATGACCACAACCAGAGTGTGGTCATTCTGGAACACCAGAGGCATGATACCACCGTCTGTCTTCTGGACATGAATCTCACCGTATTCATCATGCGCAATAGGTACTAGCTTTGGATCAACATAACACCCCAACGCCGCCCCGACCCACATGGCAAACCGCGAGCTTTTGCCTACGGTACTATACGTGGATTCAGATTCATGACTCGGGATGATTTTACGGTATTCTGGATAGCGTACCTTCACCGGACTGGGCACAAGCCGGATCTCCCGGCTGTTGTTTACCTTAATCTCATACAGGCCGGGCTCCGCCTTGATCCTGAACAGATCCCGACGGAGCCGCAGTCCATCGCAACCAACCGCATACACCCCGCCCTTCGTCTTTTCAACGAGGATATAATGGAGTTCTGGACGCATTTTGTCTTTTCCGGCACACGCAAGCAAAGAGCGCATGCGGTGGAAGTCAGGATCACCCCGACCTCCATTTTTCATTTGAATAACCTTCACGCTATCTCCTTTCACTTTCGTCCTTGGCTTCAATCCGGCTGAGAACATCGCGCTGAACACCGTCGATAACAGGCACGATACCTGTTTGCGAGTCATACAGAGTTAACTGGACCAACTCATCGAGATATTCGTTCAGGCTGCGCTCAAGCACCGGGCGGTTAACGCTGACGGTGTGCCTGTGGTCAATGAGATCAGCCGCAGTCAGGCCGATGGCCAGCCACCAACCAGCACCTTTTACAAACTTACCGCCAACACGTGCGCCTCCGGTCAACAGCCTATCACCACCGGCCTTAACCACCAGACTCCGGAGTTGCCCGCCTCCGACCTTTACAGCCTTGGCCACGGCAATACCGCTGACGACCCCGTATTGGAAGTGGTGCTTTCCGACAAGGAACGTTTCCCCAACGCCGAGGAACGACGACTGTTTTACGTGGCCGTCACCCGCGCCAGACACAAGGTATTCATCCTGTCGGATCGGCAGAAGGCGTCATCTTTTGTTCGGGAACTGGAGGACACCACATCCGACCTGGCCACTTGCCCGGATTGCCATGGGAAGATTTTCATTAAGAACAATGGCGACCACGACTTCGTCACCTGCGAGAACTACCCGCTTTGCGATTACTCGAAATACTTCAACAACCCGGGGGAAATCGCCATATGCCCGACCTGCAGACGGGGTTACCTTTGCGTCAAAAAGGGTTCCAAAGGCGAGTTCTGCGGGTGTACCAACTATCCATCTTGTTCCCATACGACGTCATATCCCTTAACTCAGGGCGATGCAACAAACGTCGTTACTTCATGACTCGCACCCAAGCGTATGAGTGCCATGTTTTCGCAACGTCGTTATCCAGTACGTCAGTCGAATAGTTCAAATCATGCGTCAACGCATGAACTTCCGTCCTGTACTCGACTTCAGTCTCTCGCGCGCACGCGCACGCGCGAACGAAACCGCCAACTATCCCCCTGCCTACATACGCGTTCTATATCCGCCTCTTCAGACGATATGAAACGATACGATTTGCGTACGCCGAACTGAACTCCATACGTTGCCTGATCCCATGGACGTTCGTCTTTCAGACGTTGAACGAACGACGTTGTGAACGTCCGACACCTTCGAATGGACGGAACCCTTAACCTCTCACCCTCCAACGTTGCGATAACGGCATATCGACTCTACGAACGTCTTGCTCCCTGTTTGTTCAGCATGGTCGGGGAATCAGAAAGCGCCCTTGCCCCGTATTTGGTGGAGAGCCTTTTGGGGAGAGCGAAAAAAATAAGAGCGACGACGTCCTCCAGGGAATCTCGTTGCAGACTTGTTGCAAAGTTTTAGGTGCCAAACCCTGCAATTCTCGCCTTTTTTGCAGAGTTGGGGCATTCACAGGCAGGTAAAATAAAAAACCCCTAACTCGTTATGAATTAGGGGTTTAAGGTGGTGGCGACTCCCAGAGTTGAACTGGGGACACGCGGATTTTCAATCCGCTGCTCTACCAACTGAGCTAAGTCGCCTTCCTGTAAAAAGGAAGCGCGTAGTATACGGATCGGTCCTAAAGCGTCAACCGAATTGATTCAAAAAAAAACACGGAATCTTCCGGAGCTTGATTTAACCCGGATTTTAGTAAAAAGTACTAGCAAATGGAACTTGGTCACTATACGAAAATACTCCGGAACTGGAGGCTGGAACCGGCCGATACGCAGGATGCAGTCGAGCTTCCTGGAAGCCCGGAAAGAACCGTTTCCCGAAAGGCCATAACCGACACGGAAGGCCGACGATGGGTTCTGGAAGAAGTTGCGGAAGAAAGCTACTCACGCAAACTGGCCATCGCGGAAACCATGGAAACGCTCAAGACCCGCGGACTCGACGGCATCCATCCCTATGAACGCAATACGCTCGGCCAGCTGATCACCTGCTATGCCGGACGCCTGTGCATGCTACGCCCGCATGTTGCCGGAATTCCACTAAACCGGAAGAATTGGCTGGAGGAAAGCTGGCGGGCCGAGGCCATGGCACACCACCTGATTAAAATGCAACTCATCTCAGAACCGTCCCCGTTGCAGAATGTAGGCCCGCTGTTTTCCATCGCCGACTTTGTGAAACGCCGGACGGAGGTCTTCCGTAAACATCGGAACGAACTTGCGGAAGCCCTCGAACCGGTCTTTAACAACCTCGAAAAAAACCTTTTCCCAAAACTCGGAAAAGCGCCGACCAGCTTCTGCCACGGCGACTTCCACCCGTTGAATATCATTTGGGGAGAAAAATCGATCCAGTCGGTGATCGACTGGGAATTCTGTGGACTGAAGCCGGAAGCCTACGATGCCGCCCTGCTGGTCGGATGCATAGGGTTCGATAATCCGGACGCACTCATAGGCGACTTCACGGGTACATTAATCAAGAAAACCAGCGCGGCCGCGATCTTTTCACCGGAATCGTGGGAATGGTTCATCGACCTGGTAATAGCCATCCGCTACGGATGGCTGGCCGAATGGATGCGCACCAACGACGAAAGCGCCCGAGACCTCGAAATGCTTTACATGAATCTGCTCACCACCCAGAAAGGCTACATTGCCGACAAATGGGGATTGTCGTAGCGGCATCGCGTCGGATGGTTCACATTCGCCATTCCAGCAGGCTGAAGTCATAACACGGCAGGTTGCCAAGGGGACGGTCCGAGACGACGGCCGATGCATAGTTCGAGCCGGCGTCCAATCGCCGGAAATGCCAGCCGCCCTTCTCGCCATCCTCGCACGGAACGGCGAAGGTGCTGAGTTCGCGGAAGAGCGCAGAACCACAGGCCTTGATGTAGGCCTCCTTGCGCGACCAATAGTGGAAAAAGGCCGCATGGATATCTTCCGCGCCCTCGATCCCGGCACACTCCTCCGGCGTGAAATAACGCGATGCAATAGCCATCACATCCATTTCCCGACGAATCTTTTCAACATCAACACCAATCTGGCGGTTCCGTCCGAAAGCCAGTACCACCCATTCGCCGGAATGGGAGACGTTGAAAGCCACCTCTGAGGGAGGACATTTACTATGTGGGGCAGGCTTTCCAGCCTGCCCGGCGCAGGCAGGAAAGCCTGCGCCATATTCCAGATACGGCTTCCCGTTATCCGAATATCCAAACGCAATCTCGTTGGAGGGAACTCCGGTGTAGACCGAAAGCAAAACCCGGAGCGCGCCACGCGAGGCAATGGACGACTGCCGGTCGCTCTCACGAAGGAACCGCGCGGCTTTTTCCCGTTCGGCGACACAGAGCCCGGCCTGCAGCGCCTCCAGCCGATCCAGCACCCCGGGTACATGCACACCCCAGATATGGATCGTATCGTTGTCCAGTTCAGGGAGCTGCCCAATGTCTTCAATGGTTTCCATCCAACGCATTCTTATTGAAAACCAAGCAACAGGCAACCGCGAATCCTATCCAGGACCCCACGGAAAAATTCACGATCGTGAATTTTTCCGTGGGGTAAAACAAAAACCCCTCCCCGGAACGGGAATCCGGGGAGGGGCGGAGGAAGCGGAACGCGCAAACGTCCCGCCGGAGGAGAACGACCGGCGCAAGCGCCGGAAAACGTAAACCGAATCTCTAAATCCTAACCCGACGGAGCCGGAACCAAATTTTACCACCCGCTACGCTAGAGATCACCGAGACACAGAGAGATCCCATTCCTCTGTGCCTCCGTGTCCTCTGTGGTAAAAAATCCGTCGCAAACATGATAGGATTTGAATAGAGAGGGACTAAACAGACCGCCAACCTTTAAATCCGAATTCCCAAACGAGGACGTTTTCGATTTCTCATTTTGGGATTGGATCTTGTTTAGGGTTTGGGTCTTTCGTGCTTAGGATTATTTAGGCGTTATACGCCTTGATGTAGAGTTCCTTGAGCTCGCTGATCAGCGGGTAGCGCGGGTTGGCGCCGGTGCACTGGTCGTCGAATGCATTTTCGGACAGCTTGTCGAGGTTGGCGTAGAAATCCTTTTCGTCCACACCGGCCTGCTTGATGCTTTTCGGAATGCCAAGCTTGGCCTTCAACTCGTCGATCGCCTTGATCAGCAACTTCACCTTTTGGTCGTTGGTGGTTCCACCAAGACCGAGGTAGTCGGCCACGCGGGCATAACGCTCCTTGGCGGTTGGCCAGCTATATTGCGAAAAGGCGGCCTGCTTGATCGGGTTGTCCGTGGCGTTGAACCTGATCACCTCGTTGATCATCAGCGCATTGGCCATGCCGTGCGGCAGGTGGTAGGCCGCGCCGAGCTTGTGCGCCAGCGAGTGGCAGATGCCCAGGAAGGCGTTCGCAAAGCTCATGCCGGCGAGCGTGGCGGCATAGTGCACCTTTTCGCGCGCCTTGCGGTCGCCCGTTGCATAGGACTCCGGCAGATACTTGAACAGCAAGCGCAGCGCTTCGAGCGCCTGCGGGTTGGTGAACTCGGAACTGACGATGCTGACCATCGCCTCAAGGGCGTGGGTCACCGCATCAATTCCGCCAAACGCCGTCAACGACTTCGGCATGCCCATCACCAGTTCCGGATCGCAGATGGCCATGTCCGGCGTGAGGGCATAGTCGGCAATTGGATATTTTGCGCCGGTTTCGTCGTCGGTAACGACGGCGAACGGAGTGACTTCCGAGCCGGTTCCGCTCGTGGTCGGAATACAGACCATCTTGGCTTTCTTGCCCAGTTCGGGGAAGGTGCAGATGCGTTTTTTGATGTCCATGAAACGCATCGCCAAGTCCTCGAACTTGGTTTCCGGGCTTTCATACATCAGCCACATGATCTTGGCCGCGTCCATCGGCGAGCCGCCGCCGAGCGCAATGATGACATCGGGTTTGTAGCCGTTCATCATTTTAAGTCCGGCCTTGACGGTACTCAGATCGGGATCCGGCTTCACCTCGTAGAAGATTTCATAATCCATGCCGATGGCCTGAAGCGCATCGGTTACCTTATCCACCAGCCCCAGCTCCATCAGCGGCTTGTCGGTCACGATCATGGCGCGTTTGCTTCCGCACAGATCCTTCAGCGCCAGCGGCAGGCAGCCATACTTGAAGTAGATATTCTTCGGCACATTGAACCAAAGGGTGTTTTCGCGGCGCTCCGCGACCGTTTTGACATTCATCAGGTGTTTCACTCCCACGTTTTCGCTGACCGAGTTACCGCCCCAGCTTCCGCAACCCAGCGTCAGGGAAGGCTCGAGTTTAAAGTTGTAGAGATCGCCGATCGCCCCCTGCGAACTCGGCGTGTTCACCAGGATGCGGCCCGTCTTCATCATGGCGCCAAAGTCGCGGATGCGATCCTGGTTGAGCGGATCGGTATAAAGCACCGACGTGTGGCCAATCCCGCCGGCCGCCACGAGCGCTTCGGCCCGATCCAAGGCATCGGCAAAGTCCGCGGCCTTGTAGAGCCCCAGCACGGGACTGAGTTTTTCATAGGAGAACGGCTCGTCCGGCCCGACTTTCGTGGCTTCGCCAATGAGCACCTTGGTGGCTTCCTTGACCTTGATGCCCGCAAGCTCGGCAATCGCGGAGGCCGGTTGACCGACGATTTTCGCGTTAAGGTGGCCATCGACCATGATGGTTTCGCCAACCTTCTTTTTTTGCGCAGCGGTCAGGATTGTGGCACCGCGTTTCGCGAACTCGTCCTTCACCTCTTCGTAGACGGAATCCACGACGACCACACTCTGTTCGGAGGCGCAGATGACGCCGTTGTCGAAGGTCTTGGAGATCAGGATGCTGTTGACGGCCGTTTTGATGCAGGCGGTTTCGTCGATCACCGCCGGGGTATTCCCCGCCCCCACCCCGAGTGCCGGCTTGCCGGAGCTATAGGCCGCCTTCACCATGCCGGGGCCGCCCGTTGCGAGGATCAGCGCAATGTCCGGGTGGCTCATCAGCGCGTTGCTCAGTGCCACCGACGGCGCTTCGATGCAGGCGATCAGCCCAGCCGGTGCGCCGGCCTCCTCGGCGGCTTCGCGCACAATCGCGGCGGCTTCCGCCGTGCAGTCCTTGGCGCGGGGATGCGGCGAAAAGATGATACCGTTGCGCGTTTTCAGCGAGATCAACGCCTTGAAGATGGCGGTGGAGGTTGGGTTGGTGGTCGGGACGACGCCGGCAATGATCCCGATCGGCTCGGCGATTTTCGTGATCCCGTAGGTTTCGTCGTGCTCCAGCACGCCGCAGGTTTTCATGTCCTTGTATTTGTTGTAGATGAATTCGGACGCAAAGTGGTTTTTGGTCACCTTGTCCTCCACGATGCCCATGCCGGTTTCGGCAACGGCCTTTTTCGCAAGGTCGATGCGCGCCACGTTGGCCGCGATCGCCGCTTTGCGGAAAATGGCATCCACCTTATCCTGCGGGTATTCCGCATATTCCATCTGGGCCGCCTTCACGCGGGCCACCATTTCCTCCAACTGATCGTTCTGTACAGTTGTCATTTTTCCTTATCTCCTGGTTGCTGTTTTACCCCGAAAATGGGGGATTTATTCAAATTTAGGTCTTCATTCGATAAATGAATATCGAATTGAGCCGCCTTGTATACGCCCCCCGAAAAACCAGCGCAATCCTAAATAAATATTTTTTTATCGATTGACTACTATCGATACCAATCTATCTTTTGGCGGCATTATTTCGAGAGGCGTGGCATGGAAAAGATGATTGTAATTTGTATGGGAAGCTCCTGTTTCGCCCGCGGAAACCGGGACCATTTGGAGCTGATTGAAAACTATCTGCACGGCAACCGTATCGATGCGGAGGTCCGGTTTTCCGGCTGCCGTTGCCGGGGCGAATGCGGGCGCGGCCCTAATCTGGAAATCAATGGAAACCTTTACCACGAGGTCGATACCGGCACCCTGCTCGACCTCCTCGAGTTCCACTTTTCCGGCGTGACGATTGAAACGTGAGACGTGAGCACATCGACTCGAAGCCCAACCAGATCACGACTCAACCGTCACTCATCACGAAAGAACCCATGAACCGAAGTTACCCCATTTACACCGAAAAGACGGACTGCCGCGACTGCTACAAGTGCGTACGGCGTTGCCCTGTTAAGGCCATCAAGATCGAGAATGGCCGCGCGGCTGTCATTCCCGAGCGCTGCATCGCCTGCGGCATTTGCGTGCACACCTGCCCGGCCGGCGCCAAAAAAGTGAGGAACGACCTGGTTCGGGCCAAGAGCCTGCTGAAGCGCAATCGGAGGGTGGTTGCATCGCTGGCCCCTTCGTTTGCCGGCGCGTGGCCGGAGGTTGAATCCACGTCCATGGCCGGTGCGCTCAAACAACTCGGCTTCCATGCCGTCAGCGAAACCGCCCTTGGGGCGGAGTCCGTCACCCTCGCCCTCTCCGAAAGTTTGCGGCATGCGCGGCCCGGGCTGCATATTTCAACCGCCTGCCCGGTGGTGGTCGACCACATCCGCAAATACCAGCCGGAGTTCACGGCCAACCTGACGCCCATGCTCAGCCCGATGCAGTCGCATGCCCGCATGCTGAAGCAACACTACGGCGGCGATTGCGCCGTCGTCTTCTTCGGCCCGTGCATCGCCAAAAAGTGCGAGTGCGATGACGTTGAGGGCTTCACCGACATTGCCCTCACCTTCCGCGACCTGGCCCAATGGCTGGAGGACGAGCAGGTCGATCCATCGCTTGCCCCCGCCCATGAATTTGAACCAGCCAACGCCGCGCACGGCGCGCTGTATCCCGTGGCCGGCGGCATGAACCGCACGCTCGAAGACTATAAGCTACACAACGTGCAACTGATTGCGACCAGCGGCATGGACGCGGTTTTCCAAACGCTTGAAAACCTCGATCCATCAACCCTTCCAGAGCCGGTCTTCCTGGAGGCGCTCGCCTGCCCCGGCGGCTGCATTGGCGGGCCGCAAACCAACAGAAAGCAACCGATCCTCTCCGGGGAGCTCGCGGTGCGCAGACGCGCACATGCGCACCCCCCCGGCACCCTGCCGGCCAAAGCGGTTGCGCACCGGTTTGCCCCGGCCCCGCAATATCTCGATGTGCAGGACGAACCCCTCATCCGCGAAGCGCTCCGGCGCGTGGGCAAGCACAAGGCCGAGGACGAGCTCAACTGTGGCGGATGCGGCTACGAAACCTGCCGGACCTTTGCACAGGCGTTGCTCACCCAGAAGGCCGAGCCAGACATGTGCCTCTCGCACCTGCGCAAGCTCGCGCAAAAAAAGGCCAATGCGCTGCTGCGCTGCATGCCGTCGGGCGTCGTGATTGTCGACGACACGCTGCACATCGTCGAGTGCAACGAAAACTTTGCGCGCACCGCCGGGGCCGACACCTTGCTGGGCTATACTGCCAAGCCCGGGCTCGAAGGCGCCGACCTGCGCAAGATCCTCGCGTTCGCCGACCTCTTCGAACAGGTCAACCGCACCGGCCGCGAATTCCGCACCGACACCCTGCGCGAAGAAGACCGCCTGCTCAATGTGACCATCTTCCCGATCGAAACCGGCAAGACCGTCGGCGGGATCATCCTCGACGTTACCCAAACGGAAAACCGGCGCGAGCTGATTGCCCAAAAGGCGCGCGAGGTGATCGATAAAAACATGGCCACCGTACAGGACATCGCCTGCAAACTCGGCGAGCACATGGCCGACACCGAAATCCTCCTCCGCTCCATCGCCGACGACTATGCCGATTCAACCACGGACAAAACCAATGTCTAGCAACAGAGAATATTCCACCGCGGGGACGCTACGACTCGGAGCAACCGAAACCTCTCCGTGCTTCCGTGCCTCCAGCGAAGCGGGGGGTAAAACAAACCTGTTCAAGGAACTGGAATTCCACCAGGTGCGGAAGCATTCGCAGCACACGGCGGGCGATGCGTTCATGGTGCATAAGGATTCCAGGAACAACCGCCTGCTGACGGTGCTTTCCGACGGGCTTGGCAGCGGCGTGAAAGCCAACATTCTAGCCAACATGACCGCACGCATGGCGATCAAGTTTGCGGAGTCCGATACCGACTTTGTGCATTATGCCAAAGTCATCATGAATTCGCTGCCGGTCTGCAAGGTGCGCAAGATTGCCTATGCCACCTTCACCGTGGTCGACTGCCGCCCCGACGGCAGCGTCCAAATCGTTGAACAGGGCAACCCGCCGTTCATCCTGCTGCGCGGCGGCGAGCCGATCGAAATCGATTGCCGGGAATATGGAAGCACGCAGGGCGACTACCGCAGGCTGCGCGTCTACCGCTTCGATGCACACCCCGAAGACCGCATTGTCTTTTTCAGCGACGGCGTCACGGAATCGGGCATGGGCTCGGCCACCTATCCGCTCGGCTGGCGCATCCAGGGCTGCGCCGAGTTCACACAGAAGCTGGTTGGCGCCGACCCGCGCATGTCGGCCCGCACGCTGGCCGAACAGGTGGTGCGCGGCGCGCTGCAGAAGGAACCCGAGCGCAAGGCCTACGACGACATCACCTGCGGCGTGCTCTATTTCCGCACGCCGCGCCGCACCCTGCTCGCATCGGGGCCACCCTTCTCGGAAAAGCGCGATGCCGACTATGCCGAAACCATCCGTTCGTTCGACGGACATACCATCGTCAGCGGCGGCACCTCGGCTGAGATTGTCGCGCGCGAACTCAATGCAAAAATCGAAACCGACCTGTTCCGTTTCCGGCGCTCCACCCTGCCGCCCGTATCGCGCATCGAGGGCGTTGATCTCGTGACCGAGGGCATCCTGACACTTACGGAAACCCTGAATCTGCTGGACGGCAAGCCTCGGCCTGCGCAGGAAAACGCCGCCGTCTTGCTGGCCGACCAGCTGCTCGACTCCGACGTCATCCAAATCCTCGTCGGCACCAAGATCAACCAGGCACACCAGGATCCCAACCTGCCGGTGGAGCTTGAAATCCGCCGAAGCCTGATGCGCCGCATCGCCACCGTTCTCGAAACAACCTATTTCAAGGAAGTTAAACTGGAGTTCATATGAAAAAAGTCAACGTGTCCATCTGTACCGGCACCACCTGCTATCTGATGGGAGCCGCCCACCTGCTTGCGCTCGACGAAGTGCTCGATCCCTATGTGCGCGAACTCGTGGAGGTTTCCGGGGCGCACTGCCTCGGCCTGTGCAACGACGAAGCCCACGGCCGGGCGCCGTTCGTGATGGTGGACGACCGTGTGATCTCCGACGCCAACCTGACCAAGGTGCTCGATGCCGTGCGGGACATCCTGGAAGTGGAGGCCTAAACCATGTTCCACGACAACAAAGCCAACCGTCTCCGCAAGGAAATCCTCGTCCGGGTTGCCCGCGCCTTTTTCACCGAACAACCCGCCGACGCGCTCAACCGCATTCCGCTGGCAATGCGCCCGAAGAACGCCAACGATTCCTCGCGTTGCTGCATCTACAAGGATCGTGCCGTGCTCAAATACCGCGCCATGGCCGCGCTCGGATTCGGCGTTGAAAACGAATCCGACGAGCTCAAGCCCATCAGCGCCTACTACGACGACGCCCTGCAACGCGAAGCTCCGGCCGATCCAAAACTCACGGTCATCGATGTGGCTTGCAGCGCCTGCGTCACCTCGCGCTACAGCGCCACCGACGCCTGCAAGGGCTGCATCGCGCGCTCCTGCGAAGCCGTCTGCCCCAAGGACGCCATCGAGTTCCGCAAAGGCAAGGCGGAGCTGAACCCGGACAAATGCGTTAACTGCGGCCTCTGCATGAAGGCCTGCCCCTACCACGCCATCATCCGCGTCCCGATCCCCTGCGAGGAGGCCTGCCCCGTCGGCGCCATCAGCAAGGACGAGGCAACCGGCCGCGAGGTGATCGACCATGCGAAGTGCACCTACTGCGGCAAATGCCTGCGCGAGTGCCCCTTCGCAGCGATTTCGGATATGTCGCAGATGGTCGATGTCTTGAAGCAGTTGCAGACCGGCACCGCCGTGGCCATGGTTGCCCCCTCCGTGGTCGGGCAGTTGCCCGGCACCCTGCCCCAGCTCGTGTCGGCGCTGAAGCAACTCGGCTTTGCCGCCGTTGCCGAGGTGGCCGAAGGCGCCGACGAAACCACGCGGCACGAAAGCGCGGAGTGGATGGAAAAGATGGGCGAAGGCGCGCGCTTCATGACCACTTCCTGCTGCCCGGCCTATATGGAAACCGTCGAAAAGCATCTGCCCGAAATGAAGCCCTATGTTTCCGGCACGCCAACGCCGATGGCCTTCACGGCGGCGCACATCCGGTCGAAAAACCCCGAATCCGCGACCGTCTTCATTGGCCCGTGCATCGCCAAGCGGGTCGAAGCAACCCGCAATCCGGACGTCGATTTGGTGCTCACCTTCGAGGAGCTCGGCGCCATGCTCGTCGGCGCCGGAATCGATGTGCTCGAATGCGAAGAAATCCCCCTTGGCGCAAACGTCCACGGCGAGGGGCGCGGCTTTGCCGCCAGTGGCGGCGTAACGACCGCCGTACAATCGCTCGCGCCCGCCAATGCGGCCCTGCACCCCGTGCTCGTCGATGGCATCGACCGCAAGGCGATCAACCAGATGCGGCTCTGGGCGAATAAGGCCTGTACCGGAAACTTTGTTGAGATGATGTCGTGCGAAGGCGGTTGCATCGCCGGCCCCGGAACCCTCGGAAACCCCAAAATCGCCCTCCGCCAACTAAAGAAATTGGTCGAAGAAAGCCCGTCGTTAAAGGCCTAAACACATTTCGATGAAAATATATCGATTATTCGATTGACCCATATCGATACTTTTTGATCTATTCCGCGCATTCCCAAACGGAATGGATGGAGAGACCAGAAATGAAAAAAGTAGATGTGACGATTTGCACCGGTGCCGATTGCAACCAAACCCAGGCCACGTGGCTGAAACAGTTCGACCAGATTCTGAGCCCGAAGATGAGATCGGTGGTTCACGTGAGTTGCGGCAACTGCGAGCACCGATGCACGTCCGACACGGCGAACGCACCACGCGTGAAAGTGAACAACCAGGTTTTCAGCCGCGCCACCCTCGCCCAGGTCAGGCAAGCCGTTTTAGCGGCGACCTAGCCGTCCCGCTCCATTACTCCTCCTGTTCCAACAACCAACGGCGCGGGGCGGCGAAAGCCGCTCCGCGCCGTTTTTTTCCGGAGGCTGTACCGGAGCGGGAAACGCGGAGCTGATATCCGCGCTACTCCACGGTCAGGCCGTATTTCCGGAAGATGTCGGCGAAGTGTTCGATCTCTTCGGGCTCGGGGACACGGGTTTCGGACAGGCGGTAGGGCAAGCCATGTTTCTTCCACTTCCACTCGCCCATCTTGTGGAAAGGCAACAGCTCGACCTTCTCGATGTTTCCCAAATCCACGGCCCACTTGGCCAGCTTGCGCATGAGGTGCACGCGATCGTTGAGCTGGGGAACGAAAACATAGCGAAGGATGACCGGCTTGCCCCATTCGGCGAGCAGTTCGGCAAACGCAAAGGTCTTGGAGTTGGTTTCGCCGGTTATGATCTGGTGCATGTTGGCGTTGACGCACTTCACGTCGAGCAGGAAAAGATCCGTTAGCTCCACGATCCGCTTCACCGTATCGGTCAACTGCGTGAAACCGCTGGTGTCGACCACCGTGTGAATCCCCTCCTCCTTGCAGAGCGTCAGCAGCGCCTCAAGGAAGCGCGGGCGGCTCAGCGGCTCACCGCCGGAAAAGGTGACGCCACCGCCGGAGGTGCGCATGAAGTTCTTGTATTTGCGGATCTCCCCGAAAACCTCGCCCGCCGTGACCTCCTCGCCCGCACTGAAATCCCACGATTCGGGATTATGGCAATAGAGACAGCGCATCGGGCACCCCTGGAAGAATACAATGAAGCGCAGCCCCGGCCCATCGACCGTCCCGCAGCTCTCATAGGCGCCGACCCGCCCCCGCACTTCCCTAGCTTCCTCAATAGTCATAATTAAGATTTCAGAATGTAGAATTAAGAATTGTGGAACTCAAGCGGCGTTGGCCTTTTGTAATCAGAAGCTGTCTCAGACCGACCATTCTTCATTCTTAAATCTACATTCTTAATTTCCTACATCCTCTGGTGGAAGGTGCGGTTGATGACGTCGAGCTGCTGCTCGCGGGTCAGGCGGGTGAAGTTGACGGCATAGCCGGAGACGCGGATGGTGAGCTGCGGATAAAGTTCCGGGTGCTCCATGGCGTCTTCGAGCATGGCGCGGTCGAACACGTTGACGTTGATGTGCTGGCCGCCTTCGAGGAAGTAGGCATCGAGCATGCTCACGAGCATGCCGGCACGCGCCTCCTCCGTCTTGCCCAGCGCCTTCGGCACAATCGAGAACGTGTAGGAGATGCCGTCCTCGGCATCGTCGTACGGAAGCTTGGCGACGGAAGCCATGGAGGCAACGGAGCCGCGGACATCGCGCCCGTGCATCGGGTTGGCGCCGGGAGCGAAGGGTTCGCCGGCCTTGCGGCCATCCGGCGTGTTGCCGGTCTTCTTGCCATAAACCACGTTGGAGGTGATGGTGAGGATCGACATGGTTGGCTCGGCGCCGCGATAGGCCTTGTGCCTGCGCAGCTCCGCCATGAACCCGCGCACCAGCTCGCAGGCGATGGAATCGACCCGGTCGTCGTTGTTGCCGAAGGCCGGATATTCGCCTTCGATCTGATAATCGACCGCCAGCCCCCGCTCATTGCGGATAACCCTGACCTTGGCGTGCTTCATGGCGGAAAAGGCATCGGCCACCACGGAAAGCCCGGCAATTCCGCCGGCCAGGGTGCGGTGCACCTCGGCATCGTGCAGCGCCATCTGGATGCGCTCGTAGGCATACTTGTCGTGCATGTAGTGGATGACGTTGAGCGTATTGAGGTAGAGCCCGGCCAACCAGGCCTGCACCAGCTTGAACTTCGCCATCACGCGGCCATAGTCCAGATAGTCGGAGGTAATGATGCCCACGTCCGGGCCGACCTGCTCGCCGGAAATGTCGTCGACACCGCCGTTGATCGCGTAGAGCAAGGCCTTGGCGAGGTTGCAGCGCGCACCGAAAAACTGCATCTGCTTTCCGATCGGCATGGCGGAAACGCAGCAGGCAATGCCGTAGTCGTCGCCGAATTTCGGACGCATCAAATCGTCGCTCTCATACTGGATGGTGCTGGTATCGATCGAAACCCTGGCGCAGAACTTCTTGAAGTTTTCCGGAAGCTGTTCCGACCAGAGCACGGTCAGGTTCGGCTCCGGCGCCGGGCCGAGGTTGTAGACCGTATGCAGGAAACGCATGCTGCTTTTCGTGCAGAGCGGACGCCCGTCGGCCCCCATGCCCCCGATGCATTCGGTTACCCAGGTCGGGTCGCCGGAAAAAAGTTCGTCGTAGGCCGGGGTGCGCAGGAAGCGGATCATGCGCAGCTTCATCACGAAATGGTCAACCAGCTCCTGCGCCTCGCTCTCCGCAAGGATTCCGGCGGCGAGGTCGCGCTCGAGGTAGATATCGAAGAAGGAGGAAACGCGGCCGAGCGACATGGCGGCACCATTCTGCTCCTTGGTGGCGGCGAGGTAGGCCAGATAGGTCCATTGGATGGCCTCCTGCGCATTTCCGGCGGGGCGCGAAAGGTCGAAGCCATAGGACTCGCCCATCGTCTTGAGCTCCTCCAACGCGCGCAACTGTTCGGAATATTCTTCGCGGGCGCGGATCACGTCCTCGGTCATTGGCGACTGGTCGGAGTGCGCTTTTTGCTTCAGCTTGTCGGCCATCAGCAAATCAATGCCGTAGAGGGCAACGCGGCGGTAGTCGCCAATGATGCGCCCGCGGCCATAGGCATCCGGCAGGCCGGTAACGATGCCGGCGGAGCGCGCCGCGCGCATGTCCGGCGTGTAGGCATCGAACACCCCATCGTTATGGGTCTTGCGGAACTTCTTGTAGAAATCGTTGATCTGCTCATCGAACGCATAGCCGTAGGCATCGAGCCCAACCTCCACCATGCGGCGGCCGCCATTGGGCATGATCGCCCGCTTAAGCGGCGCATCGGTCTGCAGGCCGACAATCTTTTCGAGCGGTTGGTCGATGTAGCCCGGCGCGTGGGAAACGATGGTGGACGGCACGGCGGTATCGGCATCGAGCACGCCCTTGCCCAGCTCCTGCTTCATCAGGCCGGATACGGTTTCCCATAGGCGGGAGGTGGATGCCGTTGCGGCTTCGAGGAAGGAGGAATCGCCCTCGTATGGCGTGTAGTTGCTCTGGATAAAATCGCGAACGTCGATCGTTTTCCGCCATTGCTTCCCCTCGAAGCCGTCCCACGCCTTGTCAGCCATCTTCATTTCTCCTCTGGTAAAGTACGGTATCATCGTTAGGCGGGGCGGGACGGTCAACGACTTAAACGGAGAATCCACTTCCCACGGGAAATCGAACTCCATGTATCGATTGACGTATATCGACCTAGACTGGTACGGTTTCACCAATTACTGGAGATTTTTCAAATGAGTCAATTGGAACGCAAAACAGCCGGAGTGCCGACGCTCAAGCGTCTGCCGCTGTATCTTAGGCTGTTGCGCAAAATGAAGGAAGATGGCGAGGAATATGCCTCCGGCACCGTCGTTGCCAAGGAATTGGGGCTCGACCCGATTGTCGTACGCAAGGATCTGGCCATCACCGGCGCCGTTGGGCGGCCGCGCCTGGGCTTCCCCATGGACGAGATCATCGAAGCCATCGAGGAATTCCTCGGTTGGTCGAACACCACCGATGCCATCCTCGTTGGAGTCGGCAACCTCGGCGCCGCCCTGCTGGGCTACAAGGGCATCGAGCAGCATGGCATGCGTATTGTCGCCGCATTTGATAGCGACCCGGAAATCATCGGCACCACCGTGAACGGCAAAACCGTGCTCGATATTGCCAAGATGCCCGAGCTGGCCAAGCGCATGCATGTGCAGATCGGCGTCATGACCGTCACCGCCTCCGTTGCGCAGGACGTGGCCAATGCCATGATCGAAGGCGGCATCCGGGCCATCTGGAACTTCACGCCCACCAACCTCGATGTCCCCGACCACGTCATCCTGCAGCGCGAGGAACTCGCCTCCAGCCTGGCCGTGCTCTCGCACCGGCTCCTGATCGAAGGCGGCCGCACGAAGGCATAAAAAAAGACGGAGCCGAAGCCCCGCCTTCTCTTTTTCCAATATGGAAACGGCTAGATGCCGATGCCTTCGTAGGTCTCGACGCAGTCTTTGGGCAGCAAACGGCGACCATCCACCAGCAGCGGCGAAGCGCCCTGCCCTTTCAGGATTTCGGGAAGCGCCTTAAACTCCGGCCAACGGGTCAGCAACAGGATGGCATCCACTCCGGAAACGGTCTGCTCGATGCTGTCGCAATAGACGACTCGGCCCTCGGTGAAAATCTTCTGCGCCTCTTCCTGCGCCACCGGGTCGAAGGCCGTCACCACGGCCTTGGCCGCGACTAGCTCATTCACGATCGGGATGGCGGGCGATTCGCGCATGTCGTCGGTACCCGGCTTGAAGGCCAGGCCAAGCACGGCCACCTTCTTTCCTTCCAGCTCCGGGAAGTGCTTGCGTAGCCGATCCATCACCTGCATCGGCTGGTGTTTGTTGATGTCGATCACCGACTTGAGCAGGCTCATCGGCTCGCCGACATTCACACCGTGCGCAATCAGCGCCTTCACATCCTTCGGGAAGCAGCTGCCGCCAAAACCGCACCCGGCTTCGAGGTAGGTCGTCATGACCGGCTTGATGCGCTCGCCGGTTTCGAGAATCGGCGAAAAGCGTTTGTCGAGGTGCACCCCGTTCATCACGTCCAGCGCGTCGATGCCACCGATGGAAGAACAGAGGTTGCCAATCTCGTTCGAGAAGGAGATGAGCGTGGCCAGCAGCGAGTTGGAGGCATACTTGATCATCTCCGCCGTCTTGTTGTTCACCATCACCTTGTCGGTCTCCGGGAACGGCGCATAGACCTCGGCCAGTTTTGCGCGGGTGGCATCGTCGATGCCGCCGAGCACGATGCGGTCGGGATTCTGGAAGTCGCCGATGGCCTCGCCCTCGCGCAGGAACTCCGGGTTCATGCCTACCCCGAAACCAGCGCCCGCCTTCTTGCCGGAATGCTCTTCAAGGAGCGGCAGCACCACCTCGTCGGTCGTGCCCGGAACCACCGTGCTTTTCACGACCACCACGTGGTAGCCGTCCTTGTTTTTCAACGCGGTGCCGATCTCCCTCGAAACCTGTTTTACATATTGAAGGTCGATCAGGTCGCCATCGAACGGCGTACCCACGGCAATGAGCGTCAGGTCGGATTCAACGACCGCCTTCGACAGATCGGTGGAAGCCAGCAACGTTGTGCCGATGTGCTTCTGCAACAGCTCATCGAGCCCCTTCTCATAGATCGGGCTTTTGCCGGCGTTGATCTGTTCGACCTTCGCCGCGTTGTTGTCGATGCAGACCACCTCGTGCCCCACGTCCGCCAGGCAAACGCCGGAGACGAGGCCAACATAGCCCGTTCCCACCACCGAAATCTTCATTACAAATCCTCCGCTTCGCGGTTGTCGGCATACCACAGCAGACTGCGGCGCAGCCCGTCCTCCAGCTGGATGGTCGGATCATAATCCAGCTCGGCCATCGCCTTGTCGATGATTGGGCAACGGCGGTTCGGGTTGTCGGTCAGGTAGTGCTTGTCGTCGCTCTCCTCGCAAACCAACTTGCCTTCGTAGCCGAAGAGTTCCTTCGACATCTCAATCACCTGTTCGGCGAGTTGGCGAATCGAGATTTCCGGTTTGGCCAAACCAATGTTGTAGGGCTCGCCGTTGCGGCCGCGCAGCATCACCTTGTAGTACCCGACCACCGCATCGGCCACATAGCAGAACGTGCGCGTCGGCGCGCCGTCGGAAAGCAGCACAATGTCCTCGCCGGCCAGCACGTTGCGCGCAAAGTCCGGCAGCGCGCGGCGGTCGGTGATCTTCAGGCCGGGGCCATAGTTGTTGAACGGGCGCGCCGTCCGGACATTGAGGTCGTGCTGCTGCGCAAAGTTGACGACCAGCGTTTCGCCGTAGCGCTTCGCCTCGTCGTAGCAGGCGCGCGGCCCCGTGCAGGAAACATTGCCGCGGTAGGTTTCCGGTGTCGGAATGTTTTCCGGAGAAGGGTCGCCGTAGATCTCGCTGGTTGAATAGTAGAGGAAGGCCTCGACCGGAGTACCCTTGGCTTTTTGCGCCATGGCATAGTCGAGCAGGTTGCGCAGGCCGGTAATGTTCGCATCCATCGTTTCGATCGGATGCAGGCGGTAGTAGATCGGCGACGCGATCGTTGCGGCATGGATGATGAAATCAAAGTCGCCCATATCGGCCGGAAGCGGATCGATCACGTCATACTTGCGCGTCGAAAGATGGGGATCGGACTCCAGCGCCGTCAGCCATTCCGGCACGCCGCGCATGAAGTTGTCCCACACCACCACCGAGATCGGTGCGGCTTCCGGGTTGCGCTTGTTCCAATGGAGCGGCGCCTGCACCAAATAGTAGCCCAGAAAACCCGCGCCGCCGGTCACCAGCAGCCGTTTCCCCGAAAGCCGATCCATGTCGCCCACCAGCTTTTCGCAAATATAGTCCAGGTCGGCCTGGATCACGTCCGTCGCATTTTTCATCTCAACACCTCTCTCCACTTAAATTGATTAACCGCGAAGGAACGCAGAGAACGCAAGGATTCACTTCAACCAGAAACCAGTCTTTACGTTCCTTGCGTTCTTTCGCGGTTACAAACATCACAGTTCCTTCAGTTCAGGGATGAAGACAATGAAGCGGCCGCCCCATTCCTTCACATGGCTCTGCGTTTCCATGATTTCCTTGGCAATGTTCCAGGCAAAGACCACCACCCAGTCGGGCTTGTGCTCCACCAATGCATCCGGTGGCAAGACCGGCACGTGGCACCCCGGCAAAAACTTGTTTTGCTTCGATGGCGCGGCATCGGAAATGAACGCCAACAGATCGGGGCGCACGCCGGCATAGTTCAGCAACGTGCTGGCCTTGGCGGCCGCGCCGTAGCCCGCCACCTTCTTGCCCGCGCGTTTCTGTTCGATAAGAAACGCCACCATGTCGTCCTTCGTCTTGTCCACTTGCGCCTGATAGGCCAGGTAGGTCGCCATGTCGGTCAATCCGGCATCGGCCTCCTTCTGCAAGATGGCCGCAACATTGCCGCAGGTTTCGATGGAGCTTTCGGCGTGGCAGCCGTAGACGCGCAGGCTTCCGCCGTGCGTCGGGATCTCCTCCACGTCGTAGACGCGCAACCCCGCCGCTTCGAAAATTTTCGACACGGCGTTGAGCGAGAGGTAGGAATAGTGCTCGTGGTAGACCGTGTCGAACTGGTTGAACACCATCGTCGAAAGCAAGTGCGGGAATTCCAGCGTAACCGTGCCCTCCGGCTTGAGCGCCTGCTTGAAGCCGCGCGTGAAATCGTTGATGTCCGGCACGTGGGCATAGACATTGTTGCCGATCATCAGGTCGGCCTGCTTGCCCTCGGCGGCCAAGCGCTTGCCCAGCTCCTCGCCAAAAAATTCACCGAGCTGCGGAATACCCAACCCCGCCGCCACCTCCGCCGTCCCGGCGGTCGGCTCGATGCCCAGGCAGGGAACGCCCGATTCCACAAAATTGCGCAGCAGGTAGCCGTCGTTCGACGCCACCTCAACCACATAGCTCTCCTCCGTCAGGCCAAGCCGATCCGTGATCATGCCGCAATAGGTTTTTGCATGGTCGAGCAGCATTTTCGAAACGGAAGAGAAATAGGCATAGTCGTCGTGGAACAACTGCTCGCCGCTCTCGTTGTCCACCGTCTGCACCAGCCAGCAATTCTCACAGACCAGCAGTTTCAACGGATAGGTCTTTTCCGACTGCCGCAGCTGCTCGGCGGTCAAATAGGAATTCGAAGGCGGGGCAAACCCCAGATCCAGGAACACATGTTCCAACTCGGTTTTACAATGGTGGCACTTCATTCGGTTTCTCCTATGAAATTTGTGATGGCGATGCAGAACATTTTGATCCGATTGGCTATTCAAACCGCGGAAACAAGCCTTAACCTAGTTCCATTCAGGGCTTCCCCCCGTCCCCCGCATTGTCAATATCTTCATCTGGAAGAATTTGCCGACAATGCCTAACGGTCAAAATGGAAATGATCGTTGACTCGATTCGATAAATGATTCGGTAGTTCGCAATGACTAATTGCCGAAGGTCTTTTCTGTTTATTTCCGGGACTGGTTGTCCGCTTTTTGAAAAATCTTTGACCTGTTCTACCCTGTCAAAAATTGCGTGTACCCAACGCTCTGCGGCCATGGGGCTATCTTGGGCAATGTAGTCTGAAATCTCACTGATACGATCAATTGAGAGGGGCGACCACTGGATCTTCATCTGGGAATGCTCTTCAGAATCATTTCTTTGGCCTTGTCGTGGGGAACGCCTTTTCCTTCATCAATCATGGATTCTCCCAAGGCAATATCCTCTAAAAGCTCTAACCGTTGAGCCATGGCTTCAAATTCTGAAACATCAATCAAAACAGCAGCACTTTTACCGTGTTGTGTAATCACCACAGGACGCTTTGATTTCTGAACTTGCTGAATGCAGGCGGCGGTATGCGCTCTGAATTCAGACATCGGTTTAATATCTTGATCTAGAATCAATCTCTGCATGGTCTTACTCCTTATGCGTACACAAAAACGTATCACATAATGTACAATTGTCGATTCTGCATTTGGGATATATATGAGGCGGATAGCTTTCTGCGCCCAATCCTGCTTTCCTTTTTGAATTTCGGAATATTCAGATTAAAGGGGGTTTTCGACCTCAAGGCACAGGGAAATGGCTTCCTGAACACGGCGCATAAGCACGTCAAGGGATTTGGCCTGCGTGTGGCATCCGCGCAATGCGGGAACCGATGCAACATAATATCCATCTTCATCCCGTTCGATTACCACATTAAATTCTTTGCTCATACTGCATCTCCGATTACGGAGTTGACCTGACAACACAAGGTTCCGTTTGTGTTGTCCCTACAGGACAAGACCTATTGCATCGGGTTTTGGTTCCTTGGGCGTTGCCCAAGGCTAAATTGTGTTGCGCCTACAGCGCAATGCATCGGAAGTCACAGATGAATTCGAATGTGAGGCAAACCCCAGATCCAGGAACACATGTTCCAACTCGGTTTTACAATGGTGGCACTTCATTTGTTTCTTCCCTTTCCCTTCGGAATTATTTCACCGGACTGCCCTTAGACCTTGCTCATGGTTAATGGTGTGTGAATTAATTTATCTTAAGTATTTCTTCCTGATTTCCATCAAAATGATGATCGATCAAATCCATTGCTTTGGCGATTGAGCATGATTCAACAAAATGGCTGCCTTGATTCTTCACTGGAATAAATCCCAATAATTTCTTCTGTGTAGAGTAATGGTAATGAACTAAACACGACTCTGATGCTCTCGGGCAAATGTGGAGAATTTCATTTGAATCTGAAATAAGGCCGAGCCCTGAAGGACATGTTTCTTCTTTTGATTCTTTTTCTTTCAGAATTTCACTCTGCCAATCAAATGTTGCCAAAGCTTTCTTTGCCTGCTCTTTGGTTGCCCCATCAACTTCTTCAGATGTGAAGTCGTGTTGTTGTATCCACATTTTCATTTTCTCGAATGCGAGGTAGTCCTGTAAAATAATGCTTTCGGTTTATCTCGCCTCCTCATATGAAACCTACGCAGAAGCAAGCGCCAACAGATCGGTTTTCAACAGTTCATCGACGGCCTTGCGGAGGATGTCCAGGCTTAGGCCGGATTGTTCGGCGATGTCTTCGAGGGAGTGGTGGCCGTCGGAGAGGCTAAGGATCCAGAGCAGGGCCATTTGGTAGTCCTTGGTTTCGGCCTGCCCGCCGATGGGCTTGAAGAGGCCGCGGCGGCCGAGCTGCGGTTCGCATTCGGGCTTGAGGTTGATGTAGGTTTCCGCGCCTTCGATGGATTCGACCACCTGTTGCAACACATCCAACGACTCCTGCATGGCGACTTCGCTGACGAAGTCGAGGTTGTCGGCGGAGGAGTGGTATTCGGGAAACTCGCCGTGCACGGCGCGGCTGAGGCGACCGACCGGCAGATCGAAGGCCGGGGAGCAAAACTGGCGTTCGTCGTAGCCGTAGGGATAAAACTCCATCGTTTCAAAATCGTTGACAGACTGCTTTAGGACGCGCGGCACGATGCGGTCGATTCCGGCATTGCCGTCGCGGCTCTTTTTGTAGTGGAATTTGCCGTTGTCGCCCAGCAGGCAAAGCACGAGGCCGTGCTTGATGCGATCGAGCTTGTCCTGGTTGCGACTGAGCCAGGTGATGGCACCAATGGTGGCGGGCAGGAACAGGAAGCGGTATGACTGGTTGGTTTCCATCGCCGCCAGCTTTTGCGCGAGCGCGGTGGCGACGGCGATGCCGCTTAGGTTGTCGTTGCAGAGCGACGGATGGCAGACGTGCGTGACAAACAGCACTTCCTTTTCCGACGCACCGGGAACCAGCAGCTCGCCGTAGGTCAGCGACCCCGGTTCGAGGGAGGAGTCGATGAACACCTCGTAGTCGCCCTCCCCCAACGCCTCGAATTGGCGATGCGCCATGCAGAAGCCCCAGTTACGGTTGTGGTAGGAGGTGCGGTACGGAACCCAGCCGGGCTGTTCGGGCAGCGTGAAAACATGTTGCTTTAGTTCTTCAAGCGAAACGGTTTTGTGCACCGGCTCGGAATAGTTAAGCACGTGGAGGTTGAGCTGTTGGAAATCGACGATCTTTTCACCCGCCGGATTCTTGATCCAGCCATCGCGGATGTTCCATTCGTCGGGCACTTTCCAGTCGAACGCCGGCGAGCCGGTGGGTACTTCGTGGAGGTCGAGCGGAATGTGTTCGCCGACCACCCGCAGCGTCTCGCGCACACCGTCGCCGGTGATGCTGCGGCAGATCGGATACAACCGCTCCACCAAACCAAACATATCCACCATTTCAGTTGCCTTTGACATGACTATTTTTAACCACCCGCTTCGCTAGAGACACAGAGACTCGGAGCATATTCCTCTGTGCCTCTGTGTCCTCTGTGGTGAAAATCATCCGTTGTTTAATCCAAGCTGCGGATTTGGTCGTTGGGGACGAAGGAGAATTCGGCATCGAGGGAGTTGTCTTCACCGCGGACGATCGCGAAAAACCTTTTACGGATGGCCGTAATGATTTTCCCGTTGGGATTGAGCTGGAAACCATCGACCTCCTCCACCGGCACCAGCTCGGCAAGCGAGCCGACCAGCGCCAGCTCGTCGGCGATCATGAGTTCGGTGCGGTCGATCGGGCGGACGACGAACTCATAGCCGAGCGACTTGGCGATCTCCGCGACAAAATCGAGGGTGACGCTTTCGAGCGAACCTTCGTAGTGCGGCGTGGTGTAGACCACGCCATCGCGCACCATCACCACGCACGAGGCCGTGGCCTCGGAAACGCGCCCGGCGGAGTTCAAGAGAATCATATCGGAATAACCCAGGCGCGCCCCCTCGATCCGGGCGAGACGGCCGACCTCGTAGTTGGCGCCCGCTTTCACCCGATACGGCAGCGCGTTGTCGCCGCTCCGTTGCCAGGTGCTGATGCCGATCTTGATCGGCGCGGGCTGCTCCTTGCGCTGGTTGTATGCGGTGACGACCATATCGGATTTTGTGCCGACCCCCCAGTGGCCCTCGACACCGAAGAGGGTGACGCGCGCCCACATGTCCTGCTCCTTGGTCAGCAATGCACCGAGCAGCTCGTGGACGGCGGATTCATATTCCCCGTAGCTCCATGGGCATGGCAGGTGCATCAGCTTGGCGGAACGCAACAGGCGCTCGTAGTGGCGGCGCATGAAGACGATGCCGAAGCTCCCGTCCTTCTGCCAATAGCCCTTGAGCCCCTCGAACACGTTCAGGCTCCGCGTAACGGCCTCGGTACCGATGTGGAGCGTGGCATCGGCCCACTTCGTCAGCTTGCCGTTCATGTAGACAAATTCTGGTTCTTGCAGTTTCACTGCCATCTTATGATCCTCGGTTTGTTTTTTAATCGTTCCACACTTTCCAGGGGGCTTCGCCGGACTCCCACAATTCCTCAAGCACATGCTTGTCGCGCAGCGTATCCATCGGCTGCCAGAAGCCGGAGTGGCGGAACGCGCCGAGCTGGCCATCGTGGGCCAAGCCCTGCAACGGCTCCAGCTCCCACGAGGTCTGGTCGTCGGGAATATAGCCGAACACCCCCGGCTCCAGCACAAAGAAACCACCGTTGATCCACGCGCCATCGCCGTCGGGCTTCTCGCAAAAGTCGGACACGGTTTGTTCGCCCGGCTCCAGGGTGAATGCGCCGAAGCGTCCCGGCGGCCTGATGGCGCCCATGGTGGCGAGCAGCCCCGACCGCTTGTGGAAGGCCAGCTCGTTCGTGATATTGATATCGCACACCCCATCGCCATAGGTCATGCAGAAGGTTTCCTCGTCCAGATACTGCCGGACACGCCGCAACCGCCCGCCCGTCATGCTTTTCTCCCCGGTATCCACGCAGGTGACCCGCCAAGGCTCAACCCGGGAATGGTGGACTTCCAGCGTGTTGCCCACGAGATCAAACGTCACATCCGACTCGTTGATGAACATCTTGGAAAAATATTCCTTGATCATGTTGCCCTTGTAGCCGCAGGCCACAATGAAATCGGTGATGCCGTGCGCGGCATAGATCTTCATGATATGCCAGAGGATCGGCTCCGGCCCGATCTCCACCATCGGCTTCGGTCGCACCGAGCTTTCCTCGCTGATCCGCGTACCATATCCACCTGCCAAGATTACCGCTTTCATTCCATGTCTCCCTGTTCCGTTCGCATCATCGCCGAAACACCGCGATGCTTCAATCCCAGCCATAACAAACCACAGCCGATCAACGTACCAAGCACGTTGTAGGCCAGATCAGCCAAACACGGTACGCGCCCCATGATTCCGCGCTGCAGCAACTCAATCACCCCACTAATCAGGAATCCTGCGACCAGCGGCACGGCAACAACCGCCACTGGCTTCCGGAGCCGCGCCAAGAACACAACGCACAACAATGGCGCAAGCGGAACGAACGCAACAATGTTGGCCACGCAATCGCCCAGATTGAAGAATGGATCGGTATTGACAAACAGGTTGCGGTAGCGCAACGGGCGCATGGCGTTCGGGACGGGAAAGGAATAGACTGCCCCAGGCACATCCCCACCCGCCTTCAGTAGTTCGACCTCGCGGGATTCCAACGCCCGATCATAGACGGAAAAATGGGCGACCCGTCCCTTCCATGGCCGAACCCCGCTCGGTTCATCGCCCACCGTGAGCAAATGGTTTTTTCCCCAGTTTGAGAAATCGCCCTGCAGTTCCACGGATTGAGGATGGAGCACGCCATCGACAAAGAGCTGAACCAGCCCGCCATCATACGTAACCACGAAATGCTGGAATCTGTTTTCATCAAACACCTGGGGTACCAGCAAGCTGGGATACATTCCGTTACCATCGGTTTCCGAGGTACGCAACCGGAACGCCAACCCGTTACCGTCCTGCCCCAGCGTGAAATTACGGCACATGGTATGTAGTGAAAGCGAGATGACCCGGGCAGGGCCGCCCTGCCCCAGTGCATCTGATTTCAGCAAAACCTCCAACGACATCCGACCGGTCTTGGCCAACGATTCCCGCAGTAGCCTTGAACCCTCCATATCCTCAAGCGCAGCCCCGGCACAGACAACACCGTTGGTTGCGGGAGCGGCATCCGGATAGGTTCGGCCATGGATGGGCTGGAACGGACGGAACGCAAAAAAGGCAATGGCCAGCAGGTAGACTGCCAACGCCAAGCGGAAAACGACCTTCACCCGAACGCCTCGCCGACCAACTCGGCCACCTTGGGGTGCTCCAGGATTTCGCCGTGGCCACCGCCAATGACGTGCGCGGCGAAACCGCCGTTGCACACTTCGTCGAACCCCATGAACATCGTGCTCCACCAGCCCGGCAGCATCATTTCCTCCCCCTGGCATTCGGAGCGCAGGTAGAGCACCGGCATATCCGTCCCCCGGCAGCGGTGGCGCCGAACCGCCGCCTTCTGGGTCTGCGCGCAATACCAGTTGCGCGCGTCCACCGGAACCACCTTGCCCTCGGCGGCCATGCGGTCGTAGCCCTCGAGCCGCTTGCGCGTCCGCAGGATGCGCATCAGCGCATAGGGCGGCGTACGCTTAAGCCACGGCAACGGGGCCGGCGGCTGGTGCAGATTGATGGCGTCGGTGCAAAGCTTCTTTTCGGCCAGCGCCGATTGGACGCGCCGGTATTCCGCCTCCCCGGCCGGCTCCTTGCGGCGGTACGCCTTCGAACGCAGGTTCGGCGAATCGAACACCACCAACGGGCCGAGCACCTCCACCCCGGCCTCGCGAAGCAGCCGGGCCAGCTCGATTGCAATGTAGCCGCCAATGCAGTAGCCGCCGATGCGCACCGGCGTATCCGGGAAATGCTTCAGCAGCTCGTCGCGATAGGCCTGCGCCATCGCCTCGATGGTCGTCTCGCCACGCCCGCCATCCCAGCCCGACCACTGGAAGGCATAGACCGGCTGGCCGGAACCCAGGTTTTTTGCAAACGTTGAAAAGCACAGGATGTTGCCCGCGCCGCCATGCGCCAGGAAGAGCGGCGCAACGCCCGGCTGGCCGCGCTGCAGCAGCTTCAGCGAACGGCAATCCGCAAAGCCGTCGTCCGCGCCTTCGTCGATGTGCCGCGCCAGCGCCTCGATGGTCGAAGCCCGCAGCAGGGTTGCCAACGGCAGGTCGCATCCGAACTGTTTTTCGATCTTCAGGAACAGCGTCACCGCGCGCAGCGAGTCGCCGCCGAGTTCGAAAAAATCGGCCGAGCGCGGGATGCCGTCGAGCCCCAGCAGTTCGCCCCAGATCTCCGCCAGCCGCTCTTCGGTTGGCGATTCATAGCCGCCCGCCTCGCCGGCATAGCGGCTGTTGGCGATCGACGGTTTCGGCAACGACTTCAGATCCACCTTGCCGCTCGGGGTGTAGGGAATTTCATCCAGTTCGATCAGGAAGGCCGGCACCATGTAGTCGGGCAGGCGGGCATCGAGGTGTTCGCGCAGGGCAACGTAGGCCACCGCCTCGCCCGGCTTGACCGTGTAGTAGGCCGCAAGGCGCGTCACGCCGTCGTCGCTCTTGAAGGCGTGGGTGAGGCACTGGCCAATGCCCGGGAACTGCGAGGCGGCATTGTTGATCTCGCCCGGTTCAACGCGGTGGCCGAGCACCTTGATCTGGTGGTCGCGCCGCCCGCGGAACTCGATGGAGCCATCGGGATTGAACGCCGCAAGGTCGCCGGTCCGGTAGAGCACGGAATGCCCGTCAACCTCGACAAAGGCCTGCTTCGTCAAATCCTCGCGGCCGATGTAGCCATGCGCCAGGTTGCGGCCACCGAGGTAGAGCTCGCCCTCCTCCCCAGCCGGAACAGGCTCCATGGCCTCGTCGAAAATGAATGTTTCACAATGGTCGATGGCCTTGCCAATGCTCGGCAGGTCCGGCCACGCGGCAGGATCGCCCTCCAGTAGATGGGCGGTGATGACGTGCGTCTCCGACGGGCCATACTGGTTGTCGAGCGAGGCGCCTTCGATCCGCGAAAAATAGTCGCGCACGACGCCATCGACGCGAAGTTGTTCGCCGGCGGTGATGGTCTCTTTCAGTTCCAGCGGGTAGGTGCCGTTCATGTGCGCCGCCTCGATGATGCTGCGCATCGCGACATAGGGCAGGAACAGGCGACCGATCTTTTGGTCGATGAGCTGCTTCAGCAGCTTGCGCGGATCCTTGCGGTCGTCGTTGGAAACGAGATGGAGCGTCCCCCCCGATGCGAAGGTGGTGGCGATCTCCTGGAAGGAGACATCGAAGCTGATGCTCGAATATTGCAGCACCCGCGCGCCCGGCTTGAAGGTCTTGCGCAGCAGTTGCCACTCGACCAGGTTCGCCAAGGCCCGGTGCGGCATCTCGATCCCTTTCGGCCGCCCGGTCGAGCCGGAGGTGAAAATGATGTAGGCGTTGTCTTCGGGATCAACATCAACAACCGGGCCAGCATCCGGTTCCGAAGCAACGGCATCGGCCATCTCTTCCCACACCAGAATCTTCGAATCAATCTTTCCGAGGCGATCGACATGGGCTGCGTGCGCAACCGTGCACTGAAGCCGCGCATCCTCGGCCATCATGCCGAGGCGCTCGGCCGGATAGGCCGGATCGAGCGGGACATACGCCGCGCCCGCCTTGAGGATGCCCAGCAGCACGGCGACCATTTCGATGGAGCGGTCGAGGCATAACCCCACCTTCCCGCCGCGCCCCGCCCCGGCCCGCGCCAGGTGGTTCTTAATACGGTTCGAAAGGGCATCGAGTTCGGCATAGGTCAGCGAGGCTTCGCCAAACACGAGCGCCGGGTTGCCTGCGTTTGCGGCCGCGCCGTGCGCAAGCCATTGGTTGACTGTATCATTCGTCATTGGCATCAAACCTATCTTTAACCATCGCCGCCACCTCGGGGCGTTTGAGCATGTCCTCGTGCAGGCCGCCCACCACGATGCCCTCGAAGTTGCCGCGGCACAGCTCCTCGAACCCCATGAAGAGGCTCGACCACCACCCGCGGAAATTCATGGCCGACCCATGGCAGACGCCGCTGCGGAAATACAGGATGTCGCCGTCATAGCCCCGGCTCCGGTGCCGCTCGCCCGCCAGCGTCGTGATGTTGCCGCAATACCATCCGCGCGATGCCGGCTCGATCGGCTCGCCGTTGCGCGCGGCCTGGGTCATCTTCATCAGGCGGTTCCAGGTGCGCATGCGGCGGGCATGGGCATAGAGTTGCGTTTGCTTCAGCCAGCCATGGTTGGGCGCATCATAGGTGCGGTGCATCGGCGCATCGGCAACCACCTTTTGCGCCTCCATGGCATCGCACATGGCGCGGAAGGCCACCAGCGATTGGGCCGAGGATTCGGGTTCGCGCGGATGGAAGCTGCGTGCGCGCACATTGGGCGACCCCGCCACCACGAGCGGGTCGAGCACCTCGACCTCCGTGGCCTTCAGCAAGCGGGCAACCTCCATCACGACATAGCCGCCGATGCAGTAGCCGCCAAGCCGCACCTTGCCGCGGGGATGAACCTCCAGCAGCTCGGCGAGATAGGCTTGCGCCATCTCCTCCACCGAAGGCTCGCCGGGGCGGCCATCGAGCCCGGCATACTGGAAGGCATAGATCGTCTGGTTCGTCTCGTAGTTTTCGGCGAAGTGCTTGAAGAGCAGCACGTGCCCGTCGCCGCCGTGGAACCAGAACAGGGGCGGCAGCGAAGCATCGCCCTGGCGGATCAGCTTGAGCGACTTTTGTCCGCCGCCTTCATCCCCTCCGTCGATTTCGCGCGCAAGCGCGGCGAGGGTCGGGGCCTCCAGCAAGGTTGAAAGCGTATAGTCGCGCCCGAAGCGCTGGTGGATCTTGAGGAAGAGGTTCACGGCCAGCAGCGAGTCGCCGCCGAGTTCGAAGAAGCCCACATTGCGCGGAACGGCGTTGAGCCCAAGCAGCTCTTTCCATAGTTCCGCCATCGCCTCCTCGGTAGCGCTTTCATAGGCCACCTCTTCCTGCGAATGCGCAACGTCCGGTTTGGGTAGTGCCTTGCGATCGATCTTGCCATTGGGCGTGAAGCGCCACTCCTTCAGCGGAACCAAAGCGGAGGGCACCATATATTCCGGCAGCTTCGAACGGGCGAATTCTTTCAGACCATCGGCGGAAAAGGACGCGGGATCTTCGACCTGTATAAAACCACACAGCCACTTGCCGCGCGCATCGTCCTCGTAGAGCACCACCACGGCCTGCTCCACCTCGGGATGCTCCGCGAGGGAGGCCTCGATCTCGCCCAGCTCCATGCGGAAGCCGCGTAGCTTGACCTGGTTGTCCAACCGGCCAATGAATTCGATCTCCCCTTTCGGATTCCAACAGGCCTGGTCGCCGGTGCGGTACATGCGTGCGCCAGGTTGCTTGCTGAAGGGATCGGGCAGGAAGCGTTCGGCGGTCAAGTCGGGGCGGGCGGCATAGCCGCGCGCCACGCCGTCGCCGCCCACCACCAGCTCACCGGTCACGCCGACGGGCACCGGACCTTGGTGGCGGTCGAGGATGTAGGCGGTGGTGTTGGCCACCGGGCGACCGATGGGCACCGGCGCGGCGGGATCGAAGGTGGCGCGGTCGAAGACGTGCACGGTGGAGTTGACCGAGTTTTCGGTGGGACCGTAGGCGTTCATGAGGCAGAGGTTCGGCAGCTCGCGCAACGCCTCGCCAACATGCCAGGCCGAGAGCGCCTCTCCGCCCACCATCAAATACTCCAACGGGTCGTAGATGTGCGGGTCCTCCTTCACCACGAGATGGAAGAAGGCGGCGGTCATCAGCAGAATATTGACGCGGTGCTCCGCAAGCAGCCTACCGACCTGCTCCATGGTCGGCACCTTGTGGGGGCAGAGCGCCAGTGCTCCACCGTTGAGCAGCATGCCCCAGATTTCGAAGACGGAGACATCGAACGAGATGGAGGCCATCTGAAGCAGCACGCTGTTGCGGTCGAGCCGGATATAATCCTGCGCACTTTTCACCAGGCGCACCAACCCGCGGTGCGGCATCTCGACGCCCTTCGGTCGACCGGTCGACCCGGAGGTGAAGATCACATAGGCGAGGGATTCCAGATCAACTTCAATGCCCGGGTTTTCTTCGTTGTCCGTCAACAAATCATCGAAGGAGTCAGCGGATACCACCACCGGCGGTTGGACATCATCGACCATCTGCGCGATGCGCTCCGGCGGAAGGGTTGGGTCGAGCGGAACATAGGCCGCGCCCGCCTTGAGAATGGCCAGGGCCACGGCGACCTGGTCGAAGCTACGTTCGAGCAACATCGCAACGCATTGTCCCGGCTTCGCGCCCTTTGCCACAAGGCCGTGCGCAATCCGGTTGGCGCGGGCGTTGAGCGCGGCATAGGACATCCGCTCCGCTCCGAACATCAGCGCAACCGCATCCGGGTTGCTTTCCACCTGCTCCTCGAAAAGCCGGTGGGCGCAGGTTTCGGGATACGAAGCGTGATCAGGCATTGAACCTTTCCCGCACCTTGTTGGCCGTTTCGGGACGGCGCAGGACATCCTCGTGCGCACCGCCGATCACCACGCCTTCGAAGTGGCCGTTGCACAATTCCTCGAAGCCCATGTAGGGACTGTTCCACCAACCCCAGAGCCCCATGGCTTCGCCGTGGCAGACGCCGGAGCGGAAATAGAGGATGTCGCCGTCGTAGGATTGGTTGCGGTGGTGGATCATGGCCACAACCGCCGTCTGTCCACAATACCACTGGCGCGTGGCGGGATCGACCCCCTGCCCGGCGGCGGCTTCGCGGTCGATCTGCCGGAGCCGCTTCTCGGTGCGAAGGCGGCGCGCCATGGCATAGGGCGCGCTCTGCTTGATGGCGCCCTTGAGGCCGCCGCCATGATCCGGGCGGATGTATTCCCAAGGCACCTCGGCCTCGGCCACAACCTTCAGTTTTTCCATTTGTTCGAGCATGCGCTTGAACTCCTGCGGGGATTGCTCCGGCTCGGACTTGATGTGGCACTTGGCCCCGTGGTTGGGCGCGCCGACAATGACGAGCGGATCGAGTACCTCGACACCCGCGGCCTTGAGCAACTTGGCCAGCTCAACCGCCACCAAACCGCCGACGCAGAAGCCGCCGAGACGGATCGTGCGGGCATCGGCCGGCAGGAAACGCAGGAGCTCGGCGCAGTAGGCCTGGGCCATTTCCATGATGGAGGCCTCGCCGCGCCCGCCGTCCATGCCCGTCCATTGGAAGGCATAGACCGGCACATCGGCGCCGAGGTTTTCGGCAAAGAAGCGGAAGATCAAAACATGGCCATCGCCGCCGTGCACCCAGAACATGGGCACGGTGCCTTCGGAACCGGACTGGATGCGCTTGAGCGAGCGATACTCGGCCAGGTCGTCCGCGCCGCCGGAGTCGATGCGCTTCGCGAGCGATTCGATGGTGGAGGCCTGCACCAGCACCGCCAGCGTCAGGTCGAGGCCGAAACGCTCCTTGATTCCAACGAACATTTGCGCGGCGCGGATGGAGTCGCCGCCGAGTTCGAAGAAATCGATGTCGCGCGGGACGGCGTCGTATCCAAGCAGCTCGCGCCAGATGCCGGCCAGGCGCGATTCGGTTTCGGACTGGTAGTCAACATCGCCGCCGGGCTGCAGCGGAATGGCGCCGACCGGCTCGGGCAAGGCCTTGCGGTCGAGCTTTCCGTTGGGCGTGAGAGGAAATTCATCGAGCAAGGTGAAACCCGATGGAACCATGTAGGCCGGGAGCCGGTCAACCAGCCAGGAGTGGATGGACGAGGAAAGATCGATGGCCTGCCCGCCGGAAAGGATGAGGTAGGCGACGAGACGCGGGTTGCCGTCGTTGTCGTACAAAGCCACGGCGGCATCGGCCACCGCCTCGTGGGCGCGCAGGGCGGATTCGATTTCGCCGAGTTCGATGCGAAAGCCACGCAGCTTAACCTGGTGGTCGATGCGGCCAAGGCATTCGAGCCGGCCATCGGGCAAGTAGCGGGCGAGGTCGCCCGTCCGGTAGATACGCTCTACGGAGCCGGAGAGCGTCGTGAATTTTTCGGCGGTCATTTCCGGATTGTTCAAATAACCGATGGCCAGTCCGTCGCCACCAATGACCAATTCACCCTCCGTCCCATCCTGCACCGGCTTCATGGCTTCATCAACGATATGGACGGTGGTGTTGGCGATCGGGAGTCCGATGCTAACCGAACCCTCATCGACAGCAACCTGGTCGCAGGTCGACCAGATGGTGGTTTCGGTGGGGCCATACATGTTCCAGACCGAAGCGGCCTTGGGAACGAGCGTGTTGGCGAGATCGCGCGGGAAGGCCTCGCCGCCGCAGAGCACGTTGAGGTTGGGCGACGCGTCCCAGCCAGCGGCCAGCATCAGCTTCCAGGTGACCGGGGTTGCTTGCAGGATGGTAATGGCTTCCGCTTCGATGGTCTGCAGCAACGCCTTGCCATCCATCGCCGTCTCCTTGGAAGCAACGACCAAACGTCCCCCCGCAACGAGAGGAAGAAACATTTCAAGACCGGCTATATCGAACGACAAGGTGGTGACCGCGAGCAAGGCATCGTCGGCCGTCATGCCGGGCACTTGCTGCATCGACACAATAAAGTTGGTCAATGCCCGATGCGGAATTTGAACGCCCTTTGGGCGACCGGTGGAACCTGAGGTGAAGATGACATAGGCCAAGCCATCGGGATCGGTGCTGGCTTCCGGGCATGTTTTCGAAGGCGCCAATTCATCAACGCGGACCGGTTCCACGCCGAATCCACGCACAGTCTCCTCGTGCACGGCGTCGGTGAGCATGGTGTGCATCGTTGCATCCTCGACCATCCATTGGATGCGTTGCGCGGGATAGGCCGGATCCATCGGCACATAGGCCGCGCCGGTTTTCAGCACGCCAAGCAGCGCGACCGGCATCAGCGCCGAGCGCTCCATGTAGACGCCGACCAAATCGCCGGATTTTACGCCGCGTTCGAGCAAGGCCTCCGCCACGCCGTTCGCACGGTGCTCCAACTCGCGGTAGCTCAAGCGCTGGTAGCCGAAACAAACGGCGGGCTGATCCGGCTGGTTCGCCGCCATGCGAGAAACCAGTGCATCAACCCGCGCCAGGGGATCGTTCGATGGGAAATTTTTAACCGACATTTCAGAGATTGGAATTGAGTGATTACCTACGGCTTGCGCACGACAAACTGCATGAGCTTGCCAAGGTTTTTCCACGCGAGGGTATGGATGCCGCCAATCTGGTTTTTCCTGATGATTTCCCAGTCCTCGCGGGATTTCTGGATGATGTGCTTCAGGCTGCGGTTGCTCACGCCGCCCACCCGCATTTTCACAAGCACCATGCGGAGATAGGCCGGCTCGACCTCGTATTTCCCGAGGATGCGCATCATGAAATCGTAGTCGGCCGCACAGGTGTATGCCGTGTTGAAAAATTCGCCGGTCTCGAGCTTGGTTCGCTCGTAGATCTCGCGTTTGAGGTAGAGCGTCGGATGCGGAGGCATCCAGCCCCGGGCCAAGCTCCGACGGTGGTAGATTCCACTCTCCCAATGCCGCACCACGCCAAAACCGCCATCAGCCTGCGGGCGGACATATTGCAGGTCGCCATAGAGCGCGTCTGCCCCGGAATTCTCCAACGCGCACGAAATGCGATTGAGCACTCCGGGCGATGCCAGGAAATCATCGGCATGCAGGAAGCCGACAAAATCGCCGGTGGCCATGCGCACCCCTTTGTTGAGGGCGTCATAGATCCCGTTGTCCTTTTCCGACACCAGCTTGTCGGGCTGGAAATCGCCGGCCTTGATTGTTTCTACGGTACGGTCGGTCGAGGCACCGTCCACCACGATCCACTCGATCCGGTCGCGCGGAAACTCCTGCTCCGCGAGCGAGCGCTGCGTATCGGCAATGCTCGCCTCGGAATTCCAGGTTGCGGTTATGATCGAGATTTTCATTGGACTAGTGTTTCCAATCCTTGAACCATTCGACGAATCGAGTCAATCCTTCCTTGAGATGGGTGGAGGGCTGGTAGCCGAGTTTGGCTTTCGCTTTTTCAATGTCGGCAAACGTGATCGGCACGTCGCCGGGCTGCATGGGGAGCATTTCCATCTGTGGTTCGATGCCCAAGGCATCACCTAGGTATTGGATCATGTCCATGAGCAATTCCGGTTGGTTGTTGCCGAGGTTGAATACTTCGTATGGTTCCAGTCCATCGGCAAAGAGCGAGGCCTTAACGCCTTGGACGATGTCGTCGATGTAGGTGAAGTCGCGCTTCATATCGCCATGGTTGAAAACCTTGATCGGTTTGCCCTGGAGCATGGCATCGGAAAATAGCCAGTAGGCCATGTCCGGCCGGCCCCACGGGCCGTAGACGGTAAAGAAGCGTAGACCGACGGATTGAAAGCCATAGAGATGCGTGTACGAATGGGTCATCAGCTCGTTGGCCTTTTTGGTCGCGGCATACAGGCTGACCGGGTGATCAACCGGATCATCCTCTGAAAAGGGCACCTTCTTGTTGCCGCCGTAGACACTCGAACTCGACGCGTACACCAAGCGGGGGACTTCGTTGTGACGGCAGCATTCGAGGATGTTCAGGTGTCCGGCCAGGTTGGACTGCTCGTAGGCGTGCGGATTCTGCAATGAATAGCGGACTCCAGCTTGGGCGGCCAAATGGCAAACGCGGTCGAAGCGATGAGACTTGAAACTAGAAACCAGAAATTCGAAATCCGCCAGATCGCCCCGCAGCCCCACATAGCCATCCCTTCCTTCAAGCTTGGCGTGGCGCGCCTCCTTGAGCGACACCGGGTAGTAGCCGTTGTAATTATCGAGCCCGACCACCTCGTGCCCATCGTCCAGTAGCTCATGCGCCACATGCGACCCGATGAACCCTGCGGCTCCTGTAACCAAAATCTTCAAAGCATTTCTCCTTCGTTCATTTGTTCCTTGTAGCGGATCTCCGCCACCTTGAGATCAATCATGTATTCATACATCGAGCGCATGATGGAATAGCGCAGCCCGGGCAGACCATCCAGCAAGCCCAAGCGGAAAAAGTAGAGATAGCCGAACATAAGAACAGGGCGTCCGGGCATGCGGTAGGCCATGGTCTTGAGGGCGCGGCGCTTGGTTGCGGCATCGCGGGAAAAGAAATCGCCGAAGCCCACCTTCGCGGCCACCTCCTCGACGAGATCGGTCGCTTCCATCTGCGAGTATTTGTTATGCCGATCGAACCAGTGCCCCACCCCGTGGGAAAAGGGATAGTGGATGATGTGCCCTTCGAGCTTGCCGGTTGCTCCATCGACCACGGCCACCGGGTTGACCAAGCGTTCATAGCGGATCTTATCCGGGCGGAAAACGCGGGTGATCCAGGTCGGATACAGCTGCGAACGCTTGAGCCAGCGCCCCATGAAATAATCCTTGCGCCTTACCTGGAAGGCGGAGAAGCCTTCGCCGGTTTCCGGCAGGTTTTGGAGCTCGGCGCGCAGTTGGTCGTCGCACGTTTCGTCTGCGTCGGTGTAGTAGACCCACGGATGTTTGAAGTCGATGTTTTCCACGCCCCAATTCTGGTGCGCCGACCAATTGTCGAACTTGCGCTTAACGACCCTGGCACCGAGCTTTTCCGCAAGCTCGACCGTGCGGTCGTCGCTGAGGGAATCGTATACCACAATGTCGTCCGACCATGAAACGGAGTCGATGCACCGCTCAATGTTCGTCTCTTCGTTCTTGGTTAAAATGAGAACCGATACGCCAGCCATATCAGGCCACCCCCTTCATCTCGCGTTTCTTCACAAATTTCGCGGGGTTGCCCGCCACTACCGTCCAGGGTTCGATATCCTTCACGGCAACAGCCCTTGCTCCAATCACTGCCCCCGCTCCCACTTCCACGCCGGGACCGACAAATGCATCGGCACAAATCCAAGCCTGACTCCCGATCTTGATTGCAGGAGTCAGAAGCGGCGTTGCCGGATCGGAAAAATCATGCGTTCCGGCGCACAGGTGCGCACCCTGGGAAACGGTCGCCTTTTCACCGATGGATATCATCCCCAGATTGTAGACCATCGCTCCTTCGCCAATGGCTGACCAATCGCCTATTTCCAGGTTCCACGGGAAATAGATGGTTGCCGAGTTGGCGACATTCACGTTGCGCCCGACCTTGGCCCCGAAGCAGCGAAGGAGCACCCGGCGCGGTGCATAGAACGGGCGGGGTACCATACGGAATAGTATCCTGCCAACCGACCAGGCCATCCGGAGGAACTGAATCCGTAACGGATATTTACGCGCGGCCCGGTTCGCTTCAATATTCAGTTCATCCATCGGCAAACTCCATGCACTCCGGTGGGTTTCCGCCGCCAACGCACCACTCATAAACCTGGCGCATATCTGCAGCTATTCTTGGCCATGTAAACTTATCCTCCACCAGCTTCCGCCCGCAAGCACCCATGGCATGCAATTCCGAGCCGGACATCGACGCAAGAGTTTCCAATCCATTGGCAATCGTTTCAGCATCCGGGGCAATCCGCAAAGCCGCCTTGGCCTTAAAGCCCTCGGGTAGGTTGCAATAGTCCGTCACGACCACCGGCAAGCCATACGACCAAGCCTCCAACACCGACATCGGCAATCCTTCCGAAAACGAAGGGAGAATAAAGGCATCGACACTACGTAGTAATTGTTCTTTTTCCTTCCCATATTGCGGGCCGACAAACTCGACATGCCGCAAACCCAACTCACAGGCCAACGCCTTGAGCCCTTCGTCGTAGCCGCCATCGTCCCACCCTGCAATGACCAACTTCCACCCACCGGAAAAACCGCTCCAGGCCTTTAGCAGTTCGGTAATGCCTTTTTTCGGATGAATGCGCCCGAGGAACAGCAGGGTTTTCCGAGTGCCTGAAGGTTCGCGCAGTCCAAGCTCCGGAAGTTCGACACCATTGGGAATTAATGCGACCGGATTATCCAGGCCATAGGCACGAATCGACTCCACCTCCGACCGGCAAAGAGCGTGGATGCAACTCGCCTTCCGCAATGCTTTTTTTGCGAAGAGGATTTCAACCAACCGTTTTTTCCAAGCCGAGTTGCTCACCGCCCATGGATCGAGCATCCCACGCGGCGAAACCACCACGGGACGCCCCGTGCGCGCCTGCCATTGCGCCGCCGCCCACTGGTTGTCCATCCAGATCCCGTGCAGATGAATCAGGTCAGCACCGGAAGCCGCAAGCTTTTCGCGCAACCGGAACGAGGTTTGCAGGGGGCCATGCCCCCGAAACAACTCCACGGGGATCGGATTCCATACGCCGAGATCTTCCTGCGAGAATTCGTCGAGAGGACTAAGTATTTCCGGTCGGCAACCTTCGTTCGCAAGCGCCTTGGAGAGCCAACGCACGGAATAGAAGAGGCCGCCTGCTTTACGAGAACTGGTAGTCAGTACCTTGATGTTCATTCGCAACACCACTCGTTCAGAGCTTTGGCCAAACGCTCGGCATTACATGCCGGAGTAAAACCCCCGTTATAGTGCCGCCGAGCAGCCTGGCCATGCTGTCTGGCAAGCGATGGATTCCGGACATAGGCCCGCAGCGCCGATGACAAGGAACGAACCGATGCCGCCCTCACCCGGAACCCGGTACAACCCTCCTCCACCATGTGCCATGCGCCACCGCACAAGTCTGAGCCAACCACCGGCAGGCCGAGCGAGGCGGCCTCGTTGAGCACCGCGCCCCAGCCATCGAAACGGGACGGCAGGACAAAGACATCCGCCGCGCAGTATACCTCGGCAATCCGTTCGACCGGATAGGCCCCGAGGAAGAGAACCTTGTCCTGGATGTCGAGCGTCGAAGCCAGCTCCTCGTATTCGCCGCCACTCTTGTCCAATCCACAAAGGACGACGCACCAGCCGTCGGTCTTGAGCGAGGCGAAGGCCTTGAGCAAGACATCGACGCCCTTGCGCCGACAGAGCGCCCCGACAGCGAGGAACACCTTGCGACCATTGGCAAACGAGAGGATTTGCCCGCAGGGTTCGGCCATCCGGAGTCCGTTGGGGGCATAGTAGAGGTCGGCGATCTTTGCACCCGAAATCCCCATAGTCTGAAACGCGCGCCGGGCCAGGTGCCCCTGGCCAAAAGCTCCCAAGGCATGCTTTTGGATGCGGTGCCCCTCCGCACGCTTTCCGGCCAGCATCAGGGGATTGAGCAAACGGAACAGGGGCGTGCGGTAGCCCAGCAGCTCGGCAAGGCGAATGCCCGGCGCTTCCGACCAATGGCACCAGCGGGTGCCGTGGGTACAGAACCAGTCGATCAACTCCGAGCTGAAGTAACCGCAGACTACATGCACGCGCTCGCGCCAATCGTCCAGGGTTTCCACCCATTCGGCGGGAGAGCCGGCGGTATCGACAAACAACTCGAACGGCTTCTGGTCGTGGTTGCTCTTCCACCCCTCGGCCGCCCGGGACTCGGAAGCCCCGTTGAAATAGACCACCCTCAAATCGACATCCGGCCTTGCATCCAGCGCCGCATAGAAAGCCGTCTGGTAGTGGGATGGGATATTCATCCAAATACAAAGCCTAAGCATAGGGCAGCCCCTCCAGGATTTTCAGCATGGCCTCGGCACGATCGCCCCAACCGATGCCGCCCACATGGCGGCGGGGTTCGCCGAGCCGCTCCTTCAGCGATGCGGCGAACGCTTCCGCGCCATGGCAAACCGACACGTGTTCCGGGAACGCATTGGCCTGGTCGCAGGCCGCAGTTGCCACAACCGGTGCCCCACTGGCCAAATGATCGAATAGACGCATGGGCGAACACATGCGGTTGAATTCGGTTTCCACATAGGGAACCAGCCCGACATCCAGGCATTGGAACCACTCGTGGATGGTTTCATGGGGCTGCCGCCCCACCGCAACGCATTTGGGATGCTCCAGCACCTTGGAAAGCGAGGCCGAAGGATTTTCCGGCACGGGCCCCACCAGCAACAGGGAGCCGAGTTCCGGAAGCGATGCGCATTCCAGCAACAAGTCGAAATCGAGCCGGTCGTTGATGCCGCCTACCACGCCGGCGATCGGGCGCATGAGCCTACCAGTGGGGGGATCGACCGGAAAACTCCCCTTCCCGGCAAAGAAACGTTCCTCGGTGGCATTCATGCTAACCGAGACCTTGGCCGCATCCACTCCGTATTCAGCAAGCGCACGTTCCATCAGTCCCTGGGAAACAAAGAAGGCATGGTCGACCCGTTGCACCATCTCCTTTTCCAGCGTGGCCACATGTCCCCAGCCGTCATAGCTCCTGTAGTCATCCGAAGCATAGTAGATGGCGGCCACCTGTTTCGGAACAAGATCCAGCAATGGCAGGTAGTGGGGACTGGTACATACGACCGCATCGATTTCCACCCCTCGCTCCCGGCATTCAGAACCGATCGTGTTCCAGAGCAAACGCTGCCCCAGTTTCGCTGTGCGCGACGCCCATCCCGGAGGTAGCACAACGGGCAGAACATCCAGATCATTTCCGGACGAAGGAATTCCCTTCCGCCGGGCGACCATCCAGTCCAATGGAGCAACACCAAGGACATCGATCCGCTCCGCTAAAGCAGCGAATGGCTTTCTCCGCCAAATTTCGTTTATATCGCAAACAACAATCATGGAATCAGAGGGATTTAAAGAGGTTTTCAAGTTCCCGGGCCGAGGAATCCCATGTGAACCGTTTGGCGCGGCGCCCCCCCCTGTCGCACAGATCCTGCCGCACAGAGGAGGTCTCAATGATCGAACGCAGGGCCTCGACATGCCCTTCTGCGTCGTCCACACCGCAGAGCAATGCGGCATCGTCAACCACTTCAGGAATGGAGGCTACCCGGCTGGCGACAACCGGCGCCCCACTGGCCATTGCCTCCACCACAGGCATACCGAAGCCCTCGTAGCGGGAGGGGAACCAAACGGCAGCAGCCTGTTGATAGAGAGCATTCAACATTTCATCGCTGACGTAGCCGGCTAGCACCACATTTGAAACCCCCAGGGAATCGAGGCGCGTCACATAGGTTTCGCTGTTCATTCCAGCCACCACAATGCGCAGGCAGGGAAGCAGCTTTTCAATTCGGGGAACCACCCTTAGGATGAGGTCTGCATTTTTTCGAAATGCAAGCCCTCCAGGCACCAGGATATATGGATGCCCCGAAGCCAGAGCCCGGGCTTCGGCAAGCAGCCCCGCGGAAGAAGTGCTTCCAAACACAGCGCACGGAGCGTTGTAGATCACATGTACCTTACTCGCCAAACCGGGAAAGAATTCCTGTATCCGCTCCGCCGAGAACTGCGAAACCGTTACGACAGCATCGGCGTACTTTTCCATTTGGCGAAACAAAAGCCTCCACTTGTAGCAATGAAAACTACGGTGCATGCTTGCATGATAAAGGTCTGGTTCGAACACCCCAACATCATGAATCGTACAAACCAATTTCGCGCGCTTGGTCGGCACATATGATTCCGCGGGGCAATAGACCACGTCGATATCGTTCCAGAAACGCTCCGCCACAGGTTTCCGCTGCCACACCCATTTGGCCTGTTGCAACGAGGTGGATGATTTATGGGGGATATAGGAGGCCATTTTCCAATGATCGGGCAAGTCGAGATAGACCTGGTTGTACTGTTTTGATGAGACCAACATGCGGTGGCAGGCATCCGGGAAACAGCGGGCATGGGCGGACAACATGCGGTCGATCACCCGGCCGACTCCGGACAGATGCGGGATGCGGTGGATATGGATATGGGACAGGATGTTCATTGACTGGCTCTGTCGTTCCTCCGGCTACAGTCGCTCCCCGACGCAAAGGCCGTAGACTTCCAGCACTCTTTCAGAGACGGCCTCCAAGGAATATTTTCCTATCGCCACTTCACGGTTACGGATTGCGGGTTCCGAGGAAACGGCCGCATTCTTCAAGGTTTTCCGCAACGTCGAATCCGAAGCGTTGTCATCCAGCATGGTGACTTCGAATTCCTTCAATAACCGGACAGCTCCTCCTCCTTCGGTTACAGGAAAGGCCAAGATGGGCAACCCACAAAAAGCCGCTTCCAGAATAACCAGGCCAAAAGCCTCGCGATGGGAAGTGAACAAATAGGAATCCGCCGCCTTGTAATAGTTTTCCGGACTACTGACCGAACCAGCCATGATCATTTTTCCACATTCGATCAACCCTTTGCTGCGCTCCAGCATGGGTTCGTATTCCGTACCGTTCCCAGCAACAACCAGTACCATGCCCTCGGGAAGCAATCCAGCGATGCGCTCCACGCGCTCGGTTCCTTTGACCGCCTGATGCAAGCGACCCACCCATAGTAGGACATGCTTGTCGGCCGGCAGGCCCAACTCCATGCGCAAACGTTTTTTTTCTTCCGAATCGGAAATTGAAAACCGTCTATAATCCACCCCATTCGGGACATAATGGATTCGCGAGGCAGGATAACCATCCCGGACCCAGGTTTCTATCGTGTGGAGAGAGATACCAATCAGGGAATTCGTGGTTGCCTTAACCATGATCTTGCCCAGCCGGTCTTTCATGCCGGCATCGCTATCCACCGGAAGATGCGAATGCATGACGATCGGAATGCCCACGGTCACGAAAGCAAGGCGAGGCCATAGGATTCCATCGTGGGAATGAATGATGTCGGGAGCAATGCGCTTGATTTCGTATCGCAAAGCAAAGATCCCACGCAAGGCTTCCTTAGAGGAATCCAGCCCCAGGCATACGGAATGCGGAGCAAGAGCTTCATGGACATGGGAAGGTTCCCCGTACAAGAACAGGAGCCAGACCTCATGCCCCGAAGCCCTTTGCTGCTGCACCAGGGCGGTCGCAACACTCAGTGACCCGCCGGTATCCGGGGTGTCGCGCTGGCAAATGTGGAGAATCCTCATTTCCTGGTTCCTGGACTTTCTTTCCGCGATATCTCGCGGAACAGGGCTTTAAGATAGTCGGCATAGCCGCTTCTGTATTGAGGCCTGCCCGCATATTTAAAAAACCTTAGCGTATCGAAGATAAAGTCCTTGGTAATGGTCACCCTGCAATGCAAACGATCACCCCACCGCAGCGAATCGTCACGCATCACCTTGAAATAGGTACGTAGCCCCGCTTTTGGGAAGTAGTATGGCTCGTTCTTCAACATTTTCTCGGTCAGGCTGAAATCCCAAACACCCTGATAACACAGCACGCACTTGATGTTCACAATTCTCCGGATCAGGCGCGCCCGGATCCCGAAATCCCAATCATCAACATCGGATTCCGGGTCGTAGCCGCCAAGATCGGAAAACAGTTTCCGTGTGCAAAGTGTATCGCCCGGGAGGGCATCGTAGCCGAGTTCCCAGAAATCAGAACGGTAACCGGGCAACCGTTCCACCACCGGAGGTTTCGACGGTACCTCGCGGGCAATTCCTTCGGGCACGGTTCCGATGATGAACTTTTCACGGTCATGGATCACAAAGGTATCGTCATCGACCCAAGGAACAGAGAGGGCGATGGAATCCGGGTGGAGCAGGTCGTCGTCGCAGTTCAACTTGAAAATATCGTATTTGCAGCGCTCGAGGCACATGTTCATGTTGCCCGCCATGCCGAGGTTTTCTTCATTGCGGAAGATTTTCAGCCTGGGATCGTCGATTCCCGCCAGCGCTTCCGCAGCTGGTATCTTCCCTGCATTATCGGATACCACAACCTCGAATTCCGGATAGCGTTGCTCCAGCGCATTGCGGCAGGTGGCCTCGAGGACGCGGCATCGTTCCTCGGAATCCAGATAGGTAATGATGAAAATCGAAACGCCTGGCTGGTTCATTGCCCCGCCTCCTCCCGGCCTGTCCCGCAGAGGTTATGCACACATGCGACCAACCGCTGCCTCCAAGCCTCCATGGAATAGTTCCGCGACTGCCCCAGGGCGCCCTGCGCCAAGTCGCGGCGATAGGCCGGATCGGCGACAACCTTCCCGATGGCATCGGCCAACGCCCTTGGATTCCCGACGGGAACCGTCACTCCGCATCCCGGCTCGAAATCCACCCCGCTCTCCCGCGTTGCCATGACGGCGCAACCGCAGGCCATCGCCTCGAGCAGGACTCCGGCCTGGCCTTCCGAGAGGGAGGGAAGAACAAACAAGTCGGTACGGGCATATTCCTGCTTCATCTGCTCCATCGGGACAGTACCCAAACAATTCAGGCATTCGCGATGCGCCATCCAACCGACTTCCTCGGCAGAGACGCCTGCCACGCGCACATCAAGATCCATGCCCTCCGCCTTGAGCATGGCGGCGGCTTCGGCCAAATGATGCAATCCTTTTCGCAAAGGATCGCGCCCCGCAAACAGGATCCGCCCCGGAACCGGCTCGTTGATCGACTCGTTCGGAACCACGCTGCTCCCATAGGGAGAAACGCAGACTTTTCCCGCGCATTCAGGAGCAAATTCGCGGACACCGTCGGCGACCCATTCCGAGGGACAGAGCAAAATGTCCGCAATTTCGAACGCCCGCCGGGAATGGTCGTCCTCAGCATTGGAAAAGAAAGATTCCCGTCGCCCGAGCACTCGAAACTGCTCATCGCCTACAATCCGATTGGTTCCCGGGTGGACGAATACATCGACAATGACCGCTGCCCCTTCGCCTTTCGCCCATTCGAGGAAAGCCATGTCTTCGCCATACATACTGTAGATGGCGTCCGCCCCGCTCAGCCCCCAGCGCACATAAGTCCGGGGCAACCGGTTGCCCTTGGCAATCAACGGGAGGTCGGATGCAAAAATCTTTGCGCGTGGTACGCCTGCCGGCACCCGCTTGGCAAGGGCAGCCGCACGCTCCAGGTGGAACCCGGACTTCACCAGAGCCGAAGACAACCTGCCGGCCCGGCTGTAGGCGCATGAATCCGTATATAGCGCCGCTAGTATGCCGGACTCCTCCAGCAGGCACGGGATGGCATAGCGATGCCTCGCCCCCCTTTGGCACACCAAAACCAAAGGGTCGCCATGCTTAAGTTTCATTTTTTCCCCTAACCATGGTTGCTAACCTTCAGACCCTTCCACCCGAACCTTTGCCCACCACAACGCCGGGAATCCCAAGAGAAAGAAATAAACCCATTTGGACACAAGGATGGCATGGGTGCTGTGGGAAATCGCATGCATGGCGACGGACAGGAGGTAGGCATATAGCAACTGTCCGAGAAAATCCCCAGCCACAGCATGCCGATAAAGCACCCCCATCATCCATCCGATAATTCCAAACTTGATGAACCCAAGCCATCCGAATGATTTAAAAGAGTCATTGTAACCGGTCGATGTGGTTCCTCGGTAATACCTGTGCCCGTACCGTTCGGCAGCAAGCGAATAACCATAGTTACTCAAAGGAAAGATCAGGGACTCCTTAAGTGCCCGACCAACAATCTGGGCAGGCACGAAGTTGAAGACGAGCATGTTCCAGTGATACACACCAAAATCGAATCCCTTTTCCTCTGCATAGATCTGCCGGACAAAGATATAGTTGTTTAACTCGGCCCCCCCCCTCTTCATCACATTCTCGGATTCGCTTGCGAGGTCGGATTTAGCCACGTTTTCCAGACGCTGGCCCAAGGAAACATCTTTCTGTCCCATAATGGAGCGATAATGGCCAATTGCATTGACCAGTATCAATCCCACTGTCAATCCCGATACCATGAGCCATCGGGGCATTATCCATCCCCGTACGAACCAAAGGCTTGTCAGCATGTATGACGCCAGATTCATCATGCCAGCCCGCCGCCCGCCAAGCACGGCGGTCTTTAGCAGGAGCAATAGGCTGGGAATAATGAAAAGGAGCAAGCGGGGAGCAAATACCTTCCTCTGTCTGATATAGACGAGCCACAAGGTAAGGAATCCAAAATGAAACACACTTGCAAGAAATAGATACTTAACCGTTGCGCCCGACCACTGGGTTTGCGCTTTTAGTTCATCTGGTAATGTATTCAACTTCCACTGGAAAAAGAACCCCGCGAAGCAAAGCAGGGAGCCAGCAGGGACAAGCCTACGGACCTCGACCGGAGAAGAAAGCCAGGATGCGCGTCCCGCCGAACCATGATTGAGGCCCCATGCATGGCCACCCCACATTGCCAACGTGCACAAGGATGCAAACAACATGGCACTGGAATAAGCCTGATCCGGGTAGGCATCGATGTTCCGGTATCCCCCGACAGCCTGCGGGAGCAACCACCCCAAGGCAATGAGTCCTGCCCAGAACGGAAACTCGTAGATCCGGTTCTTGTTCATCAAATGCAAGACAACCATAGCCGCATTGATCGCCGCATATAAAACTAGGGAAAATAAATCCATCAATGATCATTTATGGCAGAAACCGGAGAATTCCAGATGTTTCAACCCTGATTACCACACGCCCCCCTCCTCACGCCGAGGAGCACTAGAAGCCACGCAACAAACCTTTCACGAAAAGCAAACCGCTGACCGAGAATCAAACATCTCAAGCGCCAACCCCACGAGGGTCGCTGTCTCCATTTCCTAAAGGCAGGAGCCGCCATCCGCTCGAAGAAATCGATCCATTGATCAGTAATCCTTTCCGGTTGATATTCCTGCCCTTTTCTCCAACCATTCTCGACCATTTTCATGAAAAGCGCGGGATCCCCAGCCAGATTCTTGATCGCATCTACCAATTCCCTACCGGAAGCAACACGAAGGTAGTCTTTGTCTGGCACACCTATTTGCTCATAGGCCGAGTCATACCCGCCAACAAACGGAATGCCGGCCAACCAGGCATTGTAGAGCTTGGTGGCAGGTTTAGTATGATGAGGCTCCTTGGAAAAAGTCCGAATCCCCAACAAAATATCGACATCGGACATTTCCTGCCATTGCCCTACCCCTTTAAAAACAAAACGGCACCCAATCTTTTCGAGTTCTTCCTCCAGCCAAGCCAAATCAGTACTATTCTGAAGTCTTCCTGAAAAACATATGTTCTCGATCTTTTTCCGGGAAAGGTCACGGGGGATCAACCCAGGCTGTGAGTATAATGGCATGAAGATACGCCGCCCTCCTTCCGAATGGCGGTTTTGAACGATCTCGAAATGTCCATAGGGAAAAGGGCGGAAATCCGCCCGGATTCCGATAAGAAAATATTTGCTGAAATCCTTTTTTTCAAACAACCTACGGGCAACCTGACAATGAACGACATTTATCGCAGAAGCATCCGGCTCGTAGCCGAGGGATACATTGAATCCACGGTCTTTCAGTTGACGATAAATAGCCCATACCCAGGTATGGGCCGTGCAGGCTACCGTCCCTTTCTCCCATGGCAATTTCCTGAGATCAGCGAGGTCATCGTTCGTGGCCGGATTCGCCATGAAGTGTATCCTGACATCACCCGCCCCCCGACAATCCTTTAGTCGCTCCACAAGCACCTCCTACTCATCGGGTTTTTTAAATCCCTTGGTAATGATCCCCTCAGAGCTTTTTTTCGAAATCACCTTGGCAGGGATTCCCCCTATCGTGCAATTGCCTTCGGAAAAACTTTTGTTCACCACAGCATTCGCACCAATCACGGTGTTGTCGCCAATCTCGATTTTTCCAAACATTTTGACGCCTGGCGCAATGTAGCAGTTATCTCCGATCCGGGGTGCGTCACTAAGTTTTCCGGCCGCAGTGCCAATGTTGACGCATACATGCAGGCGACAATTGCAACCGACCGAAGTACCACCGTTAATTGCGATGGTACCATGATGCGCAATCGACAAGCCGGGGCCGAACACATTGATGGGGATACTGAAGCCTAACTCCCTTCCCAGCCTGTTATATTGATAGGCGGCGACCATTCTGGCTACGCGGTTTTTTCTGCAGTTGGTTAGATATTCGAGCCGGCGCATCCTGCGCTGGAACACCCAGACCTTGTCAAACGAAATGCAAAAAATGCCCCGGTTCCGTTTTCTGGCAATACTATCCGCTCGGAGGTATTCTAAATAGTCTTTGCGTGATGATATCATCGATATCCCTCTTCCTCGGGGATCAGGATTTGACCCTATGAGATCTTTGATGCATTTGTATCTTGCCCAGAACCGCTGAAAAGCTTTTTAAACCGTCTCTGATAGCAATTGGCAACCTGCGCAAATCGACAAGAATAGTCCACGCTTGCATCTTTTGAATAGACACCGTATTTCGTGACTTCAAATCGTTCAGGAACGGAGTGCCAGTGCCAACCGGGAAACGTATAGAAAGGTTGCCCCTTGTTCCAGTGGTGGTGGTAGTGAATAAATTCCTTTCCATCCTTTGTTACTTTCCCTCGGGCAACTTCCACTCTCCCGTCGAAGGCCTTGCGCGGTTCCAAAGACAAGGTTTCAAAATGGGCGGACAGTCCATCGTTCATAGCCTTTGCTAAAACCTCAGTCATGCTTTCTATATGGGTATCCAACTCCAAGATGCTTCTTCCATCTCGCAACTCAACCCATGCAAAATTACATTCGTCAAAACAATAGTGTTGCTCTGACTCCAGCACCATCTGCACGTCCTTACTGTTTCGGTACAAATGGTTAATCCATTCTTCGTTACGCATCAGGAAAAACGGCCCACTAAGAAATTCCTTACGCGTGCTGAAAACATCGAATTCCCCCAAACCGGAAAGAAATGCCTGAAGATCCCCTAATACCAAGTCGATGTCAGTAAAACCCCAGTAGTCATAATCCGTCAGCTCATCCTGGAAAATCTCTCCAAAAGCGGGTTTGAAATCGCAGAGCTTATATGGGGAAGAGAAATGGGGATTGAAGCCAGTGCGGCACACAACCAGTTCTTTCAGCTGTCCAAGCCCCATGGGAAGCAAGCGGCAATTCACAGGTACATCGGATTGCATAAGCCCTTTCCACGCATCACCGATTAAAAGAAAATCGTAATCGGGATTCCTGCCGCACGAAGCAAGGAACAATTGGGCGAACGGAGGAAGGTTCCCAAAATATACCGCCAAAATTGCTATCTTCATGCACTCACCTTCCAAGAACCGATTCGAGTTACTATAAACTGATAAATTGCTGAACGCTCTACGCGACCGGTCATAAGATATACCGCCGGAAGAATAACAACTATGGATACCAATGCAACGGTTGCCAGCCTGATTATTGAGAAATCACTAGCGGGAGGAAGAAAAAACCTTCCCGACACATAAACAAGTCCAAGTACTACCCCGGAACGCAGGTATATGGCGACAAACTTGGCGTATGGAATCCCGACCTCCTTTGAAATCCAAATAGGAAAAAGCAGGTTCTCTTTCAGAAAGACAGCTCCGAGTGTTCCGCACAATACCCCAAGGGTTCCATACCCCATGTGGATGAGAAGCAATGATAATATGATATTAACAGTTCCAGGAATCAGGTTTCCCAGCCCCATGTACTTCGTCTTACCAATGGTAACAAAGATATGCCAAACGATCGATCCACTAATCGTGAACGCCAATTGCCCTACCATCAGTTTGACCCAGAACGAATATTCGATGAATTCCTTGCCCAGCCACAAGTGTATCAATCCCGACGATCCGACAACAAAAACACCGCACCCATAGGCCACCGCGTATGAAAGGATCTGGCTAGATATCAAACAGGTGTTCCGCATGCGATCAAGATTGCCTTTGGCATAGTCAATTGTAAAAACCGGTGCCACCAGACCGCCAACCATGCCACCGACCTGCTTTACCAAATTTGGCCAAACCAACAATGCTGCATATACCCCGCTCATCTCTTTACTCACAAATCGGTTGATCATCCATACATCCGTCTTAACAAACAGAGAAAAACCCAGCATAGAGACCAGCGACCACCCGGCCATATCCAGTACAGGCCGTATCCATCTTCTAGAAAACAGTCCGACCCTGAATTCCAATTGACTAGCAAACCTACGATATAGCCAAAAACCGAGAACAGAATTTGCAAGGGTTAGCCCTAAATCAACCACACCGATGATCCATAGCCTTGCTCCTAGGAAATGAATCGAGCCAACAAGAAGAACAACCCTGAGAATCTGACGCACCACATCGATCTTTGCCCCCAAGTCCAGACGGTTTGCGGCTCCCAAAGGAGTGAAAAGCACACCTGTCAACGTGCTGATGAGGAAAATCAGGATGTTGCATATGACCAGTATCCTAAAATCTGAAGCTACTTCCAATGGGAAATCGATCAACCAATCGAGCTTCCAAACGAAAAATATATAAATCGGTAATTGGATAAGCACCAATCCGGCAATGGAGACCAAGGCTGTAGTGAAAATCTCACTGGCCTCTTTCCAGTCATTCCTATTTAGTGCAATGTTTAGGTAGCGTGCAATTGCGCTCCCTACGCATCCAGATATCATACCCACATATTGGGTCAGGAATCCGGCCAAGGCAATCAAGCCATATTCACCACTCCCATACCGCTTAACGAGAAAGGGAATAAAGAAAATCCCCGTCAACAGATACACACCGAAACGAAGCGCGGTAAAGAAACCGTTCTTCATCACTCTCTTGACACTATTGTCTGAATGGAATTTTTGCATGGGAATCCAGATCTAAACCGACCGCTTATACGACCGGCCTATGTCTCGGAGGCGTTGCCCGGAACCAAGATACCATGGCAGGGTCTTCCCTAACTGCTATCATCTGAACTGCTTCAAACGAAAACCATACCCGATATGGTTTAGCAAAGTGCAATCCGCAACTAACACAACTACTGGGTATTCGGGCCGATTGAAATGGAGCTATGATGGGTCCAACTGCTTTCTTGAAAGACAAAGAACTTCACTTCATACCATCGGTCACTCATCAGGTTTTCCAAGTAGAGCCGGCTCTCGTCCTCCAAACCGTTCCATGTTTGGATCAATGTTCCTTCTATGTCATATAACATGGCCCTTACAGGCCTATCACCAAAACCGACCAAGGGATAAGATGACGTGTTGCGCCTGCTTTCATCCACTCCCCCCGGCAAAACAATTGTGATATTGATATGCCCAGAACCTTCCACTGTAAACTCGTTCCTAATCCATATTTGATTATGAACATCCACATTCTCTTCAAGCACCATGGCGGCATTGCTCTCGAGATGGATTTGCTCAAACACGCACAGATCCTTTCGCTGGCGCCCTTCCGAGGTGGAGTTCACGAATGCCGCCACCGTCGAGTTAACGATACGGTTGCTACGGGTAACATTGCAGAAGAAGGTTTTATCTTGCTGAACCCCGTGGCCCCAGTCGTTCACGACGTTCGCGACCCCGTTCTGGCAACTTTCGATAGTGTTGTTCTTCACCACATTAAAGACGTTGGGCTGCATGATGTTCGAAGGAGCCTCTCCAGCACCGGCCCACAGGACAACCCCCGATTTCATTTTCGAAAACTTGTTGCCATCGACAATGAGCTTGCTTCCGCCGCCATAACAGCTAATCCCCGTAGTGGCCGTATAAACACCGGCCTCGCTAGCTCGGTCGGTTCCACTAAGGTCATTTCCATACAAAACAACGCGATCCAAGAACTTCCCGATTTTGCACAGGCTTGTTGAATCCGGTTCAACGCCTAACGGGGTTTCCAGCGTTACGGTGCCGTTGGACGTGTCGCTGGCCGCCAACTTGCTCGACTGCCCGGCACCGCGCCCTTCGGCAATTATCATGGTATAACCACTAAAATCCTCTTCCAGATCACCGAAATGGAGGGTTGCTGAGTCCGTCACTGCGGACGGGGAACCTGCATACGTAACAACCATCGCCTCCCACAGAAACTGCTCTCCAGCGTTTTGGTCGACGATATCGAAGAAAATCACTTCGTCATCCGTGCTACTGGCAAGATTCTTCGCCATGCCACGTATTTCCACTTGGCCCTGGTCATAGTCCCAGCTTTCGATTTTACTTCCCCATTCCGGACGTTTATGACCCACTTCGCCAACAGAAGCCTGCACGTTACCAATCTCTTGACGGCCTAAATCGCTGAACGACAAGACCTGCCTAGCCTGGTCTGTTGGCCCGGTTTTTTCCGGATCAACCCATTCAAGCGCGCTAATCGAAACAGGGTTCCCTCGATAAAACGGATCGGCAAGGCGAGGGGCCATGTCGATGGAAACATTATCCCCGATGTAAGCCTTGGTAATATACCCTCCGCCATACACCCAACGCCCTTTTGCCCAGCCCAAGCCATCGACCGAACTACTTGCATCGTATGGATGGGCATGACAACCGGTCATGGCAAAGCGGGATCCTTCGTACCACATGAGTCCGTTGCAATCCCCAATGCCGACGAACTCGCAATTCTCGAACAATACCTGGTCGGCCTTCCCCCCCTTTACCCCGTAATTCGTAATGAAGGTGCAATCCTTGGCTTTAAAATATTTACCGCTTGTGTAGTCCAGCGCGGGAGCCCCGCTGGTATCGCCCAGCGGCCCGGTACTCAACGCCGACGAGGTGACGCGCGTCAGGGTGATGTGACTTCTCGTCCTACCGCCCTGCACCGTGATGGGAATGACATTCAAGTCCCCCTTGTTGAATGCCAGATCTTCGACCGCGGAATCTTCGCGCAAGGGTAGCATGTACTTTGAGGAGCCAAACGAATCCGATGCCGCCTGCAGCGTCGTCAGAGACTCCCCGGCTCCCTTGTAGCGCAAGAAGGCCCGGTTTGGATAAATACGATCCGAAACCAGAAAGGTTCCGGCGGGGAAATAAACCGTGGAATAAGGTTTATCCCCCGCCTCCTTCGCCGCGAGATTTATAGCTTCGGTATCATCCGTGATCCCGTCGCCCACAGCCCCATAATCCTTTACATTGAACCAAGAGTGCGAATCATCACTCCATACATTGGCATCGCGCACAGTAAGTTTCCGAGGCGCTCCCCAACCATACTTATCTCCATGACCGTTGTGAGGCCAAATGGTATAAGTTCCATTCTTGAGATCGGGGCAGGTGAAATCCGCCTTGTAGGGATTCGCGCTGAAACTCTTCTCCCAATCGCCTGTTTCCTCGATATAGACCCAGCAAGCACCGCCTCCGAGCGAAAGGTTACGGCCGTAGACCGAGAATGTTTCCCCTGCCGCAACCTCGTCGAATCCAATCCACCAAGACTCGGTCTGGTTGATCGCCACGGGCATACCTACACCGTTGGAGTTGGTCGGCCATGCCAAGTACATCTCGTCGGGAGGAAGCCTGAAGGGTAGGGTGACGGCGCAGTGACGACCTTCAACCCGCTGGACGATGCCGGAGGTTACCGCAAAGTTCTGTCCAAAGAAAAGGAACGTCGTATCGGCACCTTCTGGCTTTCCCGCGGGAGGAAATGAAAGATCCTCTCCCGTAAGCGCCATGGTATCGCCGGGTTGGTTGTGGCGCGTCCATTCGTTGACCAAAGGAGAGGCGTCTGCAGCAACACCGCCAACTGGTGGAATAAAATCAAAAAAACTCGGCGGGAATTGATCCGTAGGGCCGTGTGTAGGCATGTCCGGAAATGACGTCGCCTGCGATGTAGATCCGAAGGAGACAACAGCCACTACCACAGCAAACCAACGGACATTGCATTTATTTAAAAGATTACGTGTCGGTGTCATTTTGCTTTTTCCTAATTGCTTTTTCCTGGATACGCATTTTGCCCCAATCAAAATGCGGCTTCCGTCTGTTGATCGCCAACAGACATCGGCTGTTATTCCATGGAATCATAATTAAGCAACAGGCATGCCATGTGTCTCATGAAGATACTTTTCCCTACCTCTTGCCAAACGGGTGTTTTGGCACGGGAAGGGAGAATCATCAAATCAAATAGCAGGGAAATTAAATCACTAAAAACCGACCGAACAACCCGCATTAAGCACTGCCTGAAAAGACGTTGCAATAGCTACGCAAGACTTGGTGCGGGGATCAGGAAACTATCGGGCACGCTACCGCCATTGGTCGTTCGGCACCCTTCGCCTAGACCAGCCCGAACTATTTTAAGTGCGCTTTTGTCCATGGTAAGTTTCGGGAATGCATTTGGAATTCCCGATCTATCCACCAGCGTATCGACTACTCGCCCCCGTAGGGCTTGTAGGCGCCGTACTTTGAGGTATAGCCATAGCCCTCGGCCCCTTGGAACATTCCCGATATCGAATGGGGAACGTCGTTGGCAATGCAACCGAAGACAAGGGCGTCGATTTCCTCAAACTTTGCCAGGACAAACTTGAGCGTCCGTCGGCGTGTTTTTCCTATCCGCGAAACAATGATTATGGCATCAGAAAGATTGGCAAGCACCTGAGCATCGCCTACTGCGCCAAGAGGAGGTGAATCGATGATGATGCGGTCATAATGCACGCGGGCCCAGTCCAGCAATTCGGATAACCTACCACGCCCAAGCAATTCAGCAGGATTGATTTCCTTTATAGGCCGACTCGTTACCACATCGAGGTTTTCGATTACGCCATGGGATACCAGGTCACGATGACCCATCAAGCTATCGCCATCGACCAACCATTCCAGCAATGATGGATGATCCTCTCCAATCGCAAAAACCTTCGCGAGCTGCGGACGACGCAGATCGCCATCGATCAGCAGCGTCCGGGAGCCGTTCATTGCGGCACTAATTGCGAGGTTGCACGAGGCAACGGTTTTCCCTTCCCCCGGCATGGCACTGTTCACAAGAAGCACCTTGGTCTTTTCTGCATATTTGTTGGAGGAAATGAGTGCATTGACACCAGCAAAGATCTCGATCATGTGGCAAAACTTATCCCTCAGGCCGATCGTGGCCAGTTCGCTACGGGAATCGACCTTCTTGTGGGTCGGAAGAGTTCCCAGTATATGAAGGCCGAGCGATTTAAGATCGGTGACTGATTCAATCTTGTCACCAAAAATGGAGAGCAACAGCACAAGTGCACACCCGGCGGCTCCCCCGAAAAAGATCCCTGTTGCAACGATTTTTTTCTTGCTGGGGCTTTCGGGAATGCGCGGCACCTCGGCATTGCGAATGATTTTGGTGAATGCCATGTTTTCATCAGCGGACAGGCGCGCCTCCTCCATCCTGCGCAACATGGACTGATAGGCGTTATCCGCGGCATCGCGTTTTCGCTCCAATCGCTGGAGTTTCTGGTTTCCACTGACAATCTGCTGCTCCAGGTCGAGTATTTCACGCTCGATCTTGACGATGCGCTCATCAACCTGCTTGAGCTGCTTGCCGAGCAAGTCGATTTCGTTCTGCACCGCCTTGGCGGACATGTCGATAAATTGCTCCAACCGGTTTTTCGCACGAGCCTCTTTATCTTCGGCAGCCTTATATTCGGGATGGATATCGGTATAGCGGCTTGCCACGGATAACAACTCATCGTGGGCGGATCGCCAAGTGCCGATCAACTCGTTGAGCTGCTCCTCCTTAGGAAGTCCAGTGGGAAGGATTTCGAGGTTGGGATCGGTTCCATTCAATTCCATCACGAAACCGTATACGGTTTCCCGGGATGCCAGAGTACTGACCAATCCCTCCCTTTCCCCAGATACGGCGACCAGTGCCTGGCTTTGCGCTTCCTTTCGCTGTTCGAGGGAACCGAGCTGAAGCTCGTCGCGGATGCCGGCTAGCTGGAGCTCAACTTCTTCGAGCTCATCCCGTTGATCGTCAAGTTGCGTGATCAACCATTTCACGGCCTCATCGGACATCGTCTGGTTTTCCTGCATCATCAACAAACCCGCGCAATGTGAAAGCACGTTCACCAACTTTGCGGCGAATTCCGGATTCGTGCTCAGGTAGGATACATAAACAATGTTCGCCGAAGGATCCTTATACCAGTTGACATCCCGGATGAGGGTAGCAAGCGTGTATTTCCCGATGGTTCCACCTTTAGACTGTTCGTCCTCGGGGTAGCGCTTGAAGTATTCCTGGGTTGCGAGCCGCTCCATGGCTGGCGACTTGAACTTTTTGAAGCGGGTATTGAAAATAACCCCTTCGTCTCGCGCCGTACTGTCGTCGTACACCGCTTCATTATTGATGACCTTTGGCCGACGGACACTCATTTCCAGCTCCGCCTTGGCTACGTAGGTGCGCGTTGCATGCTGTGCCACAAAGACACCGGCAAGTCCTCCAAAAAGAGTGAGGAGCGCAACCGTCATCCAACGCCGAAGCACCATGCGCAACAGATTCATTGGCTCGAAAAGACTTCCGCCAGTCGCTTTTCCGGCCTGAGCCGCCCGGGGGATCACCTTCTGGGTGCCGCCTTGATATATGCCTTCTTTATCCATTAATCCCACATTCTCTTAAAAAGGACTGAACCTTATGCACCAAGTATGCCAACAGAACTTCAAAAGACGGGAATTCCTTGGAACCAATGAAAAAACGTTCACCAATGCAAATTCGGGAAGTGGAAAATCAACCATACTGGCCATTGCGCAACAATGTTTCCGGGAATCTCCCGTTCATGAAAAAGGCCCCGCGAACCGAGGCCTTTCTTCGAGCACCAGGCTATTTCATAATCAATGCGAGAAACTCGTCGAAACCATGAAGCGCTTTCTTCTTTATGGTAGCGAGTACCATGCGGCGGCGCTCAACACGACGCTCATGCACGACCACCATGCGATTCCAGAACGTCATATCCAATCGACGGAAAACACTCACTGCCGAGTTGATGCAATCCACAACCGACTGCCGCAGTTGCAAACTCAATTCGGCAAAATAGCTATCCTCCAAGGCATCCTCTTCATCCATTCCCTGGAACTCTTGCGCCGACACAAAGGAGTCGCAGAGCGGGGTGCGGCGGATCGGCATCAGGCTACTTCCGAAACGCTTGCGGCGACGGATCGTACGGGTGAGGAAAAGGCCTACCGTGCTCAGGCTCATGAGGCTGATGGTTCCCGGCTCGGGAATGGCCACCACACGGAAACCGGTGTCGTTGCTGGCTGCATCGCGAACAATATAGGGTTCATATGCAAAACGTCCGTCTTTGCTTAGAAGCTCAGCATCGCCAAACCCGATGCCAGTATAGCTATTAAACCCCCCACCGCGAAGAGCCATGTTCTGGGACGCATCGCCCAGATTCAACGGGGAACCGTCGGAGGTGGCATCCTCCGTCCACTCCATGACATTGCCCATCATGTTGAAGGTGCCGCTTTGCTCGGCAGTACCGAAACCAACTTCTTCCGGGTTGGCAACACCGCCATATACGGAATCAACACCCTGCACGGGAGCCGTGGAAGTTCCATTGGCGAAAAGCGAATAGCCCGAGCCGGTGTAGTAGGCCGCCTTGTACCACTCGTCCTCGGTGGGAAGCACATAAACAACGCCGTGGGTTGCCACCAGCGCATCCATGGCCAAGCCATTGTGAGCCGTTACAGCGGTAACCTTGTCGCCAGCCCCGATGGTGTAGGCGCCATTATCGGCATTGCCGCTCGTCAACCAGTTGCAGTAGCGCGCGGCCTGATGCCAAGTCACACTTGCGGCCGGAGCTTCAGTCCCCAAGGTTCCCACCCAGGAGTTTCCTCCACCGATGCCGCTGTCTTGCCACTGATGATACGAAACCTCCGTCTGACTGATCTGGAACTCGTATCCCACCGCGCCATAGCCCGTGGTATCCGCACTGTTGCCGGCATCCCCAATCGGCACAAACACCATATCGTCGGCCATGGATAATCCAGATAGAAGCGCGACAGACAACATCGCAAACAAGGTTTTTTTCTTCATATTCATCGCAGTCTCCTGACAATTATTTGTAATGATGCTCATTTATAGGTCAACACGACCTTTTCCTCCACCTTAAAAACCAACAAATTTCAAGCAAGGACCAAGTTCAGTACGCATACCCCGCCGTTGCCGAGACAACATGCTGATCGGGCTCGTTTTCGTCGCTCACAAATCGATACCCAACCCCAAGGTTGAACCTATCGGTAAAAGCATATTGCATGCCCGCATTCGCGAAAAACCTGGTTATCGCATCCGCTCCGTCCCCTTCGACGGCATCCCGGTATTCGTGCAGGGCGGATGCCTGTGCACCGAGCTTTTCAAGCACGTTCCACCCAATGCCATACCCAAGACGATAGACCATGCTTGCCCCGTCACCTCCAAAACCAGGGACAAAGTCCGTCCCCCCATAGGCATGGACACCGATCTTGTCGGTGAGCTGCCAAGTACCCCTGAGGTTTCCGACAACCCCCTGTTCGGAACCGGAAAGATCATAATCGGCATGGGAGACGCCGATTTCCGCCAACACCGATGTCTTCGGGGATGGATCCCGCTCCATACCCAACATGACCGAGCCGATGGTCCCGGCCTCTTCCTCGCGCGTCTGCACGGTGTAGTATCCACCCAACGTAAAAACGGTTTCCTCGCTATGCTTGCGCCGAAGCTGCAAACTTGCCTCGTGGGTCACCCACTCGGCCGCCTCGGTCGTCTCGAACTCCTGAAAGTAGTAGAGAAGGGAATAGGCCGGCACCAGCGACATCTTGTCCGATAGCCGCTGGTTATACCCTACATTCCCCCGGAGCTGATATTGGGTGTTTTCCTCGCTGGTGAGAATGGGATCCGGCTCCACCCCTGCGTCGGGATCATAGGCCGTCCCGTAATCCAAGGATTTCGAGAGACTGCCAGACAAACCCCAATCCATAGCGTTCCCCCTCGAGCCAAGGGCAGCGGACAGATCGTAGAACTGCCCTAGTTCCCCGGACGTCTCATTGTAGTGCCGCACTCCATAACGGGCACGACCGGAAAAATCGTACCGGGCCGGAAGATTGCCAAAAACCACTCCGCCCGAGAGCTCGGAATAAAAATCCTTTTCGTAGCCCCCCCCCTGCGTCCGGGTCGCACGGGTATCGTAGGCAGCCGTCAGATCGGCCTGCGGGCGCAGGAAAAAACGCCCCACCTCTATACCCGCCTGATCCTGGGCAATCGCCGCAGCAGAAAAAAACGCAATTAAACAGACGGAGCAAAGACGTTTCATCTAAAAGATCCGTTCCGGAACATAGACGATGTCGCCATCCTTCAGATCAATGTCCGCCTGAAGATTCCCCTCTTGACCAATTTCGTCGTAATCGACAGTCACCTGGATCTTCCGCCCATCCTTGCTGGTTCGTGAAACCCGGATATCGCTCTTCTTCGCACTTGCCTCAAAACCGCCGGCCTCCTGGATCACCGCCGTCAGCTTCATACCCTTGGCCGACGGAATCTTGATCCTTCCCGGTTGCGACACGCGTCCGGTAACGGTTATGAAGCCCCACTCGCCCTCGGCCGCATCATCCACCCGGTTGATCATGATCACCGGGGAGTTTACAAAATAGGCTCCGTAGGTTTCGTAAATCGCGCTACGGGCATGGGCAAGGGTCATGCCACCAATCTTCACGTCGCCCACCAAGGGAAGTGTAACCATGCCGGCATGGTTGATAGTTGCGCGATGGGCGGCAACCTCCATCCGGCCATCCACCTCAACCGACAGCTCAATGCCATCGCCAGCAACCAGTGCTGCCACCTTGGCCTTTCCATCATCCACCTTCTCGGAAAATTCCTCGGCGGAAACCGTCTTCGCACCCGTTGCGGAGCATCCGTTTAACAAAACAAGAACACCGAACAATAATACCGAAAAAACAACACCCTTAAACATGATCAAAAGTCTCCAAATAAAAAAACAGCCACACACTGGGGCTGTTCTTTAGACGATCCAGGCCAACCAAGGCAAGCTATTCATGCCTAAGGACGCACGGGGCGGGCGCCGTCAAAAGGAATTTCAACAGGATCTCCAACGACAGATGATCCTCCTGTACCTCCGGAAGAAGCAGTCCCTCCGCCGCTAGATGTAGCCTCCCCCCCATCGCTTCCTCCACCAGCCATGGAAGCAGCGGCAATCCCGCCAACCACCACGGCCTCGCCGAGGAGGATTCGTCCCGTCCGACCGGGATCTTCGCTCCAGGCAACTGGATTCACCCACGAAAGGCTTCCGCCCGTTGCCACGGGCGATTGCCAACGCTTAGGCGAAACGAGCGCCACAAAATCGCCCATGGAGGAGAATTCGACACCAACCTCGGCATACTGGCCATATTCGGTCGCCATTCCGGAACCGGTTAGCCTCGGCCCACCGGGTCCTTGTGCCCCATCCATCGAGGCACACCCCGAAACCATGGCCACGGCCAGAAACCCACTGATAATCCTGATTCCATTCATGTCGAATTCCCAACCTTGCGCCTAGTCCGTCAGGAAGTGGCCAATCCACTTGCTATAGACATATTCACCCTTGGCTTCATCCCACAGGCCAATCCAGTACCAACGCCCCCATTCGGGAACCGCGAAATTGTAGGTTCCGGAGTGGTCGTAGCTTTCGAATCCGCCGATCCATGCCCCGGCCGTCTGATCCCAGATACAGACCAAGTGCCCCCCCGACACCTCGGGAAGGGCGAGATGCTCGGTTGGTTTGCCAACGGTGCCTGCGAACGATGTTGCGCAAAGCGCTATGATGATTGTTGCCAGTATTTTTTTCATGATTTTGCTTCTCCTTGTCAAATTTTACATGTGCAGCCAGTTAGCCTGGACTTCATCCCACGAATCGCTCGTCGTGTTCGATTCAGAAATTGAAATCCAGTACCACTGATCGGGATTTACGTTTTCGATCACTAGTTCCTCCGGGCTATCGAACGGCCCGAGGTCGTACCAGTCGCCTGTCGCGTGATCATAAAGCTCGGCCCTCACCGCTTTTCCAGCGAGCCCCGTGAGCGGATAGACAACCTGATCGCCAACCCACCAAACCGAAACCGCATGGCTGGCCTGCAACCCACCAAAGGTTGCGACAACATTCACGGTAGCATCGGATTCTATGTTTCCGGCCGTCAGGACACCGGAAGCACTGACGCTTGCCTTAGCCGAATCCTCAGACCAAACCGGAGTAACGGTTTCGGTCGATCCATCGGAATAGGTTGCTTGGCAGGTCAGCGAGATGGATTCAAGTTCATTAAGCTCCGTCGGCCCGGATATGGCCAAACCGGCCAGAACCACGGGCGGCGGAACATACTTCACAGTCACGTCAAAGGTATCAGCTTTTCCGGAATAGGTCGCGGAAACGATTACCGTCTCATCCTTGGCCACGGCGCCAGCCACGAGCATTCCCGAAGTGCTGATTTGGGCAAACTCCGAATCCATGAACCAAGTGGCCACAACACTTTCCGATGTCCCATCGGAATAGCTTGCGATGCAGGTGTATTGAGTCGATTCGCCTTCATCCACACTGGTCGATCCTGAAATCGAAATCGACTGCAACGTCGGTGCCTCATACTTGATCGTAACCGGCATGGAGTCCGACTTGCCCTGGTACGTTGCGGAAACGGTCAAGGATTGATCCGAAGACACATCACCCGCCGTCAAAGTACCGGACGAATTAATGGATGCGTGGGAGGAGTTTTCGCTCCAGTCGGGCACAACAGCCTGCGTAGTCCCATCGGAATAGGTTGCAACGCAGCCATACTGACCTGATGAATTTTCTGCCACGATGGAGGGCCCGGAAACCGTGATGCCTATGAGTGTCGGAGCAACATATTTAATCACGACCGAATGGGTATCGGCATATCCTCCAAAACTGGCACCCACCATCACGTTCTGATCGGAGGAAACATTGCCGGCGCTCAGCACCCCGCTTCCATCAATCGTGGCATACGATGAATTTTCACTCCATTCAGCCACCACCAAAGCGGTTGACCCATCGGAATAATGCCCCACGCAATTCAGCTGGACCGAGGTCTCTTCATTCATCGAAACCGCACCTTGTATGGTTAGCCCGGAGAGAACAGGCGGCACATATTTGATCAGCACCTTCAGCAGGACGGTTTTGCCCCCGAAACTTGCGGAAACAGTTACTTCCTGGTCAGACACAACATCCCCTGCAATCAAAAGCCCCGCCGAATCAATTGATGCAATGCCGGGCGAGACGCTCCATGCAGGCGTTATGGCCAAAACAGAACCATCGGAATAAATGGCCGTACAGCTAAACTGCTCCGAGGTTCCCTCGGCGACCACAGTCGGCCCACTGATCTCCAAGCTATCCAGAACGGGGGTAGTATCGACAATGGTTATGCTTAAGCTTTTGGATTTCCCGCCGAAATCGGCATAGACATTAACAACTTGATCCCCGGTTACATCCCCTACGGAGAGCATGCCCGAACCATCGATCGCGGCCTCGCTGGAATCCTCGCTCCAAACCGGTGAGACTTGTACGGAAGTCCCATCCGAATAGCTGGCGGTACAAAGCATCTGCTCCGAAGAATTTTCATCCATCGAAACAGGCCCCGAAACCGAGATGTCTACCAAGACAGGAGCAGGCGGGCCGCCCGTTGGTGGGAGGGGGCCAACGGCTCCCGCTCCATGCGTAAAAACAAGCGCCAATGTCATGGCGGCAAAGATGGCTTTACTTCTATGAATCAAACTAAACTGCATCGACTTCTTCCTAGTAAGTGTTGTTGGCACCCGTTCCCTCCGCCCCCAGAGTTGCCCCGGATCCGATCACCGAATTCGAAAGCAGAACACGCAGGTGCCAAGTAGCACACGCTATGCCAAATGAGGGGGGTATGTAGTCAATGCATCCAACGAAAGCCGGACGATCCAACCGCAACAACTAGAGGGTTTGCTCCGGAATCACGCGTCCCGAACCGCCGGCGGATCTTGCTTCCATCCGCCGCTTTTATTTTCATCTTAGTTATTGCTTAACTTCCGGATCGAAAGCCAAAACCGAACTTGTTCTCAAAAAAGAGAAATGGATTCGTGGCCAGCTCTTCTCCTTTTCCCAGCAGGAATCCTTTGCCTCCGCCGAACTACTGGAAAGATCTTTTCAACAAGGTAAAGAACAACCTCTTCACCTTAATCTATAAGCACTTACATCAACAGACATACCCCTGCCTGCATCAAAGGATCGAGTGTTTATATCAGCATCCGCTACCGGTCAAATGTATTTGCCTGCAAATTGAGGAGGTAAAAAAATGCCGTAGAACATGAGGAATCCGACCGGATTTCACCACCCCCTCTAAACACAGCACTTACCCACAAATCAAAGTTTTATATAGTGAAATCTGTTGAAAAGTTTAATTCATGAAAGCAATTAAACCCTCCGGCTAAAAAGCAGAGAAGATCGATGCCAGGAACATGGGAACCGGCATGGTTCAAGGCAGATACCAACAAAGGAATCTAGACGAGCGATTGGATCAGCTTCTCTAGATGACGCTTCAGTTTTACCGGAGGCTTGTCCTGCAAGACCAGGTGCCCGGAAGCATTCCGCCGGGCGTAGGTTTTCCAACCATTGGCACCGCGCCATGGAATGATGACATTATCAAGCGCGGTTTCGGCGGTGGCGGAATCCAGACCAAACTGGCCGCACGTCCAGATGCAACGCTCACGATCCATGCCATTCCGCTGCACCGCTTCGAAGGCAAAATATTCCGGGCACTGTTCGTCGATCCCCTTCTCCATGTCGAAATAGGGATTCCTGGGCGGAGGCAGGCCGGCAGGCTTCATGTTTTCATGACCGTACTTGTAGAAGCCCCGCATTAACTGAATGGCCCGGTCAATCGTTTCCGACTGCGCAACCAGCTCTTGCGGCTCAACGCCCGAAAGCTCCGCAATAGTTGCATATTCGTCCTCGCCATCCACAATGGCCTTCACAACACGGTCTGCCTGCAATGTATTCATGCAGTCATCCTATCTGCTGCCCCGGCAGGTGCAATAGAAAACGATCCTTGTAGAGAATTGCGGATTTACCTCGCAATTTTGTTAGCACTTTGTTTGCGTTTGATTAGCTTTTTGAAAACCATGAATTAACTACAAACTAGGGGAAACCATGGATCAAGTGACTATCAGTCCAAAAAAAACAACTACGCTTCTTGTGGCACTTGCCATTGCAATGGGACTGCTCAACATTGTCAGCTTCGTCCCATTGTTGCGCGGAACCCGGGATGTCCCCATCTACATGCTTAACCTCGATGCAGAACAAAGCATTCCCGCCCTGTTCTCTACCGTGCTCCTGTGGCTCTGCGCCATCTTTGCCGCCTTCATCGCCAGAAGCGACCCCGGCAAACGCTCCTATCGTCTGAAATGGGGAGGTATTGCCCTCGCCTTCTTCTTCTTGGGGATCGACGAAGCACTCTGTTTCCATGAACGCCTGAACGGGATTTTCCTGAGGGACTCCGGCATCCTGACCCTCGGATGGACACTACCCTACGCCGTTCTCGCCATTGTTTTCGCCATCTCGTACCTGAGGTTCCTTGGCGAAATCCCGAAAGAAACCCGCAATTTGATCATCATAGCAGGCTCCCTTTATGTATGCGGATCCCTAGTGGTCGAAGTGATCGGCGGTCGCCTAAGAGCCGGAGGAATTGAAGGGATTGGCTATCATTCCATGGTCGCCATGGAGGAGCTACTGGAAATGTCCGGTGCCATTGTCTTCATTCATGCATTCTCATCCTACATCGATAAACACCTACCCAACTTCCATCTCGGCATCTCTTCAACGATACCAACAGAAGAATAAAAACCAAACACAATGGCCCCATGTGATCCCGATGCTCCACAACATGGAAACATGCTTCCCCCGCTCCCCCGCCTATCGGCAGATGGACTCCGCCGGGGCACTCCGGGAATCCTCGACGCCCTTCCGCCACTTCCCCTACCGCGAGCGGCACATCCAGTGCCTCTGGGCGGATCCGCGCAACCGGCCCGCCGACCTCACAACCACCGATGGCGAACCGGTCGAGGTGGAGCACCCCGGCGACTGGAACCTCGAGGCCGGCCCAGACTTCCTCAACGCCGCCCTCCTGGTCGGCAAAGAAAAGCGGCGCGTCTGCGGCGATCTTGAGATCCACATCCATGCCAACGCCTGGAACCAGCACGGCCACAGCCATGACCCGCGCTATGAAAACGTCCGCTTCCACATCGTCTATTTCCAAGGTGTGGAAATACCTGGCCTTGTCCAGATTCCACTACAAGAACCACTGGCCAGCGATCCAAAGTTCTCGTTCGACAATATCGACCTCACCGCATTCCCCTACTCCATCCCTTCCGGCACGTTCCCTTTGCTCGGAATGGATCCCGACCGGAAAACCGAATTCCTTGAATCCGCAGGTGAGGAGCGGCTTCGGCTCAAGGCCGAGCGGCTAGTGCTTTCCATCCAAACCAAGGAACCGGAACAAGTCCTGTGGGAAGAACTCCTAGCGGCCCTCGGCTATAAAAACAACAAGGCCCCCTTCCGGCAACTCGCCACGGCTCTTCCGCTGGCCCGAATTCGCTCCCTGGCAACGTCGCCCGACGAGGCCTATGCCCTGCTCATTGGCCTCTCCGGATTGCTGCCCACCAATCCCGATCCCAAGTGGACGCCCGAAACCAAAACCTTCATCCGCACCATCTGGGACTTCTGGTGGAAGCAGCCCGAAGAACTCAAGGAACTGGCATTTTTCAAGTCCGCTTGGACGCTCGCCGGCATCCGCCCCGCCAACCATCCCGTTCGCCGCCTCATGGCCGCAGCGCACTATGCATTCAACACGCAGCAACTCCTAGAGCACTGGAACCTTTTAACCCAATTCCCCACCAACCAGTGGACAACGCATATCGGCTGGAAAACCAAATGCAAACCGACCGCGCTCGTCGGCCAATCCCGAGCCAACGCCATCATCACCAACATCCTGGTTCCGTTCCAGGCCGCCAACGGAGCAACCGAATTGAACCTCGGAAAGCTCCCGGTCGAACCCTCCAACAGCATCATCCGCCAGACCGCCTTCACCCTATTCGGCCCCGACCACACCGCCAAGGTCTACAAATCCGCCCTCGCCCGGCAGGGGCTCATTCAAATCTTCCACGACTATCTCATCACCCACCGGCTCGATGAGTTGAATGAAAGAACTTAACCATGAAACAAATCCCACCCATCCTATGTGCCGCCATGATCCTCAACACGGCCAACGGGAATTCCGGAAAACCGCTGATCAAGGATTTCCTGGGACTGAACGGGCATTTCCAGTTTAGACCGGAGTTGTACCGCCCCACCTGCCGACTTGTCCGGAACTACCATAATATCGACTGGGACGTGAACGCGCCAGGCGATCCGATCACCATTCCAAAATGCGTCAACAAGGTCGACTGGGATAAAAACGTCTACGGCAAATGGGCGAAACACGGATTCGAAACCGATATCTGCCTGCAGTTTTCCCGCTTCAGCGAAAGCAACAAGGAATACCGCCAGCTATGGGAGGAAAAAGAGGAATGGGCCCGTCAATATGGCCGAGCCGTTGCCGACTATTTTGGATCCCGCAAGCTCGCGACTTCGATCGAGATCGGCAACGAACCGGGGAACGACTTCGACGACAAGCTCTACCAAAAACTCTTCATCAACATGGCTTCGGGCATTCGGGCGGCGGATCCCGATCTTAAAATCGTGACGGCCACCGCCCATGCGCGCGAGGCCGACAAATATTCCAAGTCGCTCGACGAAACCTTTGCATCCCCGAAAATAAAAGGTCTGTACGACGTGATCAATCTGCACGTCTACCCCATCAAACCCAAGAGCAAGGCGTACAGCCCGTGGGATAGGAGCTACCCGGAAGATCCGCAACTCGACTACCTGAAGATCGTCGACGAAACCATCGCATGGCGAAACAAACACGCGCCGGACAAGGAAATCTGGATCACGGAATTCGGCTACGACTCCTGCACCCCGGAAGCGATGGAAAAGCGAACGGGCTGGTTTAAGAAGCTGAACTGGCGGGGCGTCACCGATGAACAACAGGCGCAATATCTCATCCGCTCCCTGCTCTGCTTTTCCAAGCGCGACATCGACCGGGCCTACATCTATTTTTTCAACGACTCCGACCAGGCATCCGTCCACGCCGCATCCGGCCTCACCCGCAACTTTAAGCCGAAGCCGTCGTTCTGGGCGGTTAAACATTTCTACGAAACCCTCGGCGACTACCGCTTTAGCCGCGTTATCCTGGAAGAAACGGACGGTGTCCATATTTTCGAGTTCACCAAGAACAAGAATCCCACCGACACCATCTGGGTGGCTTGGACGACCCAAGGAGAGAAGCGACATTGCAAAATCGATGCCCAACGGCTTCCCGGAACATTGATCAAGGCCGAGCGGATGCCTTTTTCAAACGCCCCCTCGCCTGTCGTCGTGGGCCCCGAAGGAGAAAGCTTCATCATTATCGATCTGTCAGAGCCCCCCACCTACCTGCACTTCACCCAATAGCCTACAGCCCCGAAAAAGCGATCCATCACCCCCTGCACATCTTCCTCACTCTTTACTGAACACTATCATAGTTCGCGAACTGTGATAGATCGAAGCCTATGAACGCGGAAAGTCCCATGTATAAATGAGAGCCAGATTAGGACACGCTGGAAAAAACCCAGCGCAACAATCGCTAAACCGACAACGCTTCCTTGTGCTTTTTCAGCAGGCCGCGGAATTGGTCATAGGAGAGCTGGAGCAGTTGGGCGGCTTTGCGCTGGTTAAAGTGAGTCTGTTCGAGCGCGGCTTGAAGAAGGCGGTGCTCGTGCTGCCGCACCGATTCCTTGAAGGGCTGATTTAGGTCGATGGGTGCGGCGGATGGCCCCTCGTCGACCTCCAGGTTCGCTTCCGGCCCCTTCGGTGCGTTAGGCAACGGCTCGAAGGGATAGGGCGAAACGAAGGGATTGAAGACGATCTCGTCGATCACATGCCCCTCCGATTGGTAGACGGCGCGCTCGACGACGTTTTTCAGTTCCCGTACGTTGCCTTTCCATGCATAGCGCTCCAGCAGGCCGGTCGCCTTGCGGCCAAACCGGGGAATATCGCCATAACCGAGTTCGAAGGCCATGCGCGTCGCAAAATGGTTGGCGAGCAGCATGATGTCCTCCCTGCGCGAACGCAGCGGCGGTAGATAGAGCACCTCGAACGAGAGCCGGTCGAGCAGGTCGCGCTTGAATTCGCCTCCATCGGCCATCTGGGCCAAGTCCGCATTGGTGGCCCCGACGATCCGTACATCAACCTCGATCGGCTGCGATCCGCCGACCCGCTCGAACGATCCGTATTCCACCACGCGCAGAATCTTTTCTTGCACCGGCAGTGGAATTGTCCCGATTTCATCGAGGAAGAGCGTTCCGCCATGGGCCGTCTCGAAGCGCCCCGCCCGCTGCCGCTCAGCCCCGGTGAAGGCCCCTTTTTCATGGCCGAAGAGTTCGGCCTCGATCAGGGACGAGGAGAGCGTCGAGCAATTCAAAGTGACGAATGGCCCGTCCCACCGGCCAGAAAGATAATGCAGGCGGCTGGCCGCCAATTCCTTGCCGGTGCCGCGCTCGCCAACCAGCAATACCGGGCGCTCAACCGGGGCCACCTTCGAAAGGCGCGCCTGGAAATCCAGGAACGCTTCCGACTGACCCAAAGCCTCGACTACCGATGGTGTATTTTCAGACATTATTGGCCTTTTTTGCTAGATTTTGGCTTTTTATACCACATTGCAGATTATTGTCAATTTTCATTAACCCTTCATTAAGTTTACCTTGCGACAACCAAACAGATTGGCACACTTGCTGTTATTGGGGAGATAACCTAACAACGGAGGCTAACCATGGGTATTTTCACACGATTCCGGGATATCGTTAACTCGAACATCGGCGCCATGCTGGACAAGGCCGAGGACCCCGAAAAGATGATCAAGATGATGATCCGGGAAATGGAAGACACGCTGATCGAACTCAAATCGTCCTGCGCCGGCGTCATTGCCAACTGCAAACGGATCGAGCGCCGCAAGGATGAACTTTCGGAAGTCATCCAAACCTGGACCAAGCGCGCCGAACTCGCCGTCTCCAAAGGCCGCGACGACCTCGCCCGCGAAGCCCTGCTCGAAAAGCGCCGTTTCGCCGAACAGGTTGAATCGGTGGAGGAGGAAATCAACGCGCTGGCCAATCTGATCGAGCAATACAAGAACGACATCACCGAGTTGGAAAACAAATTAACCGGGGCCCGCGAGAAGAAGCGCACGCTCGTTGAGCGGCACAAGCACGCGAACGGCAAGAAGCGAGCACAGGAGGGCATCCGCCGCTACAACGGCACGGACGCCATCGACCGGTTCGACAAGCTGGAAAGCCGCATCGACCAAATGGAGGCCGAGGCCGACCTGGTCAATCCCAAGACCAAACCGACGCTTGAAGAGGCGTTCGCGCAACTCGCAACCGACGAACAGATTGAAAAAGAACTGGCCGACCTGAAGAACTCGCAATATTCTGCTTCAGCAGATTCCAAAGAAACACCAAACGCCTAATCCGGAAGGGGGAATCCAAAATGGACATCGTCGGTCTAGCAGCGGTAATCCTATTGTTCGGAACGCCTGTAATCGCGATTATTTGCGGCACACTCATTGTCATCGCCAAGCGAAAGCCGCAATACAAGGATGATCCCGAACAAACCAAGATGATCCAGGAGATCCATCATGGCCTCGAGCGCATGGAACGGCGGATCGAAGCCCTGGAAACCATTCTCTACGAACCCAAGAACAAGGATCGCTGAGCCATGAGCAATTCAGAAAAAAGCAGAAACGGCCCCTATCGCTCTAGAAACGGAAAAATCTGCGGCGTCTGCGCCGGCCTGGCGGAACACTTCGGCATCTCCACCTTCTGGACGCGCATCGGGGTGGTTGTCCTATTTCTTATTACCGGCGTCTGGCCGACCTTGATCCTCTATTTCGTGGCGGCGCTGCTCATGAAGCCGAGCCCCGTCCGCCCGCTTTCCAGCGACTCGGAAAAGGAGTTCTACGACGCCTACGTGCGCGTACCTAAATACACGATCCACCAGATCCATGAAAAATTCATGAACCTCGACCGGCGCATCCAGCGCATGGAAGACACCGTGACCGCCCGGGCCTACGACTGGGACCGGCGCTTCAGTTCGTAGTCAGTCCGGATCGGTAGAACGCCAACTCGGCGATGGAGGCCTTGATATCGAAAAGCGCATCGTGGGCATTGGCCGCATCGATTCCACCGCCTGGGCAATACTGGTTCAGCAGTTCAATGCTTTCCTTATCGAACGGTTCCCGCCCGACCCAATCCATCCACTGGATCTTGAGGGTGGAGACATCGAGCAGGCGATAATGCAAACGGCCTGCAAACTGCGGAAGGAACCTGCGCATCAGAAACCAGTCGTTATGCACACTGTTGCCGGCCAGCACCGGACGGTCGGACATTTCGGCGCACGGCGTTCCGGCATACCGGTCCAGCATGGCGGCAATGCGGGCATCGGCCTCCTCCAGCGTCACCGCCCCGCCGGTACGGCACTGCGCAACCAGGCCGGATAGGTTTTCCTCGACCCACGCACTAACCTGCTCCCCCTCCTCCAGCCGGATGCAGAGGTTCAGATCGGCGGATTCGGGATGCAACCGGTTCAATTCGTTGTCCGTAATGATGACGGCCACCTGCAGGAGGCGGGCGGCATCCAGCTCCAGCGAGGTAAACTCGGCATCGAACCAGACGTATGCGGATGTTTTCTTCAGTTCCTTTTCACTCATGCGCAGGAGTGAACCACAGATGGGCGCGAATGAACACCGATTATACACCGCAATGCGAAGGACTAGAACGTTCCCTCCAGCTTTTCCATGGCGGCCTTTTCCTCGACGGTCATGTGGTCGCGGATATCGTTGATGATCTCGCCCTTGCCGCGAAACTTGTTGATGATGGATATGTAGGTATCCAACACATTGGAAGCCCCTTCTGCATTCTGCCCCGGCCGGGTCAGCACAACCACGTTGATGGTCGGGAACCGCTTTCGGTCGGGACCGTAGATGTCGGTGCAAATATCCATGAACGACTGGGTCAGCACGCCGGGTTCCTCGCCGATATAGTTCGTGGTCAGAATGAAAATGGTATCCGGCTTCTGCTCAAACGCAAAGCAGACGGCCTTGTTCCAGTGCTCGAATTCCTTTTTGAGCTTCACCCCGTTCTTCGGGAAATGCTTCAGGATTCTCGGGCCCGGCTCATAGCGATAGAGCCACTTGGGATAGACCGGCGGAAGGTCTTCGCCCTCCCAGCGATCGCCATTTTCCCAGTCGAGCGTGATATACTTCGCCCAGAACCCCTCATAGTTGTTTCCGGGGCCGTAGGTTTCCTCCAGCTCCAGCGGGTTCACGGTAGACCCCCACTCGACCAGCAGATCCTTGTTTTCCTGGGTCGCCAGCAACATATTGGTTGAAAACGGCGTGGTGATCTCGCTCATGAAGAAGGTTGCATTGAACAGGGCATATTCCGGCAGGCTCTGCACCATGTCGTTCAACCGCGCCCGCAAGGTATAGAAGCACATGCGCGACTTCGGGCTTTGGTAGCCATTCGATCCATTGGTCGAAGCCGGGCCCGCCAAGACCACGAACACTACTTTTTCACTCTTTTTCTTCACGCCGAAAAAGTTGATCTCGGGAATATTGAAACCAATGTCGCCGCCCAGCCCGCCGGAAACATCCATCGCCCCCATGCCGCCCATCACGCCCGTAATTTCCGGCATGGTGATATCCATCTGGGTTCGCCGCGGGTTCTTGGCCACCACGCGCTTGCGCAGCTTGGCCGTCTGCTTCTTGCGCTTCTCCATCTTGATCGGAACCTGAAGCTTCTTGAGCTTCATCTTCGGCCGCTTGTTCTCCTTGGCAACAAACACCTTTTCTTCCTTAACGATCACCTTGAACGCAACAAAACTTGCCGCCGCCAGGATGATGGCGGCATGGATGCCCAAACTCACCATCGCCGCACTCGACTTGGCGTGTTTTGCAAAAAACGGCTTTTTCTTCTTGGCCATATCAACCTCCCGGAACGCGAAATTCCCGGTTACCCCCCTTCACCACTACCACCCAACTCAACCCAAAGGGTCGGCGGGCGCCGCACATCTTCACGCTCATCAAGCGAATCATCCGCCCACACAATATTCTCTGCGGTCGGCTCCACCCAGACATACTCCTCCGAGAGATCCTTCGGCATCCGAATCTCGCGAACCGTCGACAGCCCGCTCCGGGTCGTGATCGTTGCGCGGAAGATGGCCCCGATCATCTCGCTCTTCAGGAAACGTCCCTCCCCTTCCAGATAGCGCAGCTTTGTGCCGGCCCCCGCAATCTCCTTGCGGCGAAGCACGATGGTTTTCGACGCAAACTTGTTGTTCTTGCCGCTGGGGACGATCGCATACCGTTCAAGGCACGGCCGAACCACAATATCCGGAACCTTCTCCTCAACCCGGTAGTCCATGCGCTCCTGCATGTAGAACAGATTGTATTTGAGTTCAACGTTCTCCAGGTCGTAGCCGGTCTGGTTATCGAACTTGATTTCATATCCCAGCCGGTTGTGGTCGATCTTATAGGTTTGCTGCGCCTCGACATTGCCCGGCGGGCGGCGCCACAGGATCTTCGACCACTTGTTGAGCGACTCCGGCCCATTGAAATACATGCGGAAATGCGTGTTTTGCGAAAAGAGCCTCACCGAATCCCAGTCGCGGACATAGACATAGTCATCATCAACCAAATCATCGGCCTTCAGCTGAACGGTTTTCCCGCCTTCCGTCTTGATCGCCAACTTATCCGTTTGCAGCTTATAGCTCTCGATTTCACCGCGGACACTCTTCCCGTCCTGCGTCCTGAAATCGCGCACCTCCGCATCCGCCGCAACCACCGTCAGGCCAAAACACAGCAACGCCTCGAACAACAAAAACCGATTCATCCAGAAACCCTCAAACAAAATTCAGAAAAGACGCGGTAATTAATGGCAAAAAACCAAGTTTCTGTCGCCATATTTTTCAACAATTGCCACACCCGGTAGACTGTAAATTAAAATGCCCAGTTTGGAAATCAAGTGCCCCATGCCAGAATGAACCTTTCTTCAATTCACCACAAACGAGGATAGGAGCATCGGCATGGAGCAAAATAAAGGTAACATCCCATCACGTAAGGGCAAGCACTTGAACCGAAACGAACGTATTTTAATAGAAGGCTTTTTAAAGGCAGGGATGGCGAAATCTAAAATAGCCAGCCAACTGAGTCGGGATCGGCGAACTATCGATCGTGAGATTAAGCAAGGACAGGTTGAACACCTCAACAGCGACCTGACAACGCAGTGGGTATACAATGCGGACCGGGCGCAAGACGTACATGATCTGAATGCTACGGCAAAGGGGCCTGCGGTCAAGCTGAAGGCCAACAGTGCTGCCGTAGAGTTCATTCGTTGCCATATCGTCATACGAAAGTGGTCTCCGGAGGTCGTGGCCGCACGTATGAAACAGAAGGGCATGGATGAGGCTGTCTGTGCCAAAACCATCTACAATCATATTGATAAAGGCGAAATACCTGGCGTAAGTAACGAGTCATTATGGGAAAAGCGCTCCCGGGGTAAGACGCATAAGTCTCTCCGACGGCAGGCCAAGCGCGGCACCCCGCAGGGTCGTAGCATTGATGATCGCCCCGAGGAGGTTACCAGCCGCGAAGCCTGCGGTCACTGGGAGATCGACCTGGTAGTTGGCGGCAAGGGAACGGGAAAGGCCGCGCTGCTGACCCTGGTAGAGCGAAAAACCCGCAAGTTGATCATCCGTAAGATAAAAGACAAAACCCAGGCCTCGGTACTTCGTGCCGTCAACGGCATTGAGCGCTCCATGGGCAAGGAGGCGTTCAGGGTTATGTTCACATCCATCACAGCCGATAACGGCAGCGAGTTCCTCGATTATGTCGCTCTGGAGCAATCAGTAAAGACCCGGACGCCCCGAACCTACATCTACTATGCCCACCCCTATTCGTCTTGGGAACGCGGGTCCAACGAGAATGCTAATCGCATCATACGCAGGTTCATTCCCAAAGGATGCGATATCGGTAAGTTTACCAACACAGATATCCGAAGAATCGAGGAATGGATCAATCGCTATCCCCGCAAGATCCTCAATTTTAAAACCGCAGAAGAACTGTTCGCTCTGGAGGTTGCAGCATGAGATGTTCGCCGCCACGGAAAGTTGGGCATTTTAATTTACAGTCTACCACAATTGCCACACCCTGGAAATGGCCTCCGCCCCCCCCTTGGACGCCCCCTTCCAGCCAAGGGATAAACCCACCAATCCAACAGAATAACAAGCTGTCCATTGGGATAGGCCCATCCATGCGACCAGACACAAAAAAAACCGCAAGATCAATCGATCTGCGGCATAAAAATGGTGCTCGGGGTGGGATTCGAACCCACATTTGTGGTTTGTAATGTGCGTTTTATTGGGGTTTTTCGGGTATATCGGATGTGTCGGGCATATCCCCGTAGGCAATCCGTTGACTGTTTTAGGGGCGGGAGCTACCCACCCGAGAGCATGAGCCAGAAGCCGATTGCGATGCCGGCGAGAAGGCCGATCAGTATGGCGACGGGGTTGGCTTGCCTCTTGTTCTTGATGGCTTCGGACAGTTCGTGGTGCTTGGCGATGCGGCGGGATCCGCAGGTGGCGCAGTGCCAGGCCTGGGGCTTGAGGAGCAGGATCAGCCAGACGATTAGCCAGATGCCGCCGGTGATTATGGATAGCAGAAGATGCAGGATGTGGCTGGGAGTGCGGCCCTCGCACTTTCGGTATTCGTTGCAGTCCTTACAAAAGAAGCGCTGCGTTTTCATTCTGTGCGCGTCTTCATGAAGGTCTCATAGGGTGCATTGTGTTTGCCAAAGACGTAGACGACGGTCTCGTTGGGTGCGACCTTGTTGCGGATCCATAGGGAGTCATTGGCGCGATTCACCTTCGCTAGGTTTTGCTTGGTTAGATCCACGTTGTCCGAGCCGAAAACAGTCTTGAATTGCCGCGTGAGGGAATCGAACAGATCGTTGCTTGTCTGCTTCGGAAACATTAACTGCACCCAGATCAACTGATCATTCTCGTTGAACATTAGAAATGTACGGTTGGCTGTGGCGAAATAGTGCGAACCGTTGTAACGCCAAGTTGGTAGCGAATCATGCGGCAAATGCGATGATTTCGAAACATCGACGCCGGCTGCGGCCAGTACGGTTTCGGCTTCGGCCTTGGTGCAGCCCCACTTCAGGCCGAAGAATCCTGCCGGGCCGGTGGCTAGTGCGGAGGTGGCGATGGAACAGATTACTGCCAGTAACAGTGTTTTCATGGCGCGTTGCCTTCCTTATTTAAATCCGCACGCCATGGCTTTCACGATGAATCTGAGCGGCGACCGCGGTTTTACTGCCGACGGCCGCTGCAAGGTCGTGATTAAACAGTTTGCATCTTTTTTTTCTGTATGATCTCTTCGCACATTACAGCAATCATGTTTGATCTGCTGCGCTGTTCCTGGCGACTGATTACATCCAGCTGCTTTATGAGTTCCCTGGGCAGGGTGATGCTTATGTTTGTTTTACCCGACTCTTCATCTTGTGATTTAGCCATGGTGTTTCTCCTAACTGGCGGAAGTTTATACAGGAAGCCGTTTATGGTAGCTACTATTATTTTATAATATTTTTAGCCACCAAATTTGATTGAAAAAGCGTTAGCGCAAGGTTAGCTTGTATGTGAGTTGAGGGAGCTGTCTTTTGAGGTATTGCAAACGGGTTGGGGTGATGAAATGCGTGAAAATATTGTGGTTGAGGTGTCGAAGGCTTTGAAGAGTGACCTTGAGGATCATGCGGCCCGGCATGGGCTTAGTCTTGAGCAGACGGTGGAAAATCTTTTGATTGAAATGCTCGCACTGCGGGCAGAGGAAGGCAGCGGTTAGAGAGACTGTTGCTGTTTGTGGGGCCTTCCGTTTTTCGGCGCTTTTTTGGTGTCGGTGATCATCTTTAACGAAAGCCATTTAACGGGATGCTCTTATACCATAAACTATTAGTTTCTGGTATATGGTAATAACTTGTTTACGTCTAGGAGGACGAGATGCACTGCAAAGCATTCCCAGAGCTTATGGCCTGGCAGATCCAGATTCTAAAAGATGCCATCGATGAAGACAAGTGGCTGCTGAGCGAGCGGGCTGGCAGGGACGTCGGTCTGCCATTTGCAACCGCCGACTTTGAACGGCGACACCTCCGCACCTGCGCGATCAGCTGGCGCATCATGTATTGCGGCTCGATTTGCGACCATCGTGACGGGTGTGATATCGGCAAAAGAATGGTGGCGCGCGATAAGGCCCGGCAAGAAGAGACCACCGAATCGACTACTGCATAAATACCGGATCGCGGCCTTTATAGCCCGCTTCGTTCGCGGCGGAATAGATGGTTTCAACATCTTGTTCGGCTGCGACGTTGCGGAGCCATTGGTCGATGGCCTCCATACCTTTCCATCCGCAGCGCACGGCGAGGATCAGAATGGTTCCGCCTGGCTTGTTGTGGAAAATCCAGTTGCGCAGGTCGGTATGGGCATCGGCATAAAGTTCCCGATCCCCTTCCGACACCTTGAGGCGTGCCTTTTCGGAATCGGATAGTTTTTCGATATAGCCGCCGAGGGCGTTGTGGGTATCTATTTCGAGCATGTTAGCCATGATGGCCATGTTTACACCGTTGGCAATTTCCGGCGGCTTGCACCCGAGCGCTAGAGCGATCGCGGCGGCGGTTTGCAGTGAGAGGTTTTTTGCCGATCCGGTTTCGATGCGGGTGATGTATGATTCACTGACATCGGCGAGCTGCGCCAGATCTTTCTGGGTTAGCTGCTTGGCCTTGCGGCGCGTGATGATCTCTTCTCGATTTGGAGTTATTTTTTCCATGGCACCCTCCCTTGTGGTTGCCTCATTTACTGCGGTAATACTCGGATTTTGTCAAATTTCAAATTTTTTCCAAAAAATAATTTGACGTACCTTACCGCAGTAATGTAGTTCTAATCATCAACAACCAACCACAAAGGATACCCCATGGCCACTAACGACAACTCGGCAAGCATCGCCGCAAAAGTACCCGAAACCTTAAAGAAACGCCTGCAAGGAACTGCCGCCAAGGAACACATGGACGAATCCAAGCTGATCCGCAAGACGCTTGACCAGCACCTGCCGAGCCTGCCCCAGGTGCGCCGCTATTTGCCGTAGTGCCTTACTGCAGTAATGCCTGTTTTTATTTCCCCGTCTACCTTACTGGAGTAATGTTATGCCGCTCGAAACCCTCGAACTTAAAACCGTCCTTTGCCCGATTTTCGGGAGCGCCAAAACCTGCCGTCAACTCTTCGGCCTTTCGGATAAGCAACTGATCAAGCTGGCGAACGAGGGGATCATCCGCCGTAAGAAGACGGGCGAGAGCAAGAACAGCGCCGCGCTCTACCACGTGCAGGATGTCTATGACTGGATGGTGGCGAAGTGACCCACCACGACTTTAACCGAGAGGCGGAACGGTCGGAACTGGACACCCGCGAATTCCACGGGCTGGAAAAGTTCAACGCCAAAAACCGCAACCACCTTGCCCGGGAACAACGCCGGGCCGACGCAATCGCAACCAACCACAAAGGAGATACGCCATGCTAGGAACCATCATTGCCGCCCTGTTCATTCTGTTGCTGATCTGCATGGCCGTGGGCGATGCGCTGGCCAATCACGAAAGCTGCAAGCCCGCGCGCTGCTGCGACACTTGCGCGAAGCATGGCAAGCCCGAATGTCTTGATACCTGCATGGAGTGCCACAAGTTCGCCCCGCTTGCGCCCTACTGGGTCGAGCGCGACGAAACCGCCTAAAGGCGGGACTACCTACTTTTTTTAACCCCAAGGAAGGAAAAACAGATGAAACCTATAACCATTGACACACTGGAAATTCAGAACGTTAAACGAATCAAGGCCGTGCGGATCGACTGCACCGGCAACGCGCTCACCGTGGTGGGCGGCAAGAACGGGCAGGGCAAAACATCGGTGCTCGACTCGATTGCCTTCGCCCTCGGCGGCGAGCGCCATCGCCCCACCAACCTGAAGCGCGAGGGATCGATTGCCGATGCCGAGATTAAGCTGACCATGAGCAATGGCCTGATTGTCGAGCGCAAGGGCAAGAATGCCGCGCTGAAGATTACCGATCCGAATGGCGGCAAGACCGGCCAGCAGTTGCTCAACGAGTTTGTTTCGGTGCTGGCGATTGATTTGCCGAAGTTCATCCACGCCACCACGAGCGAGAAAGCGAAGATTTTGCTTTCGATCCTCGGCATCGGCGACGAACTTGAAAACCTTGAACGGCAGGAACGCGCGCTGTTCGATTCCCGCCATGCCCATGGCCAGCTGGCCGACCGCAAGAAAAAGTTTGCCGAGGAAATGCCCTGCTTCGACGGTATGCCGGAAGTTCCGGTTTCCGCCGTCGAACTAATCCAGCAGCAGCAGACCATCCTTGCGCAGAATGGAGAGAACCAGCGCAAGCGGCAACGCCTGGCCGACCTGGAGCGCGAGCACGAACAGGCGTCCGTTATTATTGCCGACCTCGAAAAGAAGATCGAGGAAGCCCGCCAGAAGCGCGAAGCCATTGCCGTTGACCTAGTGGACGCCCGCAAGAGTTCCGAGCAGTTGCAGGACGAATCGACCGCCGCCATCGAGGCGAAGCTGGAAGAGATTGAAACCATCAACGCCAAGGTTCGCGCCAACCTCGACAAAGCCAAGGCGCAGGACGATGCCGAAGCGCTGACCACCGAATACAACGACATGACCGGCAAGATCGAGGTCATCCGCACCAGGCGCATGGAACTACTGAACGGGGCCGACCTGCCCCTGCCCGGGCTCACCGTCGAAGGCGGCGAACTGCTTTACAACGGCAACAAGTGGGATTGCATGAGCGGATCGGAACAGCTGCGCGTCGGCACGGCCATCGCCCAGCGCCTGAATCCCGCCTGCGGCTTCGTGCTGATCGACAAAGCCGAACAGTTCGACCTCGATACATTGCGCGAATTCGGCGCGCACCTCGAAAGCCTCGGCCTGCAAGCCATCGCCACCCGTGTCAGCACCGGCGACGAATGTTCGATCATCATTGAGGATGGCGAAGCACTCGACGGGGCCGGCGAGCCGCCGGCGGTACAGAAACCCGCCTTCAACGCCGGCCAGTTTTAACCCAACCCATAAGGAGATAGATCATGCCATTGCAACTTGTAACCGGAAAACAGATCAAGCCCCAGCGCGTCGTTATCTATGCGCCCGAGGGCATCGGCAAATCGACGTTTGCCAGCCAGTTCCCGAAGCCGCTGTTCATCGACATCGAGGGCGGCACGTCCACGCTGGACGTGGCGCGTGCCCCGAAGGCCAGCAGCTGGGCGATGTTCAAAGAGCAGCTGAAAGAGATCAAGGCCGACCCCATGGGCTTCGCCACCCTGGTGATCGACACCGCGGACTGGGCGGAACGCCTTTGTCTTCAGCACATTTGCGATTCCAACAACTGGGCATCGATCGAAGAGCCGGGCTATGGCAAGGGCTTCGTTCGTGCCGGCGAGGAGTGGGGCAAGTTTCTCGACTTCCTGACCGATCTTTCCACCGCCGCTGGAATGAACGTGGTGGTGCTGGCCCATGCCCACCTGAAGAAGTTTGAACAGCCCGACGAATCCGGTGCCTACGACCGCTATGAAATGAAGCTGTCGAAGTATGCCGCGCCGTTGCTGAAGGAGTGGGCGGATATGGTGCTGTTCTGCAACTATGAAACCATTGTTGTGCAGGATGCCAACACCAAGACCAACAAGGCGCAGGGCGGAAAGCGCGTGATCCATACCACGCATCACGTTTGCTGGGATGCGAAGAACCGCCACGACCTGCCGGCCAAGCTAGACTTTCCGAAGGCTGGGGCGTTTGAGCAGATCGGGCATTGCTTCCCGGCGGTGGGAGGGGCGAGTTCCACTTCGACCGAGGCCGCACCGTTGGAAGCCCGGGTGGAACCGGGCCCTCCATCAGATGATGTGCCTGCCGACTTTGTTGCCCAGCCGGATCCCGCCGACGCGGTGCATGCAAACCAGCCGGCACCTGCCGCCGAGCCGACCGGCACGAAGGTGCCATTTACTGACCCGACTGCTTTTCCCGCCGCGCTGTTCGAGCTGATGCACGCCAACCAGGTGCAGGAGGCCGAGATCCAGCAGGTTGTTGCGGCGAAGGGCTACTACCCCGCCGACACGCCGGTCGGGAACTATGCCGACGACTTCGTGGCCGGCGTATTGGTGGCCGCGTGGGAGCAGGTTTTTAACGCAATCAAATCCAACCGAAAGGAAAAAGCAGCATGAGTACACAAGATCGAGAACTGGGATGGGACGACACCATCGAGCACGACGGCGCGGATTTCGTAACCCTGCCGGCAGGTGAATACGCCTTTACTGTCATCGGCTTTGAACGCGGGCGCCACGCCGGTTCGCCAAAGCTTCCGCCCTGCAACAAGGCGATGCTCGGCATCGAGATTGATGGTGGCGAAAAGGGTAAGGCGACCATCACCGAAAACCTGTTTCTGCACACCAAGACCGAGGGGTTGCTTTGCGCGTTCTTTCGTTCAATCGGTGCCCGCAAGTCGGGTGAAAAGGTTGTGATGGACTGGGGCAGCGTGGTCGGCACGACAGGCCGCGCCAAGGTGGCGGTGCGCTCCTACCAGAAAGACGGCGAGACCCGCACCATCAACCAGGTGCAGCAGTGGCTTGACCCGAAGCCGCAGGGCTACACCGAAGGCACGTTCTAATCCAATCCCGTGGGTGCCCGCAGGGGGCACCCATACCTTTTTAAAACGAGAGAAGCTATGCAACTGAGACCCTACCAATCCCAAGCCATTGAAGCCATAAACCGCGAATGGTGCGACGGCAACCACCGCACGTTGTTGGTGTTGCCGACCGGCTGCGGCAAGACCATTGTTTTTTGCAAACTGGCCGAGAAGGAGGTCGGCGCGGGCAAGCGCGTGCTGATCCTCGCCCACCGTGGCGAACTCCTGGAGCAAGCCGCCGATAAGATGGCCAAGGCCACCGGCCTGGGGTGCGCCGTCGAAAAGGCGGAACAAACCAGCATTGGCGAATGGTATCGCATTGTTGTCGGCTCGGTTCAAACGCTGATGCGCGAGAGGCGGCTGCAGCTTTTTGCACCGGATCATTTCGACACCATCATTGTGGACGAAGCGCACCATGTGCTTTCGGATTCATATTTGCGGGTTTTAAATCATTTTTGCGGGGCCAACGTGCTGGGAGTTACCGCCACGCCAGACCGTGGCGACATGCGCAACCTTGGAGAGTTCTTCGATTCGCTGGCGTATGAATATCACCTGCCGCAGGCGATCCGCGAAGGGTTTCTTTCGCCGATCAAGGCGCAGACGATCCCGATCAAGCTCGACCTGTCGGGCGTGAAGAAAACCGCCGGCGACTACAATGCCGGGGCGCTGGGCAATGCGCTCGATCCCTATCTTGCATCGATTGCCGACGAAATGGCGAGCCGATGCCAGGGCCGCAAAACCGTGGTGTTTACGCCGCTGATTGCCACCAGTAAGAAGCTGCAGGGCATGCTGGCGGAACGCGGCATGAAGGTGGATGAAGTTAATGGCGAGAGCGCCGACCGTAAAGAGATCCTGACCCGCTTTGACAAGCAGGAAGGCGGCGTGCTGCTGAACTCGATGCTGTTGACCGAGGGGTGGGATTGTCCGTCTGTCGATTGCGTAATCGTGTTGCGAGCAACGAAGGTGCGGGCGCTCTACTGCCAGATGGTGGGGCGCGGTACCCGCCTGCACCCGGGCAAGGATCATTTGCTTTTGCTCGATTTCCTGTGGCACAGCGACCGCCTCGAATTATGCCGCCCCGCGCATCTGGTTTGCGAGTCGGACGAAGTGGCGCAGACCATGACCGAGAGCATTAATGAAAGCGGTGCGGCGGTGGATGTTTCCGAAGCCGTTGAACGGGCCGAGGAAGATACCGTGGCCGCACGCGAGGAAGCGCTGGCCAAGATGCTGGAGGAAATGAAGCACAAGGCCGCCAAGTTGGTCGATCCCGTGCAGTATGAGCACAGTATCCGCGACCCCGATCTGGTCAATTATGTTCCGGCCTTTGGCTGGGAAACCGGCGCGCCGAAGCCCGAACAGCTCGAAACCCTCGCAAAACTCGACATTAACCCGGTCGGCATTGAATCCGCCGGCAAGGCCGCCAAGCTGATCGAGAGCGTGAAGGCGCGCAGGAAATCCAACCTCGCCACGCCGAAGCAGATTCGGCTGCTGGAGCGCAAGGGCTTCCAGCACGTCGGCAACTGGACGAAGGCGCAGGCGTCGGGCCTGGTGGATCGCATTGCCGCCAACCGCTGGCAGACGCCGAAGGGCATCGACCCCAAGACCTACCAACCGCCCGAGGCCAAACGCACCCCGTTATTGACTGAATTCGGTTAGGGCAACACTGGCAGGGGCATCCGCGTCGTTCCGATTCTGCGCTCCCCTGCCCCCGGCGTATTTCCTTATTTAGCGCCGGGCATCTCAACCCGCCGGGCAACCGGGGCGGGATAAGAATCGGAACCGGAAGGATAATTTTAACCCAAGGAGAAAGCTATGCCCGAAGAATTATTTGATACCGACGCGGTCACCAGCGACCCGCCAAAAAACGAGTTGCCACAGCACAGCATCGCCTACCTTCCAACCCTATGCAAAAAGTGCGGGGCAACCATGCCAGAACCATATTGCTACCTTCGCGCCTGCATCTGTTGCGAAAGCGACGACATCGACAGCATGCAATGGCATGAGTATGTTCCGTCGCTAAAGAAATACTGTCCGCACGACAACGATAAAATCACCACACTAGCCAACGATCTGAAAGAAGAGTGGCGCAAGCTGATGCTCTACCTTGAATCGTTCGATCTCGCGTCACCAAAGGCCGAGGACTCTCTCAACGAATACAATCAGCGCTGCCGCTCCATCGTGTCCGGCTTCGAAGAAAAGCTATGGGAAGGATCGCTATGAGCCGCGCACGATCAAACGGATTCGCCGCCCCCATCGTCGTGGTGGAGGTCGGCCTCAAGTGCCACAAGCCGCCTGGGCGACCGCTCGAAGTCGGCGAACGTTTCCGCAGTATTGCCTGGGCGGAATGTTCAACGGGCATCGGGCGTGCCCATATCATTGCCCAACTATCTGGCCGCGCACCCCAGGCGCGCGGCGTTCGGTTTGAATATTTGAATGGAGAAAATAAATGAGCACACCTAAACTAAACCTGACCGCAGAGAATTCGACCGAGCAGCGGATCCTCGACTACCTGATCGAAAATGCTTCCACCGAACTGGTGGCAAAAATCAACTTCGGCAAGAAGACGCTGGCCGGTGCTTTGGATTATGCCAGGGGCGAAGCGCGTAGCATGGCGATTGATGGCTGTGCCGTGGTGGATGACGACACCGTGTTCGGGTGGATCATTCATTTCTTCGAAGAGGATGAAATCAAAGAGGGCGCGAAGAAGCCGAAAACCCGGGTGCCGGGCGGGGTGAAGGCAAAGCCGAAACCCAAGCCTGCCAAGAAAGAGAAACCCACCGGCCCTCTTGTGATGGATCTTTTCACAGGCGAAGCTGTATCGGCGGTGGGACGATGACCTTCGATCATCTTAAATATGCCCCGCTGTCGGCAAGTGCGGTTCGCCGCATTCTTCAATTCGATCAGGATGCCGGCTTCGGGCCTGATGGAAACCAGCAGAACCGCAACCGCTTCTATTTGTATCTAACCCAGCGGAAGTCTGATGTGGAGATCCGTACTGTGGCCGTGAAGGCTCGAAAGCGCCATGAACAGCCGGTGGTGAAGGAAGTTGCGCTGGCCAGTGTTGATGATCCGTGGATCCGCATTCATGATCTTGGTTTCGTTCATATGAGCGGATACAGCGTGGACTGGTCGCCGGAAGGCGTTGGCCCTGCGAAGTATTGGGATTATCGAGGACGGTGGGAATCGGAGGCGTATGGTTTACGCTGCATGTGGAAAATCGACGCGCCGGTGGTTAATCCGGAGCTACTGAAGCGGACGCGCCGATTCAGATGGTCGGCCTGGGAGCCTAAAAACGGGCATATCCTTGATTACTTGAAAGTATATACAGAGCATCCGGAAATTGAATTGCTTGCGAAAAACGGCTTGGGTCATTTCTGCACGAAGGTTTCCCTGCTCCGGAAACTGAAGAAGGATCGAGGGTTCCGGCAGTTTTTCACGCAGAACATCGATGCCATCAAATACTGTCGATTCAACATCCCCGAAATCACGATGGCGTACAACAAGGGAATCACCCTTGCCCATGCCCAGCAAATTCAGGAAGCCCGACGCCGGTTTCGTGGCAATGGTCTTCCGCGCGAAATTGATCCACTGAAGGCGCTTCGGTATATCGAGCAAAAGAAAGTCACGCCGTGGCAATTCACAGGCTATCTGCACAACTGCCAGACGCTGAATATGAATCTGGCCGACACAAAGGTTTCATTCCCGAAGCAGTTCAATGCGCGCCGGCGGCATGTGCAGGATCAGATCGACGTTATTCGGGCGGAAGCCAAAGAACTGCGCCAGAAGGCGGAGGCGAAAACTAAACGGGAAATGCCTAAGAAAATCGCGGCCATTGCCGAGCAGTGGAGTTGGCTGGAAAAGTTGCGAGGTTCCTACCGGATTGTGCTCCCGCGCTCGGTGAAAGAATTTTCGGCCGAGGGCAAGGCGCTGGCGAATTGCCTGGGCAGAGGTTATGCGGCCAAGGTTGCGCGAGGTGAGGTTTTAATTGTCTTCGTGCGTGAACGCGCTGCCCCCGATACGGCCTTCGTGGCGGTTGAATACAACCTGAAGCGCGGCGTCGTTACCCAGTGTTATGGCAGCAAGAACAGCAAGCCACCGAAGAAGGTGCTGGAATTTATGAATAGAGCTTTCAGCAACAATTCCAGTTTAGAGGAGGCGGCTTAATGACCGCATACGACGTAATCGAGCGCAAGCTTCGGGATGGGATGGTACAGGGGCAAATGCACGGCTGCTTGCGTGACGTTGGCCGGCTGGCGGGTGGCTATGCCTCGACGGGTGCTATTCAGCCGATGGATTTGTTTCAGCTTGAGCAGCTGGCGGCATCGCTTTCGATGAATGCCAAGGAGGGCACGGATAAATGGTGTGAAGCCGTGAAGTTTGGACGCGGCCAGCCGATTGACTGGGAAGAGCCGCAGGAATACCAGCGGCGCGAATCGAAGGAGCTGGAATGGGACTCGGAAATCGGCGGAAGGCACGACACCCTAAAGGTGGTGGATTCCAACTGGATTCAGGATGAAGAGATACACGAGCCGAACGATTGGCAACCGGTTAACGAGCTTATTCGCTATCTGTCGGCTTTGTTTCAATCCGACGACCATGTGGGCTATGTTACGGAGTGCTGGGAGAAGGACGGCAAGCACCTGCCGAAAAAGGGCTGTTTCGACCGTACCGCCGGCGAGCTGATCGACCAGCTTCAAAAGTGCAAGGGCGACATTGGCGCCGTGATTGGCGACACCCTGCCGGAAGTTGGCGCGTGGATTCGCTTCAACCCGTTCGATGGCGTGGGCATCAAGGACGAAAATGTTTCGGAACTGCGTTATGCCCTCGTTGAATCCGACACGGTGGAAATACCGCGCCAGATCGCCCTGCTGAAGGAGTTGGAATTGCCGATTGTGACCATGGTGCATAGCGGCGGCAAGAGCGTGCATGCCGTGGTGCGCATCGAGGCCGACAGTATGGATGTCTACCGCAAGCGCGTGGATTTCCTTTATGAGGTGTGCAAAAAGAACGGGCTGGAGATTGACCGCCAGAACCGCAACCCGTCGCGGCTGTCCAGAATGCCGGGGATTCTGCGCAATGGCAAAAAGCAGTTTTTGGTCGGCACCAATATCGGAAAACTGAGTTGGGCGGAATGGGAGGACTGGATTCAGGATCTGAACGACGACCTGCCCGATCCCGAGGCGCTGGATAGCGTCTTTGACAATCTGCCGGATAAATCGCCGGAACTGATTGCCGGCGTGCTGCGGCAAGGGCATAAGATGCGTATTGCGGGGCCATCGAAGGCGGGGAAGAGTTTTAAGCTGAACCATCTCTGTATTGCCATTGCCGAGGGCTGGGACTGGCTGGGTTGGCAATGCGCCCAGGGGCCGGTGCTCTATGTTAATCTGGAGCTTGATCGGGCCAGCTGCCTGCATCGTTTCCGCGACATCTACAGGGCATTGGGCCGAGAGCCGAAGAATGTGCGAAACATCGACATTTGGAATCTGCGTGGCAAGGCCGTGCCGATGGATAAGCTGGCACCGAAGTTGATACGGCGCTCGCTGAAAAAGGGATATAAGGCCATCGTGATCGATCCGATTTACAAGGTCATCACCGGCGACGAAAACAGCGCCGAGGCCATGAGCCACTTTTGCAATCAGTTCGATAAGATTTGCGCCGAGCTGGGTGCTGCGGTAATCGACTGCCATCATCATTCAAAGGGTGGACAGGGAGCAAAGCGCAGCGCCGACCGTGCAAGTGGGTCCGGAGTGTTTGCCCGCGATCCCGATGCCCTGCTCGATCTGATCGAACTGGAGGCCGAGGAACCGAAAAAGGTGCGCGAAAACCGGGCGGTGTGTGAAGCCATTTCATCCTATTTGGATAAGCACGCACCCGGCTGGCAGGATGAAATTGCCGACGACGACGCCATGGTGGAAAAGAAGTTTGAACCCAAGGCTAAGAAACTGCTTTCCCATGATCAGGGCGAAGAGCTCAACCATATCATGATGGCAACACGCATGCCGATCAGGCAGGCCACGGCCTGGCGCATCGAGGCCACGCTGCGGGAGTTCGCACCCTTCAAGCCGCGAAACCTCTGGTTTCAATATCCGGTTCATATCACTGAGGCCAATCTGCTGAACGAGGCCAGCCCAGCCGGCGACGAAGCGCCGTGGCAAAAGAAGCAAGGTGTAAAGAAGATGTCGAAGACCGAGCGGGTCATTGAGCGCAAGAACGGTTTCGTTCAAGCCCTTGAAGCCTGCTCGATGGACGGCCCGCCAACGGTCACCAACATGATGGAATATATGGGGCTTTCGAAGCGCACCATCATGGGCCGACTGAAAGAGTGTGGCTATGCCGCACCATCCGGCCAGATCGTCAAAAAGGAGGATATTTAATGTTAGTGCAAAAGTGCAGTGCAAAGCTAGTTGTTGCACTCTTGCACTCTGGTGCCGGTTTCAGGGCCATCAGTGCAATGGTGCAAATCCGTCGTAACGTCCGCAATACCAACCCACTTACAACGCAGAGTGCAAAAGTGCAGTGCAAAGGTATATATAAATATATAAACTTGCGTTGCACTATGTGTGTGTCCGGTAGGAAAACAGGCTGTTACTTCGTGCCTGTATTTCCCCTACCACGACACAGAGACGCAATAGTGTCGCGGGCGAAGGTAGGGCTGATCTAATGCAGTTCTTCCTGGCCATCGATCCACCGCGAACCACGCACCAGATGAAGAAGGTGCGAGTCGTGAAGGGTAAGCCGCAGTTCTACGAGCCGACCAAGTTGGCCGAAGCTCGCCGCGATCTGTATGAGGCATTGCATCCACATAAACCAGCCGAGCCAATCGACGGCGCCATCCGACTTGTTGCCAAGTGGTGTTGGAATGGCAAGGCCGATGGCCAGTACAAGACCACCAAGCCCGACGTGGACAACAGCACCAAGTTGCTGCTTGATGTCATGACCAAGCTTGGCTACTGGCACGATGACGCACAGGTGGCGTCTCTGATCGTGGAAAAGTTCTGGTCGAGGCAACCGGGCATCTTCATCAGCATTGAGGGGCTTTCGCAATAATGAGAACAGGCACCCCCCTCTTAGGTACTTCCAGCGCTCCGCAGCGCCAAGAGAGCGACGGACGACATCTCGCCATAAATGACCGTTTACATTTTGCGCATGTCTTATACGCTATTTTGCCAAGGGCTATTAAATGACCGAGCCGATTACAATTGATGGCATGAGCCGGCAGGCGAAGCACAACGCCAGGAAGCGCGAGGATCTTCAGAACATTGGAACGATCCCGAAGCCGGCGAATGTTCGGCGTCGAAATTCGTGCCGAAAGAATCTGCTGAAGTTTCTGCGCACCTATTTAGGCCAGACGTTCTACCTTGAATTTTGCGACGACCAGATCGCGGCGGTGAAGAGCATCGAGGCAGCGGTGATGAACGGCGGGCTGGCAGCGATTGCGATGCCGCGCGGTTTTGGCAAGACCTCGATTTCGGAGGGTGCGGCAATCTGGGGAATCCTGTTCGGCCATATCCGGTTCGGGGTGGTGATCGGCTCGGATCAGAAAGCGGCGGAATCGATCCTTGCCGACATCACGACGGAATTTGAAAACAACGAGCTGTTGCAGGATGACTTTCCCGAGGTGTGCAAGCCGGTCGAGCATTTGGAAGGTCGGGTGCAGCGGTGCGGATCCCAGCATGTGAACGGCGAGCCAACGCACATGCAATGGAAGTCGGCGCGGCTAGTCTTCCCCACCGTTCCGAAGACCAAGTACACCTTGGCGCGGGGCTCGGTGCTCCAGGCTAAAGGATTGACTGCCGGCGTTCGTGGTCTGCATCACAAAAACATGGATGCGAAGATCAGGCCTGATTTCGTTATTTTGGATGATCCGCAAACCCGGGAGAGCGCGAAGAGCTTCGACCAGAGCGAGGCGCGGGAAAAGATTATTCGCGGCGACGTAATGGGACTGGCCGGCCATGATCGGGTTATATCGGCAGTGATGCCATGCACAGTGATCGAAAAAGGCGACCTGGCCGATCGGTTCCTTGACCGTGGGAATAATCCAGAGTGGCGCGGCCACCGCACGAAGCTGGTTTATGCCTGGGGCGTGAAGAACAAGGCCAAGGGCAGCAAGCACGAATATGAAAACTCGGCGCTGTGGGATGCCTACAAGGAAATTTGGCAACGTTGCAAATTGAATGGCGACATGGCCGAGGCCAATGCGTTCTATAAATCCAACCGCAAGGCCATGGATGCCGGCGTCGAGGTGGCGAGTAAATATTTCTACGACAGCAGCGAGGAACTTTCCGCCGTTCAGCATGCTTTCCATCTGCTGTACAAAGTCGGCGAGCCCGCTTTTCTTGCCGAGTATCAAAACGAGCCGCCCGGGGAGGAAAACGACAGCTACAAGATCGCCGCCGACGATGTGCGCAATGCCTTGAACCATCTCGGGCGGCGTAAGCTACCGAACGAAGCGCAGTATCTGACGGCCATGATCGATGTCAACTATCTTGGCCTGAACTGGGCGGCGGCTGGTTTCGATAGCAAGCGCGCGGGCTGGATCGCCGACTATGGCAAATATCCGGATGGGCGAAAGTGGCTATGGTCGAAGGCCATTGCGGCCAAGCAGGGACTGACCGAGGAGCAGGCCGTCTATCAAGGTGTGATGAAACTGGGCGAACTTCTGCACAGTACCGAATTCGTGCGCGAGGACGGCACCCGCATCTTTTTCAATGCGATCATGTTCGACGCCAACTATATGACCGACACCGTGGCGAAGGCCTGCAAGGCGCTTTCGCGAAAGCTCAACTTCCAGGTGTGGACATCGAGATCCCGACCGACGAAGCAGTACCGGACGGCGCGCGGTGCCAAGGTGATGAAGCGGGCGCAGGATGTTCATCTCGAAAAGAATGACCGCGGATTTGAGTGCGTCTATGTCAGCGACCGCTGGCAGAAGGATGCACAGCAGGGCTTTAAACTGTTCGCCGGCGCTCCCCTATCCATTTCGCTTTTCGGCAACGATCCGCTGAAGCATGAGCGCATGGGCGCCGAGATTGCCAGCCAGCAGCTGCTTCAGTTGTTGCGCGGCGACATTGTCGATTCCTACACCTGGACGCCCCCGAACGGGCGCAACGATTTGCTCGACGCCGTCAAGGGCTGTATTGCCGCCGCCGCCCTGCTCGGGGCTGGCCAGGCCGACCCCGTAAAGCGACGGGCAAAAAAAGCGCGCAAGCCCCGAGTGCAAAAAATTCAAATTTAAACGTTACTGCGGTAATGCCGCTGTGCTAAATATCAACGCCAACAAGGAAGGGAACAAAATGGACTTGTCAATCGTGATTCCGTGCAAGGCGGACGAACCCCATTTAATGCAGACGCTCGAAAGCATTGAGCGAACGGCCCCGGGTTCTGAAGTGATTGTTGTTTTTGATGGCTGCGCGCCGCCAGAAAATTTGCCTGCAAACTTTACTGCGGTAATGCCTGAGATGCCGCTCGGCACCCAGTCCAGCCGGCATACCGGCATTATGGCAGCGGGCGGCGATGTGGTTTTCACCTGCGACGCGCACATGGATTTCCAGCCCGGATGGGCTTCGCAGTTGCGGAGCTATCTGCACCACGAACCTGATGGCCTCTGCTGCTTCAAGATGGTGGCGCTTGAGGATGGGCACGATTCTTGGACGCAGGGCCGCGGGGTCTACAAAGGCGCGGCCATGAATTGGATGGTGCGCGAAGACAGCGGTTTCCATGGCGCTCTTGTTGGCAAGTGGGCCGACAACAAGCCCGGTGATGAAATCAGCTGCGTGATGGGCGCGTGCTACGGAATGCGCCGCCAGCGCTATCTCGACCTCAATCAGCCATGGCGGCTCGGTACAGGTTGGGGATGCGACGAGGAAACCATTAGCGCCGTGCAATGGCTGTGCGGTGGCCGCATCGATCTACTCGACCACTACGTCGGCCACTACATGGGCAAGCCTCGACACTGTTCCGTGGACTGGGTTGATCAGCTTTGGGCGAACCGGTTGCGGTTGCTGTGGATGTTGCCGTTTAAAAATGCCACGAAAGTGGAGCTTGTCACATGGCTGACTTGCAATAAGGCATTTGCGGCGCGGCTCAATAAAATTAATGCGCATGCCTATCTATCTTCTGCCGATCTCTTCCGCGAATCCACTCCATGGACGCGCACAATCGAAGATTGGATCGAACGCTTTGAACTCAAACCAAGGAGTAAAAATGGGAAAGCATAGCAGGAAGGTCGGGCAGGCGGTGCGGCGTGAAATCAAGGTGCAGTATTCAACCTTTTTCAATCGGCTTTGTTGTTTGCCATTTCGTGAACGACTTAAAGCCAGTTGGCGAATTTTGTTTAAACGAGGATTCAACCAGGAGCAAAACCATGGGCGTTAAACGCGGTAACTACCAGACGAAGAAACAACTGCTTCAGCGGCAGTGTGAGGAGCGCGGGATCAAGTATGCCACGCGCTGGGGATCGAAGGAGCTGCAGGCGGCTCTGGACGGCAAGCGACCATCACCTCGGAGCGGCGGCCAGCGGAAGGCGCTGCGCGATGAATGCCGCAAGCAAGGCATTGCCTTTTCCGATTCATGGAACGTGGCGCAGCTGAAGCAGGCGCTGGCCGGCAACCTCAAGCCCTACCGCAACACGGGCGCGAAGGTGTGCCTACCGATGGCTTGCACGTGTGGCAAAGCCATCGATCCGGCCAAGGCGCTCGAGGGCGAGACGCGCCGGGATCCGCGTATGCACCAGGCCACGCCCGATCATAATTTTGACGGCGTCATATTTTGCCGCTATTGCTGCGCATGCGGTCAGCATCTGGTCGTGAAGGTTCCAATTAAGGCGCGCGCGGTCAAGTGCGGCTGTGGCCGCCTGGCTTCAATGTGGGATGCCGATGGTGTCGGCACGTGCTGCCATTGCGCGACGAAGAAATAATGTTTAAGCGCGGCAGGAAGAGGCCAATCAGGTCGGCGGGTTCGAGTCCTGCCCGCGCATTAGTTTTACGTTACGAGTGAGACGCGCGGCGATGGGCGTTGATCGGATTTTGAGCGTCGTGCCGCGTCGAACTCTACTCGCTGGTTCAATTTTAAGATTATGGCTTTTGAAAAAATACACAACCTGAGAGGGAAACACGAAAACCGTGGCAATGTCGGAACCTATGACCGTGCCTCAAAAGGGATGAAGCAATATCCAACGAAAAAGGCGGCTATTGATGCGTGGCGAAAGAGTTAAGCCGTACGCTCTAAATTCTTGTTGGGCTCCCGGTGGCGCAGCAAGACAACAAAGCCGGACGGAGAAAACACAATGAATACACCAGTTAGAAAACTGAACGGACACAAAGTAAACCCGGCAAACGACACTCTTGATATTGAGGTTCAAGACGCGCCGGGTGCCGGAGGTGCAAACCATCTGTATGTAATCTATGGAATGGATATGCAACTCAATCCATCCGCCACAGACGGCCAGCGGAACGAACAAACGAGAGTGGAAATTGTATTCCAAAATGGCCCTATCCCAGAAATCGGAGTGAACGGGATTACGCAAGAAGTCCTTTTGGAAATCGTTGCAGATCGTCTGCGCTCGTTTCAGGCTGGGCCGTATGCGTGCAAGGCGAATGCCTGTGCACTGACTCACATCGAAGAGGCGCAACACTGGCTTCAACAGCGAACGATTGAGCGGATGCGGCGAGGCGTTGAAGGGACGCACACGGTTTAAGGTTTGTTACGGCTGGGTCGGTTTAATTCCTTCCCAGCCCAACGTTACGGGACAGCCTCGCAAGGAAATCGGAGAGTGATATGAAGTATGGACACAAATTCTGGAAACTGCGCGGGGCATTGCGCGGGGCATTGCGCGGGGTATTGCGTAGGCTGATGCCGCTTGTTCGCCGGATCTTCGGGGGGCTTATCTGTATTTTTAACGGAGGGCACACGTCCCGCTGGTCGGTTGATGATTGCGATATGGAATGTCGTGTTTGCGGGGCAGACCTTGGGCTCCCGCGTGATTAGGCGAACGACCGGGCTGAGTTGCCCGGGAAATAAACTCGAAATTTAAAACCGGCGTTGTCCGGGTAAACTCAAGCCCATGGTTAGCCGAATAATTAACAGAAAGGTGAACACATGAAAGAACCGACATACTTCCAAAATGACTGCGTGTTTGAGGTGAAAGCCGATTGCTACAACGGAGACTCAGGTGATGAAATTAAGCCTGTGCTCTGGGGTTTCTGCAACGGAGATATGCAAGATGACACGACAGAAGAACCTTGGACTATCGACCCAAAACATTTGCCGATTGGAACAAAGGTTGAAATCAAATTTCCGCATTGCCCTGAATGTGACCTCTCGCAAGAAGTCTGCGACTGCGGCTTTGACTGGGAAACGTGGATTAAGAATACATACGGCTAACGAAATGGTGAGCGGCGCGGGAAAGTAACGCTGCATTAAAAACGAGCGTCGGCCCGCGTCGCGCTCTAGCAACTGGTTGGATTTTTATTAAAAACATAAGGAGAATGAAAAATGTTTAATGTACTGAATGCGTTTGCCGCTGGAATCATGTTTTCGGTTGGTGTTTGTGTTGGAGCTTTTCTCTGTCACCTAGCATCGAAAAAGGGACGGGATGAAATGAAAGAACAAATGCTGGAATACAACAAGCAGGTCGAAAGTCGCCTCGCGCAATATGTAGAAAACACTGCGGTCATGGCTGCCGCAGCTCAACGCTGGATGGATAAAAATCCAGATTACGACGATTAATCCAACGATTAACATGAGCGGCTGTGCGCTCAAGCTACAAACAAGGAATCAGGCGTTTTCACAGTACGCTCAATGTTCTGGTTCGATTGGAGGTTAAAATGAATATAGACGTTACAAAAAGATATGACGCTCAGTTCCCTATCGGGATCGTTTCTCGCCACGGGACTGAAAAATTCACGCTGAAGGCGGCTGAAGAACTCAGGCTTAAACTAGGTGAGGCAATTAAATGGGCGCATAGCATGGATGAGATCCGTAAATCGAACAATGATTGAGCGACATGTGTCGTGTATTAAACCGAGGTGATTATCATGAATGAAGCTAAGGCATTGGGGTTGTTGCGTGAAAAGATTCGGCTGAAGCACATGGAATATTCGACCGAAAAGAGCTATTCGTCGTGGCTGAAAAAGTACATGGGTTTTGTGCGTACACTGCCGGCGCATGTGGAGCCGATCAGCTACCAAGAATACGACGGCGACATCCAGCGCGAACGCTTTGGCCGGCAGGAGCTCGGCATCGGGGCCACCATGTTTTTCAATGCCGCGTATTGGATCCTCGGCGAGCTCGAACCGGACGAAATTTCGTTTGTCGGCTGTTCGATGGACTATCCCAAGGGCTCGGCCAATACGTTCTATGGCAGTGGCAACGCCGATCCCCTGCGCTTCAGCAACGACATGCTGCATATCTGGTTTTTGCTGTTTGAGCGGCACGCGCTTCGGCGCAAGTGCGAGCTGGTGAATCTGGGTAGCAAGACGGGGCTGATGCCGTACTAGCTCGTTATTCTTGCGACAGTAATTGCGCTTTGCCAGTCCGGAGAATCTCCGGGGGCGTGCGATGCCTTTTGTGGTAGGCCTGGTTGAAGCAGTTCGTAGGCTTGATCGAGTGCCTCGTCTTCGCTGGCTGCTAGTACAGGATTTGCTGCGATCTTGCCATTTTTTAGGATGGCGTATGGTTTTTGATTTGCCGCATTAATCGTGACCAGCAAAATTTCTGTACCAGCCTTTTCCTTGGCAGCAACCTCAGCGGCGGCAATGATCACTTTTTCGTTTTCGCCTTCAATGGGCTTGGCATCAAACGAGGAAAATCCATCGTCTGTAATTCGCGTTGCCGTTAGCCGGCCAACTTCGTCTTCGATTTTTAGGTTAAACAGCCATGTTCCGCATTCGGTTGTATTCCAGAATTCTTTCACTATGCCCCCTTGGTTAGGTTTAGAATGTACCATATCACGACTGTCAAGGGTCACGTTGGTTGAATTCTCAACGCCAATAAAGTGAAATATTTGAAAGCGCGATCTGTGGATTGCGCTTTTTTTGTGCGCCGTGCTTTTTCAGAAGCATGACAACGGCGGAACAGTTGCGAAGCGTGCGCGAGGCGATCAAGGCGATCGAGGGCGGCGTCCAGAATTATCGCATGGGCGACGAGACCGTCACCATGGCCGATCTTTCCACGCTGTATCAGCGCGAGAAGGATCTGAAGCGTTCGCTGGCCCGCAACAAGCGCCGACAAAACACTTTCAATAACGTAAACTTTCCGGGTGCATAATGTCTAAAAAAACCAGCCTGGAATATAACGCGATCCAAAGCAAGGGGCAACGCAAAGCCCCAGCCACTCGGACAATGAGCGAAGACGCAATGCTAAAGCCGCGCGATCGTCGCAAGCTGACCGGCACCGTTCACGACCAGATGCGCAATCTTTCGCTGGTGGCGTGGATGGTTCGCAAGCATTTGGATTATGTGACTGATTTCAATGTGTTAATCCGCACAGGAAACGATGCGCTGGACGCAAAGCTCAACCAGCTTTTCGAATGGCATGGCCGCAAGGAAAACTTTGACATTTGCAAGCGGCATTCCCGTCGTCGGGCTCTGCGTTTGTGGGAATCGCACCGCGCAACGGATGGCGATGCCCTTGCGGTTATGCTGAAGACCGGAAACCTGCAGTTTATCGAGGGCGATCGCATCGCGGGGGCCACGGCGACTTTCCCGAAAAAAAACCGACCGAAAACGCTCAATGACAATGGGCTGGTGCTGGATCAATATGGCGCGGTCAAGAAATATGCAATCACCAACCGCGTTGATCGTGATCTGGTCTACTCGCACATGGTGGACGCGAAGTACTGTATCTTTGATGGTTACTTCCAACGGTTCGATCAGACGCGCGGGATCAGTCCTCTGACGACGGCCATCACCACCTTTCAAGACCTCTATGAGAACTGGGACTTCACCCTGCTAAAGATCAAACTGCATGCGCTGTTCGGCATCGCGATCAGTCAAAAACTGGATGAAGAGGATACCGGCATCAATGATGATGGCGAGCAGGAAGGCGACATCGGCAGCGACGAGTTCGGTACGGCGGCGAGTGCCGGCACTGCGAACGCGGGCGAAGCTGAAATCAACTTCATGGATGGCCCTCAGTTGCTGCGACTGGAACCTGGGGAAGGCGCGGACACCATCGAGAGCAAGACGCCAAACTCGGGTTTCCTCGATTTTTCAGAAGTGATGATTCGGGCCGGACTGCTGGCGCTGGATATTCCCTACACGTTCTATGACTCGATGAAGTCCTCTTTTTCTGCGCGGATCATCGACCGCAACGACTACGAGGAAAGTTGCCGACAGAAACGCGAGTCGATCAGAAGTTTTCTGAATCAATACACCGCGTGGAAGGTGGCCGCATGGGCGCGGTTGCCGGATGTGGCGAAACTGATGAAGGCCGCCGGTATTACCGACGCGCGGGAATTGGTGCGGGCAGTGGAATGGATCCCCGCCGGTCAGCCTTGGTACGACCCCAAAAGCCAGATCGAAGCAGAACTAAAAGCGGTGGCCGGTGGCATTCAGAGCCGCCAGCGCATTTGTCAGAAATATAACCTTGGCGACTGGCGGAAGATTGTCCGCGAACTCGAAGAAGAAGAGCGCGAAATCGAAAAGCGCAAAGTTTCCGTTGCGATTGGCGATCCAGGGCAAGAGACCAAGGGGCAGGAAGAAGGAGACGGCAATGAGTAAAAAATGGTTTGATACCGGCTACTTAAAAAGCAAGCCCGCAGAGGTGGATCATGAAAAAGGAATCATTGCCGGCGTCAAGGTTTGTTCCGTTGGCGAAGCAAGAGGGCATGGCGTCCATCTCGACTCCGAATTTATCGATACCCTTGTTAAGCAAGGTTCCGAGACCAAGCAAGGACTCAAGGCGCGCTTTGGTCACCCCAACATGTGCAGCTCGGCCCTCGGCACCTTTGTCGGGCGCTTCAAGAATTTCAGCAAAGGCACCACTATCCGCGACGATGGATCAAAGGTTGACTGCTGCTATGCGGATCTGTTTCTAAGCAACAGCGCCAAGGAGACGCCCAACGGCGATCTGTATTCCTATATTCTTTCGATGGCGGAAAACGAGGCCGACATGTTCGGCACCTCGATCGTGTTTACGCCGGGTAAATCATATCGAAGAACCCAGGATGGTGAAAAAGCATATCGGCACATTCGGGAAAGTATGTATGGGTGTGAAATCTGGTACACCCGCGAAGATGGAAGCCGACTTTCCGAGGATGAAGCCGAGGAGCTTTCCGAGGAAATCTTTGTCGAATGCGAAAAGCTCCATGCCTGCGATTGCGTGGACGAACCCGCCGCCAACGATGGCCTGTTTTCCGCCTTTGCCCAGGAAACGCCAGCCGGATTGATTACCGATTTTCTCGACCAGAACCCCGCCGTTTTCGACCTGCTCGAAAATTCGCCGGAGGTGCTGGAAGCCATGGCCAAGTATGGCGACAAGATGGATGAATTCATGAAGCGGTACTTATCGTATCGCAACGAACAGGAGCAAAGCATGAGCACAGAAAACGACACTTCTGCCGAAGTTGCGACCGAAGCCGAAGAACTTGAAGAAACGCAATCCACGGAAGAGGTCGAGGCGACCGAAGCCGTGGAAGTTGTCGAAGAAGAAACCACCAGCGAGGAAGCGGAAGCCGAAGAGTCCGAGGAAGCAGAGCCTTCCGAAGAGCCCGAAGCCGAAGAATCCGAACTGTCGGAAGCGGAGCCTTCCAGAACCATCGACCCCGAAGAGTTTGCGCGCAGCGTGGATGAATTCGGCGCCGAGGTTTCCGCAGCGGCCTTTAAAGCCGGCGGCGGATATGCCGAAGCGAAGGAAGCGTACTACGCGGCCATCGCCGTGGAAAACAAAGCCCTCAAGGCCAAGGTGGCCGAACTGGGCGAAGAAGGTGCCGACCCGGCAGAGTTCGGAGAGGACACAGGCAAGAAGATCTCTATGGAAGAGGTCATTTCGGGCAAACGGAAGTAATCTAAATTAAAGCGCAATAGCGCAGGAGCAGTAAAATGGCTGAAATCACAAACACCCTCGCTGGATTGATCCAGATGAACGATATGAATCTCGATGACATCGAGGTTTCCGACCTTTTGGAAAGCGCGCCGGTATTGGCCGCACTTTTCGCAAAGGAAGCTTCCAACGGTACGCTGCATAAGTATCTGAAGGAAACCGTCGCACCAGGCGCAGCGTTCCGCGATGTGAATACTGGCCGCGCGAATGCCGCAGGACAGGAAACCCTGGTTACCGCCACGCTCAAGGTGTTGGACGCATCGTTTGAGCGCGACAAGGCGATTGCCCTCGGTTACTCGAAAGGAAAACTTGCCTATATGGCCCGTGAGGCTGTCAAGTCAATCCGCGCGGCGTTTGCTATGGTGGAAAAACAGATCATCAATGGAACCGGCAACGATTCCGATGGTTTTGCCGCTCTGAAGGATGGCATCGATTCCAATATGGTTCTGAAGGCAACGGGTTCCACCGCCAGTGTGCAAACCTCTTGCTACATTGTGCGCTCGACTGACGATGATATTGCGGTTGTTGCTGGTCAGGATGGCAACCTCGATATTTCTGATGTGTTCGAAACGGTAATTAACACCGACGATACCGACGACACCAAGCTGCTTAGTGTGTTGGCAATGTCGATCATGGGATGGCTCGGCGTTCAGCTCGGTTCTGTCTTTAGCGCACTGCGCATCTGTAATATTGAAGATGCTACCGGCGACACCCTGACCGACGATCTGATCTACAATGCAATTGCAATGTTCCCGACGGATCGCCAGCCGACGCACATCATCATGAACCGTGCAGGCCTGCGCATGCTGCGCGAAAGCCGCACGGCCACCAACGCCACCGGCGCACCGGCACCGCGCCCGACCGAAGTAGACGGAATCCCGATCATTGTAACGGATGCCATCACTTCGACTGAGGCGGTTGTAGCGTAATTCATGGGGTGGCCGGGGAGTTTATTCCTCCCTTGGCCCCGGTCACCCCGCTTTTTGAACTTGGAGCATCATGCCTGGACTGACCAGAGAAATTATGCGGGATTGCGGGAATCGCGTGGCGCGTATGCGCGGCGGGGCTTCCGTTTCCGTTGTCTACGACGGCAAGACGGCGGTGGATGCCACCAAGGGACTGGTGAAGATCGACCCCGACATGGCGTTTTCCGGCCTGTTCTCGGCCTACGAGTTAAGCGTCTGGTTTTCCAGCCACGGTATGGGCGAAATCAAGCCGAACCGCCTAGTGACGGTGGACGGCACGGAATACAGCATCATCGCCGCCGAAAAAGATCCGTATGGGGCGCGGTGGCAATTGGATTTGAAGGCAATCGATGGTTGATGGCGTACAATTTGACCATGCAAGCGAACGTGCTTTTCAGCGCTCGCTCGACAACGTTTTTGATCAGTCGCAGCGCAGCGCCGCCGATACCGTCAAATATGGCGCCATCCGCTTTGCCACTTCGGGGCGGGCCTCTTCCAAGATCGGCAAGAAAAACCGCGATGTTGTGCCGAACTCGTCAAAGAACGGTGCCAAGTGGCTGATCGTGGTGAAGAACCAGAAGGGCAAGCCCGACCGCATGCTGCCGACCAACGCGCTGCGGGATCCGCGCCGGGTCATAAAGATGCGTGGCGCGGCAAAGAACAGTTGGAACGGTGTTTTCCGCACCTTGAATGGAAAGACCAAGGCTGTGGCCGGCGGTGGACGCGGTGCGAGCTGGGGCACGGCCAAAAAGCGCGGCATGGATACGCATGCGCCGAGCATCACCATTGAAAACTTTACAAGCTACATGATGAAGGCGTTTCCGGCCATCTTGCCGACCGCTTACAACAAGGCGGCCAACGCAATGCAGGCCATCCTCGACCGCAAGGTCAGCAAGGAGTTTGAACGGGCATGGAACTAGAAAAACAGATTGAAAGCGCGATTGCGGCGGTGCTGGGTAGCATCGACGGCCTGAACGTGCGCGCCTATCTGGTGGACGACACGCCCGGCGAAACCGTTCCCGAACCGCTGGCCTATCCCTATTGCGCCTGTGCGGCCAGCCCGGTGGGTACTGTGCTGGAGGGCGACATCCTTTACAGCGTCGGCGTTCGCATCGTGATTGCAACCCACATTTTGAAAGATACGAAGCGGGCCGCGCTTTCTGGCCATCTCTCTTCCGTGCGTTCCGCGCTCACCGTGGCCGCGCTGGATGCCGAGCTGCCGGATAACATTGGAGCCAAGGGCATCATGTTCTTGCCCGAGGAACCCGAGGCCGACGAAGAGGAACAACGAGAGATTTTAACCGCCGAAATTGCCTTTGTGGCAATTGAGGCCACTTAACAACAGGAGGCCATCATGGCGACAAAACTAGCAACAATCAGCGGGGTCAAGTTCGGCGTCGATCAAGAGACCGCCTACGACGTGATCATCACCAGCATCAGCGAAACGCACAGCAGCGAAGAAACGCCGCTGAAAGATGAAACCGGTGCGATCGTGGCCACGAATATCGAAGGCATTGCCGGCGAACTTCAGATTGATTTCGCCATCAAGGGCACGAACAGCCTGGCCAGCGATGCCCTGATTGGAACCGTGATTTCCGACATCACCGATTCCGAGTTTCAGGATGAATACATCGTGGTTGGTGTTTCGCGTGTCCGTGCCGAAGGGCAATGGATGAAAGGCACGCTGACCGCCAAGAACTATGGCACAGGCTTCACCACGGCGGCGTAAACCATGGACACCAAGGGACAAATCGACAAGAACGCGCTGGAGGCCGCTGAAGCAGCGGTCGAGGCGCGGGAGGAAGAAAGCCTCACCGACCTGGCACCAGACGGCGCGCTGATGATCGGGGGAATGCCGGCGCGTGCCCTGAGTATGGCCGATTTCCGCATCGTGCAGCGCGTGGCGATGGGATTAGATAAGGCCAGCATTCCCATGACCGACATCGATGTGGCGCTGCTGATCATTTATTGCCTGGTGCAGGTGGATATGGAAGACATTGCCCAGCTCTGGCGCGATGCCAACGACGCCGAACGTTTATGGGCTAGGATCAACATCGAATGGCTTTCCGGCTTCGGCCTGGGGGCCACCACAAGGATGGTTGAAGACGCCGCCCCGATGTTGCAGGAATTCCGCGACACCATGGCCGTGGTGGAAAGTGCTGGAGGTGATGGGTCGGGGGAGTCGCAGGCCGCGACTGGTTAGCGGCCAGCCTTGAGTTTTGCCTTTCCGTCCTTGGCCTGCCCCGGATGGAAGCCCTGTGGCTCACGCCGCTTGCAACGGTTATGCGCTGCCAGGCGGCCTATATGGAGCGCATGGGGCAGCGGGTGGACTGGGAAGCAGGCAAGTTGAAAAAGATTCTTGAACTATTGGAGGACGCCGGCGATGGCTCCGCATCTTAAAGGAAAAATCAGCCTAAACTCGAAGGAAGCGCGCGACGCCGTGCGCGACCTTGAGCGAAGCGTGAACAAGTTCAAGAAAAACGTCGGTGCCCCGCTGGCGAAGATTGGCAAAATGGCGGCGGTGGCCGGCCTAGCGCTGGCCGCCATGGGAACCGCTGCAATAAACTCTGTTGCCAAGGCCGGCGATGCCATGGACAAGATGTCGAAGCGCACCGGCATTGCGACAGACGAGCTTTCCCGCTATGCCCACGCCGCCGCCCTTTCAGGTGGTAGCATTGACGGCATGGAGAAAAGCCTCAAGGCGATGGGTACGGCACTCTATGAGGCCAAGCGCGGCACCAAGACCTATACTGACGCGCTTGGCGACCTTGGATTGAGCTTCGAGGATCTGGCAAACCTCGACCCCGGCGCGAGGTTTGATCTGATCCTTACGCGCTTGGCCGACATCAAGGACGCATCGTTAAAATCAGCGCTGGCTTTGAAGGTGTTTGGCCGAAACGGCATCCAGTTGCTGCCTATGCTTTCTGGCGGCGCCAAGGGTTTGAAGGAGATGAAGGCCGAAGCCGACCGGCTCGGGATTGTCTTTGATGCCGACCAGGCCGCCGCCGCCGCCCGATTCGTCGATGAAACCACGCGGCTGAAAGGCTCGTTCCGCGGACTGCTGATCGAGGGCATCAACCTCAACAGCGTATCCGACAGCGTTGCCGGCCTGACCTCCAGCATGGTGGCTTTGCGGGAAAGCGGCGCCACCACTGCAATCATGACCGGGTTCGTCAACCTCGCCACCAACGTGGTGAATGCCATCAACCATATTGTCGGAGGCTTCAACGCCATGACCGACGCCGAACGCGATGCGGTGAGAAACGCCGGCATTGCGTTCCTGGGCATCACCGTTGCATTCAAATCGGGGCTGCTGATTCCGATCACGCGCGGGTTGGCGTTGCTGGTGGCTAACTTCGCCACCGCCGCCGGGGCAATCAATGTGGTGTTGGCCGGCATCATGACGAGCATTGCCGCCTATGATTTTGCGGAGGCGCTGGATAAAAAATTCAGCTTCGGCGCGAGGGTATCAAAGAAGATTTTCGAGGCGCAAAAATCAATTGCCGAAGCATTGGGCGACGACGCAGGGGTGCTTAAATTCAGCCGAGCCATCGAAGAAGCCGACCGCCGGATCCTGCACCAGGATGCCGCCACCGAAGGCGATACCTTTGGCGAGATTTTCGCCGAACGCATGCGCGATCGGATGAAGGCAATTCTGCCCGATCAATTCGAAAACCTATTTTCGGCAGGCCGTAAAATGTTCGATTTCGAAATTCCCGACATAGCAGAGCTTACCCAATCCAGCAAGATGGCGGGTGATTTTGCCATGACCGAAAACGCCATGGCAAATATTGCCAAGATGGCGGAGCCAATCCGGGGAATGATGACCGGCGCACTGCGGATCAACCACGCGCTTTCCGGCAGTGCAACCGGCTCCGAACAGCGCGATCAGGAAAAGACGCAGAACAGCCGCGACCAGGTTACCGAACAGAAAAAGACGAACGAGCTTTTGCAGGAAGTGGTTGAAGGCATCCAGGAACGTGGCTCGTTCAGCTTTGCGATTTAGGAGGCATGATGTTTTTGTCAGCAGAGACCAATTTTCAGACCCCGGTACAGGTGAAGGGCTACCCCGTCAAGCGGCGCGAGGGCAAGACCTGGAAACTGACCGACAAGTTTCAGATCGTGAGCGAAAAGGCCGAGGATTTCATTCCGGATGCCTATTCATCGTACGAAGATACCGAGATGAAGCTGCAGAGCGCCACGATTACGCCGACGCAGGCCACCGGCATTATGCTGGTGACGCTCAACTATTCGCCCGAAGATCCGTTCGGTTCCGGCAGCACCATCAGCACCCATACCGATGGCCAGACCCGGCAGTCGAGCCGTTCGGATTGGCGCGAGGTGCCGATCGATGACGAGCGGCTGGTTTCCTCCGGCTTCCTGACCGAGTCAAGCCGCGATGCTAAGAAGGCCGAGGGATACAAGACCATCGGCATCGGCGGCATTGAATACACCTATGAGGAATTCATCGCTAACTTTGTGTGGAGCCAGGCCGGTGTGCTGGCCTCGTTGAACGTTGGCAAGACCGCCGCGCCGGCGGGAATGACCGGAGCGGATTCCAGCAAATGGCTGGTGGCAGGCGTCAGTATCGACAGCGATGGCGTGAACGACGATGGCGAACCGATGGTTTCGCGCCGGTCGGTTTTTAAGTATTCGGCAATCGGGTGGGACAACTAATGGTTCCAATGGTTCCAATCGATGCCAGTGATCCGCCTTGGGTTGTGGAGCTCAAGAACCGGCTCAACGAACTGGCCGCCGAACTAGACCGCGTCCGCGCAAAAGGCGACGGCACCACCACCCGCGTTAACAACGGCGTGGTTTCCGCGCTGGCCACGGGCATGCCGGAAATCACTAGCGCGCATAAGCGGCATATGTCCGTTGTGCTTGAACTCGACACGGACAAGGTGGCCGAGTTGGAGCTTTCCGAGGACGACCAGTGGAAGGCGCTCTACCATGCGAATGGATACGAGAGGTTGCACTAATGGCCGGCGCACCCGTCATTCAATCCCCGCAGGACTGGCGGAACTTCGCGCACGTTGATGCACGCGAGGAGCTGCGCGGCGCGATGGCCGGCCTGCAACTCGCCGACGTTCAGCCGGGGTGCATCTATGCCGGTATTTATGCCTACCGGAACGAGACATGGCTGACGGGCGACGAGCCGCTGCTGACGACGGACGCGAACGAGTCGGGCAAGTTGAACTTCTTCCATCTAATACAGCACCAGCTGGAGCATAACGCGCCGTTCCTGCTTCGCGATCTTTGGGCGGCGCAAGACACGGGCATGTTCAAGTGTCCGTGGAAGGGTGGCGAGCCGAGCCTGAAGTGGATTTTCACAATGGCCGGGGTCGGTAGCAAGAGCCGGGGCGGCTGGGGCTTCCGCTTCAGCCCGGGCACCGAGATCGAGTTGGGGCTGGCCGAAGGCAAGAGCACGGAGCAACTGCTGGCCGAAGGCGCGCAGAACATTCCGGCGGTGTTCTATCCGTTCAGTCTGGAAGAGGATATTCCGCGCGACGAATACCTGGCGAACAAGTACAGCAGCGCGCGCATGGATCAGATTGCGGGGCCATGGCTGACGGAGGATCTGGCGGACTTCCTGTGGTTTCTTGAATCCTGCCGCGACAACGGGATCATTGACACCGTCTTTGATCGCCGGACGTTCACACAGACCATGACGACCTACGAGTGGACGACAATATACGAATACCTTTCGGCGGTGCTGCGCACCACCGAGCAGATGCAGACGATCCTGAAAACCGAGGCCGAGCAGACATTTATGCCGACCATGAAGGATACGGTGTGGACGGGCACGGTGCTGCCTACCACGAAGGACACGGCGCATCTGGAAACGACGCAGGTCGATACCGTGATCGGGCAAGTTGAAACCACTGAGTTCTTCGCAACGCATTCCCTCAAACAGACGATAGTGGGCTACGACTATATAACCGTTTGGTGGGATACCGACGAATATGATTGGACGGATTGGTCTGATGGATCCGGCAACCAATGGCAGGAATTGACGAAGGTCGGCGAGCACCTGACCTGGAGTGTGAAGCCGTTGCCGTCCTATGAAGAAACCACGGTTCCGAAACTGACGTGGCGGCTTACGGACACGGATGTCTATGGCCAGACGGATAAACTGGCGACGACGTTGCTACCGACCTTGGATGAGACGATCCTTTTCACAACGGCGCAGACGACGGGCGAGACGCTAAAGAGCGCTGACACGATGGTTTTCGACCGCATGTCCACTGGGTACAAGCAGACGTGGAAGCTCGAGGTTGCGGAGGATTGGCGGGAGACCTCGGGGACGTTCACCACATGGGTGCCGACCTATTCGATGTCGAGCACGCGCACGTTGCTTTCTGTGATTACGGAAGTTGCGACGCAGCCGGAAACATTCCCGCCCACGGCGGAGCCGGAAGAGGCCGGCAGCGAAATTCTATTGGTTTGATTGGAGGCAGGTATGGTTAGGGCAGAAGAGTTGAGAACGAGTTATGCGGGGTTGCCGCCGTTGTTCCCGCGTCGGCAGGATCGGTGGCACATTCCGCGCGAGTGCGAGGGTGGCACGGTCTATATCCTGGGCGGCGGCCCGAGCTTTGATCCGGCGCAACATGCGGAGGCGCTGCGCGGCAAGATGGTGATCGGCTGCAACGAGGCGTTCAAGCTGGGGGCGGAGCTGGTGGACTGGTGCCACTTCACGGACTTGCAGTGGTGGATCGAGCACCAGTCGGAACTGGAGGCCTACACGGGCACGGTGACGACGTGCCAGAAGCTGGTGACGGATGAGCGGATCAAGCTGCTGGGCGGCATGGGTTCCGGAGTCGAGTTTGAGGACTCTAGCCGGATCGGGATCAACCGCAATTCGGGGCTTGGTGCAATGAATATTGCGGTGCACCTGGGTGCGGTTCGAATTGTGTTGCTCGGGTTCGATATGTGCGGGCAGTCGGACGCCCATCATTGGTACGAGCGCGAGGAGCGCGGGAGCAAGGATGGAACCTACCGGATGCACCGGAAGTATGCGCTATCGGTCTGGGAGGATCTGGAGGCGCACGGGGGCATTGAGGTGGTGAACGCATCACCCAACTCCACTTTGCCGTTCTGGCCGAAAACCACAATCGAGGAGGTGTTGGGATGAAGCAACTGGACATTACGTTTGTGACGGGCGCGCCGGGAAGCGGGCTGAACCTTGCGGCAGGGCTGCTGAAGGCGGAGGGGGCGTTTGCGGGCCGGACGCTGAACCAGGCGATCCACAACACGCACGAGAACCCGAAGATCAAGGAGCTGTGTGTTGCGCCATACCTTGAGCAGTTCTTCCCGGGGAAGAAGCTGGAGGGGAAGGATAAGAAGATCTTGAACCCGAAGCGCGCGCCGGTGCCGTTTGCGAAGCCGCACTGGCAGCCGCCGTACTTCCGCGATCTGCTGCTGGGCATCCTGCGGCGGGAGGGGTGGGACTTGGCGGAGCCGGTGGTGGTTGCGCTGCCGATGCTGGCGCTGATGGCGCCGGTGTTCCACCAGGCGTTCCCGGAAGCAAAGTGGATCCTGTGCGAGCGCGACGAAGCGGAACTGCTGGAAGACCTTCGCCGGCGGAAGTGGATTGCGCAGAACGATGCGGAGTCGGTGCCGATGTATGACCGGGCGGTGGAGGCGATTGCCAACCATCCGGAGATCGATAGCCGCCGGGTGCGCTTTGGCGAGCTGCCGGAACCCCAGCGCCTGCGCCTCCGGAGCTCCGGCAAGCTGCGGGTGGTGTGCATGCTGCGGACGGGCGGCGCCTACGATGCCGACGACGTGCGGAACCTCAAGCGGCAGGTGGCAGAAAGCCTGACGGTGGAGCATGAGTTTGTCTGCTATTCGGACGATCCGGCGATTGCCGACGTTGCGCTGGTGGGTTGCCGTCCGACGTGGTGGGACAAGCTGGATCTATTCCGCGAAACGGGGCCGTGCATCTATCTGGATCTGGACACCTACATTCCCGGGAACATCGACGACCTTGCGCACTATGCGCTGGGCGGAACGGATCGGATCATGATGCTGCATGCGGTGCCGAACAATGTGCCGGGGTGGTATGGCTCGGGGATCATGGCCTGGAACGGCGACTTCTCGTTTATGATGGACAGCTTTGAGCCGGAAGCGCCGGAGCGCATTCGCTTTGCGGACATCCACTTCTCGCAGCGTTTGGCGGAGCGCGGGATTGTGCCGAACGTGGTGGCGGATGTGATGCCCGGCATGGTGCTGTGGCCGCGCAACCAGCTGGAGTGGGACGTGCCGGCGGATGCGCGGATCGTGTGCTTTAGCCGCGATCCAAAGCCGCGCGATCTTGGCGCGCCGTACTTCGTTAAGTCGTGAAATCTCAACGCAGGGGCGGTGAAACCCGCCTTTGCGGTTCTGTAAACTTGGAAAAGTGAAGGTGGCCTTGCCACCGTATATCTATGAAAACGGTCTATTACAACACTACCACCGGAACGCTTTACGACGTTGACCGAGGCCGTGAATTACCGCGCGCCCAATACCCTTGGATCCGCTACCGCGAAAAGGTGGATTTAACCATCATCTGCATTACTGGGCTGGATGCCAGCGGCGTGCCGGTGGTCGATACCACGCTCGACGCTTCGCTGGCCTACGAGGCCGCGATCGACAAGGACTATTCCACCACCACCACCGTGATGGTGAAGACGCTCGACGCTAATATTTCCATTACGCCCAGCACCGGCACCATCGTGGTGCAGCTCGATGCCAACACCGAGGAATTCCAGGCGGCGGTCGATACCAAGAAATCGATCAGCGGAACATTCGAACTTCAGGGCGACGACGTGGACGAACTGGTTTGGAGCATCGACTTTCCCGTCGTCTGCAAAGGCACTATCAACGCCGGCAGCGGCGATCCCGATCCAATTCCCGCCGAGGACTATTACAGCAAGACGGAAACCGCCGCCCTGCTGGCCTCGTTCAAACCCACCCGCGTGGCGAACTTTGCGGCCCTGCCGGCCAGCCCGACCGATCTTCAGCCGGTGCGGGTGACGACGCTGGGCTACACCATCTACTGGGACGAAAGTGCAGCCGCGTGGACAACCAGCGACGGTGCTGAAGTGACTGCTGCCGACGAATCTTAATCAAGGAGAACCTGCCATGAAGAAACTGCTTCTATTAGCGGCCCTACTGCCGCTCGCCCTCTTTGCCGCCAAACCCACCAAGATGGTGGACGAAAACGGCACCACCACCACCATCGCCGAGTATGTCGGCACAACCGTTTCCAACTCCGCCGTGCTGGACGCCGAGGCCGGGGCGGACGTCGGCATCTATAGCGCCACGCAGGTCACCGTTGGAGGGCCATTGCAGAATAATACGCTCGTCGTGGATGATGACGGGGTGACGGTTACGGGGTGGATGGAACTCACCGGCGACCCGGTACGCGACCAGGGGGTCGGCAACCAAGGCTACAACGACGACCGCTACATCGCGCAATCCGGCACCCTCACCAACTCCGCCGAGATTGTTGCGGAGGCTAGCGGCTACACCAACAGAGTGGAGAGGATTTCAGCCGACGGGCGGCATTGGTACGGCTCGCCGTTCGCTGCATTCGCAGACGCGCAGGATGGCGACAGCTTCGTCGTCCACCCCGGCACCTACAACGAGTTGGGATCGCAAACCTCGCATTTCGGTGCGCGCAACAATATCCGCGTGGCCGGAATCGGGCGCCCGCGCATCAATATCACCCTGCCCAACCTGGTGCCCAATGAGCGTGGTTTGGACGCCTCCTATATGACCAATTTCATCATGACCGGAATCGACTTCTACCAGTCCACAACCGGCGATGTAGCCTCACTTGATTCTCGCTACGGACTGGTATTGAGCCGGTCGAGCAATGCTGTGGTGGAGGATTGCCGCTACCAGTGGGACATGTCCGAGAATAACTCGTCCGGAGCCAAGATGGTTGTGGCCGTGGCGGAGGCCAGCGGCGTGGTCTTCCGTGGGTGTGGCTTCGTTTTACGCGATCTGGGGAGCAATAACTCGGCAGGCATGTTGGCCACGCATGACGCCGGCGCGCTCCCGCCTGTTTTTGATGACTGCACATTTGTGTACGACGGAATTGATTATTTCGACGTGGGGTCGCTTTCGATACTGGATGCATGCACAGCCAACGATCTGGCGCTCTTCCCCGCGTCAGCCGGAGCACAGGACGATGAACGGCCATTCCTCGCCGGTGTTGGCGAGATCAACGGCGCGATGATCGTGGGGTCGATGGATGACTTGAGTGTCCAAACGGGCCGCAATGCATTGCGCACAGAGTTGTCCCGCAACCCAAACGTGATCGTGGTTGGTGATAACCTGGACGAAATCGTCGGTGTGCAAGGGCCGGATTTCGACTGCATCCCGAGCGATTTCAGCGGGACGATTTTTGTACAGACTTCCTCGCTCATCAACAAGACGATGTATCCCGACGACAACGTAACCCAGCGGTACGTGTTCCAGGCAGGCACGACGACCTCGTACAATACTGCGGTTTATCAGTTTATATGGACTTGGCGGAGTGCCTCAAATATCAACATCACGGTTGAGGGTGGTCGATTCCATGCTTCGGGGGCGGGGGATAATTTCGGACTGACATTGCACACCTGCACCAACTCCTCGCTGACGGTTGTTGATTGCGAGTTCGCCCATGTTGACACGCTCAACAAGCGGCAGTGCGTCTACCAGTCTGGAGTCGGAAATCAGACTTACCAGATGGGCGGCCGGGTGATGACCACGGGGCAGGATTGGATCTACTACTATGGACACGTTGCAGATGGTGTGGCGGTCTACACCAACGGGACATTCCTCGCCGCGCCGGACTACATCAAATGGGATACCCCATGATGCGCCCGTCCCTCGTCATAATCCCCGCCGTCCTGCTCTGGCTCGTTGCCGAGTGCATCGGCTCGACCAACGGCCCGCCGATGCCGGATGGAGGGCCGGGTTCCACCCCGGCTCCCGCGTTGCGCGGAACATTCCGCAAGGCCACGACCACCAACACGGTTCCTGTGCATATCCGCACCATCGGAAGCGTGGCGCGTTTGCAGACCATCGCGCCGGTTCATCTGGAACTGACCCCGCCCGGTTGGCACCCGCCCCGCCCGGTGCCGACGTTTGATTTCAGCGTGCCAATGCTCACCACCACCAACCTCTCGACCGGCCTCTGGATTTCGGTGGAGGTTCCATGTTCGGTGCCCGCCACCAACGCGGCGCAGTTTTTCAAGTTGTATGGAGGGTCGGGTTCCACCCCGACCGCCGCACGAACGGAGGTGCCTGCCGAATGAACTGCCCCCTCCAGCGCCTTTGCCATGCCGCCCTGCTCAAGCAGCACAATGAGCAGATCCACCGGCTCAACCAAGAGTTGTTCGACAACATGACGCTCCTCGCCAACGCCAATTTGAGCAAAGTCGAGTTTGAGCAGACGGTGCGGTTGCTGGAAATGGAAATCGGCACCTATAAAAGCGTGATGAAAACCCACGTCTCGGAGCCGGGGCGTCGGTTGATCAGCCGCTACCGTCCCATCGTCGAGAGCCACGAACCCAAATGCGTCACCTGCACCAACATGGTCGAGGACGACAGCAGCGGGCGCGTGCAAGGCCGATGCTGGGAATACAAGCACCGGGTCAACCGCACCAAGGGCGGATGCCCCAACCACACCAGTTTAACAAAAGAAAAGGCGGCATGAGATGACGATTGCGGAAGTAGTGGCGGTAATTGGGGGAAGTGTGGCGGCGGCGTCGGCGATCATCACCTGCAATGCGTTCGTGGTTCGTTTGGTGGTACGCACCGAAGTGCAGACGGCGGTGATCAAGACAAAGGACGAGATACAGAAGGCCATCTCCGACCATGCCGAGCACTGCCCGGCGCTGAATAGCATTTTGAAGCAAACATTGGACAAGCGGGGCTGAAGGCATGGATTCCGCAAAGCACATTCACGAGATGGTGGCCGAGGCGGATCGTCGGACGGAGCTCGTGGCAAACACGGAGGAACACGGAATGATTGAAAACACAATTAGAGTCACCCTCTCGAAAATCATGGCGTTTGTTGTGGTTGGCATGGCGTTCGGGCTGGATCTGGCCATCATGTTCAAAGCCGGTTCCGAGGTGTTCGAAGCCAAGACCTTTCTAGGTAGCCTGATCACGGTAACCGTGCTGGTCACCGGAAAGCAGGCGCTCGACACCATTCGGCAGAAAATCGATAAAGGCGGCGCGTGATGCCGTGGGAACTCATTGCGGGCGTCGGCTCCGGCATTATCGGTTTCCTGATGAAGGGTCAGGCAAACCAGCAAGCCAACACGTTCAAGCTTGCCGAGCAGGCCATGAAGGCCAATAGCCATGCCTCCGGGTTGGCCGATGCGGCGGCGAAGCGGTCGAGCCCTTGGATACGCAAGTTCGCCGCCGTTATGATTCTTACGATTGGCTTCGGTGGTCTTTTGCTGGTGGCGTTCTTTTCCGAAATCCCGGTTTCAATCGTTGAACATGTCCCACAAAAATCGCTCCTCTGGGGTTTGATCAAGTGGGGCAAGGAATCCGAGGTAATCACCGCCGAAGGCTTTGTGTTGCCGCAATGGTTCGGCTACACGATAAACGTGGTGGTCGGCTTCCTTTTTGGCACGGGCGCGGCGAAGCCAGCGCGGTAGGGGCATTCCCTGCGGGTTCCCGTTTTATTCCAGCGCGTCAATCGCTTCCTGCATCTGGCTGAAATCATGGTTGTAGAGCTCGGCGGTTTCCTCATTCGTCCAGCCGGCAATCTTCATGGCAACATCCGCCGGCACCTTCGCTGCGGCCATCATGGTGCGGAAGGTATGCCGCCAGCAATGAAACGTGATGTGTGCGCCTTCCCGATCAATATCGATGGGGTTCATGATGTCTTCCATAAAGCCGCTTTCCGATCGATCGTTCTCCAGGTAGCGCGCCGCCAACGTCGGGAAAACATATTCCCCCGACCGATCCAGCATGTTAAGCTCCTTCGACACATTGACATGGATCGGGATTAGTGCACGGATTCCATGCTTTTTCGTTTTGGCCGGCGTGATGTCGATATGCTTCTGTGTGACCTGATCCCATTTTAGCTGGGCAAGGTCTTTCAACCGGGCGCCCGAATACTTCGACACGGTACAGATCGCCAACCAATCCTTTCCAACCTCGCAACACCGCGCAAAGATTGCCGCCTGCTCCGCATCGGTGAACGGCCTGCCGTGGACGCTGTCACTCTCGCTCATCTTGCCATGCAACCCGAATGGATTTTCATTGATATTCGCCCGCACCTGGATCGCCTTGAATACCGTTTTGAGATTACCGATCCGGTTGTTGTGCGTCTTGCCCTTGCCGCCCTTTTCCTCCAGCAACCAATCCGAAAATTCAAACGCCTGTTGCGGCGTAATCTGATGAAGCTCCTTGGTTGCCGGATACTTTCCGGTCAGCCAATCCGAAAGCTTCCGGCACAGGCTTTCACGCTGCCGCATCGTGTGCGGCCCGACTGTTGGCTTTGTCTTCAAATAGGTGGCCCATAGATCGCCCACAATAACGCCGGGAACCTGGTTCCAGCCCATAAGCGAGTCAATGGCTTCATACAGCCGATCCCTCGCCATATTGCCGTTCATGGCGGTTTTAATCATGGCTTCCATCGCCAGTGCAGTTTCACGGCAATCGGTGCCAGCCGGCAGGTACTTCCGCGGCTTCCCAGCGCCCCGGTAGATTGAGATCCAATATTTATCACCACGTTTATAAATAGCCATGAATCCTTATATATCGGCTATATCGGGAAATGTCAAGCGTAGGCAAAACGTAGACACCCCAAAACACAAAAAAAGCCGCTTTCCAAAAGAAAAACGGCATAAAAATGGTGCTCGGGGTGGGATTCGAACCCACACGGGATTTAACTCCCACAAGGCCCTCAACCTTGCGTGTCTACCAATTTCACCACCCGAGCGTTACTGTGAAATAAGGTGGTGGAACATACCTATGCCGGGATGGGGGTGCAAGCGGGAAAGTTCAAAAAATTACACCGCCTGATACAGGCTGGGATGAACCGCAAATGGTCGTCGATGGCCCCGAACGAGCCGCGTGTCGTCTCCACCCAATCCCACGCCCCATTTGTTATTGGAATTGCAGGTTTTCGGTGGGTTCGACTTTCAAACACAGGATTGAGGCGGTATGGTTTCCAGTCTGGATAGGATTGAAAGGGATGGAGTGGCATGAAAGTGAAGAAGGCGATCAAGATTTTCCTGGGTGCGCTCGGAGCAGTGCTGCTGGCCATAGTCCTCGTACTGCTCTTCTGGCTGGGGCCGACCCTCAAGCTGGTGGTGCAAAAGATCGGACCGACGGCGCTGGGAACCGATGTCCGCCTCGAAAAGCTTTCCATTAATCCGCGCAAGGGCACGATCCACCTCGCGGGGTTCACGATCGCCAACCCGGAAGATTTCGGCCAGTCGAACGCGGTATCGCTGGCCAGCCTGGACATCGCCATCGACATGGGCTCCATTTTCACCGAAACGGTGGTGGTGCACCGGGTGCAGATCAACAGCCCCCACTTCATCTATGAACAAAGCTCCGCCTCGGACAACATTCAAGAGTTCATTCTAAGCATCCAGGAATTCGTCGGTTACGACCCTGCCGCACCACCTCCTCCGCCGGATCCGAAAAAAGAGGCGAAAGCAAAGAGAAAAGCCGAGAAGAAGGCCCAGAAGAACAAGGGGGAAGAACCCAGGATCGTCGTGGTCGAATCGCTCGTCATCAACGATGTGCAGTTCCATCTGGCCAACACAGACGATGAAGAGCTCGACCTCAGCATGGGCTTCGAACAGCTTTCGGTGAGCATGACCAATGGCACGGTACAGCTCGGCAACTTTTTCGTCAGCAACCCCGGTCGTCTTGAAACGCCCAACCTGCTCTCCCTCGAACAACTTGAAATCCTGCTCGAACCAGGCTCCGTCTATTCCAGCAATATCACCATCCATGCCGTCAACATCAGCAAGCCGCATGCGTTTGTGGAACATAATCCCGAGACCGACACCCTGAACGAATTCCTGAAGATCGCCTCGGGCTTGGTTGCCAAAATTCCGACCAACGCACCGAAGACCTCGGCAACCAACGGGATCGCAGCCGCAAAAGCGGAGCCAACAGAACCACCTCCCCCGCCGCCGGAAGTCATTCTCGAATCGATAACGATCGACGACGTGCAGGTCCACGTGGTCAACATCGGCGATCCTCAGTTGAGCGTGCACCTGGGGCTGGAGCAACTGGCAGTTGCCCTGGAAGAGGGCACCATCAGCCTGGACAACCTCTTTTTCACCAACCCGAAACGCCTGGCAACCCCTAACGTGTTTTCACTGGAGGGCATCAAGGTCAAGCTGGCACCGGAATCGCTCAAGGCCGACACACTGGTGATTGAAGATCTACAAGTGGTCAAGCCATATGCATTCCTCGAACTGAACAAGGAAGCCAACACGGTCGGTGAATTCATGAAAATTGCCAATGGCTTCATCGAGCGGCTTCCAACCTACCCCGTCCCCGAGCTTCCCCAGCCCGCACCGGAAACAGAACCGGAACCCGTCAAGGAAGAACCTGCAAGTGCCGATGCCCCGGCCCCCATCGAGCTGCATAACCTGCTGATCGACGACATCCAGGTAAAACTCCTCGACACCACCCCGACCAACAACATTCCCGATGAACCGCACATGCTCGCCGGGATCGGAGCCATCTCGGTTAAACTCGTCGAGGGGAACGTGCAGTTCAAGGGAATCACGGTGCCCAACGTACCGGGCTTCCTGGCCACCAACTTGGTTCACCTGGCCAACATCGATATCCAGATTGACCCCGCGTCGTTGTTTACCGACCAAACGGTAATCGACCTCATTCTCATTGACACCCCAACGGTCAACCTCGAGCAGACCGAGGAGAGCGGCAACGTGGCCATGCTCCAAACACAACTCATGCAATTTGTGCCGGAAACCGATGAACGTGCAACTGCGGCGGCTGAAGCCCCCCCAGCCCAAACCGCTGCAACCGAACAAAAGCCCGATCCCATCCCGCTCGCAGAACAACCGGTTGTGCTCCATCAGCTCATTATTACCAACCTGGCCGTCAACCTGAAATTCCCCCCCGGAACGAACACTGCGGACGAAGCGCGGTTCGGCATGGCTCTGGGCAAGCTTAACCCAATGGACAAGGTTTCCCTGGGCAAGTTCAACCCAATGGACAAGGTTTCCCTAGGCAAGTTCAATCCGCTATCCGGCAAAGACACCGAAGAAGCGGAAGCCGATCCGGACGCCCCCATGACCCTGGTCGCGTTCAACCACCTCTCGCTCGAGCCGCTTAAAGGCGTGCTATACATCGACGGGCTTCGCGTATCCAACCCTCCCGACTTTTCGCGCCGCAACCTGCTTCAGCTGGAAACGTTCCGAATCGACATGGATCCCGACACCATCCAATCCGACATACTGCTGATCGAGGACATCCTCCTGACCAAACCGCGGGTGCGCTATGAACGGCATATCCTCAAGGACAACGTCAAAACGCTCAAGGAAGAGATCGAGCAGGCAACCATGCGCCGCGGCGAATACATGAAAGACCAGGGGGCCGACACCGTGGTCGAAGCCATTGAAGAAGCCTCCGGCGAAGAGACGGAGGACAAAGAACAGAAAGTCATCATTGAGCGCGTGGTGATCGACGGTTGCATTGTATACGCCAAACTGTCCGCCCTACCCGCCATTCCGGTGCCCGTACCGATCCCTGAACTGAAAGACATCGGGAAAGAAAAAGGTGGCGCGAGCGCAACGGAAGCTTCGACCCAAATCTTCGACTCCTTCTATGAAGAAATGATCAACGCCGTGGGCAACACAACCGGCTTTGCCGGGGACGCCCTCAAAGGGATTGGTTCCCTGGGAATGAATACGCTCGACTCCGTGGCCGGCGGCGCCACCAATGTATGGGGAGGGGCCAGGAAAACCAAGCAAGAGACCGAGGAAAAGGTTCCCGGGAAAAGAAAGAAAACGCGCGGCCCCCCTGGTCGAAGAAGTAGCCTGAGATAGAAAACAAAAAGCCCCGCTCGATGGCGGGGCTTTTCGGTTTTGGCAACGATCCGGTTTAGCGGGAGGAGCGGTTCCCGCCGCTTCTGTGCTGGCCACCGCCGCCGCTGTGCCGGCGTTGTCCGCCGCCATGGGCGCTGCGGGCTCCGTGGCGACCGGCCCCCTGCCCGCCCGTCGCACGCGGGCGCCGCTTGCGCGGCGGAGCGGGCGGAAGTTCTTCGAGCAGCTCTTCCGTGGGCATCAGGCATTTGAGATCCATGCCCAGCAGCTCCTCGATCTTCGGCAGCTCGAACGATTCCATTTCGCAGGCGAAGGTAATCGACTGCCCCAGCGCCCCGGCGCGGCCGGTACGCCCAATACGGTGCACATAGTCGTCCGGGTTTTCCGGAATGTTGAAGTTCACCACATGGCTCAATCCATCAACGTGGATGCCGCGCCCCGCAACGTCGGTGGCAACCAGCACCTTCACCTTGCCCGCCTTGAAATCTTCAAGGATACGCATGCGCTTTTTCTGGGTAACGGCGCCGGAAAGCATCTCGCACTTGTGGCCGTAGCGGTCGAGGTCTTCGGAAAGGCGCTCGGCCTGGTCGCGACGGTTCGTGAAGATGATGATCCGCTCGGGCGCATCGTTCTTGATGATATTGTAGAGCAGCTGGAACTTTTGGTCGTCGGTCACAATGAAGACCTTCTGGTCAACCGTATCAACGGCCACCTGCTCCGGCTCGATATCGATCCGTTCGGGATCCACCATCCAGGCCGCCGCGAGGCGCATCACATCGTCGGAGAGCGTGGCGCTGAAGAGCACGGTCTGGCGCTTTTCCTTCGCCGGCGTCTTGTAGATGATGCGGCGGACGTCAGGGATGAAGCCCATATCGAGCATGCGGTCGGCCTCGTCGATCACCATGATTTCGGTGAAGCCGAGCTTGATGACGTTCTTCTGTGCAAAATCGAGCAGGCGGCCCGGCGTGGCGACAACGATGTCGATCTGGTCGTCCTCCAACTCGCGCTGTTGCTTGTTGTAGTCCATGCCGCCGTAAAGCACGACGGTGCGCAGGCCGGTGAACTTGTTCAGCCCATCGGAATCCACCGCGATCTGCATGGCCAGCTCGCGGGTCGGTGCAATGATGAGCGCGCGCGGGCATCCGATGCTTTGTTTCGGCAACGGATTGTTGAGGCAGTGGTTGATGATCGAGATCAGGAAGGCGGCGGTCTTGCCGGTGCCGGTCTGGGCGCGGCCCGCCATATCGCGGCCCTTGAGCGTGCCGGGAAGGATTTCGCCCTGGATCGGCGTGGCATACTTCCAGCCCAACTCGTAGATGCTGTGCAGCAGGCGCGGATGAAGATCCAGATCGTGGAAACGGATCTTTCCTTCCTCGGGCTCGACGGAAAACTCGGCGGGATCCCACGGAACCTCGACCGCGCGAGGCTTCGGTTCCTGCTTCGGCAACGGCTGGAACTGGTTTTCCTCGCGGGGTTCGCGCTCCTTGCGTTCGCGGGGCTTGCGCTCGCGCTTTTCGCCCTCCTGGCGGGGTTCGCGCTTCTTGCGCGGCGGCCGTTCGGAAACGCCGTGCTTTTCGGCCCAACGTTGCTTCAGACGCTTTTCATATGCAATGCGCCGATCTTCCTCCTCGGGACGGAACTCCGTCATGCGCTCCTGCTCCTCGGCGGAAAGCTGGAAGGGCGGAGCCTCCTTTTTCTCCGGTTTCCTTTCGCGCGGCGGGCGGTCCGGGCCACCTTGCGGCTTCTTTTTGACCGGCCCCTCCCCTTGCGGTTTGCGGCGCTTCGCGGCGGTCTTTTTCTGTCCGGGCCGCCACTCTTCCTGATGGGGTTTAACCGGGGTGGTGTTCTTGCCCGAGGACGACTCGTTCTTTTGTTTCGCGGCTTCCTTCTTTTTCGGCTCGTCCTTCTTGCCGAACACGGAAGCGATTTTCTTGATTAAGCTCAATTTCCAGTCCTTTCGCATCCGAACGGGCTGGAAGAATGGATTATCGGATTCGTCTTTGTTCTAAAATGGGTGGTTCAGTGCCTCCTGCGGCAGTGTTAAAAAATCCGTGTGTCCAAAAATCCATTCTTCCATCATCAATCGGATGACGTGTTTAGTATTTCCTGTATCCAGTCGCAGGCCATGCACTGTGCATCTCCGGCGTTGACATACTCGTCGAACGCAGCCTGCGCGTCTTGCTCTCCCACCGGTCCTTTCATGACCGACATGGGAACGGGCTCCGGGGTATGCCCCTTGAGGGCGACCGGCGTGCGGTGATCCGTGCACAGCATCAGCGTATATGCCTCGCCGCGTTCCTCCAACCATTGGAAGACCGGCTTGCATACCTTCGCATCGAACTCCTCGATCGCGAAGGTCTTCTTCTGTGCGTCACCCATGTGCCCGCATTCATCCGGCGCTTCGATATGGACGAAGACAAAGTCTTCCCGTTCCAATATCTCGAGCGCCGCTTCCACTTTGCCCTGGTAGTTCGTATCCAGGAAGCCGGTCGCACCTTCAACGTCGGGCGCTTCCAAACCGGCCAGTTTTGCAATGCCCTTCAAAAGGTCGACCGCGGAAATCACTCCACCGCCCAGACCATAGAGGGCCTTGTAGGTTTCCAGCTGCATGGCACGTCCCTGCCCCCACAGCCAGATTTGCGTTGCGGGCTTTTTTCCTTCCGCAATACGCTTTTGGTTAACCGGATGATCCGCGAACACCGCTTTCGATAGTTCCATTAGTTCGCGGATTTCATCCTGCCGATCCCCTGCCGGAAGGTTTCCTTCCACCGGCTTGTCCGAGATCTCATGCGGCGGCAAGCATTCGCACGTCGCCGGCCCGCCATCCCAAACCAGGATATGGCGGTATTGCACGCCGGGATGGAAGGTCAACCCTTCACGCCCCAGCGTTTCCTGAAGCGAGCGCACCAGCGCCTGCCCCTCTTCCGTGGTAATGTGCCCGGCGGAATAATCATCCATGATCCCGTCTTCGGTCACCGTCACCAGGTTGCAGCGGAACGCCACATCCTGCGCGGTCATCGGAATCTCCGCCCCGGCGGCCTCGATCGGTGCGCGGCCCGTATAGTTTTTCGCCGCGTCATATCCGAGCAAGGCCAGGTTGGCCACATCGCTTCCCGGAGGCATGCCTTCGGGAACCGTCTGCACCATGCGGGTCTCGCCCAGCGCCGCGAATTTGCGGATCATCGGGCAGTCTGCCGCTTGCAGCGGTGTTTTGTCGCCTAGCGCTTCAACGGGGTAGTCGCCCATCCCGTCTCCAACCAAAACCACGTACTTCATCGAAAATTCTCCAAACAATTGCGCGGGAATGTCTCCGAAATACCCTCAAAAGGCAATGCTTTACCGCATCTAATTCCCCCTCCCAAAATCCGGAAACACCCCGGATTCCGAACATAAAACGCAACGTTACGCTTTACATCGCGAAAGGATTGCCTACCGTGGCGACTTCCCGGCACACGCAGTGCCCATGAATATTTTTTTCTGGAGACTATTAGACATGAACAAACTCGGACTGGCCTTCAAGGCCTTCTTCGCCACATTGAAATCCGGCGCCCCGGCGGTGGAAACACCCAAAGTGGTCGCGCCTGCGACCCAACCGGCGCGCAGCGAGGCGCTGACCCTGCTCGCCGCCCTGCAGCGCGAGGCGCGCCTCGTCGATTTCCTGATGGAGCCGCTCGACGGCTACACCGACCAGCAGGTCGCCGCCGCCGTGCGCGACATCCAGGCCGACAGCCGCAAGGTGCTCGAACGCCTCTTCGCGCTCAAGCCGCTACGCACTGAAGACGAAGGCTCGAAAATCACCGTGCCCGCCGGGTTCGATGCCGCCGCCTTCAAACTGACCGGCAACGTGGCCGGCGAAGCCCCCTACTCCGGCGAGCTGATGCATCCGGGCTGGACAGCCACCAAACTCGACCTGCCCGTCTGGCAGGGCTCCGACGACTCCGCCAAAATCGTCGCCCCCGCCGAAGTCGAACTGTAACTTTTTAACCGCAAAAGAACGCAAGGAACGCAAAACACACAGAACCTTTTCTTTGCGTTCTCTGCGTTCCTTCGCGGTTAATAAATAATCATTCTTAATAGCCATTCCGCATTTGCGGAGGAGGACTACCTACATGAACTCGAAATATGCCATTGGAATCGACCTTGGAACCACCAACTCGGCGCTGGCCTACCGCAGCCTCGAAAACGACGACGCGCCGGTCGAATGCCTCGCCATTCCCCAGCTGGTGGACGAAACCACCGAAGAAGGACGCACCACCCTGCCGTCCTTCCTGCATATCGGCACCGAAAAAGGAACTTGGAACGTCGGCGAATGGGCGCGGCGCCGCGCCGCCGAAGCGCCCGGCCGCACCGTCGCCGCCGCCAAATCGTGGCTTTGCCACAGCCGCGTCGACCGCCACGAAGCCATCCTGCCATGGGGCGCCCCGGCCGACGTTGAAAAATGCTCGCCGGTCGAAGCCTCGAAGCGCTACCTCCAGCATCTCGCCGGCGCATGGAACAAACAATTCCCGGACGCGCCGTTTGCCGAACAGCAAATCGTGCTCACCGTACCCGCCTCGTTCGACGCCTCCGCCCGCGAGCTAACCAGCCTCGCCGCCAAGGAGGCCGCCCTGCCCGAACACTTCATCCTGCTCGAAGAGCCGCAGTCGGCCGTCTATGCCTGGCTCGCCCAGGTCGGCAACGACTGGCGCAAGCAACTCGGCAAGGACGATACCCTGCTCGTCTGCGACGTCGGCGGCGGCACCACCGACTTTACCCTCGTGCGGGTGGAAGACGAAGACGGCGATCTGGTCCTGCGCCGCGTCGCGGTCGGCAACCATATCCTGGTGGGCGGCGACAACATGGACTTGTTCACCGCGCACATGGCCCAGCAGGCCTTCGCCGAACAGGGCGTGCAGGTCGATGCCTGGCAATCGACCGCCCTATGGCACGCCTGCCGCCAGGCCAAGGAAAACCTGCTCGATCCCGCCGGCGCGGAAACGCACCCGGTCACCGTGCTTGGTCGCGGCCGCAAGGTGATCGGCGGAAACATTTCGGTCGATCTCAACCGCCGGCAGATTTCCGACGCGCTGCTCGAAGGCTTTTTCCCGACCTGCGGGCTGGACGACCGCCCGCGGCGCGCGCAGCTTTCGGGCTTCCGCGAACTCGGCCTCCCCTACGAGCACGACACCGCCATCACCCGCCACCTCGCGGCCTTCCTCGGCATGCACGCCGAAGGCGGTGCATCGGTTCGCCCGACGCACGTGCTGTTCAACGGCGGCGTTTTCAAATCCGAAATCTTCAAGAACCGCCTGATGGAACTGATGGGCTCGTGGTTCGGCCAAGCGCCGCAGCTGCTCGACGGCAACGAAGACCTCGACCATGCCGTGGCCACCGGCGGCGCGTTCTATGCGGCGGCCAAACACAGCGGCGGCGTCCGCATCCGCGGCGGCACGGCGCGCGCCTACTATCTCGGCATCGAAACCGCCGGCCTCGCCATCCCCGGCGCGCCGCGCCCGCTCCATGCGTTCTGCGTGGTGCCCGCCGGCATGGAGGAAGGCTCCGAGCTGCAAGTCCCCGGCGATTCGTTCGGGCTCGTGACCGGCGAGCCCGCCCACTTCCGCGTACTCAGCTCCGCCGTCCGCAAGCAGGACCAACCCGGCGATATGCTCGCCTCGTGGAGCGAAGAGGAGCTGCAGGAAACCGACTCGCTCGAGGCAGAGCTCCCCGCCGCAGAAGGCGTCGAGGACGGCGGCGGCTACATTCCCGTGCGCTTCGAATCGCGTGTCACCGAACTCGGCATCTTCGAGCTTTGGTGCGTCAGCACCATCACCGACCACCGCTGGAAACTCGAATTCAGCGTCCGCGACGAGCAGGAATAATTAGAGGAGGAACCACGAAAACGGCAAGGCGAACGAATTATTTAACCGCAAAAGAACGCATAGAACGCAAAAACCGAGCAGTTGAAATCTTTGCGTTCCTTGCGTTCTTTCGCGGTCAATCCCCCTCCCGTTTATCCGTGGTTAACAAATCATGATTACTGATTCGGAAGCACGGTTTGTTGTGGGGATCGATTTGGGGACGACCAACTCGGCGGTTGCCTACATCGACATGCGGCAGGAAGATTCTGTTGCCGCCGTTTTCCCGGTGCCGCAGCTGGTGGCGCCGGGCACGGTGGAGGCGCGCGATTCGCTGCCGTCGTTCCACTACGAGCCGGCCAAGGGCGAATTCGAAAACGAGGAGCACCCGATCGTGGGCGTGCTGGCGCGCGACCATGGCGCGGCGGTGCCGGGACGGCTGGCGGTTTCGGCCAAATCGTGGCTGAGCCACGGTGGGGTCGACCGCAAGGCGGAGCTGCTGCCGTGGCACGGCGCGGACGACGTAAAGAAACTGTCGCCCTGCGAAGCGAGCCGCCGCTACCTCGAACATATTCGCCGCGCGTGGGACCATGCCCGCCCCGACGCACCGCTCGCCGAGCAGGATGTGGTGCTGACCGTGCCGGCCTCGTTCGACGAAGTGGCGCGCGAGTTAACCGTCGAGGCCGCACGCAACGCCGGCCTGCCCAAGCTCTGCCTGCTTGAAGAACCGCAGGCGGCCTTCTATGCCTGGATGCGCGAACATCGCGAGGCCGACGGCATGCAGGCCGGGCAATCCATCCTGGTGTGCGACATCGGCGGCGGCACCACCGACCTGACCCTGATCGAAACCGAAGAGGGCAAGCACGGCGAACTCGCCTACCGCCGGATTGCGGTGGGCGAACATTTGCTGCTCGGCGGCGACAACCTCGACCTGGCGCTGGCGCACCACGCGGAACAAAAGCTCGGCGGCGGAAAGCTGGCCCCCGCCGTCTGGAGCGTGCTGGTCCGGCGTTGCCAGCAGGCGAAGGAAATACTGCTCGGCACCGATGCGCCGGAGAGCTATTCCATCCAGCTGCCTGCGCGCGGGCGTAGCGTGGTGGGCGGAAGCCGGGGGGTTGAACTGGAACGCGCGGAGGCCTTGCGCCTGCTGGTCGAGGGGTTCCTTCCGCAGGTTGCGGCCAACGAAAAACCGAGCGTCCGGCAATCCGGCTTCCAGGAGTTCGGCCTGCCGTATGCGCCGGACGCCGCGATTACGCGCTACCTGACGGCCTTCCTTGCGGAGCACGGGGACGTGCGCCCGGACCATATTCTTTTCAACGGCGGTTTCTTTGAATCGGCGGTGCTGCGCGAACGCCTGCTGGAGGTGCTGGAAAAGGCGCTCGACTGGAAACCGCAAGTGCTGCGGGCCGACCGGCTGGACTTGGCCGTGGCCTGCGGCGCGGCGGAATATGGCCGCGTGCGCCGCGGCCAAGGCACGCGCATCACCGGCGGCCTGGCGCGCACCTACTATCTCGGCATCGGGGTGGATCATGGCGAGCCTTCGGCGGTCTGCCTGTTGCCGGCCGGGCTCGAGGAGGGCGAAACCGTCCAACTGCAAAAACGCACCTTCAAGCTCCGTATCCGCAAGCCGGTCGAATTCCCGCTCTATACGTCCGGAACCCGCACCACCGACCAACCGGGCGACCTGCTGCCGATCGACGAAGCAACCATGCGCCCGATGCCTTCGATCAAGACCGTCATCAATACCGGAAAGAAAAAAAAGGCGGACACGGTTGCCGTGCAGCTTCATGCGCGACTGACCGAGATCGGAACGATCGAGGTGTGGCTGGCCGAAAAGGACGGCAACCGCGAATGGCGGCTGCAGTTCGATGCGCGCGCCGCCACGCAAACGGAGCGCGCGGTGGAGGAAGACACCGCCAACCGCGCGGGTGTGATGGACGAATCGATGGCCGCTTCGAGCGCGGGCGTCATTAAATCCGTGCTGGGGCCGGGGCGCACGGCCGATCCCAACGGACTGCTAAGCCAACTCGAAGCGAATACCGGGCTGGAGCGCAGCGCATGGCCGCCCGCCCTGCTGCGCCGGTGGTTCGAGGAGGTGCTGCCGCTGGCGGATTGCCGGAAAGCCAGCCCGGCGCTGGAGGCGCGCTGGCTCAACCTGCTGGGCTATGCCCTGCGCCCGGGCTATGGCTTTGCCGCCGACGACTGGCGCGTGGCGAATGCGTGGCGGATCAAGCAGGATGCCGTGGCGAACCATCGCAACGAAATGTGCCGCGCGGAATGGTGGATCCTATGGCGGCGCATGGCCGGCGGACTGACCGAACACCAGCAGCTGGAACTGGCCAATCCGTTGATCAAGCAGTGGAGCAGCCGCATCCTCAAACCCGCCGGGCAAAAGCCGGCCAAGCTAAGCAATTTCCAGTTCGGCGATCACGAGAGCGCGGAGGTGTGGCGCCTGCTCGGTTCGCTGGAGCGCTTGCCGGCCTCCAAGAAAACAATGCTGGGCGAACTGTTGCTGACCTGGCTGGAGCGCAAGGGGGCGTCCATCTCGAACGGAGCCGCGGTCTGGGCGCTCGGCCGCATCGGCGCACGCGTCCCCAACCATGGCCCGCTGAACACGGTCGTCCCGGCGGATACGGCGGAAAACTGGGCCGGGCGGTTGATGAAGTTGCACGGGAAAAAGAAGGAGGTGGCCTTTGCCCTGATGCACCTTGCGCGCCATACGGGCGACCGCTACCGCGACGTGTCGGACGACACCCGCACCGACATCGTGACCTGGCTGAACGAACACGGTGCCTCCGGCCGTTTGACCACCCTCGTGCGCTCCGGCGGGTTGCTGGATGCCGAAGAGCAGGACCAGGCCTTCGGCGAGGCGCTCCCGCCGGGATTGCACCTGGCGGGCTGATGGCTTTTTGCCTCTTTTTTTATCATAATTATCTTCCAAAACAGACGGCATACCCCTATATCGACGCTCTTGAAAACGGATTCTACAACGTGGTCGACCGAGGAGTCGGCGGATATCTACGGCATCAAGAACTGGGGCGCGGATTATTTCAGCGTGTCCGATGCCGGCGAAGTGATCGTGCACCCGCACGGCAACGGCATCGGCGTGAGCCTGCGCAAGATTGTCGACGGGCTGACCGACCGCGGGCTCGACATGCCGGTGCTGCTGCGTTTTTCCGACATCCTCGACTCGCGCATCAAGTTGTTGCACGAGGGCTTCGGCCGGGCAATCAAGGATTTTGAATATCAGGGCCACTACCGCGGCGTCTACCCTATCAAGGTCAACCAGCAGCAGCAGGTGCTGGAGGAGATCACCGAATTCGGTGCCCGCTACCACCACGGCCTGGAGGCCGGCAGCAAGCCGGAGCTGATTGCCGCCCTCTCCTACATGCACGACCCCGAGGCCTATCTGATCTGCAACGGCTACAAGGACGAGGAGTTCGTCGAGCTCGGGCTCTATGCCTGCAAGATGGGACTCCAGTGCATCTTCGTGGTGGAGACCCCCTCGGAACTCGAGCTGATCATCGACCGCTCCAAGACGCTGGATATTGCCCCGAACATCGGCGTGCGGCTGAAGCTCTCCACCCAGGCGTCCGGCCACTGGAACCACTCCGGCGGCGAGCGCAGTGTGTTCGGGCTCAACCCCTCGCAGGTGTGCGACCTGGTCGACCGCCTGAAGGAAGTCGACATGCTCGACTGCCTGCAGCTGCTGCACTACCACGTCGGCTCCCAGATCCCCAACATCCGCGACATCCGCGAAGCGGTGGTGGAAGCCTGCCGGGTATACATCGGCCTCGTGAACGAAGGCGCACCCATGGGCATCCTCGACCTCGGCGGCGGCCTGGCGGTGGACTACGACGGGTCGCACGGCGACACCGAGGCCAGCCGCAACTACAACCTCGACGAATACTGCGTGGCCATCGTGGAAAACCTCGCGAGCACCCTGGCGGAATCCGAAGTTCCCCACCCCGACATCGTCACCGAATCCGGCCGCGCCACTGTGGCGTACTATTCCGTCCTGCTTTTCAACATTCTCGACGAAAGCCGTTTCGAGATCAGCGACCTGCCCACCGAACTACCCGAAAACGCCCATGAGTTGCTGCACAACCTGATGGCCGTGGTGAAGGTGGTCAGCCTCCGCAACGCGCAGGAATGCTTCCACGACGCCTTCTACTACCGCGACGAGATCCACGAACGCTTCAAACGCGGCACCATGACCCTGCGCGACCGCGCGCTGGCCGGAAGCATTTTTTGGCACATCATAACCCGCGTGGCGAAGCTGACCGAACAGATGGACTACATCCCCAACGAGCTGCGCAAACTTCCCGCCATGCTGGCCGATATCTACTACGGCAACTTCAGCCTCTTCCAATCGTTGCCCGATGTCTGGGCCATCGACCAACTCTTCCCGGTCATGCCGATCCACCGCCTCGATGAAAAACCGACCCGCGAAGTGGTGGTGGCGGACATCACCTGCGATTGCGATGGAAAGATCGACCGCTTCGTCGGCCAGCACACCACGCGCGACTCGCTGCCGCTGCACAACCTGACGGACGAGGAATACTACCTCGGCGTTTTCCTCGTGGGTGCCTACCAGGAAACCCTCGGCGACCTGCACAACCTGCTTGGCGACACCAACGTGATTACGGTAGAGGTCGACCGCGAAGGACACCTGAACTATTCCCGCGAGCTCGAAGGCGATTCCGTCGCCGATGTCCTCTCCTATGTGGAATACGACCCCAAGAACATGATCCGCCGCATCCGCAAGCTGGCCGAAACCGCCGTTCGCAACGACGCCATCTCCGCCAAGGATCGCCGCCACATCATGGACGCGTTCGAAAGCGGCATGCGCGGCTACACCTATTTCGAACGCTAAGCTGGGTTTGACGTTTCTCGTCCGACGCGCTACGTTTCCCGATCAATTGCCGAAAAGATGATCGGAACAATTCTGTTATGAAGTTTGATACAGCAGCCATCCACGTTGGGCAGGAGCCGGACCAGGAAACCGGCGCGGTGATTCCGCCGGTCTACCTGACCTCCACCTTTGCCCAGCTCGAGCCCGGGCAGACCCGGGGCTATGACTACACCCGCTCGGGCAACCCGGCCTTCGACCGCCTCGGCGCCACCCTCGCGCATCTCGAACAGGCTGAATACGCCACGGTCTTCGGCAGCGGCATGGGGGCCGTCACCGCCGTTATTTCCACCCTCTCCTCGGGCGACCACGTCGTGGCGGAGGAAAACATCTACGGCTGCACCTACCGCATCTACGACAAGGTCTTTAAAAAGTTCGGCGTAACGATCAGCTATGTCGACCTGAGCAACCCGGCCAACCATGCCGAAATCGAAAAGCAGAAGCCGGCCCTGGTGTGGATCGAATCACCCACCAACCCGTTGCTGAAGATCATCGATATCGAAGCCGTCGCGAAAGCCGCGCACGACGCCGGCACGGAACTACTGGTCGACAACACCTTTGCCTCTCCCTATTTCCAGAACCCGCTCGCGCTGGGAGCTGACATCAGCTTGTCGAGCACCACGAAATATATCAACGGGCACTCCGACTGCCTTGGCGGCGTGGTCTGCACCAACTCCGCAGCGTGGAACGAAAAGATGGTCTTTGCCCAGAAGGCGATCGGCCTGAATCCATCGCCGTTCGACTGCTGGCTGATCTCGCGCGGCCTCAAGACGCTTTCGGTGCGCATGAAACAACACGCCGAAAACGCACTGAAGGTTTCCGAATTCCTCGAAGGGCTGGACTGCACCCAAACCGTGCGCTACCCCTTCCTGCCCTCGCACCCGCAATTCGAACTGGCCAAGAAACAGATGCGCGGCGGAAGCGGCATCGTGACCGCGGTCTTCAACCTTCCCTTCGAATCGGTCGTGAAACTGATCTCCAACCTCAAGCTGTTTTCGCTGGCCGAAAGCCTCGGCGGCATCGAATCGCTCATCTGCCATCCGGCCTCCATGACCCATGCCTCGATCCCCAAGGCCGAACGCGAAGCCGTCGGCATCACCGACGGCCTTGTGCGCTTCTCCGTTGGCATTGAAGACGCCGGGGACTTGATCGAAGACCTCCAAACCTCGCTGGACAACGTGTAGAAGCCATGCCGCAAGAAACCCTACGCAACCACCCACTCTGGCGGGCCGAGGATTTGGGCAAACCCATCCCGGACACCAAACACGCCATCTCCATGTGCCTGCCCCGCTGGCAGGATGTGGTTGGCTACGAGGAGAAGGATCCGGCCACCATGGAAAAGCTGAAGCTCGGCTATCCGCGCTTTTTCTACCACCCCCTGGTCGAGCAGGCGTTCGACCAATTCCGCAACGAAGGGGAGCACGTCCAGATCTATGCAACGCACAAGGCGGCGGTGCGTTGCCGCGAATATCTGCTGCACCACCATCCGTATGCAAAAATCGAGTTGCGCGACAACCTGGTTTCCTACCCGGCAGCGTGCGCCGACGATGCAAAGGACTACTGGCAGCATGCCGGCGAAGGCATCTCATCCCGTTGCGCCGAAGCCCTGCTGAACCAGGAACCGCTCCCGGATGCTTCCACGGCACGCAACGAGATCATCGACCGGTTGGCCGAGTTTACGGGTGCGCACAAGGACGACATCTATCTCTTTTCATGCGGCATGTCCGCCATCAACGCCGCCTTCCTTGCCGTCCAACAGATCCATCCCGGCCGACCAACGGTTCAATATGCATTCCCCTACGGCGACACGCTGAAGTTGCAGAATAAAATGGGCCACAAGCCCGCACTCTTCTATGCGCGCGGCGATGCCGAAGATCTCCAAGCTCTGGAAACCGCCCTTCATTCCACGGCGGTCGGCGGCCTGTTCTGCGAGTTCCCGACCAATCCCCTGCTGACCTGCATTGATCTCATCAAACTACGGGAACTGGCGAACCAGCACGGTTTCCCGATCATCATCGATGAAACCCTCGGCGCATGCATCAACCAGAACACCTTGCCCCTTTCCGACGTTTCGGCCATCAGCCTCACCAAGTTTTTCTCCGGCACCAGCGATGTAATGGGCGGCGCCCTGATCATTAATCCGGAAGCTCCGTTCGCCAAACGCTTCAAGGCGGCACTCGAAGCCATCCACGAACCGGAAGCCTTCCATCCATCCGATGCCATCCAACTGGCCGAGGAGTCCCGTTGCTGCCGGGAGCGCGTGGAACAAATCAACCGGAACGCGCTCGCCGTGTGTGAGTTCCTGAATGCCCACCCGGCCGTCGAGTCGGTTTATTATCCGGCCTTCACGGACCAGGAAATGTATGACCGCTTCCGCCGCCCCGACGGCGGCTACGGCGGGTTGTTTTCCTTCGTGCTCAAGGAGGCCGAAAAACACACCGAAGCCTTCTACGATGCGCTCGAAATCACCAAAGGCCCCAACCTCGGCACCAGCTTCAGTCTCTGTTGCCCCTTCACCTTGATCGCGCACTACAACGAGCTCGAATGGGCCGAAACCGCCGGGGCCTCCCGCCACCTCATCCGCATCTCCGTCGGCCTGGAATCCAGCGAAGAACTGATCGCCCGCCTAACCCGCGCCCTCCCCAAAGCGTCTAATTAAAACTCACGGCCGTGAAATCTAATTAGACGCCCCGAGCCGTTGCCCAATGGCGGACATCATCCTGCAATGCAGTTCCCACGCCCGGCGGCCTTGGTAGTTCCGCGGAAGCAACACGGACGGCAGCAAGGGATCTTCAGCAAAGGCGCTGTGAAAGGCCTCTAGCGCCAACCGCATTAAGGCTCCCACTTCCTCATCGCTGCAACTCCCGGCCAATAGATCCAGGTTTTGCTCGGTCGTTTCGCAATAGCGCCGCTGGATATCGTATAGCCGATCCAAGTTCCAGGCCTGATCTGCCACCCTCGAATTAGGCAAACCAAGCACGGTGCGGGATTCGAAGAGGAACGCGAACGAATCCACCGCCGCCGCCTTGACCAAATCATCGAATTGCGGACGGATGTCCCGCGGCGTTACCCAGACGCTCTGTTGCAAACACCCCAGCCTTTCCTGCTTAAGGAACCGACGCAGGACATCGCGATACGGCCGGTCGGCTTCCGGAACATCGTACACCAGCATATACCAGATGGTGTTCCATTTTTTGTCCCATCGCGCCTCGGGATTGAAATAGGCCGGAAGGCTTTCCTTCGCCGCGGGCGTCAGCTCCAGCCGCGGAATCTCCGGACCTTCCTCCTTGCGGTGAACCACCAAGCCCGCCTTTCGCAGGCGATAGGTGGCGTTGCGATAGGCTTTCTTGTCCGGATAGCACGAACGGTTCAACACCGCCCACCCACCGCGCGTCATGAACAATGCCGATAGTTGCAACATCTCCATCAATTCAAGCGCAATCTTGCGACGAACCACGGGAATGCTGATATCCGGATGATGGAACCGCACCCATTTCATGCCCCGAAGCGTCTAATTAAAACTCACGGCCGTCAATTCTAATTAGACGCCTTGAAACGATCGATGGCGTCGGCTTGCAATTGGATGCTGGCTGGAATATCTGTTTGGGCTTGATTTTAGGAGGTAGTCTCATGTCGAAAGTTTTGATTATTGGCGCTGGCGGGGTCAGCGGGGTTGTGGTGCACAAGTGCGCGGCGTTGCCGGAGGTGTTTTCGGAAATCATGCTGGCGAGCCGTACGAAAGCGAAGTGCGATGCGATTGCGGCGCAGTTGGATCGCCCGATCCAGACGGCGCAGGTGGATGCGGACAATGTGCCGGAGCTGGTGGAACTGATCCGGTCGTTCGGGCCGGAGCTGGTGGTCAACGTGGCGCTGCCCTACCAGGATCTGCACATCATGGATGCGTGCCTTGAGACGGGCGTGGCCTATCTGGACACGGCAAACTATGAGCCGGAAGACACCGCGAAGTTCGAATACAAGTGGCAGTGGGCATACCACGACCGCTTCAAGGAGGCGGGCCTCATGGCCCTGCTCGGCAGCGGATTCGATCCCGGCGTGACCTCGGTCTTCTGCACCTATATCCAGAAGCACCATCTCGACGAGATCCATTACATCGACATCATCGACGTCAACGCGGGCGACCACGGCTATCCCTTCGCCACCAACTTCAATCCGGAAATCAACATACGCGAAGTGACCGCGAAAGGCCGCTATTGGGAACATGGCGAATGGATCGAAACGGATCCGCTTTCCGTCAAGCGTTCCTTCGAGGTTCCGGAAAACATCGGCACCCCCAACATCTACCTGATGTATCACGAAGAGCTTGAGTCGCTGGGCAAGCACATCCCCGGCCTGAAGCGCGCCCGGTTCTGGATGAGCTTCGGCGATTCGTACCTCAAGCACCTCGAAGTGCTCGGCAATGTCGGCATGACCCGCATCGACGAAGTGGAGTTCAACGGGCAGAAGATCGTGCCGCTGCAGTTCCTCAAGGCGCTGCTGCCCGACCCGGCCTCGCTCGGCCCGCGCACCAAGGGCAAGACGTGGATCGGCTGCCAGGTGACCGGCGTGAAGGACGGCGAAACCAAAACCGTCACCGTCTACAACACCTGCGACCACCAGGAATGCTATGCCGAGGTGCAGTCGCAGGCCATCTCCTACACCACGGGGGTTCCGGCCTTCATCGGCGCCAAGATGCTGCTGGAGAAAAAGTGGACGGGCGACGGCGTCTTCAACATGGAACAGATGGATCCCGATCCGTTCATGGAAGACCTCAACCAATATGGACTCCCCTGGAAGGTCATCGAAGGCTCGGTCGTGGAGCTCGACTAGATGAGGCTCCGCATCAACCAGGTTCAGGTTCGCCTGAACTACAACGAAGCCGATGTCGTTAAAGCGGTCTGCCGGCAGCTTCGGTGCGGCAAGGAGCAGCTCAGTAATCTGGAAATCCTGCGGCGCTCGCTGGATGCGCGGAAAAAGGACGTGCCCCCGCGCTACATCCTTGCCGTCGAGGTGGATCATCGGGGCAAGCCGCCGATGCAGAAACCGGGGCGGATAGAAAAGGCGCCGCGCCCGGAACCCGCGCCGGAATACCCTGCGGTTACCGCCTCGGCCAATCCGCCGGTCGTTATCGGCGCGGGGCCCGCCGGATTGATGGCGGCGCTGACCCTGGCCCAGGCCGGGCTCAAGCCGCTGTTGATCGAACGCGGCGCGGAGACCGCCGAACGCGAAGGGCACGTGGCCGCCTTCTGGAACGACGGAACGCTCGACACCGAGAGCAACGTGCTCTATGGCGAAGGTGGCGCCGGCCTGTTTTCCGACGGCAAGCTGACGGCACGCTCGAAGGATCGCGCACGCATCCGCCGCTTTTTCGAAACGCTTGTTGCCTGCGGCGCCACCCCCGACATCCTGATCGATGCCATGCCGCACATCGGGACGGACGACCTGACCCAGATCATTCCGGCCATCCGCAAACAGATTTGGGAGCTGGGCGGCGCCTGCGCGTTCAACACCCGGTTCGAGGGGTTGATTATCGAGGGCGGCGTCTTGCGCGGGGTACGGGCTTCCGGCAAAGAGATCCGCACCGACGCCTGTTTCCTGGCCACCGGGCATAGCGCGCGGGATGTCTACCAACAGCTGGCCGCCGATGGGGTGCCGCTCGAAGCCAAGCCGTTTGCGGTGGGCGTTCGGCTAGAAATCCCGCAGCAGCGCATCAACACCGCGCAATACGGCAAATGGGCCGACCATCCGAACCTCGGAGCGGCCAGCTTCCGGCTGACGCGCAAAGAGGAAAAGCTGGCCCGCCGGTGCTATAGCTTCTGCATGTGCCCCGGCGGGGAGGTTATCTCGTGCGCCTCGTCCGAAGGGCTGCTCACCAGCAACGGGATGAGCCTCTCGGCGCGGTCGGAACCCTTCGGCAACGCCGCCATGCTGGTGCCGGTCGAACTCTCCGATTTTCCCTCCTCGCATGTCCTTTCAGGCATCGCGTTCCAGGAAACCATGGAGCGGAAGGCCTTCGAAGCCGGCGGCTCCAGCTATGGACTGCCCGCCGCTCGCCTGGTCGATTTCCTCGCGGGCCGTCTGGGCGAGCTGCCTGGCGAACGCTCCTGCCGCCGCGCCGTGCCAGCGGTGCTTCAGGAAATCCTGCCGGACTTTGTTTCGGACACCCTGCTCTCGGCCCTGCCCGGCATGATGCGCGAGCTGAATGGAACGCCGTTGGAAGAAGCCCTGCTCTACGCCTCCGAAACCCGCAGCTCCAGCCCGGTGCGCATTTTGCGCGACCGCGACGGTCAATCCGAAATCAAAGGCCTCTATCCCTGCGGCGAAGGCGCAGGCTACGCCGGCGGCATCGTGAGCTCCGCACTTGACGGCATGAAGCTCGCCGAACAGTATGCGCTCCCATGAAAACACCCGCATTTATCGTTGATGAACAGTTGATCCGCCGGAACTGCGAAATACTCGCTTCCGTGAAAGCACGAACCGGATGCACCGTTTTGCTGGCGCTCAAGGGCTTTGCCATGTGGCCGCTGTTCCCGGTCATCCGCGAATATCTCGACGGCGTCTGCGCGAGCTCGCCGTGGGAGGCGCGGCTGGGGCGCGAGGAGTTCGGCAAAGAGGTTCACGCCTTTGCGGCCGCCTATTCCGACGCCGATTTTGCGGAGCTGCTGACGCTGTGCGATGAGATTGATTTTAATTCGTTTGCGCAGCTGGAACGTTTCCGTGCCCAGAACACCACCGGCATTAAGCTCGGCCTGCGCATCAACCCCGAATGCTCCACACAGGATCCGGCGCATGCCATCTATGATCCGTGCGCGACGGGATCGCGCCTCGGGATCCGGCGGAAGGATTTTGAAGGACAGGATCTATCTGGCATTACCGGCCTGCACTTCCACACCCTCTGCGAACAGAATTCCGATGATCTCGAAACCACGCTCAAGGCGGTCGAGGAAAAATTCGGGGATATCCTGCCGCAGATGGAATGGGTGAACTTTGGCGGCGGGCACCACATCACGCGCGCGGACTACGACATCGACCTGCTCTGCAAACTGATTAGCGACTTCAAGGAAAAGTACGGCGTGCAGGTGATCCTCGAACCCGGCGAAGCGGTGGCGCTGAATGCCGGAGTGCTGGTTGCGCGCGTGCTGGACATCATCGACAACGACGGGGCGATTGCGATTCTCGATGTTTCCTGCACCTGCCACATGCCCGATGTGCTGGAAATGCCCTACCGCCCGGAAATCGAAGGGGCGGGCCTGCCGAAGGAGAAGGGGCACACCTACAAGCTCGCGGGACTCAGCTGCCTGGCGGGGGATCAGATCGGCGACTATTCGTTCGACGAAGCACTGAAGGTCGGCGACCGGCTGGCCTTCCAGGACATGGCCCACTATTCGATGGTGAAGACCACCTTCTTTAACGGGATCCAGCATCCCGATATCGGGATCCGGCGGAACGGCACCGTCGAGATGGTCCGCGAATTCAATTATGGAGACTACAAGGGGCGCCTATCATGAAAACATTTCTGGAATCGGAAGTACCGGACATGCCGGCGGAGGATTGCCTGTTCCATGTGATTCCCGCGCCCTACGAAAAGACGGTTTCGTATGGCGGCGGCACCGCCAACGGGCCGACGGCCATTCTCGAGGCATCGTACCAGCTGGAAGCCTACGATGGCGAAAGCTGCCCCTGCGCGTTCGGCATCCACACGCGCCCGGCGCAATACAGCCTGGAGTTCATCGAACGGGAAATCGCGGAAGTCCTGAAGCTGGGCAAGATCCCGGTCATGCTTGGGGGAGAGCATACGGTTACGGTCTCCGCCCTCCGGGCGCTGAAGGAGTCCGGAGAACCGTTTGGCGTGATCCAGTTCGATGCGCATGCCGACCTTCGCCGGGAATACGAGGGCGATCCGCTCAGCCATGCCTGCGCCCTGCGCCATGCGGTCGAGCTGGGCATCCCGCTTTTCCAGATCGGCGTCCGGGCGCTCTCGCTCCCGGAAGTGGAGTTGCGGAAGGAGAAGAGCATCCCCTATCTCGATGGGTATGAAATCGGCCGCAGCGGAATCCCCGACAAGCTGTTGCCGGACGACTTTCCGGAAAAGGTGTATGTGACGTTCGACGTCGATGGACTCGATCCATCCATCATGCCGGCGACCGGCACGCCGGAACCCGGCGGACTCGATTGGTTCCAGGCGATGGAATGCCTCGAACAGATTGCGGGGCACAAGACCGTGATCGGGTTCGACGTTGTGGAACTGGCCCCGATTGAAAAGCTGCATGCGCCGGATTTCCTGGTTGCGCGGATGATCTACAATTTCATGGGGCTGATTACCCGCAAGCAGTAGACCGGAAAGCCCTGCTAGGCGCGCTGCCATTCCCGAAGCCGAGAAGAAACGGAGCAATTTTTACTTCCTCCCTCAAACGGTTAGCTTAACGACACTTCAACAGGAGAACTTTCACCATGGAACAACTCAAAGCCGCCATCCGCGATATTCCCGACTTTCCCAAACCCGGCGTCGGCTTCAAGGACATCACCCCGTTGCTCGCCGATCCCGCCACCTTCAAACTGGCCATCGACCTGTTCAAGGAGCGGCATGCCGGCAACCAGATCGACATGGTGGTGGGCATCGAAGCCCGTGGCTTCATCTTTGCCTCGGCCCTCGCCTATGCACTCGGCGCCGGCACCTGTCTGGTACGCAAACCTGGCAAATTGCCCCACGCCGTACACCAGCAGACCTATGAGCTCGAATACGGAACCGACACCGTTGAAATCCATTCCGATGCCTTCAAACCCGGCCAGCGCATTCTGATTATCGACGATGTGTTGGCCACCGGCGGAACGGTTGCGGCAACCATCGACTTGATCAGCACCAACTTCGATGTGGAGATTGTCGAAAGCGACTTCCTGATGGAGCTCGGCTTCCTGAACGGACGGGCCAGGCTGGGCAGCAATCCCATCCACGCCCTGCTGACCTATTGATTTTTTGCACCCCGAAATCCCCTTTCATTTTCCCGAACTTTATACTGTACCATTTTGGTTCTCTTTGTATAATAACGGGCGTTCAAGGAGCTTATTATGATTCGAATTTTCATGATTTCGGTTTTATGTGTGCTGACGATCGGTGCCAGCGCGGAGACCTTCACGATCGATACCGGCCATGCCGAGATCGGCTTTGCGGCCAAGCATATGATGGTGAGCAACACCAAGGGCACGTTCAACACCTTCGAGGGTACGATCGACTATGATGTTGCCAGCAAAACGCTGAAATCCGCCCAAGGCACCATTCAGGCGGCCAGCATCGACACCAACAATGAAAAGCGGGACGAGCACCTGCGCGACGAGGACTTCTTCAATGTGGCCAAGTTCCCGCAAATCACCTTCAAGAGCACCTCCATCAAAAAAACCGGCGAAAACGAATTCGAAGTCACCGGCAACCTGAACTTGCTCGGGATTGACCGGAACGTCGTGCTCCCCGTCACCATCAACGGTCCGGTGGACGGACGCCAAGGCGGGAAGATTATCGGCGTTGAATGCAACACCTCGCTCAATCGGCGCGAGCTCGGCATCGACCACGCCCCCGCAGCCGTGATAGGCGACGAAGTAAAGATCAGCATCGAAGTGGAAGCCGGCACGAAATAATTCCCGAATCTCCTCCCCCAAACAACCGGACGTCCGCCCTCCTTCCCTGGGGCGGGCGTTTTTTATAACCGATCCCTGAATCAGGAGGCGCGGCAGGTGGATGAACACCGCCAATGACATGCTTCACATTTTACTTATTTGGGTGCGGCTTTATCCTGCCATTTAATTATCCTGTCCCGCATTCACATCATTACCGAGGTCCTATGAATCAACTATTCATCAACGAAGTCACCGCCCAACTGAAGGCGCTGGTTGAAGCCGGCACGCTGACAGGCTGGAGCCTGAACGCAACTGCTTCGCGCAGTCTGCAGCGTCTATTTTCCTCCCCCGACGGTTCCGCGCTTTCCTGCCACCAGAGTCGCCGCGTCGATGGGGAGGCCTTCAAGCTTTCCATCTACATCCCGTCCGAAACCGAGGGCATGGTCGGAACCGCAATGATCGACCTCGTGGCCTACCAGCCGATCGAAGATCAACTGAGGGAGGCCATCGCCCTTGCCGTATGCGGACAGAACAAAGCCTGGAAGCTCGCCGCACCGCCGGCCGCCGAACCGGTTGCCGTTGAAACATGCGATCCGGATGTCCGCGACAACCCGGAAAGCGTCGCCGAAAAAATCGAGAACCAGTTCACGGCGGCCTTCGCCGCCACCGCAGGGTGCCACCTGAACTCGGCCGAGCTGTTCGTCAACTACAGCCTCGGAATCCAAACCAACTCCGAAGGCCTTGCCTATGAAACCGAGCTGAGCGAACTCTATTTGGAAGCGGCCATGGAAAAGGCCGGACAGAAAAACGATAAGGAAGTCCACGAGCACACCACCTCCGTCACCGTCGACGACCTGAACGTGCAGGGCTTTCTCCAGGAGTGCGCACTGCAGGTTTCCGTTCTCGGCGACAGCCAGGAGCCGGAAACCCAAGACGGTGCAACCATCCTGATCGGGAAGGATGCACTCTCGCAAATGCTCGAAGCCCTGCTGCAACAGCTCAATTGCACCAACGAATATCTCAAACTGCCTTTCCTCAAGGCCGGCGACCAACTTGGAGGCGGGGAAGGCGATGCGCTGAACCTTAGCCTCGATCCGACGATCCCCTGCATGGTGCTCTCTTCTGCCTACGCCATCGACGGCCTCCCCGCGAAAGGCGGGGCACTGATTGAAGGCAATCAAGTGAAGAACCGTGTGATCGGAAACCGGTTCGGGCAATACCTTGGTTTGGAACCCAACGGACTCAGCGGCAACCTGGTGGTTGAGCCGGGCACATTGGCCAAGGAAAACCTCACGGGATTGGAATATGTGGAAGTCATCAAGTTTTCCTCGTTGCTGATCGATTCCCAGAAACTCACCTGGAGCTCCGAAATCAAACTCGGGAAACACCATGCGGCCGATGGCACCGTCACGCTGGTGAAAGGCGGTGTGGTTTCCGGCAACCTGAAGGACAACTTTACCGGTTGCAAGCTCTCCGCAACCCTCGGCACCGTGAACGTGCCCAAGAGCAGCTATGCCCCGCCCCTGGGCTACCGCGGCCCCGATTCCATGCTCATCACCAAAGGCGTTTCCATCGCCGGCCAGACGAAAGGAGCCGAATAATGAACACCATCCCCTACCCGCTCACCGATGAACTCCGCGCCTTTTTCCCCACCCTTGAAAAGCTGGTCCACACCCTGGAGGCCGGAGCGCAAGACAAGCTCTACGCCTTCGCCGTGCTGGAGGATCTCGATCAGTTCCAGAGCCATGTCAGCCAAACCGAGGCAACCGGACTCACCATGGACCGCGGCATCGTGCTGCGTATCCTCGCCGGCCGGCGCAACTTTGAATACGCAACCAACAACTTCGATGAAGCCGCATTGCTTGCAGCCGCCGAAACGCTGAAAGCCGAAGCACTGGACTATTTCCAAACCCTGGAAAAACCGCCGGTCTACACACCGCCCAGCTGGAGCGACGAACCGCTCGAAGCATTCGCCGAACCGATCCGCGAACAGATCCTGATCGGCGGGGAACTGCCACAAGCCGGAACCCCGGTCCATTTCGGCAGCGCCTACGATCCGTCCCTCTCCGAATCGATGAGCAAGGCCGAAACCGCCGCGCGCTCCAAGGCCATCAAGGAAGCGATCATGAAGGAGGGCGGCGACAAGCTCGCCTCGGCCGGCTGCATGATCCGCCGCAAGGTGAAGACCCGTCTGTTTGCCGACCGCACGCGCATGATGTCGCAGTCGCTCTTCTCGAGCCTCTACTATCTCTACGCCATCACGCCATCCGGCAAAACCGTGCGCGACATTATCGGAGGCATGGCCGGTGCCGAGGCAGGCGCAACGATCCATGAAGAGCTGATTGCCCAACTCGTCGAGACCGCCAACAAGGTTGAACACGCGGAACGGATCCAGCCGGGCCGCTACCGCATCATCACCGGCCCCGATGTGACCGGCGTGATTGCCCACGAAGCCTTCGGCCACACGCAGGAGGGCGACACCTGCCGCCTTGGCCGCAGCTGCGCCCCCGGCCTGAAAAGAAGCGGAACACTCGTTGGAAACGAACACGCATCCATCATCAACAACGCGGGCGTCTTTGCGATGGGCAAAATACCCTACGGCGTGAACGGCACCCACTTTTTCGACGACGAAGGCTTCATTGCCCGTCCGCAGGTGATCCTCGACGAAGGCAAGTTGTCGTCACCGATGAACGATCTGATGTCGTCGCTGGTCGGCGACATCAACGGCCCGTCGCCACGCCAATCGAACGGCAAGCGCGAGAGCTGGAAACGCCCGCTGATGCCGCGCCAGACCAACACCTACTTTACCGCCGGCGACAAAACCCTCGACGAGCTGGCCGAGCTATGCGGCAACGGCTTTATTGCCGAGCACGCGCATGGCGGCATGGAGGACCCGAAGGGCATGGGCCTCACGGCGGGCACGGAATACCTGGAAGAGGTGAAGGGCGGCAAGCGCACCGGCAAGCTGTTTCTCGGCCCGCAGGGCGGACACATCGAACTCTCCGATCCCGTGCCGCGCCTGCTGGGATCGATCCTTGCGAAAAGCGTCATTTCGGAAGAAGACCCCATGAACGAAACGGGAAGCGAACCGATCAACAAATGGGGCGGTTGCGGCAAATACCACAAGGAAAGCGTCGAAGCCGGATGCGGCGGACCCTGGATCCTCTGGGCGGGCATCACCTGCGGGTAAGGGTTGCCGGAAAAGCAAAAAAGCCCGGGCGGAAGCCCGGGCCTGGTCTCTTCCACCTACGGGAAGGATCAGTAGCGTTCGCGGTTTCCACCGCCACGGCCACTGCGCTCGCGGCCGCCATGGCCACCGCCACGGCCGCCTCCATAGCCGCCGCCTCCACCTTCCCGGCGCGGGGGACGCTCTTCGCGGGGCTTGGCAATATTGACCCGCAGGTCGCGGCCATCGAGCGGCTTCTCATTGAACATTTCAACGGCCTTGTTGGCTTCTTCGTGGGTCTCCATTTCAACGAATGCAAACCCGCGCGAGCGGCTGGTGAACTTGTCGAGCATCAGCTGGCACGAAACGACGGTTCCAGCCTGCTGGAACAAGGCCTCTAGGTCATCCTCGGTAGAATTGTAGGAAAGGTTTCCCACATACAGTCTCTTTTCCATTTTCCTATCCCATCTCCCCCACCCGGCACACCACGCCTGTCCCGACTCGTTCGGCTTCCGGAAACCCCGTGGCTTCCCTGACGACCCGCGGCACGTCCTGAATGGTATGCCGAAAGCTTATAACCAAATACGGGGAAAGCAACCCTTATCCCAAGGGTTTACGAAACTCTAACGAAGCAAAAATGCAAAGACCGCCAAGGAGCGTCTTTTTGCGGTCTTTGCGAGGTTCCGAAAGAAAACTAGCTTTCCTTCTGGCGGCTGAAGCGCTTGCGCTCGTTTTCGGTGAGCATCTTCTTGCGCATGCGGATGTTGTGGGGGGTGATTTCGACCAGCTCGTCGGCGGCGATGTATTCGAGCGCCTCCTCCAGGCTCTTCACCTGCGCCGGGGCAATCTTCATGGCGCGGTCGGTGCCGGAGGCCCGGACGTTGGTGAGCTGCTTGGCCTTCTGCATGTTGACGACCAGGTCCTTGTCGAGACAATGCTCGGCAACGATCATGCCTTCGTAGCACTCCTCGCCGGGGTTCACGAAAAAGATGCCGCGCTGCTGCAGCCCATCGATCGCAAAAGCCACTGCGGCGCCCTTGCCTTGGGAGATCAGCACGCCGTTGTTGCGCTGCTGGATTGCGCCCTTGTGGGGTTCGTATTGCAGGAACCGGTGCGTCACGATCGCCTCGCCCGCCGAAGCGGTGAGCATCCTGGAACGCAGGCCGATCAGCCCTCGGGTGGGAATCTGGAAACGGATGGTCTTGCGCAGGCCGTGCTGATCCATGTCGACCATCTCGCCCTTGCGGGTTCCGGCAAGCTCGATCACCTTGCCGGCAAATTCGTCCGGCACATCAATGTGCAGGATTTCGATCGGTTCCTCCTTCTTGCCGTGCTTTTCCTTGAAGATCACCTGGGGTTGGGCAACGGACATTTCAAAGCCCTCGCGGCGCATGGTTTCAATCAGGATGGAAAGGTGCAGCACCCCGCGGCCGCTAACACGGAAGGAGTCGCCACCGGTTTCCTCGACGCGCAGCGCCACGTCGCGCTCGGTCTCCTTCAGCAGGCGCTCGCGAAGATGCCGGCTGGTCACATATTTGCCGTCCTGTCCATAGAAGGGCGAATCGTTCACGCTGAAGGTCATCGAAAGCGTCGGCTCATCGATGTGGATCGGCGGCAAGCTTTCGGGGGTTTCAAAATCGGTAATGCAGTCGCCGATGTCGATATCGGGAATCCCGACGATCGCGCAGAGGTCGCCGCAGGGGACTTCCTCGACTTCATTGCGCCCAAGCCCTTCGAAGGTAAAGAGCTTCTTGATGCGGGTTTGCTCCAGGGTTCCGTCGCGGCGGATGTGCATGAGCGGCTGCTTGGTGTTAAGCGTTCCGCGGTAGACGCGGCCCACGCCGATACGGCCGACATAGTCGTTGTAGTCGATGGAGGTCACCTGCATCTGGACGGGACCCTCGTTCACCTTCGGCGCGGGGATGTGCTCGAGCACCGCATCCATCAGCGGCAGCATCGAATCGCGCGGCCCATCAAGCACGGTATCCGCCCAGCCATCCTTGCCGGAGCAGTAAAGCATCGGGAAATCGAGCTGGTCGTCGTTGGCTTCAAGTTCAACGAAGAGGTCGAACACCAGATCGTGGATCACGTCCGGACGGGCGTCGGGCTTATCGATCTTATTAATGATCACCACCGGCTTCAGATCCAGCTCCAAGGCCTTGTCCAGCACGAAGCGGGTCTGGGGCATGGGGCCCTCGGCTGCATCGACCAGCAGGAGCACGCCGTCGGCGAGGTTTAGCACGCGCTCCACCTGCCCGCCAAAGTCGCTATGGCCGGGGGTGTCGATCACGTTGACCTTAACGCCCTTGTAGTTGACGCTGATATTCTTGGAAAGGATCGTAATACCGCGTTCGCGCTCTAGGTCGTTGCTATCGAGCAAGCATTCCTGCATATCCTCGTTGTCGCGAAATAGCTCAGCCTGCTTGATGATCTCGTCCACCAGCGTGGTTTTGCCGTGGTCGACGTGCGCAATGATCGCGATATTCCTGATTTCCTGGGCCATTCGGAGCCTCCGGCGGAGCCGCGGCTCCGGTAAATTGTTATTGGTTATTCGGTATCGGGTTATGAAATGAGGCGCGAAGATATAGCTTTCCCCCCGGAATGCAACCCTTTCCATCTCCGATTGTTCCACCCAATCCACCCTAAGCTCCACGGCAAATGTTGCAGTTATATTGACGGCCGTCAGCACAACTGCAACACTCCTGTTCATGGATTGGCAGGATTTCCATAACCCGGATATCAGTTGGCCCGTTGTGCGGCGACACGTTGGAGTCGAGTTCATGGAACTTCTGGAGCTTTCCGCGCTCTTCCTTAGCCGGGGCGGCTGGGCGCTTCTCAACCGCTCCTGCTATCCCAGCGACAAAGCCTTCCGCTCCGCGAAATCCCGCTTGCTGAAGCAGGGGCTCGTTGCGGCGCGAAGCACCGGCGGAGAAGCTCCCCGGCTTCATTTGACCGAAACCGGACAAAATGTGATTCCCATCTACTTCCATCCTGAAAAACGCTGGGGGCGTTCATGGAACAAGATTTGGTACATGCTGGTCTACGACGTCCCCGAGGTGGATAGGAAATACCGCAATGTGCTGCGGCAATTTCTTAAACGGAAACATCTCGGCCAGCTACAGCAAAGCGTTTGGATTACCCCCGACGACATCCGCCCCGACTTCGATGACCTCGCCCAGGCAACCAACATCGATGCGTTCGCTTATTTGTTTGAGTCGAGAAGCGTTCTGGGCTTGCCCAGTCGGCAAATCGTGGAAGATTCGTGGAATTTCGAGCAACTCCGCCAACGACAGGAACATTTCCGAGACGTGACGCAAAAGAATATCGCACTGCTTCAGTCGGACCTTCACGCCCCCGCCGATATCTCCCAGCTATTGCGCGCATCGCTCTCCGCCTATCATGCGGCCATGATCGACGATCCGCTGCTCCCCTCCGCGTTGCTCCCGCACGACTATGCCGGAAAGCAGGCCCACGAAGCCCATCGCGCCCTGCTGCTTGAAATCGATAAGCAGGCCGGATGTTGCAGTTAGAGTGACGGCCGTCACAACAACTGCAACATTCATGATGGCCGCGTACTGGGCATCCCTGCGGAGCGAAGTCCCAAGGATTTGAGAAAAGGCTGTATTTCACCGGTCTGTTTCTGCAACATCCCAACCATGATTACGTTTCTTGAAGGCAAACTCGACACCAAGCAGCTCGCACGCATCGAAATGAACATTGGCGGCGTGGGCTACGAGGTATTCATTCCTCTCAGCAGCTACGACCGCCTCCCGCTCGAAGGCGAACACTGCCGGATCCTGACCCACCACCACATCACCGAAGCAGACCAAAAGCTCTTTGGCTTCTGCACCGAGGACGAGCGCGACATGTTCCTGAAGTTGCTCACCATCAGCGGCGTAGGCCCCAAACTGGCGATCAGCGCGCTCTCCGGCCTGCCGGTGCGCGAGCTGAAGAATGCGCTGATCAACGGCGACATCAAACGGATCTCGTCGATCTCGGGCATCGGCAAGAAAACGGCCGAACGGATCGTTGTGGAGCTGCGCGACAAATTCGATCCTGGCGAACAGCTCGATGCCTTCGCCCCGATCGAAGCCGCCTGCGGCGACTCGCGCATGCGCGATGCCGCCCTCGCGCTCGGCGCCCTCGGCCACAAGCCCGACGATGCCGCCAAGATGATCAAGGGCGTTGCCAAAAAACTCTCGCCCGAAATGACGGTGGAAGACCTCATCCGCCTGGCGCTAACGAAATAGCCACGAAGGCCCGAAGGACTCTCCGCCCTCCCCTGCTTCGTGCCCCGTTGCGCACGCCGAGTCTTCGTGGTTATATTCCGTGACAACCGGCGTTCAACTGTGGCTACATAGATTCCAATCATGAACAACGAAATCATTACACCGGACAAGGAGTTCGAGCAGAAGCTTCGGCCGTCGCGCTTCGAGGATTTTACAGGACAGGATAAGATCCGGGAGCGGCTGGAACTCTTTGTGCAGGCCGCACGCCAGCGCGAGGATGTGCTCGACCACGTGCTCCTATCCGGCCCGCCCGGCCTGGGAAAAACAACGCTTTCCTACATTCTGGCCGATGCCATGGACGCGGGCATCAAATGCACATCCGGGCCCGTCATCGACAAACCCGCCGATCTGGCCGGCCTGCTGACCAGCCTGGAGCGCGGCGATGTGCTGTTCATCGACGAAATCCACCGCATGCAGCGCTCGGTGGAGGAATATCTCTATTCCGCCATGGAGGATTTCGTGATCGATATTGTGATCGACCAGGGGCCGAACGCCCGGTCGGTGCGCCTGAACATCCAGCCCTTTACGCTGATTGGGGCAACCACGCGTGCCGGCATGCTCTCCGCCCCCATGCGCTCGCGCTTCGGATTGGTTAACCGGCTCGACTATTACGACGCGGCAACGCTGGCCATCATCATCAAGCGCTCGGCGAAAATCCTGAATGTGGAAATCGAAAACGATGGCGCCATGGAGATTGCATCGCGGTCGCGCGGAACTCCGCGTATTGCCAACAACCTGTTGCGCCGCGCCCGCGACTATGCGCAGGTCAAGGCCGACAACATCATTACCGCCGAGCTGGCCGACAAGGCGCTGAATCTGCTGGACATCGATGACGACGGCTTGGAGGAAATGGACAAGCGCATCCTCTCCTGCATCATCAACAAGTTTGGCGGCGGGCCGGTGGGCATCAACTCGATGTCGGTCTCGGTGGGCGAGGAATCCGACACGATCGAGGAGGTATACGAGCCCTACCTGATCCAGGAGGGCTACCTCCAGAGAACGGCGCAGGGCCGTGTTGCCACGGCCCGTGCGTATGCCAAGTTTGGGCTGGTTCCACCCGAAAAATAGAACCCAACCGAGGGCCGGCGGTCTCGCCGACCGGGCACCGGAGCCGGTGCCCCTTCCCGGATTAATCCACCCGATGCGTGACTTCCACGAGATGGAAGCCGAACTGGGTCTTGACCGGCCCCTGCACTTCGCCAACGGGGGCGCTAAAGACGACTTCGTCGAATTCCTTCACCATCTGGCCGGGACCGAAGGTGCCGAGCGCGCCGCCGTCTGCGCCCGATGGGCACTTGGAGTGCGCCTTGGCCAGTTCGCCGAAATCGGAGCCTTCCTCGATCTGCTTTTTCAACGTCAGGCAATCCGCTTCCGTTGCCACCAAAATATGCCGTGCTACTGCTGAGGCCATGTTTTCTCTCCTGTGTTTTAGGTTGAACCTCGAAGAGTGCATGTTCAGCCTCCGCCACTCAAGCCGGAGCAACGACAAATACGCCGAAAACCGGAAAACCCCCTTCCTAACCGTAATTGAACCACTTTCTTATTGTCATCTTAGTACGACATAGTTTTGTATAGGCAGACAACGGAGGTTTTTTATGAAAGGCGATATTCGCAAGGCATTGGATTATCTGAACGCAAACAAGGTTCGGGCGAACTATTCGGCCGTGCAGGGCTACCTTGGATTCGGCCCGTTCGACAAGGTGGACTGGACCGAGGTGCTCGGCCCGCCGCGGCAATACACCTCTTGGGTCGTACACCGCAGAACCGGACTGCCGGACGGCCACACCCCCGCAGATCTGCATCCCGACCTGATGATTTCCGACGAAATCATCACCAAGAGCAAGCTGCTCCAGGCCGCCATCGAGGAGTTCGATGGCGTGGCCGATGACAGCCTCAGCACACTCAACGTGCACAAGGTGGAAGTGGCCGACTGCCACGGCAACAATGCCGCCGTCGTTTGCCCTTCTTGCAAAAAACCCTATGTCATTTCCGGCTTCTTGAACAAAGGCATCCGCCCCTGCCCCCACTGCGGGAAATCGAAGGCGGTTTTCGCCGATGTCAAGGCGGAGTGGGAAGCCACGCACCAGGACGACATCATCGAACCCGAACAGGTTGCCACACGACTGATGTTCAAGAAGGAATGGCTGGGCTACGATGTCTGGGTCAGCTTCACCGAAGACGACACCACCTATCGCTATCCCCACGACCAGCTGCTGCAAACCTTCATCAGCCGCCTCGGCATCATCGAAGGCACCAAGACCTGGGAGAGCGATGGCGTCTACGGCTTCCCGCGCCTTAGCGGCGAGCAGAAGAAAATGCTCAAGCGCTACATCACGGAAGTCCGCAATGCCCCGGTGGCCACCCAGGCCGCCGAAACGGGGATCATCATCCCCGAGCCCGAAACGGCCGACGATCCGGAAGAGCTGAAGGAATCCTGAACCGTCCACCGGACTGCGAATGCGGCAACCAGCCGCGGCCACGACTTCACCTTTAGCATTGAGCACACGGGGTGTGCTCTGCTATGAACCGCGGCTCGATTCAACAATTTTAAAGGAGAAACAAAAATGGCCATCCATCCAGAAGCAGGAAAACCCGTTGCAAAGGAAAAGCTGACCGACGTCGCCGAGCTGATCAGTCTCTACTACGAGACGCAGCCCGATGTAACCAATCCCGACCAGAAGGTTGCCTTCGGCACCTCCGGACACCGCGGCACCTCGCTGAACACCAGCTTCACGGAAGACCATATCATGGCGATTTCGCAGGCCATCTGCGAATACCGCGCGGGCCAGGGCATCACCGGCCCGCTCTTCATGGGCAAGGATACCCACGCGCTGTCCATCCCGGCCGAAAAAACCGCGCTCGGGGTTTTCGCCGCCAACGGCGTGACGGTGATGATTGACCAGGACGGCGGATACACCCCCACCCCGGTCATTTCCCACGCCATCCTCGCGTACAACAAAGGAAAGACCGAAGGGCTGGCCGACGGCGTGGTCATCACCCCATCGCACAATCCGCCCGACAACGGCGGCTTCAAATACAACCCGCCCAACGGCGGCCCCGCCGATACCGATGCCACCGGCTGGATCGCCGACCGCGCCAACGAGCTACTGGCCGAAAACAACGACGAAGTCGAAAGCCTCTACTATCCCGAAGCGCTCGAAGCCGACACCACCGTCGCCTACGACTTCATTACGCCCTATGTCGAAGACCTCGGCAACGTGATCGACATGGAGGCCATCAAAAACGCCGGGCTGAAAATCTGCGCCGACGCCATGGGTGGCTCCGGCCTGCGCTACTGGAAGCCGATCGCCGAGCACTACGGCCTCGACATCACCACCCGCAACGACACGGTCGACTACACCTTCAGCTTCATGACCGTCGACCGCGATGGCAAGGTGCGCATGGACTGCTCCTCGCCGTGGGCCATGGCCAGCCTCGTCGCCCTCAAGGACGATTTCGACATCGCCTTCGGCAACGACCCGGACTACGACCGCCACGGCATCGTGACCAAATCCGCCGGCCTGCTGAACCCGAACCACTATCTCGCGGTGGCCATCAACTATCTCTACGCCAATCGCGAAGGCTGGAACAAGAACGCTGCCGTTGGAAAAACGCTGGTCTCCTCCTCCATGATCGACCGCGTTGCCGCCGACCTCGGCCGTGACCTTCAGGAAGTTCCGGTTGGATTCAAGTGGTTCGTTAACGGCCTCGTCGACGGCTCCTACGGTTTCGGCGGCGAGGAATCCGCCGGCGCGTCGTTCCTGCGCAAGGACGGCACCGTCTGGACAACCGACAAGGACGGCATGATCCTCTGCCTACTGGCGTGCGAAATCCTCGCCGTCACCGGCAAGGATCCGGGCGAGCACTACCAGGAGCTCGTCGCCAAGTTCGGCGCGCCGGTCTACGACCGCGTCGATGCCCCGGCCAACCGCGAGGAAAAGGCCAAGCTGGCCGCCCTCTCGCCGGAACAGGTCAGCGCCGAAACGCTGGCCGGCGAGCCGATCACCGCCAAGCTGACGCACGCCCCCGCCAACGGCGCGGCCATCGGCGGCCTCAAGGTCTGCACCGAAAACGGCTGGTTCGCCGCCCGCCCCTCCGGCACCGAAGACGTCTACAAAATCTACGCCGAAAGCTTCAAAGGCGAAGAGCACCTGCGCCAGATCCAAAGCGAGGCGAAAGAGATTGTGAACCAGGCGCTCGCATAATGCGTGAACAATGACGGTTGAGCCGTGATTCACTTCGCATCACGCTTCTCACCTCACTTTACACGAAATTCATATCCAGCCGTAACTGCCTTTTAAAACCCACCTACGGCTGGATATAAATTATGGAAAAACCAAGCTTCATAGCCGGAAGAAGCCGGGAATAGGCGATTCTAAAGCAACTACTGGACTCGCCGGACGCCGAGCTGCTTGCCGTATACGGGCGCCGGCGCGTCGGCAAAACATTCCTCATTACCCACTTCTTCGGGAGGTTCACGGTCGAGTTTACCGGCACCAAGGATCTACCCGCAAAACAACAGCTGGCCAACTTCGCAGCCGCACTCGGCACCAAAAAGACCCCGGCCACCTGGCAGGAAGCCTTCCAGTTGCTGCGCAGAAAACTGGAACGCTCGAAGGCCTCCGAAAAACAAGTGGTCTTCTTCGACGAACTGCCGTGGATCGCGTCGCGAAAGTCGGGCTTCCTTCCCGCCTTTGAACACTTCTGGAACAGCTGGGGCTCGCGCAGGGGAAACCTGCTGATCATTGTTTGTGGATCGGCGGCGGCATGGATGATCAAACGCGTCATCCACAACAAGGGCGGACTACACGGGCGGGTTACGCGAACCATGCAGCTTTCCCCCTTCAACCTGTGCGAAGCGCATGAATATCTGCGCAGCCGCAAATTCTCCCACAACTGGTTCCAGACCCTGGAGCTCTACATGGCTCTGGGCGGCGTCCCCTTCTACCTCCACCAGGCGCAGCCCAACCTCTCCGCCGCACAAAACATCGACAAGCTCTGCTTCGAACCGGGCGCACCGCTGCGCAACGAGTTCAACGAAGTCTACGCCTCGCTCTTCGAAAACCACGAACGCCACCTGCAGATCATCAAGGCATTGGCCAAAACCCAGCAAGGCCTGACGCGTGCCGAACTACAGCAAAAAGCGAAGCTCGAAAGCGGCGGAACGCTTTCCCAGACCCTGGAAGAACTCAACCGCTCCGGCTTCATCGGCATCACCATTCCCTTCGGGCGCACCAAGCGCGACTCGCTCTTCCGGCTGACCGATGAATTCTCCCTCTTCCACCAGCGCTGGATTGAAGGCAAGCGGCTCTCGGAAGAGGCCGGCGCGCATTGGATCAAACTCCGCGCCACCCCGCGCTGGAACGCCTGGAGCGGCTTTGCCTTCGAAAACATTTGCCTCAAGCATATACGGCAAATCAAGACCTCCCTTGGCATCGCCGCCCTGCAGACCGAATCCTCGGCTTGGCGCTCCCGCCCGAAGCCAGGGGAAAAGGGAGCGCAAATCGACTTGCTGGTCGATCGCGCCGACAATGTGGTCAGCCTCTGCGAAATGAAATATTCCGCCGCGCCCTTCACCATCACAAAGAAATATGCAGAGGAGCTCCGCAACAAGATGCAGGTATTCCAAACCGCAACCAAAACCCGCAAGGCGCTGCTGCTCGCCATGGTCACCGCCAACGGGCTGGCCGACAACGCCTACAGCCAGGAACTCATCAACAACCGCATCGAAATTGCAGCGCTCTTCGAACCGTAGGCAGGAGCCACACCACAGGAATAACAAGAATGCCGTCGAAAAGGAGCGGGGCAAAACCGCGCCAAGGGAGACAGGGAAGCATGCCCCTGCATACAAGGCTGATTGCCCAAACCACGCTGGCGCCCCACTTTTCAAGATTTTATACCCAGCCGCAACTCGGTTTTTAAACCCACTTACGGCTGGATATAAATTCCGTTCGCTCTCTCGAAAACATCGCGCAAACTCAACTCCCCAGAGAATTCCTGTTGACGGAATTACGCATTACCCGTTACGCATTACCTTCCATGGGCAGACAGAAAAAAAACAGGAATGCCGACATGAGCCCCGACGAGCGGCGCACCGTCGATGCCAACCAGCCCAGTCGCACTGCCTAGGTCAGCCCTGCGCATAAAGAGAGCAACAAACCGACAGCATAGAGGATGAGCATGGTTGCGGACAATTCTGGCAACCGTTCTCGGCGGCATAGCGATACTATGGCAAGGATCGGAGAAATACATAGCGCAAGGAATGTCGGAGCCAGTCCCCATGCAAAAATCAACCAAGCTTCGTAGCCGTCATAATCGAATGTAGTCGAAAGAAAAAAAAGGCCTATTCCGACAGGCACCGACGCTACCGGAAGAACCCACGCCCAAACACCGCACACGGGTTTCTTATTCCTCGGTCGCCCGGGTTTGGGAGGCAGGGCGGGAACAGGTGCGGGAATGGGAACGGGAGCCGGTTCGGGCGCGGGCAAAGTTTCTTCCGGCTCCTCTGGCATTGCAACAGTATCGGTTGCTGGCCCGGGAGCCGCCCCGAGGTTCCGTGCCAGCCTTTTCTTTCGGTGGAATCCAAAAAACCAAATGCCCACTCCGGTGCACAGAAGCACGAGTCCGTAAACGGAGAATGCAAACCGCAGAAGGGCCAGCAACAGGGAAAAAGCCAGAACAAGAGCGAGCATGGCTACCGGCCCACCTGCAATCGCCAAGGGCACGTAGCGCGTAACATCCAAAACCCTGCCCCGCCAGCCACCCGCCGTTACTGGTGTACGTGCAATACTGACCGTCACCGGAATGGAGATCACAAGCGCTACGAGCATCGGAATCAGCATCGCATAGATTTCGCCGGCGGGGTCGGATGATGACGTTGATCCAAAGTAGGCACCGACAATCCATATGATGGTTGTGAGCAGAATTTTAGCTGTGATATTCATCAATTCCATTCATGGCTCCCTCTTCCATACCCTCCATTCAACCGATGGCCATTAGCGAGAACGCCCAATATGCGCATGCCACCGACAGGCTGGCGATGACTAGGGAAATGCCCAGCATACCCCACGCTGCGCTCTCCTTGCCTTTCCACAGCTTGTGCACAACCCCGATCAGAATGGACAGCAATGCCAGCGGAGCGAGAACATAGGAAACCAGGCTGATCCCCCCAAGCTGCATGCACACGAACAGTGATCCCATGTCATCATAAACCTCGAAACCCGAATACAGCACGACGATGGCAAGGTACATCAGGAGCGCTATGCACAACGATGCCACCGCAAAAACCAGCGCAGCCTGCGCAAACGGTGATTTTTTATGGATTATCCCGCTCCCGTCATCGATTTCGATTTTTTCATCCGCTTCCGCTAGGCATGCATTCTTCATGGAAGTAACAAAGCATTCCGCATGCCGATACCCACCCATCTTGAATTCCTGCTTGAAAGAACAAGGCCAATCCCCGATTAATTCAACCATGGGCAGACAAAAGAACAACAATAAGAATGCCGGCAAGAAGCGCGGGCGCGGGGGTGCGGGGCAAAACCGCGCCGAGACGGAAGCATTTCTGGAGAAGAACCGGAAAAAGCCGGATGTGATCGTTACGCCCAGCGGCCTGCAATATACCATCAAGGAGCCGGGCACGGGCAAATCGCCCGACGAGTGGAGCACGGTGGAGGTAAACCAGCGCATCCTGCTGGTCGATGGCACCGTCATCAAGGATACCTACCACGGCACCGAGACCGACACCTTCACAATGGCCGAGGCCATCGACGGCCTGAAGGAAGGATTGCCGCTGATGAAGGAAGGCGGAAAATTCCGATTTGTTGTCCCGCCCGATCTGGCCTGGGGCAAGCGCGGGGCCGGCGACAAGATCGGCCCCTACGCCGCGCTGATCTTCGACATCCGGCTGGAAAAAGTCGCTGAATAATTAAGCAGCCCCTTCAATCGGTATTTTTACACCCATTCAAATCCAGCTATTTACATCGAATCTTAATATATGAGTGCTTGTTTAATGTATTGAGTAAACTGGCGGTTCTGGTAAGCAATCCTCCTTCATACTTAAAACCAAACACAGGGGGAAACATGTTGCACGAACCAGCCGCGAAAGTGGAGAAGGACGCATCGTCCGATTGGAAGGCAAAGCTTGGCATCAAGCTGTTCTGGCTTTATTGCGTTATTTACATGGGCTTTGTCGGCATTGCGGTATTCGCGACCGAAACCATGAAAAAGCCGGTACTCGCCGGAACCAACCTCGCCATCATCTACGGTATGGCGCTGATCGTCTTCGCGATCATCCTCGGCCTGATCTACAACCATCTCTGCACGAAGAAGGAAGACGAGATGAATGCCAAGGAAGAGGAGGCTGCATCATGAATTATGTAGCCAACCCGATCGCCATTGCGATCTTCCTTGCCTTCGTCGGCTTCGTGCTCGGCATTTCGTTCTACTTTGCCCGCAAGGCGAAATCGGCCGAGGGCTATTTCGCCGCCGGCGGCACCATCCACTGGTTCGTCAACGGCGTCGCCTTTGCCGGCGACTATCTCTCCGCAGCGTCGTTCCTCGGCATTTGCGGCCTCATCGCCACCATGGGCTACGACGGCTTCCTCTACTCCATCGGCTACCTCGCCGGCTGGATCGTGGCGCTGTTCGTGGTTGCCGAACCAATGAAGCGCTTGGGCAAATACACCTTCACCGACGCGCTGGACTCCAAGTTCAACTCCAAGGGCATCCAGCTCATGGCGGCGATCAGCACGCTAGCGGTTTCCATGTTCTACCTGATTCCGCAGATGGTGGGCGCGGGCGTGCTCGTGACGCCGCTGCTCGGCCTGCCCCACTGGATCGGCGTCTGCATGGTCGGCGCGATCGTGATCACGATCGTGGCGACGGCGGGCATGACCTCCACCACCTATGTGCAGTTCCTCAAGGGCGGCCTGCTGATCATTTTCTCCACCGTGCTTTCGATTGCGGTGCTGAACAAGGGCCTCTCCACCGAGCCGCGCCCGGAAACCTTCAACCCGCGCACCATCGAAGCCTCCAGCGTTACCGCGGCGGCGACCGCCGAGTACCTCGACCAGACCTTCGTGAAGGTGGTTGAGGACGGCGTGGCCAACTGGTGGATTGCCCTGGAAGGCGGCAAGTTGCTCGAAGCACAGTCCAAGACGGAGACCGCCGACGGCGCCGTGCTCTACAACGGCGCACCGAAGGAAGAGAACAAGTTCAAGTCCGTCGGCCTTGTCACCAAGCTGCCGGACGGCCAGACCGAAACCGGCAAGGTGGGCGTCTTCAAATATTTCTCCACCATCCAGGAATCGGAAGTCGTCCGCTATCCCAAGAGCAAGGTGGCCAAGTTTGATGACGGCAGCGACCACGTGAAGGTCTTCTGCCCCGAGGCGACCGATGGCGCGGAACTGATGATTCCCGGCCAGAAATTCAAACTAAAAAGCGGCATCGGCAAGCTGAACTTCATCTCGCTCATGCTCGCGCTCTTCTTCGGCACGGCCTCCCTGCCGCACGTCCTCATCCGCTACTACACCGTCCCGTCGCAGCGCGATGCCCGTAAATCGACCATCGTCGCGATCGCCGGCATTGGCTTCTTCTACGTGCTGACGCTGTTCATGGGACTCGGCGCAATGACACTCGGCGTGATCGATGTGGAAAGCGGCAACATGTCCGCGCCGCTGCTGGCCAAGGCCTTCAGCCTCGTGCTCTTCTCCATCATTTCGGCCATTGCCTTCGCCACCGTACTCGGCACCGTGTCCGGCCTGATCGTCGCCACCTCCGGCGCGATCGCGCACGACCTGATGGACAACTACATGGGCATCAAGATGACCGACAACCAGAAGGTGTTGGCCGGCAAGATCGCGGCGTTCGTCGTCGGCATCATTGCCATCTGCCTCGGCATTGCCTTCAAGGGCATGAACGTAGCCTTCCTTGTGGGCTGGGCCTTCGCGGTTGCGGCTTCGGCCAACCTGCCGTCGATCATCATGTTGCTCTTCTGGAAGAAGACCACCGCCAAAGGTATTGCCTGGTCGATCGGCGTCGGCATGGTTTCCGCACTGGGCATCATCCTGACTTCCCCGAGCATGTTCGGGCAATACGGTCTCGATCCGGCCAGCGCCATCCACAGCCTCGACAATCCCGGCATCATCTCCATCCCGCTCAGCTTCATCACCCTGGTGGTTGCTTCTCTGATGACGCAGAAGGACAACGAAGGCCTGAAATACGTAGGCTAGTCCCGCCTGCTTAAAACACTATGCAGGCCGGATTATTCCGGCCTGCTTTTATTTGAAAGGAATTCGCATGAAAAAAACAACACTCGTTCTGGCAACCGCCATGATTGCATCGTTCGCATCGGCGGAAGGCGTCATCGAACAGTTCAACAACCTTGGCTACGGCACACTTTCCGGTCGCCTCCAGGCGCTGAGCATGTACCGCGACTTTGAAAACAACGCTCCGGACACCGCCCACTCGACCACTCTGGGCCTTCAGCTCAACTACCTCTCCCCCGAAAAAGAGGGATGGTCCATTGGTGCAACCTACAACGGCGCAGGCGTGCTCGACTCCCAGGACTATGGCACTGCCGCGCACCCCGGCGATGCACTCGTGGCGAATGGACGCGTCAACGTCCTGAACGAAGGCTACCTGAACTACAACATGGAAGCGCTCGGCCTGACCAACACCTCGGCAACCGTCGGCCGCAAGGTCAACAATGCGGAAGTGTTCCGCGCCGACGACTTCCGGCAAAAACCCCGCTCCATCGGCGCACTCCAGTTCGAGTCAAAGGATGTGAAGAACCATCGCATTGCCGGTGGCCACGCCTGGCGCATGAGCAACTGGATCGATGTATACGACCGATGGGACTTCAACGACTTCGGCGACGTGTTCGGCACCGGCTATGATACCGACGGCGTCACCTGGGGCGAAGTCGTAAACAACGGCATCGAAAACCTCGAGGTCGCCGCGTTCGACGCCGTTGCCTGGGATGTGGCCAACCTGTTCGGCCTGCGCGCCAAATGGGACATGGCCGAAAAGACCTCCCTGCTCGGCTACTACCGCAACGAAGTCGACGTCGGTCGCGCGGCGGATCACAAAGCCAATGTCTTCGGCCTCTCGCTGGCACAGAAGGTGGGCGAAGTGAAACTTGAAGGAGGCTACTTCGGCGTCTACGGCGACAACTTGCGTTTCCAGGAAACCACCACCGGCATCAACCATGCGCTGGGATCATCGATGATGCTCTACTCCGGACAGTTTGTTGGCGATTCCCATACGCTCTACGCCAAGGCGGTCACCACGCTCGAAAGCAGCAAGACCACGCTCTACGGCCTCTACAACGCCACCTTCCACGATCAGAGCCAAACCGGCGGTCGTTCCGGCCACGAAGTCAACGTGGTTGCCAAACAACCCATCCCGAAGCTCGACAACCTCACGGTTGCCCTCAAGATTGGCCTTGGCTATCGCGATCTCACCAACGGCACCGAAGACACCATCGCCACCGACACCCGCCTGTTCATCACCTACGCGTTCTAGGATTTACCCCCATACGCGTACCTTTTGGGGCAGATCCATGTGTCTGCCCTTTTTCGTGCCCATGGCGGTTGGGTAGCTCGTTTCCCACGGAAAGGCTACCTCCGGCTAAAGCTCATGACAATCTGGAGGACATACCAGAAGAGCAGCGCGACGGAGGCGAAGAGCTGGAGCGAGGCGGCCACGTGTTGGCCGGGGGCATAGTTGTGGATGATGCGCGAGGTGTCGTAAAGGATCGCGCCGCTGGCCAGCAGCACCATGGCGAACGAGAAGACCAGGCCCAGGTTGAAGCCGAACAGCACCGCGCAGACAATCAGCGCCAGCGCAACGATGAAGCCGATCTTCAGGATCCCGCCGAGGAACGAAAAATCCTTTTTGGTCGTGAAGACCACCAGCGTCAGGCCGCCGAAGATGCCCAGCGTCAGGATGCCCGCCGTTGGAATCACGGTCGCATCGTTCAGCATATAGGTGGCAATCCAAAGGATCGGGGCAAAGATCACCGCCTCGATGATCACATACAGCGTCAGCCCGACATACTGGATGTTCTGGCTACTGGTACTCGAAGCCAGCCCACTGGCCATACGGCCGAAAATCATAAAGCCACCCAGAATCAACAGCCAACCAAACCGCATCGACATGACGCTGAGCAGCATCTCGGCGATCGGCGAGTTGACCATGTAGGCCGTGAGGCCAACGAAGGCCAGCACCGCGCCGGCGAGGTGGGCGTAGGTTTTACGGATGAAGGCCGCCCGTTCATCGGGGGCGGACTGGGCAACGGTGGTCAACTGCTGTGCATAGGGGTTCATAATCCATTCTCCAAGGTTTGGTGCTTCAGACTAACCAAATCCCCGCCCCGCTCAAAAGAATTTTCAAAAAATTGCTCGATCGGCCCAAACCCCATGAAATTGCTCGCCGGTGGAGCCGCGTTTCGGTATAAAGACCGGCTTTAAGAACACCCAGAAAGTTGCAATGCCCCAAGCACCCGCCGAACCATCCAAAACCAAGAAACGCAAGCCGTTGACTCCCAAGGGAACAGATGCATTTTCCGCCCGCGCGGTGCGTTCGTTCATGTCGAAAATCGGCGAGGGGTTGCTGTCGGTGGCGGGCTATGAAGTGGTTGAAATCGACGACGAACCCATCGAGATACCGGTTGATCCGGTGGAGGCGGCGGCGGAAGCCGAGCGTGTTCGCCGCGAGGAGCAACTGGTTGCCTGGCGCGGCGAATTCGAGCAGGCCCTGGCAAAGCGCCGCGCAAAGCAGGAAACCTTTACCGTCGAAAAGGCCACCGCGCTCGAGCGGGTACGGAACAATGCCCAGACCGTCCGGCAGCAGCTGGCCGAGGCCAACAACGAGCCGGTTCCGGAACAGCCCATCGTGCAGCCGGAGCCGATCAAGATCGCCGAACCCGTGGAGCATGAGACGCATCAGGCGGAGCCCGTTTCGGCCGAAACCTACAACCTGCCCTCCCCCGATCTGTTCGACCAACCGAAAGACACCAATTTTATTTTCATCGACCCCGAGGAACTCGAGCGCCAGAAGCAGGCCGTCCAGGATACGCTCGACAACTTTGCGGTCGATGCCACCGTATGGGATGCGGTCGTTGGCCCGCGCGTAACGCAGCTGCGGCTAAAGCCCGGCCTCGGTGTGCGCGTCGAGGCCATCACCTCGCTCAGCAACAACCTCGCGTTGGCGCTGGCGGCGGAAAGCATCCGCATCCAGGCGCCGATCCCCGGCAAACCCTATGTCGGCGTCGAGATTCCCAACGGCAACTCGGCCCCGCTCAACCTGGGCCTCATGCTCCGCTCCGAGGACTGGAAAAAATCCAAGGCGGCCATTCCACTCATGCTCGGCATGGAGCTGGGCGGCGGCCTCTGCATCACCGACCTCGGCGCCGCGCCGCACATGCTGATTGCCGGGGCGACCGGTAGCGGCAAGTCGGTCTGCATGAACACGATTTTGATGTGCCTGGCCAGCCGCTTCACGCCGGACGAGCTGGAACTGATCCTGATCGACCCGAAGCGCGTCGAGTTCGGCGCCTACGAAAAGCTGCCGCACCTCGTGCGCCCGGTCATCACCGAAGCCAAGCTCGTCGTCCCCGCCCTGCAGTGGACGGTGCGCGAAATGGAGGAGCGCTACAAAACCATGGCCGCCGTCGGCGCCCGCAACATTGCCGGCTACAACGCCAAGATGGACGAGCTCGGCCTCAAGCGCATGCCGTTCCTCGTGGTGGTCATCGACGAGCTGGCGGACATCATGCTGACCACCGGCGCGGACGTCGAGACCGCCCTCGCCCGTATCGCGCAGCTTTCGCGCGCGGTCGGCATCCACACCATCATTGCCACGCAGCGCCCGAGCGTGAACGTCATTACCGGCATGATCAAAGCCAACTTCCCGACGCGCATCGCCTTCAAGGTTTCGTCGCAGATCGACTCGCGCACGATTCTCGATGGCCGGGGCGCCGAGACCCTGCGCGGCAAGGGCGATATGCTGTTCAGTCCGCCGGGCATCGGCGTGCTCCAGCGCGTGCAGGGGCCGTGGGTGGACGATAAGGAGATCGCCCGCGTCGTCGGGCACTGCGCCGAACAGCGCGAACAGCGCTTCAAAACCTCCATCACCGATCTTTCGCCGTGCGAGGGCGACGAAGCCTATGCCCTGCGCGATGCCGAGGAGGCCGACCCGCTGCTCGACCAGGCCATTGAAATCATTTTGCGCGACCAGCGCGCCTCGACCTCCTACCTCCAGCGTTGCCTGCGCATCGGCTACAACCGCGCCGCCAACCTCGTCGAGGAGATGGAGGCCAAGGGGATCGTCGGCCCACAGGTTGGCAGTACACCCAGAGAAATATTGATTGATTCGTACTAACCCATGCCCGCAGAGATTAAAACAGATGAATTGCTCGAGGCCATCCGGAAGGATGGGCCGCGCAAGGTTGTGCAGCAATACCGCCACAACCTGCTGCCGAGCCGCGTGCTGATCGATCTCTACAGCGAGCATCCCGAACGCGATGTGCTCCTCTTCCTGGCGCTGTACCCCACCGTGCCGAGCCAGGTGCTCGAGGATTTGGCCGAGGCGTGCCCCGATCCGGAAATCCAGGCGGCCGCCGCGAACAACCCGCGTTGCTCGCACTTGCTGCTGGTGCGCATGGCGCGCGAAGGCGGTGCGCCCGTGCGCGCCGCGCTGGCGGCCAACAAGCTCCAGAACTCCAAGATCACCGCCGAACTGCTGAACGATTCGAACCTGTTCGTTCGCGCGGCGCTGGCCGGCAACGGGGGCATCGGCGCAAACTACCGCACGGCGCTCGCGCTCGACCCGGAGCCGATGGTGCGCAATGCGCTGGCGGGCGCCACCAAACTGCCGCCAGAGCTGGCGCATGCGCTTTCGGCCGACGAGTCCGCCGTGGTGCGCGCCAACCTCTATGCCTATGGCAAGGTGGAACCGGAAACCCTTTTGGGGTGGGCGGAGAGCGACGACGCCGAAGCCCAGCGCCTGATGCTGGCGCGCAGCAAGCCGACGCCGGAAATCGTGAAGGCGCTCAGCCTCAGCCCCGATTCCGTGGTGCAGGAAGCCATCAAGGAGTTGTACGAACCGACCGGCAGCGAGCTGCTGGCCCGCGCGGAATCGGACGACGAAGCCCTGCGGCTGGAGACGGCCCGGCGGGAAGACCTGCCCGCCGAAATCCAGCACGTGCTGGCGAACGATGCGCAGGCGGAGGTGCGCGCGGCGCTGGCGGGAAATCCGTCGATCGACGAGGAGGTGGCGCTGTGCATCGCGGCCTCGAACGACCCGGTCAGCTGCGAGGCGCTGGCCCAAAACGCGGCGCTCCCCGACTCGGGCAAGGTGGAGCTTTGCCACCACGAGTCGGAAGCGGTGCGCATCCGGATGGCCTACCGCGACGACCTGACCGACGAGCTGTTCGACATCCTGGTGAACGACGACGAGCACCTCAACGTGATCGGGCATCTGGCCTTGCGCGGCATCCGGTTCGCCGGCACCAAGCCGGAACGGCTGGATAAGCTGCTGGAGCAAAAGCGCCCTTCGTTGCACCGGTTCGCGGCCGCGGCGGCGATGCTGACGCACGCGCAGGTGCGCAAGCTGATGCGCTCGCCCTGCGCGGAGGTGCGGCTGGCCCTGTGCGACAACCCGATCCTGACCCATGCGGCGGTGGAGGAGCTGACCCGCGACTGGAACAAGGCGGTGGCCACCAAGGCCCGCAAGGTGCTCGCAAAACTCCCGCCGGAAACGGACGAGGAGCCGGAAGACGATGTTGAAGAAGCGGACGGCGAACACACGCTCGTCCGGAAAATTGTGAACTTTTTTAAATAGCGAATAACCAGAGGTTAATCCCATGGCAAAAAAACTCATACCACTGACTGCGCGCGACATTATCCTGCAGGCCGATGCGGAGACGATCCGCGAAGCCTTCGAGGCGCGCGTGAAGATCGACGAGCTGCTCGTGAAGCGCGAGGAGGCCTACCGCCAGATCGAGGAGATCGAGCTGCAGGTGGAGGAACTGGTCGGCGAGGAAGGCGCATTCGTCTATCCGGAACCGCCCGTCCCGGTGGCCGGCTTCAACAAGCCCGTCCCGTCGGCGCGCCCCACCCCGCCCAAACCGAAACCGGAACCCGTTGTGAAAGAGATTCCGGAAGAGGCCGAAGCGGAAGCGGAAGAAGCAGCCGAAGAAGAAGAAACGGCGAAAGCGGACGACAAAAAGAAAAAGAAGTGATTCGTGATTCGTGATTCGTGATTCGTGATTCGTGATTCGTGATTCGTGATTCGTGATTCGTGAATAGCGATGCCCCGAACAGCTCATGCTGCAAAGGGGAAATTACGCATGACTCGTTACGCAAAACCATGTCCAACCAGATCCAGATCAACCAGAAGCTGATGGAGCGCGAGGATCGCCTGGCCGAGATATTCGAGCTGGAGCGGCAGATCCACGGCATCCTCGGTGGCGAGCCCTATCCGCTCGCGCCGCCGGATGGCCTGCCCTCGCGACAGAAGCGGATGAAGCCCAAGCGCAAGGCCGCCCGGAACCAGGCGGCTCCGGTTCGCTTGCGCAAACTGGACCCCGAAACCGAAGCGGCCTACCGTATCGTCTACCGCGAAAACCAGGCGGAAAAGAGCGAAATCCATACGGATGCCCGGCCGCTTGCCCTGCTCGCCAATACCGCCCTGCCCCGCTTCGCCATCGAGCGCATCGAAACGGTACAGGCCACCCAGGACGGCGGATGGGAACGTGTTGAAATCCTTTACACATCCTAATCTTCCATTTCCATAAGGAACCTGCTTAACTCGGTATCGCTTACAAGGAATAAGGGGACAGGCATGAAACGTTCGACGATTGGGATTCTATTGGCCATGGCACTCCTGGCCGGGTGCGCCTCCATAACGCGACTTCCTCCCCCCGCCGACTATTCCTCCCTCGCCGCCATCCCGGGCATGCACGACGTCCGCATATGGGGCGACAACGGCACACTCGCCAACCAGGAGGAAATCAGGAACATCCGGGAACAGGTCATGTCCGACCCGACCTACGACCGCAACGCCCCGGTCCATTTTCTGGCCATATCGGGCGGCGGGCAAAAGGGGGCGTTCGGTGCAGGCATCCTTTCGGGCTGGACGGCTGCCGGAACCCGTCCCGAATTCCGGATGGTGACGGGTATCAGCACGGGCTCGCTCATTGCCCCGTTCGCGTTCCTGGGATCGGACTACGACCACGTAATCCAGGAGATGTATACCAAGTTCTCCACCAAGGATGTGCTCAAGAAGCGCTTCTTCTCCGGATTGTTCACCGCCGACTCCATGGCCAACAACGCGCCGCTAAGGAAAATCGTGAAGGGCTATTTCACGCCCGCCGAAATGGAAAAGGTGGCGAAGGAATACCTGCGCGGTCGGTGGTTGCTCGTTGGCACAACCTATCTCGATGTGCAGCGGCCGGTCATCTGGGACCTTGGCGCCATCGCCGCCAGCGGGCATCCGGATGCCTACGAGTTGATCATCGACGTGCTGCTGGCCTCGGCGGCGATTCCCGGCGTCTTTCCCCCTGTCTATTTCGAAGTGGAGCACAATGGGCAGACCTTCGATGAGCTGCACGTGGATGGCGGCGTTACGACGCAGGTCTTCATCAGCCCGGTTTCGTTCAACATGGAGAATGCCCTGGAACTCGCGGGCTTCCATGGCGAGGCGCACGTCTATTTGATCCGGAACTCGCAGGTTTCCCCGGATGTCGAACACCTGAAACCCAAGACCGTGCCGATCCTTACGCAATCGCTCATCACCTTGCTGCGCGCGCAAGGGCTGGGCGACATGTACCGCATCTACCAAGACGCCGAGCTTAACGACATGCAGTACCACGCCGCCCACCTGCCGGCCAACTTCCGCGACGAGCCGGACGAGCTGTTCGACATCGAATACATGACCGAGCTATTCACCCTGGCCTACGAACAGGCCAAGAACGGATACCCGTGGGAAACCGGACCACCAGAGTTCAAAAACGGTCCGGCCAAGAAACCCCTTTGATTGAAAACATGGCTCGGGATATTTAACGCCCAAGCCTTGGCATTCTGCTCGCCAGCATCGTTTCAAGGAGCAATTCCAAAAAACCGTTCGGCGTTCGTGAAGGTCAGTTCGGCCAGTTCCTGTTTCGGAACCCGGCGCAGTTCGGCGGCCTTGGCGAGCACCAGCCGGACATTGGCGGGTTCGTTCAGCTCCCCTTCGGCCGTGGCCGGAAGAAGGTCGGGGGCATCGGTTTCGATGAGAATGCGGTCGTCCGGCACGGCGCGGATGGCGGCGCCGGCCTTCCGGGCGTTCGGCCGGGTGATGGAACCGGAAAAGGAAATATAGGCCCCGCGCTTCACCAGCTCCGTCGCCACCTCCGCCGAACCGCCGAAGCAATGGATCAGCATGCCGCGCGGCAGCTCGCCAAACCCGTCGAGCAACTCGATCAACCGCCCCCAGGCGCGACGGCAATGAATGGATACGGGGCGCTCCAGCTTGCGCGCCAGCGCGAGCTGGGCCAGGAACACCGCCTCCTGATCCGCGTCGTCGCGATCCTCGATGGCATGGTCGATCCCAACCTCGCCCACCCCGGCCTGCGGATACCGCAAAAGAAGCGCTTCAAGTTTTTCGGCCCATGCCGCCGAACGGTCGGCGATGAACCACGGATGCAACCCGAACGAAGGAACAATCCCGCCGTAGCCTTCCATCAACCCGACCACGCGCAGCCAGTCCGCCTCGCGGCAGCCCTTCACCCCCATGGCAACCACGCCGGCCCCAACCGCCCGCTCCATGACGCCTCCGATGGAGGGCATGAGCCGCTCATCCTGGATATGGTTGTGGCAATCGAAGAGTTTCACGCGGGTTCCTCCGCCAAGAAGTATATCATCCGGCACCCCCGATCGTGGGTGCTGGATGATATACTTACTGGGATCATTACCTGTGCTTGATGTAGTTGAGGGCCTGGCTGACGGGCAGTTCGTCGGAAGCGGGGCCGTTGCGGATGTAGAAGTGCGCCTACCCCCAATGTCCGACCACGGATCGGCGAATTTAAGGTGGAACCTGCGGTTCCCTGTTCCGTGTTCTGGCGGCCAACGAGCCGCCCTTCTATGATGCCGTCGCGGAGCGTAGCCCGTCCCCGAAGGGGCGGCCCGGAGGGCCGAGGGCGGAGCGCAGCGACGGCATCACTTGCGATCATGTTCTGACTGCTCCTCCCATGAATACCTCGGCGGGGGTTCGTTTGTCCAGAGCGCTGTGCTTCCTCTCGTGATTGTAATAGTCAAAGTAGCTCTCGAGTCCCCGATACAACGCATGCCCGTCGGCATAGCATGCGGGGTAGATTTTCTCGTACTTCACCGACCACCACAACCGTTCGATGAATACGTTGTCCAGCGCCCTTCCTCGCCCGTCCATGCTGATGGTGATGTTTTCGTTTAACAGGACGCCGGTAAAGGCGTTCGAGGTGAACTGGCTTCCTTGGTCGGTGTTGAATATATCCGGCTTGCCCTGCGTCAGCGCACACTCGAGCGCATCAACGCAGAACGTACTCTCCATGGTGCTTGAAAGCTCCCAGGCGAGCACATAGCGGCTGTACCAGTCGATTACAGCGCTCAGGTACATGTATCCCTGCCGCATCGGGATGTAGGTGATGTCCGTACTCCAAACCTGATTCACCCGCTCAATGTCCACATTGCGCAGCAAATACGGGTAGATCTTGTGCCCCGGGGCGGGCTTGCTTGTGTGCGGCCCCGGCGTGATGGCCTGAATCCCCATCAGCTGCATGAGGCGGGCGACCCGCTTGTGATTGACATCATAGTCTTGATCACGCAACCAGTCCGTCATGCGTGGATAGCCGAACTCCGGATGCCGCAGATACTGCTCGTCGATCAAACGCATCAAGAGCAGATTCTCCGCCGTTTCCGGGGTGGGGTCATAGTAGAAGCCCGATCTGGGGACGCCTGCGAGCCTACACTGCCGCCGAACCGAATAATCAGTGCCGGGCTCCACCCAGCTGCGGCGCGTTGAAAGGGGCAGGCTCATAGCTTTTTTTCGAGCCACTTCACGTCCATCTTCAGACGCCCGATCTCTTCGTAAAGTGGAGCCGTAAGCTCTTCTTCCGTTTGAGACTGCTTTTTTTTGCCCGATGCAAAAAGCTCCGGGGCATTCGAGAGCAACTGCTTTTTCCAATCCGAGATCTGGTTCGGATGGACCTGATATTCCGATGCCAGCTCCGCCAATGTCTTCATGCCCTTGATGGCATCAATCGCCACCTTGGCCTTAAACTTGTCCGTGAATGTTCTTCGTTTTCTTCCCATTTCCATGCGTCCTTTTGTATCATGCTAAGGCCGCAGGTTCCACTTAAGCCGGTGGTCCTAAAATCGGGGTTAAGCGCAAAGTGCTCCTTGTTGCCATCCTTGAGGAAGACCGGCTCGCCGGACCGGGCGCATCGGACAACGCCGACGGTCGTGCCATCCACCGGCACGAGGATGAAGCGGATGTATTTGGAGAGGTCGGCGCCAATGTGCTTGCCGATGAGGTTTTTGAAGTGGAGGCGGCATTTGTCTTCGTTTTCGAAGACATCGCGCTCGAGGCCGGTGATTTCGCCATCGTCGGTGACGCCGAGGAGCAGGATTCCGCCATCGGTGTTGAGGAAGCCGGCGACCCCCTTGAGCCAGGCAAGCTCGATCTCCTTGCCGGGCTTCTTGGAGTGGAGGTTCATGCGCATGGTGGACTTGAATTCGACTGCGCGGTTTTCGCCACCGGCGATCAGGCTACGAACGCTGGCCTCCGGATGCTCGGTGTCGAAGTAGGAAGCGGCCCCTTCGAAGGGCCGGCGGCCGCGGCGCACGATCCAGAAGGCCAGGGCAACGGCGCCCAGGATGGAGCCAATGCCCAGCATCAGGAGGTTGATACGGCGCCGGCCGGCATGGCCGAGGATGTCGGACTCGGGAATCATGACGCAGATCCAGGTGTTGGGGTTCCCGGGGTCCAGCGGCCGGAACCCGCACCACCAGACGATGCCGTCGTGGAAGATGGAAACCACGCGGTCTGCCAGGTTGTCTTCGCCCGTCCAGTTGGAATGCACTTTGCGAACGAGGTTGTCTTCGACCTTGCCCATGGGCAGGAACCCGGATTGCAAGCCGCCTGAACCCGGTATGTACAGCTGGTTGTCGTGGCGGAAAATAATCACACGGGAATTTTCGCTTGGAGCCAGGTTGTAGAATTCGGCGAAGGGTTCATCGAGCAAAACGTCGAAGGCAACAACCACCCTTTCGTTGCCCTCCTTGCGCACGAAGGAGGTGGAGGCCGTGATGCCCACCTTGCGGGCGGTGAAGAACGTATAGGGTTCGGTCCAGTGGATTTTTCCCGATGCCAGGGCCGGACCGAACCATGGGCGGTTGAGCGGATCGAAATCCGACCGGGCCTTGGAACGCGTTACCGGTTCATGCCCGGATGACCATTCCACCACGTCCGCATTGTCCCCTTCCACCCCCAAGGCCACCCGACGGGAACGGAACCCCGTTTCGGTGCGATAAAGATAGAAGCTATTACCATCCCGAACGGCAACGGTGACGCCATGCAGCAGCCTTTCCCGGTCAAAAACCGGCAGCAGCAGATGGGCCAGCTCGTCGCCCTTTTCAATCGAAATCCGGCCGCCGCCCCCCCAGTCGTGGATCAGGCCCAGCGTGGCTTCCATCGAAAGGGACATGGCACGGAAACCACTGACGGCCTGGTTGGCGACATTGTCGATGAACTGCTCGGAAATATCGCGGCGTGCCTGCGTGGCGAGGTAGGCCACCGGCACCACCACCGCGGTGGTGAGCACGGCGAGCACCAAGAGGACATCGCGGGTGAATCGTCTTTTTCGCTTATGCATAAAGGCTCCGGATTACATCAGGGGGCGCGCCCAACCGAAGAACGCTTTCATCAGACGCGTCTGGATGACGGTGGACGAATCGGGCACCTCTGGGAAATACCCGACATCGGTATAGTTTTGCTGGAAGTTGGGATCGCGCGGCGGTAAGGGGGCGCACCCCTCCTTCAGGTCAAAGTTCGTGGTGTAGCGGTAGGGCCAGATATCGAACACGGGCAGCGCGGTCGAGATGGCGCCGATGAACCCGCTGAAGTGCGAGATGACCGGGGTCTTCGGCCCCTTGCTAACCGTCCAGGCGTTCTGCGGTTCGCACCCATTGAGAATCACCCGCTCCAGGGCCAACGCAACCTCTTCGTCGTCGATGAAGACACCGCATTCGGTATTCAACTTTGCGGAGCGCGGATCGAAGTTATGCGACCCGATCAAGGCCACCTTGCCATCGAGCACAAGCGACTTGGCGTGGATGCAGAGCAACGGCCCCGCCCGTTCAATCCGGCCAACATCGTCCCGATCGATGCCCGCGTTCTCGATGGCCCGATCCACAATCGCATCCAGTCCGTATACATAATCATGCTGATCCCCGGGATAGGGTTTGGCTTCGTAGATGTCGATGCCTGTCCGCTTGTAGAGCTCCTTCCGGTGCTTGAACGAGAGCGCATAGACCGCCAGATGGTCGGCGGCGGCCAGGCTGTTGCTGGAAGCAATGATCCGATAGTTCGGATGGTCCTCGCGCAGTTCGGCGATGCGACGGCGGACATTGCGGCTGTAGATGAGATAGGGCGTCTGGTAGACGAGGCGATCCGTACTGCCCGTAATAAGGAATTCAAACCACTCGTCAAAATCCATGCGCCCCTTGCCGCCCTGGAACTTGCGCGGGGTATCGTAGATGAACATCACCTTGTCGGCCTCGTAGACCTTGATGCTGGTGCGGACCTTCGCCAGCGACCTTTCGTTGGCCAGCTTGTCGATCTCCCCGAACATCCAAAGATCGTCCGGATCGGAAAACGGCTCGTTGCCATTGGTCAGCTTTTCAAACTCCCGCCGTACATCGAGCAGCTGGGTCAGGAATACCGCGCTCTTGTCCTGCCAGAACAACTCGAACGAATCCTGCATATCCATCACGGCGGGGCCGGCCACGACCACATCGCGGTCGCGGAAGAGAAAGTCCGGATCGCGGTCGTAGTATTTGCCCTCGTAGTTGCGGCCTCCGGCAATCCCGACCCGGCCATCCACGAGCACCAGCTTGTTGTGCATCCGACGGTTCATGTGCTTGGTCTTCAGCACCAGGTTGCCCATGAAGCCGATCTTCCCGTATTCGATGGTTTCGCGCAGTGGCTTGTAGAGGCAGATTTCGAGGTTGCGGTGGGCGCGCGCCATGCGAGCCAGCTGCGCCGGTGTGGCCGGCGTGTTGACGGCATCGATCAGGATGCGCACCAGCACCCCGCGCTCGGCGGCCTTCACCAATTCGTCGAACACAAAGCGGCTGGTGGGATCGTCCTTCCAGATGAAGGTCTGGATATCGATCGACTCCTTGGCCGACCGGATCAGGTGGATGCGTGCCAGCAAGGCGTCATCGCCCAGCTCAAGGATGCTGACGTATTCGGAGGTTCCCCCCGCTGCCATCGTTTTCCACGCCTTGGAGGCCAAGGTCTGGTATTCGGAGGCAATCGGCTTGGCCAACTCGATGTCGTAGCGCTTCAGGCGCTGGTACTTGAAGGCATTCTCCAGCTCACGCTCCGGAATACTCGAACACCCCGCAACCAGCACACACCCCAGCACCATCAATGGTTTCATAACTACACGCATCGGGAACCACTCTATACGGATAGCGCCGCGCAATCAAACCATTCATTGACGCCCCTTCCCTCAACCCAGTAGCATTCGGGCGAGCCGCCATTCGGGCGGGACGGGGCCCGCCCCACCAGCACGGTTAGATTTCGCGGATATGGAGGTTGCGCCAGCTGACGCTCATCGGGTGCAGCTTGGCATTGATGCCGTGAACCTGCAGGCCGAGCTGCCCTTTCGGATGCGTCTTGAAGATTTCCTCGTCGGAGAGGTCGGCGATGGGCTGGCCGTTGATGAAGGTTTGGATACGCGCGCCCTTGGCCACGATGCGGTAGTGGTTCCACTCCCCGTTCTTGAAATGGCTATGCTGGTTGACCGCCGGATCCTTCGATGTGGGTTCGGGCGAAAGCCAGCCTCGACCGGTCGCCTCCCCGTAAATGTAGCCGGCCTGCCCGGGCCCCGCCTCGATCTCGACCTGCGGGCCATAGAACCGGCCAACCTTGAACTTGCCTTCATCCGCCACACGCGAGCGCGAACGGATCTGCACACCGGAGTTGAGCTTGTCGGAAACCTTCACCTCGAACTCCAGTTCAAAATCGCCATACTGCGCCTTCGTGGCGAGAAAGGTGTTGGGGCTCGGCACCGCCGTATGGCCGGTAATCACGCCATCCTTAACCTCATAGGTCGCCTGGCCATCCTCAACCGTGAATTCAGACAAATCCTTGCCATTGAAAAGCGGCTTCCAGCCTTCGCTGGCAGCGTATTCCTTCGCCATGGCCTGGAGGGCCAGCATACAGCATGCGGTTGCAACGATCGTTTTCATTCTCTCTCTCCCGGTTGGTTAAATGATGGGGCATTACCCATACAAAACGCGACCAACACCCGAAAACGGACAAGACGGCACAGATGGCTTTGCCATAAGGCTCATTCGGGTAAATTGCGATTGGCATTAGCTCGCATTCGATATGCAAGCCACGCTTCCATGCCCCAACCGACTTCCCAACCGCAACAGTACCCCAGGCATCCCGCTGGCTGTACCGCAGGCGTCCTCATGGGTGGTTCCAACGGAGCGGGGCTTTCCGGCCCCCGTCGGGGACAGGAATGTCCCCGCTCCCGCACAAGCCATTCCCGCCGGGGAAATGGAAGAGCTTCGATTCAATATGACGAATTAGGCGGCCCGACCCTTTTTCCACGACCCTTTTTCCCAAAACGAATTAAATGCGAGAGCCTGACGCGTAGCGGCTTAGTTCAACGACCGGGCTGAGTTGCCCGGCGAATAAACTTTGAAATTAAAACCGGCGTTGTCCGGGTAAACTCAAGCCCCTGGTTCGCTGGGGATTTGAGGGAGAAAAGTAGATGATGAAAGATCCAGCCAAAAACGCCAACCTTCGGGGAGATCCCGACTGCCGCGCAAGCGGGTATAAACAGGATGTCTCTCATTGTCGAGCGAATGGCCACGACGCTTTAAACTGGCTAACATTTTTGGAAGCGAACGTTACGGGTGAGCTGACACGGGAATAAACGGCAGGCATGAAAATTGTGCGTTGTACCGTGTCAGCTCAACCCGCTGGTTCTGCTAATATGCTTGAGCAGTTAATTCAGAACTACTGCTTCGCTAAGGAAATAGAGCTGGCTTCTCCTTTTGTATTGTAGCCTGTACCTGATATAGAACTGCCTGACACCAAAAGGTCTAAGTTAATTGTTGTGCCATCTACAATGAGTGCAACTATAAGTTGATTTCCATTAATACTGTAATTTCCGCCAATAATTCCATTTGAGTCATCTGTCGACCATTGAGCTGTGTTGTCAGAATTAAGAACAAGAGTGGCAGCATGTGTGCTGTTAACATGACCTGTCCATGTACCTACAATACTCGAGTTGGCTTCGCTTCCGTTGTCACCTCCATCGTCGTCTCCTCCACACCCAATAAGTGCGAGTGATGCTCCAAGAAGCAGAGCAGTCATTAGTCTTCTGGTTGGTTTTTGCATATTTCTCCTTGGTTAGTTTATTATGCAGAACGTTATTTATTTCCCCGTATGTTGAATGCGATTGTATCTACACTAGATGTGCTCACATATGCCCAAACTGAATTGGGTTCAAATTTCATAAAAGCTTGCGTAGTTTCGACATGCTTGGTGGTGTGGGGAGAGGGAGCTAGTCACTCCCCTTTACCCGTTTGTGCTCACAAATTTCGCCTATTCTTTCCGGAAAAAGGAGGAGTCACCATCATCCCAAAGAACAAATTCATTACCTGAAAAAGTGAACTGGAACTCACCACCGAGGGAGACCTCGTTGCCAGTGACGGTATAAGTAAAGTCTTCGGGAGCATCAGCATCTGGTACATACCCCTCAAAGATATCATTAAACCCATAAGAGCCCGCGAAATTGAAATATGAGGTTCCTGATCCGTCGGCATTAAACACCAACTTCCCATAATAGCCTTCTGGCGAAGGGAAGTAATATGTCTTCCCATCAATTTCTTCCTTATATAATCTCCATGTTCCTACGATGCCGGAATCCTTATCTTCTTTCCCATCATCATCTCCACATCCAACAAGTGCGAGTGACGCTCCAATAAATAGGGTTGTCATTAGTCTTCTGGTTAGTTTATGCATGTTTCTCCTTTGGTTAATATTTGTGCAGAACGTTTAGCATAAGCCGAATACTGGGCAACAAGTATCGCCTTCAAATCCGGGCGTTGTGCCGTGGCGTTTCAATGTTCTTGTTCTGCAAATGTTAAAGTTTATTCATTGTCCAGTTGCCCGCCCATTCTTCTCCGTTATTTGAACCAACAAAGCTGCCAGACATAGCGTTCCCATCAACAGCAACAATACCATTAAATGTAGTCGTAGGCATTTCGAATGTAATCGCTCCCGTTGCAGTTATTGTGCCGTTGAATGTCATATCAAGTGGAGGATCAGATTATCGCTGCCAGCCTTGGGGATATAACTGCGCCGTTTCACGCCGGGCCGGTAGCCCATCCGTTTCAACCGCCCGGAAAGATCCAGCAGGTTTTCTTCCAGTTTTGCTCCGTACTCTTCCTTTGTAACTTTATCCAGCCCCGTCGCCTTGCCCGACTTCAGCGCATGAAAACAGGCCCGCAGGTTGTCCACATCGCAGATGTGATGATACAAGCTGGTAAACACCAGCTTCGACTCCTTGCGCGCCTTCACTCCTATCTGGTTCAGGTTTGTTGCCATAATTTATGCGTCCGTTGAATGACGATTCATGTTTCTCCTTCCCCAGTTGATTATCCGCGGAAAGCTTCACTCCACGGGGATTAGCCGCTTCATCGCTAGACCATTGCAGCACACCGCTTTCCGTCACGCTATACGCGGCCATTTGGCGTTCTCTTTTCACATTGAACGACATACTCGGGTACTTCCATTGCGGTCGATTCCCCAAGAGCCTGCGTAACTCGCCTGGTTGTCCATCTATCGTTGTCTGGCTCGATGCTGTCTTGGACCCCGGGGTGGAGATGCGCACTGGTCAGATAACGTCCGCATCCCATGGCCTGCGCCCGGGACAAAGGGATCGGCTAAACCACCCAAAATTTCAATTTTCTCGGAGCTGTGTGTCAGATTCAGGGCTACACCCTTCACCTCGCCAAACTCATTACTTTGTCTTTCCACCTCATGGGTTTTCAGTCATTTCATTACCGGGTGGTTGACTAGACCTTCCCAGAGAGGCCTGCACGTTGTGCGTCCTCTTCAATGGATTTCCATTGCCAGGTTTACTATCCCTTTATTGTTCTGCGCTATTTATTTCCCCTAATATCGAGTTCAATAGTCTCCGTTCCAACAATTCTGATGTGCGCCCATACAGACTGTGGCTCGAACTGTCCTTCAATATAAAATGATGCAGGGAGAAGGCTTCCTCCTTCGTCGAGATTGTCTGTAGTATCAAACTGATATTCAGGATCTGAAGGATCATCCATGAACCCATAGCTTGTTGTGAACTCAGTCCAAAATTGGCCAGGAATCCCAAAGGACATTGTTAATTGATCCCCATTGGATTGGACGATTACTGGGTCACCAGAGTAACTACCTACTGGTAAGCTAGAGGTGCCCTTGGTTATTTCATAGGTGACAGAATAAGTGCCTGAAAAATCAAAAGAGTTCTCGGAACCAGAACTTCCACTACCTTCGTCATCATCTCCGCCACACCCAAACAATGCGAGCGATGCTCCGAGCAGCAGGGTTGTCATTAGTCTTCTAGTTATTTTTTGCATGTTTCTCCTTTGGTTAGTTGTTGTTCAGAACGATTAGGATTTTATCCCTCCTGCTTCCCCAAACGTCCTCTCTGTTGAAGCAGGTTAAAAGCAGGAGGATATGAGGGCACCCAAAAGGTGCCATCTTGATGTTGGACTGAGCCACCCCGGCACGTCCGGCCTATCTATGGGGATTGTATGGAGCGCGAGCCCCCGCCGCTATGATATTATTAATATTTCTTTCCAAGGGGCGGAACCAGTCCCTCCAAATGTGGAGCGGGCTTTCTTGCCTGCTCATCGCCGGGATGGGCAGGCTGGAAAGCCTGCCCCACGAGGCGGCGGGCGGCTCGGATGGAACCTCGCCCTCCAGTCAGTTTTTTTCACAGGACGATTTATAACAGGACTATTTCCGGTGCGGGCGCAGGGGAAATTCGTGTCCATTAGTGTTCATTCGCGGTTAAGCAAATCGTGCAATTTTTCTGCTGCAAAGCCGCTTTGATGTGAATCATACCCAATTAAACAGATTTTTTTTACCACAGAGGTCACCGAGACACAGAGCAATTGAACATTCCCGCTCCTCTGTGCCTTCGTGTCCTCTGTGGTGAGACCATTCAATTTAAGTTCATATAGAGAGCCTGGCTGTGGTCTTTGTGCTATGCGCGCAATTGCTTCTCAATTGTGTGGCCATCCCAACGCCTGCGATGCCTTGCTGGAGGGGCGCACGCCGTGCGCCCGAGCGGACAGCGTCCGCCCCTCCACGAACGGCTCGGATGGAACCTCGCGCTCCAGATGTGGAGCGGGTTTTCTTGCCTGCTCATGCCGGGATGGGCAGGCCGGAAAGCCTGCCCCACGAGGCGGCGGGCGGCACGTCCCCCGCACGCAAAAAGGCGAAGCCCGGGGGCTTCGCCTTTTCTGCTTCGGTTATGGATAACCGTTAGAGGTCTTCGTCGTTCGGCTGGTCGGCAAACGCGAGCGGGTCTCCGCCGAGTGCGTCTTCCACCGAGATTTCCTCGCCCAGCTTGACCGGCTTGATGTCGCGGTACATCGGGAAACCGGTACCGGCGGGAATCAAGCGACCCATGATGACGTTTTCCTTGAAGCCACGCAGCGAGTCGACCATGCCGAGCGTTGCGGCTTTGGTGAGAACGCGGGTGGTATCCTGGAACGACGCCGCCGAGATGAACGACTCGGTTTCGAGCGCGGCCTTGGTGATGCCGAGCAGTACCGGGGAGGCTTCCGCCGGGCGGCGGCCATCGCCGACCGCGCGTTGGTTGACTTCCTGGAAGGTCTGCTTTTCGACCTGCTCGCCCCAGAGGAACTCGGTGTCGCCGGGATCGGTAATCTTGACCTTGCGCAGCATCTGGCGAACGATCACCTCGATGTGCTTGTCGTTGATTTCCACCCCTTGCAGACGGTAGACGGCCTGGACCTCGTTCACGAGATATTCCTGCAGGTCCTGCGGTCCGCAAACCTCGAGCAGTTCCTGCGGAACAATCGGGCCTTCGGTGAGCTGCTGCCCCTTGTGGACAAAGTCGCCGGGGAACACGATGACGTGCTTGTTCATCGGGATGAGGTGCTCTTCCTCGGCACCGGTGACGGTGTCGCGAACGATGAGCTTGCGCTTGCCCTTGGCAATGCCGCCGAGTTCAACGATGCCTTCGATCTTGGCGATCTCGGCCGCTTCCTTCGGGGTACGGGCTTCGACGAGCTCGGCCACACGCGGCAGACCACCGGTGATGTCCTTCGTACGAACCGTCTTACGCGGCGTACGCGCCAGGGTGTAACCCGCGCCGATCTGCTCGCCTTCCTTGATCATCACCTGGGCTCCGGCCGGGATGGAGTAGAAGCCCTTGTTGCCGTCTTTTCCGACGATCACGATCTGCGGGTGGAGGTCTTCCTTGTGTTCCATGACCGTTAGGCCTTCAACACCGGTGGATTCGTCGACGGCCTTCTGGACCGTTACCCCCTCGATGAAGTCGTGGAACTCAAGTTTACCGTCGTGTTCGGAAAGAATCGGAACGGAGTACGGATCCCACTCAACAAACGTTTCGCCGGCTTTCACTTCGCCGCCGTCATCGACGGAAACGAGGGCGCCGATCACGAGGGCATAGCGCTCGAGTTCGCGACCTTCCTCGTCGACAATAACAATGTTGCCGTTTTTGTTGAGGATGACGTTCTTGCTATCGACCTTAACGGAACGGATGCCTTCGTACTTGGCGAAACCGCCGGACTTGGCGATTACCTTCGGCTGTTTAAATACGGACGATGCCGTACCACCGATGTGGAACGTACGCATGGTCAGCTGCGTGCCCGGCTCACCAATCGACTGCGCCGCGATGATGCCCACGGGCTGGCCGAGCTGGGCCACCTTGCCGGTGGCGAGGTTTTTGCCGTAGCATTTGGCGCAGACGCCGCGACGGGATTCGCAGGTCAGCACGGAGCGGATCACCACGGTTTCAACCCCGGCGCTTTCCACCTTGCGGGCGGAATATTTATCGATCAGCTCGCCGGCGGCCACGAGGACTTCCAGCGTGTGCGGGTTGCAGATGTCTTCCGCAGCCGTACGGCCGATGATGCGCGTTGCCAGGGAGACGAGCTCGTCGTCGCCTTCGGTGATGGCGCTGACTTCAATGCCGTTGAGCGTGTGGCAGTCTTCCTCGGTGATGATGATATCGTGCGAAACGTCGACCAGCTTACGGGTAAGGTAACCGGAGTCGGCGGTTTTCAACGCGGTATCGGCCAGACCTTTGCGGGCACCGTGCGTCGAAATGAAGTATTCGAGCACCGACAAACCTTCACGGAAGTTCGACAGAATCGGACGTTCGATAATTTCGCCGGACGGCTTGGCCATCAGGCCACGCATGCCGGCCAGCTGGCGGATCTGCTGGCGCGAACCACGGGCACCGGAATCGACCATCACGTAGACCGGGTTGAGTTCTTCCTTGGACTGCACGTTCATCGGGTCGTCGTTCTTTTCGAGCACGTCGAACAGCTTGTTGGTCAGCTTGTCGTTGGTGTCGGTCCAGATGTCGATGATCATGTTGTAGCGTTCACCCTCGGTGATGAGACCCTTGCGGTGCTTGGCTTCAACGCCCTCGATTTCCTCGCGGGCCTTGGCCACCATCTCGCCTTTGTCCTGCGGAATGATCATGTCGCAGAGGCCGATGGACATGCCGGAACGGGTGGCGTGTTCGTAGCCGAGGTTCTTGAGGGCATCCAGGACGGTGACGGTGACGTTGTGCCCGGAGATTTCGTAGCACTGCTCGATGAGGATTCCGACCACCTTCTTGGTGGCGGTCTTGTTCACGAATCCGAGTTCACTCGGCCAGACTTCGTTGAAGAAGACACGGCCCACCGTGGTGGTGATCACGGAGCGTTCCTGGTCGCCGTTGCGGGTTTCGCGCTGGTAGTCGGGATTGCGGTAGCGAATGCGGTCGTGCAACCGGACGACGCCTTCGTCGTAGGCCGTGTGCACTTCCATGATGTCATTCATCATGCGCAGATGCTCGTTGCCGGATTTCTTCTTCCCGAACTTGCGCTCCATCATGTAGGACTGCGATTCGGACGTGAGGAAGTATACCCCCAGCGCGATGTCCTGCGTCGGAGTGGTGACCGGCTTGCCGGAAGACGGCGAGAAAATGTTGTTGCTCGCCAGCATAAGGCTCTTCGACTCGACCTGCGCCTCAACGGAGAGCGGCACGTGGACGGCCATCTGGTCACCGTCGAAGTCGGCGTTGTAGGCGGTACAAACGAGCGGATGCAGCTGAATGGCTTCCCCTTCGATGAGGATCGGCTCGAACGACTGGATCGAAAGCCTGTGGAGCGTCGGTGCGCGGTTGAGCATCACCGTATGTCCGCGGGTCACTTCGTCGAGGATGTCCCAAACTTCGTCGACTTCGCGCTCGATCATCTTCTTCGCGCTACGGACGGTGTGGACCACACCGCGTTCCTTCAGGCGCCGGATGATGAAGGGCTCGAAGAGAACGAGGGCCATCTTCTTCGGAAGGCCGCACTGGTTCAGCTTGAGGGTCGGGCCCACAACAATTACGGAACGGCCGGAATAGTCGACACGTTTACCGAGCAGGTTCTGGCGGAAACGGCCTTGCTTGCCCTTGAGCATGTCGCTCAACGATTTCAGCGGGCGGTTGCCCGGCCCGGTGACGGCGCGGCCATGGCGGCCATTGTCGAACAGGGCGTCGACCGACTGCTGCAGCATGCGCTTTTCGTTGCGGATGATGACCTCGGGGGTCTTGAGCGCGAGCAACGTGCGAAGGCGGTTGTTGCGGTTGATGACGCGGCGATAGAGGTCGTTCAGGTCGGAGGTGGCGAAACGGCCGCCTTCGAGCGGAACCAGCGGGCGCAGATCCGGCGGGATGACCGGCAGCACTTCCATGATCATCCATTCCGGACGGGAGTTGGACTTGATGAAGCCCTCCATCACCTTCATCTGGTTCACCAGCTTCTTGCGGGTTTGCTTGGAGCGGGTGTTCATCATGGCTTCTTCCAAAGCCTGAAGGGTTTCAACCGGATCGATCTTGGTGAGCAGTTCGCGCACGCCTTCGGCACCGATCTTGGCCACGAAGTTGTCGACGCCATAGTTGTCCATGGCTTCGCGGTATTCTTCTTCGGAGAGCAGCTGCTTTTCCTTCAGCGGCGTATCGCCGGCATCGACCACGATGTAGTTGTCGTAGTAGAGCACGCGCTCGAGGTTGCGCATGGTCATGTCCAGGATGAGCCCCATGCGGCTCGGGGTCGCCTTGAAGAACCAGATGTGCGAGGTCGGCACGGCCAATTCGATGTGGGCCATGCGTTCGCGGCGGACGCGCGACAGGGTGACTTCCACGCCGCAACGGTCGCAGATGACGCCCTTATGCTTGATGCGCTTGTATTTGCCGCACGAGCATTCCCAGTCTTTGGTCGGCCCGAAGATGCGTTCGCAGAACAGGCCGCCCTTCTCGGGTTTGAAAGTCCGGTAGTTGATGGTTTCCGGATTCTTTACTTCGCCATGGCTCCACGAACGGATCGACTCGGGCGATGCGAGCGTAATGCTTGCAAAGTCGCTCTGTTCCTGTTGCTTGATACCGAAGATGTCGGCAACGTTTGAATTCTTTTCCACGGATGTTCCTCCTGCAGTCTAAAATGTAGATCGTTTAATGGATGGACTAGACCGAAAGGATGGGTTCGCCATCCTCGTTCTTCACCTGGAAGTTCAGGCCGAGTCCCTGCAGTTCCTTGATCAGTACGTTGAACGATTCCGGGCGTCCGGAGTCGAGGACGTTTTCGCCCTTGACGATCGCTTCGTACATGCGGGTTCGTCCGGCGATGTCGTCGGATTTGACCGTAAGGATTTCCTGCAATGCGTGCGCCGCGCCATAGGCTTCCAGCGCCCACACTTCCATTTCCCCGAAACGCTGGCCACCGTACTGGGCCTTGCCACCCAGCGGCTGCTGCGTAACGAGCGAATAGGGACCAACCGCACGGGCATGGATCTTTTCGCTGACCAAGTGGTGCAGTTTCAGCATGTAGATCACCCCCACCACGACGCGCTGCTCGAAGCGCTCGCCGGTACGGCCGTCGTAAAGATCCGTCTTGCCGTCCTCGGTCAGGCCGGCTTCGTTGAGCATGTCGCGGATCTGCTGTTCGGAGATCCCGTCGAAGATCGGGGTGGCCGCATGCATGCCGAGGTGTTTGCAGGCCCATCCCAGATGGGTTTCCAAAACCTGACCCACGTTCATGCGCGAAGGCACACCCAGCGGGTTGAGCACGATGTCCACCGGGGTTCCATCCGGCAGGAACGGCATGTCTTCCTCGGCAACGATGCGCGAAATCACACCCTTGTTACCGTGGCGACCGGCCATTTTGTCACCCACCGAAAGCTTTTTCTTTTCGGCAACGTAGACCTTAACGGACTTCACGATCCCCGCATCGACCTCTTCGCCACTACCGGCGCGGTCGAGGGAGCGGTCCTTGTCCTGCTTGGCTTCGTGGAACTTGCCGCGGTATTCATCGATGATGCCCATGATCTTGATGCGGATCGGGGACGGATCGATTTCCACGTGCTCGTAGTTGGCCGCCAGCTTGCGCAGGAGCGTCTTGGTGATCTTGCGGTTGGCCGGGATGATGACATCGCCGGAGCTGGCGTTCATGACATCCAGCGGAATCTTTTCTCCGAGCAGGATGTTGGAGAGCGCCTCGGTGAGGTCTTCCGTCAGCTGCGCCACCACGTCTTCGTGGCGTTCGGAGATTTCGTTCTGAAGCTTCTTGAGGTCGGTCGGCTTCTCCTTGCCACCGGCGCCCATGGCGTTGTTCTTGGACGAAACCTTCACATCCATCACAATACCGTGCGTACCCGAAGGTGCCTTGAGCGAGGTGTCGCGGACATCCGCCGCCTTTTCGCCAAAGATGGCGCGCAGCAGGCGTTCTTCCGGAGCCAGCTCGGTTTCGCTCTTCGGCGTAATCTTGCCGACGAGGATGTCGCCGGGTTTCACCTCGGCGCCGATCTGGATGATGCCGTCGTGGGAGAGGTTCTTGAGCGCCTCTTCGCCGACGTTGGGGATATCGCGGGTGATTTCTTCCGGCCCCAGCTTGGTGTCGCGGGCGCCGCATTCGAATTCCTCGATGTGGACCGACGTGTATACGTCTTCGCGCACCAACTTCTGGTTGATCAGGATGGCGTCCTCGAAGTTGTATCCGCCCCACGGCATGAACGCGACAACCACGTTCTTACCCAGGGCCAGTTCGCCCTGGTCGGTGCCGGAGCCGTCGGCCAACACGTCGCCGGCCTTGATCTTCTGGCCGACTTTCACGAGCGGGCGCTGGTTGAGGCAGGTTCCTGCGTTCGAGCGCATGAATTTGCGGAGCTTGTAATCCTGGACGCCGCTCGCTGATTTCTTGGCGGGCATCTGCCCGTCCGGCGTAATCACGATGCGGTCGGCGGAGGCATAGGCCACCTTGCCGTCTTCGTTCGCGGTGATGAGCACGCGGGAGTCGCGGGCCAGGCGGCCTTCGATTCCGGTACCCACGAACGGGCGTTCCGACTTCATCAGCGGAACCGCCTGGCGTTGCATGTTCGAGCCCATCAGTGCGCGGTTGGCGTCGTCGTGCTCGAGGAACGGGATCAAGCCGGCGGCAATGGACACCACCTGCTTCGGCGATACGTCCATGTATTCAACCTTTTCCGGGGCAACTTCGATGAAGTCGCCACGGACACGGACCATGACGCGGTCGTTGACGAAACAGTTCTTCTCGTTTAACGGGGCGTTGGCCTGGGCGATGACGTAGCGTTCTTCTTCGTCGGCGGTCAGCCAATCGATGTTCTTACTAACCTTGCCCTTGGCGCACTTGAGGTAGGGCGTCACGATGAAGCCATACTCGTTCACCTTCGCGAAGGTGGAGAGCGAGGAGATCAGGCCGATGTTCGGGCCTTCCGGCGTTTCAATCGGGCAGATGCGGCCGTAGTGCGACGAATGGACGTCGCGGACTTCGAAGCCGGCGCGGTCGCGGTTCAGGCCGCCCGGGCCGAGCGCGGAAAGACGGCGCTTGTGCGTGAGTTCCGAAAGCGGGTTGGTCTGGTCCATGAATTGCGACAACTGCGACCGGCCGAAGAAATCCTTGATGACGGCCGAGAGGGCCTTCGGATTGATGAGCTTCTGCGAAGAGAGGCGGTCGACCGTCGTATCGAAGATCGTCATGCGCTCCTTCACGAGGCGCTGGATGCGGGCCAGGCCGACGCGGCATTGGCCTTCGAGCAATTCGCCAACCGTACGGATGCGGCGGCTGCCCAGGTGGTCGATATCGTCCAGCGAGCCCTCGCCCATGCGAACCATGAGGAGATAGCGCAGCGCTTCAACCACGTCTTCCACTTCCAGCGTGAGGGACGTGCTGTCGATGCCCAGCTTCTGCTGGATCTTATAGCGGCCAACGCGGCTCAGGCTGAAGCGGGCTTCATCGAAGAAGAGGCGCTTGATCATCTGGCGCGCGGAGGCGGTGGTGGGCGGATCGCCCGGGCGCAGCTTCTGGTAGAGATCCTTCAGGGCTTCGTCCACGGTGCGGGTGGTGTCGGCCTGTACGGATTTCAGGAAGAGCCCCTGGTCCCAGGAAACATCGACGACGGATACCTTCTTGTATCCGGCCAGCTTCATGCGCTGGATCATGTCGACCGTCAGCGTGTCGTAGCGACGACCAATGACGGATTCCGAATCGGCATCAACGATATCGTCGCTGAGCACGAGGTTTTCAAGTTCCTCTTCCTTGTAGGTTTTCTTGGAGAGCGAGAACTCGGCGAACTTGTAGTAGAGATTCAGGATCTCTTCATCCTTCTCGTAGCCCAGGGCACGGAGGAAGGTCGACGCCAGGAATTTCCGGCGGCGGCGCTTGCGGTCGAGATAGATGTAGATCAGGTCGCTGGTATCGAACTGCGCCTCGATCCACGAACCATGGTCCGGGATGATGCGGAACGAATGCAGGATGGACCCGTTCGCATGCTGGGATGATTCGAAACAGATGCCCGGCGAACGGTGCAGCTGGCTGACGATAACCCGCTCGGCGCCGTTGATCACAAAGCTTCCGCTCTGCGTCATCAACGGGATTTCACCCATGAACAGCGTGTCCTCGCGAAGGTCTTCGCCTTCGCGCAGCTTGAACGTCACATAGAGCGGCGCCGAGAAGGTTTCCCCTTCGCGCAGCGATTCCATGTGGTCAAGTTTAGGCGTCTTGATCTCGTAACTTACGAAATCTAGCGCAATCTGTCCGTCGTAGCTCTCAATCGGAAACGCTTCGCCCAATACAGCTTGCAGACCCATCTTCTTCCGTTTGGAAGGAGACAGGTCCGTTTGGAGGAAGTCCCGGTAGGAGTTAAGTTGGATTTCAATCAAGTCAGGCGCATCAAGCGCATCGGTGAGCTTGCCAAAGTTTTTTCTCTCAGCCATCCCGCACCTTCAGGTTTATGTTGGAATATAACGCTTGTTCCCCTTTGGGTCTCAAAGGGGAACAATACAATGCCACGTCAAGCGTGACGCAATCTGTCAAAAATCGAGAAAACGGGAGGTTTACTTGATTTCGATAGTTGCTCCAACACCTTCGAGCTTTTCTTTCATGGCGTCAGCGTCTTCTTTGGAAAGACCGGTCTTGATGCTGGAAGGAGCACCGTCAACCAGTTCCTTGGCTTCTTTCAGACCGAGACCTGTGATGCCGCGGAGTTCCTTGATGACCTGGATCTTGGATCCGCCGGCAACCGTGAGAACAACTTCGAATTCAGTCTGCGCAGCAGCGCCGCCTTCATCGTCGCCACCGGCCGGAGCGGCCACGGCAACTGCTGCCGGAGCGGCTGCGGTTACGCCGAGACGATCTTCGAGCGCCTTAACGAGCTTGGAAAGTTCGAGAACCGAGATGGTTTCGACCCAATCAACGAATTCTGCCATTTTACCTTCGAGTACTACTTCTTCTTTTGTTTCTTCGGACATTTTTTTGCCTCCTAATGAACTGCTTCTAATTCAAATTTATGGTTATGCTTCTTGTTCTTTTTTGTCTTTTGCCGCACTCAGCACGTAGACCAAACTTGCGATCTTCTGATCCATTACGCCCACCAGCTGGCTGCACGGTGCCTGCAAGGTACCAAGCAACATCGCTCGCATGACATCCTTGGGAGGAAGCTTGGCGAGTTCGACCACATCCTTGGCGGAAATGGCCTTGCCTTCGACAAATCCACCCTTGATGACGGGCTTCTTTTTCGCTGCGGTAAACTTCTTGATGACCTTCGCCACTTCAACCACGTCGCCATCGCCGTAGATCATCGCGGTCTGCCCCTTGAGCAGCGCGGATGCGTCTTCAGGCAGCGCCCGGTTGAGCATGCGGTTTTTCACAACGTTGTACGCTGCGCCGTTTTCGCGGAGCGAGTTCTTCAGCTCGTTGGTGCTGGGCATATCCATGCCGTTATAGTCGGCAAGGATCATGTACAGCGCCCCCGAAATGCGCGCATCGATCTCGTTCGCTTCAGCGATTTTTTCCGGTCTCAGACCTTTTTCTGTAGGTTTCATCTAAATACCAACCCTTCCCTATGCGGAGATTTCCTTGAGGGCGACCCGAAGGCCCGGACCCATTGTACTGGAAATGGTGCAACGTTTGATGTAGGTGCCCTTCGCAGTGGCCGGCTTGGCGCCATTGATCGCGTCAACGACCGCCTTGGCGTTTTCAAGCAGGGCCGTCTTCTCGAAGGAGCGCTTGCCGAACGGAACCGCGATGTTGCCATTGCGGTCCATGCGGAACTCGACTCGGCCGGCCTTGAGCTGGTTCACAGCAGAGGCGGTGTCGTCGGTAACGGTTCCAGTCTTCGGGTTCGGCATCAGGCCACGCGGGCCAAGCACACGAGCCACCTTGCGGACTTCCTTCATCGCGTCGGGCGTGGCCACGGCGGCGTCGAAGTCGGTCCAGCCATCCTGGATCTTCTTGATCAGGTCTTCGAAGCCAACTTCGGCGGCACCGGCTGAGCGGGCTGCTTCGGCGGCATCGCCGGTTGCGAACACAATGACGCGAACGTCTTTACCGGTACCGTGCGGCAACGCAACGGTGGAGCGGATCGCCTGGTCGGATTTTGTCGGGTCTACACCCATCCGGAAGGCGAACTCAAACGTTTCGTCGAATTTTGCGGTCGGGTTTTCCTGCAGGAAGGCCACGGCGCTTTCAACGCTGTAGTCCGATTCCTTGGTTACCTTCTCCGCAACTGCGGAGTATTTTTTTCCGTGAGTAGCCATCTTTATTCCACCTCGATTCCCATGCTGCGCGCAGTGCCTTCGATAATACGAACGGCGGCATCGAGGCTATTGGCGTTGAGATCGTCTTTCTTGGTCTCAACGATTTCCTCGATTTGCGCGCGGGTTACCTTCCCGACCTTGTCGCGGTTCGGGACTCCAGATCCCTTTGCGAGTCCGGCGGCCTTCTTGAGCAGCACCGCTGCGGGCGGGCTCTTCGTGACAAACGAGAAGCTTCGGTCGCTATATACGGTGATGACCACCGGAATAACCAATCCCGCCTGGCTCTGCGTGGCGGCGTTGTACGCCTTGCAGAACTCCATGATGTTAACGCCGTGCTGACCCAACGCGGGGCCGACCGGCGGCGCAGGGTTTGCTGCCCCCGCGGGGATTTGCAACTTGATGTACCCTGTGATTTCCTTAGCCATAACAATCCTCAATAAATTTATTCAGCCGAACGCTCGACCTGCCAGTATTCGAGCTCCACCGGAGCCGAACGCCCGAAGATCGAAACAGAGATCTTCAGTTTGCCGCGTTCCGGATCGACTTCCTCGATCACTCCGCTGAAGTTCATGAACGGGCCGTCGGTAACCTTTACGGTTTCGCCGGGCTCGAACATCACCTTCGGCGCGACAGCTTCCTTCTTTTCCTCGATCTGGTTGACGATGCTGTTTACTTCGTCGTCGCTCATGGGCGCGGGACGTTCCCCGCCGAGGAAACCGATTACGCCTGGCGTGTTCTGGATGAACGTCCACGCACTGGCGTTTACTGACTTGTCGTCGTTGAACAGGTTGATGTTGATCAACAGGTAGCCCGGGAAAAATTTCCGGGTCACCGTGGTCTTCCGTCCCTGTTTCACTTCGGAGACCTTTTCGGAGGGGATTAGCACCTCTCCGATGATCTCTTCCATTTCCTCTTGCTGCACCCGGCTGGCGATGTTCTTTTGAACCTTCAGCTCGTGCCCGGAAAGCGCGTGTAGGATGAACCATTGTTTTGGCATTTCGTAATGTCCCTACGGAATAAACTAGCGGATGATGAAGCGAAGGAGGTTCATGTTGACCACATCGCAAAGCCCCACGAAAGCGCCGAGAATGATGACCGAAATGATGACCACCACGGACTGACCGAACAGTTCCTTGCGGGTGGGCCAGGTGCATTTCAGCAGTTCCACCTTCACCTCTTCGAGGAAGGTTTTCAGGCTACCGACGTTTAGTTTATTCATTGTGCTTTCCAGTTTCAAGTAAGTGGCAGGACGGAAGGGACTCGAACCCCTAACAGCCGGTTTTGGAAACCGGTGCTCTACCAATTGAACTACCGTCCTGTCGTCAAAAATCGAATCAACTACTTCGTTTCGCGATGAAGGGTATGCCGCTTATCCCGCGGGCAATACTTCTTGATCTCGCGACGACTCGTTTCCAGCTTTTTATTGCGGGTTCCGGTGTAGTTGCGCTCTTTGCACTCGGTGCAGGCCAGAGTGATAATATCTCTTGGCATGGTATTATCCTATTAGAGTTTAAACGCGGGCGCGGGCAGGATCGCCTGCCCGTCCCGGTTACTCGCTGGTTTTACGCAACGATTTCGATTACGCGGCCTGCACCAACGGTACGGCCACCTTCGCGGATGGCGAAACGCATGTGCTGCTCCATCGCGATCGGAGTGATGAGTTCAACGTCCATGGTGACGTTGTCACCCGGCATGACCATCTCAACGCCTTCCGGCAGCTGGATGTCGCCGGTTACGTCGGTGGTACGGAAGTAGAACTGCGGACGGTAGCCCTTGAAGAAAGGCGTGTGGCGTCCACCTTCGTCCTTGGACAGAACATAGACTTCGCCCTTGAACTTGGTGTGCGGCTTGATGGAACCCGGCTTGGCCAGAACCTGGCCGCGCTGAACTTCTTCTTTCTTCGTGCCGCGGAGCAGAACACCAACGTTATCGCCGGCCTGTCCTTCGTCGAGGATCTTGCGGAACATTTCCACACCGGTGCAGGTGGTGGTGGCCGTATCCTTGATGCCGATGATTTCAACGGGGTCGCCGGTGTGGATCACACCACGCTCGACACGGCCGGTAACCACCGTGCCACGTCCTTCGATGGAGAATACGTCCTCGATCGGAAGCAGGAACGGAAGATCCGTTACGCGTTCCGGTTCCGGGATCCAGGTGTCAAGCGCGTCCATCAGATCCTGGATGCACTGTGCTTCGGGGCCGGTCGGGTTCTGGATGGCAGGAAGAGCGGCGCCACGGATGATGGGGCTGTCTTCTTCGAACTCGTACTTGGCGAGGAGTTCCTGGATTTCCATTTCGACGAGCTCAATCAGCTCTTCGTCATCAACCAGGTCGCACTTGTTGAGGAACACAACGATTTTCGGAACACCAACCTGGCGGGCCAGGAGGATGTGCTCGCGGGTCTGCGGCATCGGGCCGGAAGGGGCTTCAACCACGAGGATCGCGCCGTCCATCTGGGCAGCACCGGTGATCATGTTCTTGACGTAGTCGGCGTGGCCGGGGCAGTCAACGTGGGCGTAGTGGCGATTTTCCGACTCGTACTCAACGTGCGAGGTCGCGATCGTCAGAATCTTGGTGGAGTCGCGGCGACCCTGGGATTCCGATGCTTTTGCAACGCTATCGTATGCAATGTATTCAGCCAAACCCTTGGCTGCCTGTACGCAAGTGATACATGCGGTTACAGTGGTTTTACCATGGTCAACGTGACCAATCGTACCCACATTCACGTGGGGCTTGTTACGTTCGAACTTATCCTTAGCCATTTTGTTTACCTCCTGAATCTTCTCAGTTAACAATCTTACAACAAATCGAATAAATGGAGCCCATGAGCAGATTTGAACTGCTGACCTCATCCTTACCAAGGATGCGCTCTACCAACTGAGCTACATGGGCCTGTTTATCCAAAAAAACAGACAAACAAGCCCGCTGCACACCGGTAAAAAATGTACTCGCTGGGCTTGTTCCTACAAAAATATTCCTACCTGCCGCCTAGGCATATCTGGCAAATAAGACGGCGCAATATATAGAACCGGACGGAAGAGTCAACCCCCAAGCCAAAAAAAGTTTGGCAAATCCATTTCCCCGCAAAAACCGCCCCACACCCGTTTCCTCGGAGGAGAACCGGACGGCTACGCGTTTCCTTTCGCCCGGTATTCGGCGACGTCCTCTTTAACAACATAGACGCTTTCGCCGGACTCCGGCAGCGGCCCCAGCACAGCCTCCAGATCGAGTTCCAGCTCCGGGAAGCTTGGCGATGCAAACCTGTCCGAACCCTGGTAGTTCCCCATTCGGCGATATGTTGCCCCGTCCAACAAGAACACTTCGATGTACGGCGGAACGGGGGAAACCAGCCAAACCTCCTTCACGCCGGCACGCGCATACAGCTCCATCTTGCGCCTGCGGTCGTGCACCTCCGTTGAAGGCGACAGGATTTCGACCACCAGGGCCGGCGCCCCCTCCACGTGGGAATCCGTGATCTGCCCCTCGTCGCAAACCACCATCAGGTCGGACTGGACAACATCCTCGTCCGACAGCTTCAGGTCGGTCGGGGCGGCATAGGGCTTGCAGGGCTTCCCTTCAAGAAAACCCCTTAAACGGTAGCCCAGTTCCATGGAAATTTCCTGGTGGCGCGTGGTCGGCGCGGGCGACATGTTGAAAACCTCGCCGTCGATGATCTCGTAGCGCTTGTCGTCCGGGAACGACTGGTAGTCCTCCCAAGTATACCGCCTGTCTTTGAATGCCGGTTCGCCCATGGCCAATCCTCCTGCGAATTCGAAACATAGTGGCGACCAGACTGGAAGTCACGCACCGAAACAACAAGCGTCCTCGGCAAGGTTTCAAGAAACGGGCGCAGCACTATTCCGTGCAGTACTTTAAGCGACAATCATCAAACCTCTCAAATTCAACAAACCCCCTTGCATTCCGCACTCACTTCACATAACTTAACCAAGCATATGTAGAGTTGCATACATCACACATAACCAATGGAGATAAGAACATGGAAGTGAAGTCGAAATGGTGGAAAATGACCAAAAGCTTAGCAATTGGCAGTATCGGAATCTGCTGCATGATGGCATTTTCCGGGTGCCTGGGGGACGATGACGATAGTTCATCTAGCGGCGGAAACGGCGGAGGAATGAATGCTCCGAGCCAGCTATCGGTCGGCGATGTCATCAAGGTTTATGAAGACTCGGATCCACTCGTCTTCACCATTACGGGCTCTTCTTCCCTGAGCAAAACAGGCGGGCATTTTGGCAGTCAGGTATTCTCCGGAACCTATACTTATCAAACAACCTCGGACGTCACGGCTGAATTCAATGTCGCTGTAACCGCAAGCGACAACCACGATATGATACTGAATTTTAATTCGGGACAAACCCACCTGAAAATCTATTACGGTAGCACCGTCTATGAAGACGACAACTACTCCTTCGATTATATCCAGGGGAACTAATCCCGAACCAAATTGAAAACGGACAATGCGGCCATATGGCCGCATTGTTGCTTTTATTGAATGTCATGGAAAACACACCTTCAATGCAGAACGCGCAACCACGGGGCTCCGAACTCGAGCTAGATATGCGAAAGGTTGCCATGGCAGTCCTCAAAGTGGCGCTCCTTCTTGAACTGCTCTTCGTTGTGGGCGATCTTGTGTTTAACTCAATGGATCTTTGCGACGATTTGTCGATCCGTCGCATCTGGAACATTGCCCGCGAACAATCGTTGCCCACGTGGTTTTCATCCTTTCAGGCACAGCTAGTTGGCCTGACCGCCTTATTAATTGCAATGGCGGCCAAACGGCAGGCGACAAAAAAGGCCTGTTGGGCCTGGATAGGCATCGCCCTCTTCTTTTTCTACGTCGGCCTCGACGACTTCGTTGAATTGCACGAACGCCTTGGAGGAGTCGTTGATCGATCCATCACCCAATTTTCCGGCACCGCACCAGCCAAGCATCAATCCATCTTCAAGCAATCCTACTCCTGGCATACCTACCTGGCACCGCTCTACAGCATCGTAGTCGCAGCCATTGCCCTCTTTTCCTGGAAGCCCCTGAAAAAGGCCGGAGCCCTGCTCTATTTCCTCCTCGGCCTAACCTGCTGGGCAACCTCGCAGGCACTCGACTACCTAGAAGGACTTCGTGGTGCCCGAGATGCCTACATCGCCATCGGCAATGCACTCCACTTTTCCCACCCCTCCTATGTGAGCCATCTGTCAAAGCTAGTCGAAGAGGTACTGGAAATGCTCGGCACCACCTTGATCTGGGTCGCCTTTCTTCACTACCTCGGGCTGGTGGCACAAGGCAAGACCATCCGGATCGCCTACGATGGAAAGCCCCAGACGCTCAACAATGATGACCCAATAGTTAGCTAGAGACAAATGGCAAGAAAAGTGCTCAGTCAACATTGTGCATATTGCTCAACATTCAAAACCCATGGAGGTAGTATCATGAAACTATGGCTAAAAACAACCGGGCTGCTTACAATCGGCATTTGCCTTATACTCAACTTGAACGGCTGTCTAAATTCCGGAGACGATGATTCATCTTCGGGCTCATACTATCCGCCGGAGGATTCGGGGGGCTCGGATGGAGGTTCCTCGGGAGGATCTTCAGGCGGTTCCACCGGGGGAGGCGGCTCGGAAACCCTCATCTACCGCACCGTTAAGATTTACATGACAGATGGCGACACCGGCCAACCGCTGGATAACGGGACTTGCATCCTACAAGCAATGGATGACAACTACATGCATGCAGGCTCAACCGACCTGAGTGGGGAATACCAAAAAACGTTTAGCTGCAACGGGACAGCGAATGCTTATCGAGTGGTCGCCAAGAAAACCCATTATATCACTCGGCATTCGGACTACATCCACTTTGCCCAAGGCGAAGGAGGCACCAAGCAAATCCAAGTGCGCATGCAACCAGAATGATCCCAAAGGTAGGGCCGAAAGAAAATCTGTCCCATATTTGGAACAACTCGCTCGGCTCAGCTATAGGTCTCTCCGCAAGAATCAGCAAATCCGCGGCAGGGGGTCGGAGGCGAGGATGCCGAGGGTGCGGAGGGTGCCCATTTCCGTGTTGAGCACGGTTTTGCCGGGATAGTCGGCCACGATGGAACCTACGACCGCGGCATCTCGGCCGTAGGGGGATTGCTTCAGCACATCCAGCACGGCAGCGGCGGCGGAGGCCGAAACCACCAGCACGGCCTTGCCCTCGTTGGCACTATATAAAGGATCGAGGCCCAGCAGCTCCGACACCCCGGCAACGGCATCCGACAGCGGAATGTCGTTTTCCTGGAGCAGTACGCCCCATGGCCGGTTTTCGGCCAGCTCGTTGAGCACGGTGGCCACCCCGCCGCGGGTGGCGTCGCGCATCCATTTAACATCGGCCCCCTCTTGCGCCGCGGCAAGCATGTGGTTGAGCGGCGCGCAGTCGCTCTTGAGATCCGACTTCAGAGGAAATCCCTTGCGCATGGTCAGCAAGGCCATGCCGTGGTCGCCGACGGTTCCGGTCACAATGATTTTGTCGCCCGGCTCGATGGTTTCAGGTACGAGCGGATGCTCCAGCACGCCGATCCCGGAGGTATTGATGAAAATGCCGTCGCCCTTCCCCTTTTCCACGACCTTGGTGTCGCCGCAGACAATCTTGACGCCGGCCTCGCGCGCCTTGGTGGCGATCGACCTCACGATCCGCTCCAGCAGATCCAGCTCGATCCCGGCCTCCAGAATTACGCCAAGCGAAAGCCAGAGCGGCCGCGCGCCCATCACCGCGACATCGTTCACCGTGCCGCAAACCGCCAGCGTGCCGATATCGCCGCCCGGAAACTCCAACGGACTTACGACATACGAATCGGTTGTGAACACGATTTTCCCGTCCGCAGACAGAATGGCACCGTCATCCATCGAGTCGGGCGCAACATCGCCCAGCTGCCTGCAAAACAGATCCCGCACCAGCTCGCGCGTCATGCGCCCGCCGGAACCGTGGCCAAGGAGAATCTTGTCAGGCATCGTCCTTCACCTGGTATTCCGCAAAGGGCTCCTTCACTACGCGAACGGTTTCTTCGAATCCAAACGGGAAATCAAAAACCGCCTCAAGATCGATTTCCAATCCGTCGAAACCGGGCGACACAAGGACATCCCCTGTCGTGAAGCTTCCCTGGAGCCGATAGGAATCCCCGTCCAAAACAAAGACCTCAATCCCGGAAGGCACGGCCGAAACCAGCCAAACCTCCTTCACACCAGCACGCGCATACAGTTCCATCTTGATTTTGCGGTCATGCCAATAGGTCGTGGGCGACAACACCTCAACCACCAACGACGGTGCACCTTCCACATGCGAATCCGTAACCTGATCCTTGTCGCACACCACCAGCAAATCCGGCTGAACCACATCTTCGTCCGAGAGTTTAACATCGGTCGGCCCCGTGAAGGGCTTGCAGGATTTTCCCCGAAAAAAAACACAGAACTGAAAGAACAACTCTCCAACAATGTGCTGGTGTCGCGTGGATGGTGCGGCGGACATGTCGAACATCTCGCCGCCAATGATTTCAACACGCTTGTCGTCGGGCAACGCCTGGTAGTCGTCCCACGTGTATCGTTTATCATATACTGGTTCGCCCATGGCCAATCCTCTGTCTGGAAACCCGAAACTACCCCCCGGCGCCCTTTAAGTCACGCCCCCATTCTTTTCCTCATTCCGCCGCCCGGATAAAGCACGGCCTCCACCTCGAACAAACCGCATCAGTCACGATATGGTCGGAAGATGGTTTCATGGCATGCAGGACTACAGTCCGACCTTCTCCTTTGCATAATCCAGAAACTTCTCGTCAGTCGGCAACAAAATCCCCTGCTCTTTCATTCCCGCAAGCTGTCCGTAGGTCTTTCTCCACCATGATAAGGATTCAGCCGATCCCCAAGGTTTCACCGTGGCAAGGTTCATATAGGCCACAAACAAACCCCTTTGCCCCACGGCATTTCCGGGGTTTATACCTGCCAATTCCCGATATATTTTTTCCCCAGAAAGGTAGTGTCGCTCGGCATCGGGAAGATCCCCCTTCTTCTTGGCAACATCGCCCAACTTACCGTGCAAGACCGCAAGATCGCACATCCATACCACATTTTTCGGCTCACTTTCCACCAGCTCGGTAGCCATCTCAAAAGCCTCCATGTAATACCTTGTTGCCCCGCTCAAATCTCCAGCTTCCTTTTGTACGATCCCCATTCGCGTCAAGGTGATTACCAATCCCCGCTTCCAGATAGAATTTGAAGGATCTTTGGCCGCCAATCCCTCTCGGATTTCATACGATCCGAGGTATAGCTCCTTTGCCTCCCCATACTCCTTATTTTCCATCGCAAGGTCGCCCAGCATGGAAAAGGCGACGGCAAGATCCCGTTGCCAAACAACATTATCGCCCCCCCGTTCCATCAGAAGCAGAGCGATATCCAACGCGCACCCGAAATCTTTGCCGGCTTCCTCCAACTTACCCTCACTCTTCGATATCCCTCCCAGTTTGGTATGCATCAGGAACAAACCTCTCTGCCAGTTTGAATTCAGAGGTTCCGTCTCCACTAGCATCTCGTCAATCTGCAAAGAAATTCCAAACTGCTTTCGGGCACCAATCAAATCACCCTGCCCCAACATTAGGTCGCCCAACCGTTCATGGCAGATGGAAAGATTCTTTTGCCATAGCATATCAGCAGGGAATTCCTTTGAAAAACGTTCGGCAATCTTCATCGCGGCACGATAGTTTTGTTCGGCCTCATCCATGCTGCCCGTCAACATCATCAAGTCCGCCAAATTATTATGGCTGAAACAAAGCGACTGCCACCAATCCAAATGGTCTGGCTCCAACAACACCAGTTGATTTCGTCCCGCCAGGCAATCACGAGTATACTGGATGGCATGCTTCAGGCTTCCCTTCTCTTTCATGCACAAACTCAATTGCTCCTGGCTGACGGTTTGCGAATGAAGCCAACGTGTGTTCGCGGCATTGACCTCCAACAAACCAGTCCGGATCTCCAAGCAATCCTTGAAGTGTTTCTCTGCACCGATCAAATCGCCGGATTCCTTTAGCGCATCCCCCAACCGCTCAAGGGTTACAGACAAATTATATTGGTGATTAGCATTGTATGGATCCTCTTGCACGAGAAGCCGGTCATACCGCAAAGCCTCCAAATAGTCCCCTCTGCCTTCCACAGCCCCCCCGGTCATCCTGCTGAGATCCCCCTGATTCATGCTGCTCCCGGAAAGCAATATCTGCTGGGTCTCCGAAACAGCCTCCCCATAACCAGGTTCCTTGGCTCGTTCGGCATGGTATCCCTCGACGGCGGCCTGCACCTCTTCCATTAAATCAAGCCGTCCTATGGGCTTCAGTTTTTCGTGGAGGGAATACGTCATGAAATCGACCAGTTCCTCTGCTTGATCCCGCCGTTTATCGGCCAGAATCCGTTGCCTAACCGCAATGTTTTTCTGATCTACGGCATAGATATAAAGGCTGGCGAATGTTGCAACCAACACAAAGGCAAAGAGCGCCCATGCCATGCGTTTTTTGGCCATGGCCCGTTCATGCCGCCGATAAAGATCATCGAATCCCACCTGGGCAACGCCCGCCAAAATCTTAAGGAATCCCCTGGATTTCCCATCACCATCTTTACGCAAATCGCCAGCAAGGGGCTCCGCCGGATAACGAAGCGCCGGGGGAAAGCATTCTTCATCAGGGTGTTCAGCATTGGGTTCCCCATTAAGAATGAGGGCCAGAATGCGATCCCCCTTTCCTTGCGCCTGGAAATCCTCGATCTCTTGATTAACCCACTTGGATTTTGCGGAGTTTTTTGAGCAGAGAATGATTAGAAACCGTGATGCAACGAGTGCCTGGTGAATGGCTTCCCCTAGATCAGAACTCCCCGAGAGTTCTTCACGATCACGGAAAACCGGCCGCATCTTTTTTTCGAGAACCAATCCCTCTTCAAGCTCCTGCCCTCGGAACAGGGCTGGAATGGGATAGTTTTCCAAACGGCGATGCAACCAGCGCCCCCAGGCTTTATCTTTCGAGGAATACGATACAAAGGCAAAGTACGGATTGCCCTGCTGCTTATACTTATCCATCCAACCGTCCCTAAGTGAAACCTCCACAACAAGGACAATCGGATACCAGCCCTGCAACAGAGTATTCACATTTAGGTAGAGCATAATGCGAGCCAACCTCAATCACGCATTGTTCATACCCCGCAATCACCACACATTGAAAACTGGCAAACGATCGCTCCGCCCATTCGGGCAGGGTTAAAGAAATCAGCCTTGGAGTCATGGTTCCCCTTCCCGGCCTTGCCCACCAAGGCCGTTGATAAGGAAGAAGCTAAACAGACTCCTCGAAACGGCCTATTACAAACGGGTGGGCATTCTATAAAGGGGAACTAGGCGTAGAGGAAGGCGGCATTGCAGGCGCCTTCGTTGCTGACCATGCAGGCGCCTACGGGGGAGTCGGGGGTGCAGGTTTTTCCGAAGAGGGGGCAGTCGGTGGGTTGCTGGGTTCCGCAGAGGATTTCGCCGCAGATGCAACCGGGCGGTTCGCGGCTGTCGGTAACGATGTCGAACGTGCGGTCGGCATCGAATTCGGCATAGGCCTCGCGGATGCCGTAGCCGGCGTTGGCGATGGTGCCGAGCCCGCGCAGCTCGGCATCCTTTTCCTCGAAGAGTTCTTCGAGCACCGCCTGCGCCTTGAGGTTGCCTTCGTGCGAAACAACGCGGGAATAGGCGTTGCGGTTGCCGCTCCCGTTGGTGACCATTTCGAGCGACAGCAGATGGATGGCCGCGAGCAGGTCGAGCGGCTCGAAACCGCCAACGACCATGGGTACGTTGTAGCGCTTGCACAGGTTGTCGTAGGCCTTGGTTCCAATGATCGCCGTCACGTGGCCGGGCGTGATGAAGCCATCGATCCCGGCCTTGCCGCCGGCCAGCAATGCATCGAGCACGGGCGGCACGCGCTTGGCGGAGAGCAGCACGGAAAAGTTTTTCAGCCCGGACTTCCGCGCCTCCTGGATGACGAGGCCAATGCCCGGCAGCGTGGTCTCGAAACCAATGCCCAGGAAGACGACCTGCCGATCGGGGTTTTCCTTGGCGGCGATGATGGCCTGGAACGGGGAATAGACGGGCTGGATATCCGCGCCTTCGGCCGCCGCCTGCTCGAGGTTCATGGCCGTGCCGGGCACGCGAACCAGATCCCCAAAGGTATGGATGCTCGCGCCTTTTTCAAGACCGAGAAAGACCGCCTTGTCGATATATTCAATGGGCGTGACGCAAACCGGGCACCCGGGCCCCGACACCAGCCTCAGGTTCGGCGGAAGCATTTCGCGCAGCCTGTATTTATAGATCGTGTGCGTCTGCCCGCCGCAGACTTCCATGATGCTGAACGTCCAATCGCCCACCACATCGGCGATGGCCGCGGCCAGCTTTTGGGCCAGCGCCGGGTCCTTGAAATTTTTCAAGAGGTTCATGCATCGCCCCCCGCATTGAGTTCGTTCCAGATGGCGAGGGTTTCCCGGGCATCGGCTTCGTCGAGCGTTTCGATGGCAATGCCGGTGTGGACAATGACATAGGCACCGATCTTCACCTCTTCGAGCAACGCCGTGGAAAACTCGACCTGCACCCCGAGCTGCTCCCCGATGGCCATCTGGCCTTCGAGCAACTCAACCACTTTGATGGGAACCGCAAGACACATGATCTACTCCTTGATACGCACCGCCATGTCGAACATGAGGTCGGAGCTGGTTGGGGATTGCTGGTGCACCCGCACTTCAATTTCGTTCGCGCCGGGTTTGAGATGTTTCGGATCGACGGGAAAGGGAATTCCACTTTTGAATTTCCAGCCCACCATCTTCATCGAAGCCCGCGTTTGCGGCGTGGTTTCCCCGTCCGGCAAATTATACCGGACCACTTCCTGGCCATTGAGTTTGATGAGGCAGCCATCATCGACTTTCACATCGAAAAACAACCGGGAGACCTCCGCCGGGTCCGCCACGCCGAACGTTTTCCGGAACCGCACGGAGATGGGTTTTTCGCCATCGGGAAGATCGATGGGGTTCACCTTTTCGTCGCCATAGCCGAGCGGCGCAACGCCGGTGCTCCAGCCGGTTCCGTCCAGGCTCCATTCCCATTCCGAACCGTTCGCCAGAATGGTGCGCGGTTCAATCGGCGTTGAGTAGGACGGATGACTGGCATCGAACGGGAGCCGCAGCACCTTGCCGCTTTCCGGTTCCCAGAACACCATGCTTTCCGGCTCGTCGAACAGGTTGCCTTCCGTGAGCGGCTCGACGGCATCGACGTTCTCGAACTTCACCGTCCGGATCAGCAGCTCGTGGGGGAAAGCCTGGATCCATTTGAATTGGTAGAAGGACTCGCTGGCCATCGTCCACGGCTTATCGTCGTTGGGCGGCCGCTTCGGCGCCCCCCAGCTGCCCTCGCCAATGAAGACGAATCCGTTTTGGTCGTCGCGGATGAAGCCCTCGTAGCTCCCCTCGCCTTCGGAGGGGCGCACCGGATAGCTGCGCTTGGTCATGTGGGTGTCGGACTCGACAACCAGGTCGACGCCCTGCGCGTGGAACAGCCGGGCCCACCAGTCGATGCGGTTCAGCCCCTCGCTTTTGTGCGCGGTGTGCGGGCGCATGGGGCGATGGTAGGTGGCGAGTTTCCATTGGACGCCCGGATGCTTCGGAAGGTCGGAGCGGATCCATTCATTCTGCTCCGGCACCTTGTCGGCATCCTTGTATTCCAGCTCGGAGTTGAGCACCCAGATGCGCATCATGTCGCCGCCGATGCCCAGGGAGTAGTATTGGTCCGGATGGGGCGTATCGAACAGATGCTCCATCATCTGCATGTCGGCATTCTCGTGGTTGCCGTGGGTGGCGATGATGGGAGGGATCCGCCCGTCTTCGCCAATCGTCAACTGCCAATCCTCGAACCATTCGGCCCATTGCGGGGCGGTTCCGGAACCGGAATAGTCGCCACCGAACAAAACAAACAACGGGCGCAGTTTCGCCACCAGCTTGTTGCCCTCGCGCCGCGGATCGCGGTTGGTGCGCGAATCGCCGCCCGCAACAAACGTGAACGGTTGCGGCTTGTCCGGCGCGGTCTTGAACCAAAGGCGCCGCCCCACCCCTTCGGAATCGCAGACCACGAAATAATAGGCGGTGTCGGGCTTCAGGTTTTCCAGCCGCACGAAATGATTGTTCATCCCCCGGTATTCAAGGGTGCGGCTTGGCGCCTGGCGATGCCGGTAGGCAATGGCCTTCCGGTCGTGGTCCACCGTATCGAAACAGACCTCCGGGTTTTCACCGGAAACCTGGTTCCAGCAGATTACCGCCGTCGTGGCCGGATCCGAGCGCCAGGCCACGCGGTAGAAATCCGCCTTGCCCAAACAAAGCAGGGGAAACAGGGCCATCAGGCCAATCGCTTTTGTTCTCACAACGTACATCCTCCGGTTGATCCAGCCCACGGCGCGCGGGCAACAGCAAGCATCCTAGCACGCCTCGGCAAAATTGCCATCGGGAACTAGTACTCCGACAGGGATTAAATGACGGGTGTCTTCGCGGTCAAAAAAATACGAGTTGGGATCCTGCCAGACAGGACAACTATTTAATGACTGGGTACTAGGCGGCAAAACGAGGCTGGCCATTTTCGCCAAAAAGGCGTTTTCGCGCATGTTTTTTGCGGAAATAGGCCTATTGGAACCGGGGGTGAACGATTACCTTTTTTGTCCATTGATCCTAGGCGGGAGTGAACATCGATATGAAACGTAGAAGCTTTTTCAAGACATCGGCCGGCACCGTGGGAGCCGTGGGGTTCGTGGCCATGAACGGCGAGGCCGCCGCGCCGGTCAATGCCAAGGGGGAGCGCACCGCCGACCAATGGATGCAGGTGGGCACCGGCCGGACCGGGTTGCCGAACCGCAGGAAGACCGTCCACTGCGAGGTCGCCGTGATCGGCGCGGGGATGTCGGGCATCGCGGCCGCGGTGGCCGCCGCGCGCAACGGCGCCAAGACGGTGCTGGTGCAGGACCGCCCGGTGCTCGGCGGAAACGCCTCCTCCGAAATGCGCGTGACGGTCAACGGCGTTCATGGTTTGCGCGACAAGAAAAAACCCACGGTTGAGCGGGAGACCGGGATCATCGAGGAAATCATGATCGAAAACTGGCACTACAACCCGCAGGAATCCTACCCCGTCTGGGACCATGTGCTCTACGCCTACGTGAACCGCGAACCGAACCTGACGCTGATGCTCAACACGCAGGCGACCGAGGCCATCATGGAGGGCAACAAAATCAAATCCGCCGTCTGCTGGGGCTACACCAACGAAACGGAATACACCCTCCATGCCCAGCAGTTCATCGACTGCTCGGGCGACGGCCTGCTGGCCGCCACCGCGGGGGCGGAATACCGCACCGGCCGCGAAGGCAAGGCCGAGTTCAACGAATCGTATGCCCCCGACCTGCCCGACGGTTGGACGATGGGCGACTGCATCATGATGATCACCAAGGATGTGGGCAAACCCGTCCCGTTCTTCCCGCCGGAATACGCCATGCCGTTCGACCACGAAAAGGCCTTCCAAGACAAACACCGCAAGATCAAACAGGTGAAGGAAGGATTCTGGTGGATCGAGGTCGGCAACGATTTCGACATCATCGCCGACCGCGAAAACATTCGCCACAAGCTGATGGCCTACTTCTACGGCGTCTGGGACTACGTCAAGAATTCAGGCGACTATCCCGAAGCCGAAAACCTGGCGCTCGATTGGGTGGGTTCCATCCCGGGCCGCCGCGAGTCGCGCCGCTTCATGGGCGACCACATCCTGACCCAGAACGACCTGCTCGGATACACACACTTCGAAGATGCGGTGGCCTATGGCGGCTGGTCGCTGGATGAGCACAACCCTGGCGGCATCGAAAACCTCGACGAACCGGCGAGCTATTTCCACAAGGGCTTCGAGAAGCTCTACGAGATTCCCTACCGTAGCCTCTACTCCAAAAACATTCCCAACCTGCAGCTTTCCGGCCGCAACGCCAGCCTCACGCATATCGCCCTCTCGTCCACGCGCATCATCAGCACCTGCGCCATGATGGGCCAGGCCACCGGCACGGCCGCCGCCCTGTGCGTGCGCAAGGGCATCATGCCGCGCGAGCTGGGGCAAAAGCACATCAACGAACTCCAGGAACAACTCATCCGCGACGACACGTTCATCCCGAACCGCCCGGCCAACGACCCGACCGACCTTGTGCGCAACGGCGGGAAGCTCTTTGCCTCCCCGGCCAAGAGCGGCGATGCCAAGTTGCTGGCCGACGGCATCGGGCGCGACATCTACGGTGAGCTGCACCATTGGGAATCGACCGGCCTGCCGGCCGAGGTTCAGGTGGTCTGGGAAACGCCGGTCGAACTTTCCACGGTTGAACTCAAGGCCGATACCGAGCTGCACAAGAAGATCGCCATGCACAAGAATCCGGCCAAGAATTCCGGGCAGCATACGACCGTGCCACCCGAGCTCATCAAGACCATGACGATCGATGCGCAGGTGAACGGCGACTGGATAACCGTGGCCACGGTCGAGAACAACCTCGTCCGCCGGATCAAGACCGCGTTTCCATCGGTCAAGGCCACCGCCATCCGCCTCAACATCACCGAAACCTGGGGCAAGCCGACCGCGAAAATCTTCGAAGTGCGCGCCTACGCATCCTGAACAACCAACCACGAAATACACTAACGCGGCTCCGCAGCAGGGAATAGGTGGCAACGAATGTATGAAAAACAACGAATCCGAACATCCGAAGCATTCGTTGCTTTTCATGAATTCGTTGCTTGAAAATCTGTGCCATTGACTGGAAGCAAACAGGTAAAGGGTCATTCATTATGACACGCAAGATGGTAGGAAGTTTGGATGTAAGGAACTAAATACACGGAAACATCTTCCTTTCGTTTCGTGTATTTAGTGTATTTAGTGTATTTCGTGGTTCACTCCGTTTCGCCATGAGGATCTGTTTTGTAAATAGCAGGAAATATTTTGAGGTGATGATGAAAAAACTATTTCTGGTCGGTCTGTGCTGTGCGTGGTCGGCTGTTGCGGCCCCAAAACCCAATATTGTTTTTATCCTGGTCGATGACCTGGGGCATGGCGACGTGGGCTTCAATGGCTCGGTGTATTATGAAACACCCAACATCGACCAGCTGGCCAACAACGGGCTGGTAATCGAAAACGCCTACATGTATCCGACCTGCTCGCCATCACGCACGGCGATCGCCACCGGCAAGCAGTCGTTCCGCACCGGCGTCTACACCGTGCCCGTGCTGGAAAAGGGCAACGACCGGAACAATCTTTTCTCGCGCTGGACGGTGGGCGAGGAGCACACCATGTATAGCCAACCGCTCGCCGAAGCCGGCTACAAATCGATCCACCTGGGCAAGTGGCACCTCGTTGGCCCCTATCCCGAATTCGAACTCGGCGCCCAATGGCCCATCAAGGCCAAGCTCAAGCAACCCAACCCGTGGGACTACAGCTGGGCGGAAAAACATAAGACGGACTATGTGAAGTATTATCCCGAGGGCCGCGGCTACTTGAAGAATGTCGGCGGCACCTACCGCGGCGACCCGGCACTGGAAATCGGTGGCTACAAAAGCAAGACCGGCGGCTATTGGGCCCCGTTCAACAACCCGTTCATGCCCGAGAAAAACCCGAAGGATAAATGGCTCACCGACCACCTCACCACCGAAGCCATCCACTTCATGGACGAACACAAGGATGGCCCCTTCTTCATCAACCTCCACTACTACACCGTCCACCGCCCCATCGTTGAGCGCAGCAAGGCGCTCACCGAAAAATACATGAACAAACCCGGCGACCCGATCTCCGGACAGGGAACGGAGAACCCAAAGCAAAAGCTGACCACCGCGCAATACGCCACCATGATCGAATCGCTCGACGACAACATTGGGCGCATCACCGAATTCCTCGACCAAAGCGGCCTGCGCGAAAACACGCTGATCGTCTTCACGTCCGACAACGGGCAGAACATTGGCCTCAACCACCGGCTGCGCGGAAAGAAAGGCTTTGTCTACGAAGGCGGCATCCGCGTTCCAACCTTCCTGAACTGGCCGGGCAGGATCGATGCCCGCCGCACCCAGACCGCCGTTTCCGGTCTCGACCTCTTCCCGACCTTCATGGAACTCGCGGGCATTGAATACAACGGCGTCCTTGATGGCGATTCGGTTGCAGGCCTCTTCAAGGGCGAACCCAAACCGTTGAAGGAGCGCCCGCTCTTCTGGCACCTTGCCAGCGAATACCGCAACCCCACCTGCTCGATCATCCGCAAGAACGACATGAAGCTGATCCAGTTCCTCGCCTCCGGCGACCTGGAGCTGTATGACCTCAAGAAGGATCCGAAGGAAGCGAACAACCTGGCCCAAAAAAATCCAGAAACCGCCCAGCAGCTGCTCGCCGAACTCGTCGCTTGGCGCAAGGCCAACAACGTCCCGCTTCCGCCCAATGCCGCAATGGAATTCTAGGGCCAGCACCGCAAGCATTCCAACATCAACAGAATGGAGAGAAGATGAACCGACTGATCCTGACCGTCCTGCTTACCGCGGCATTAAGCCACGCCGCGAAAAACGGGAACGCCGATCCCTATGTCGAACTCGATGTTCCGCGCGACCAAGTGATTGCCGCCGCGCTCTACACGGTTCACGACAACGCGCTGAAGCTCAATGCGCAACTCTTCCCGCTCAAACCCGAGGAAGCGCGCGACGTCCGGCTGGAGCTGCAAACGGACGCCGGATGGAAGGAAGTCTCGCGCGTCAAGATTCGTGAAAACCCGTATGGCAACCAACGCGGCGACCTGAGCTGGACGGCACTCTTCCGCATCGAGGACTGGGACGATTCCAAGGATGCCGCCTACCGCGTGCGCCACGGCAAGAACGCCATCTTCGAAGGCCTTATCCGCAAAAACCCGATCGACCAGGAAGAGATCGTGGTGGCGGGTTTCACGGGCAACTCGGTCAAGGCCGGGCATGGCGGCGACATTTCCCGGCAGGACCTCGTCGACAACGTGAAGGCCGCCGACGCCGACCTGCTCTTCTTTTCCGGAGACCAGGTCTACAACCACACCCGGCATTATGAATTCTGGATCAAGTTCTGCACCGATTTCGCGGACATCCTCAAAGACCGCCCAACCGTCTCGATCCCCGACGACCACGATGTCGGCCAACCCAACATGTGGGGGCAAAACGGGAAGGTATCCACCGCGCCCGGCGCCGTGGATGGCGGCTACCATATGCCGGCCAGCTACGTGAAGGAAGTTGAATGGGCCCAGACCGCCAACCTGCCCGACCCGTATGATCCCACGCCCATCGAGCAGGGCATCGGCGTCTACTACACCGAGTTGAACTGGGGCCGTGTCAGCTTCGCCATCCTCGAAGACCGCAAATTCAAGAGCGGACCCAACGAAGTGCGCGTCGTCGAAAAAGGCCGCGCCGACCATGTTCCCAACGCCGAATTCGATGTGACGTCGATCGACAAACCCGGCCTGAAATTGCTCGGCGACCGTCAGCTTGAATTTCTGGATGCCTGGGGGCAGGACTGGACGGACGCCGACTTCAAGGTGGCCCTCTCCCAAACCATCTTCTGCGGCGGCGCGCACATCCACGGCAAGGTCGGCGGACGGCTCTTCGGCGACCTCGACTCCAACGGCTGGCCGCAAACCGGCCGCAACAAGGCGGTCGATGCCCTGCGCAAGGCCCATGCGTTCCACTATGCCGGCGACCAGCATCTCGCCACCGTGTTCCACCACGGCGTGGAAACGTTCGGCGATGCCAACTATTCCTTCTGCGTCCCGTCCATCGCCAACCTCTATCTGCGCTGGTGGGAACCGATGGAACCCAAAGGCGGCTGGAAGCCCGGGCAAGACCCGATCCTGGGGAACCACCTCGACACCTTCGGCAATCCCGTCACTTGCCTGGCGGTCGCGAATCCGGACAAGGCACCCAACGGCGGCGACAAGCTGACCACCCGCGCCGCCGGTTTCGGCATCGTGCGCCTCAACAAAAAGACGCGCAGGATTACGATGGAATGCTGGCCGCGCAACGTCGACATCAAAAAGGACAAGCCCTACCCCGGATGGCCCATCACGATCGACCAAACCGACAACTATGGCCGCAAGGCCGCCGCCCACCTGCCGACGCTCAAGATCAAAGGCACGCGCAATCCCGTCATCAAGCTGATCGACGAAGCGACCGGCGAGTGGATCTACTGCCTGCGCATCCAAGGCGACACCTTCCAACCCAAGGTGTTCAAGAAGGGCACCTACACGGTCGAGGTGGATGGAAAAGCGTTCAAGGGAATGGAAGCCAACCAGCTGAATGAGACCAAGGTGGTCGAGCTCGCATTATAATCCGGGGCCGAGGCCCCGCTTTCTTTGCGCCGGACCAAGTCGATCCGGTTGTCTAATACGTTGCGCCGGGCACGTCATTTGTAGGAACCATTCAATTCCAGGGGAACCATGAAAACCAAACTGCTACTACTTCTATGCGCTGCCCTCGTAGGCTCGGCCAGCGCGAAACCCAACGTAATCTACATCCTGGCCGACGACCTCGGCATGGGGGATTTGGGCATCTATGGCCAGGAAAAGCTGAAGACGCCGAACATCGACCGCATCGGCACCGAGGGCATGCGCTTTACCGACCACTATTCGGGCAACACCGTCTGCTCGCCGTCGCGCGCGGTGCTGATGACCGGCCAGCATCCGGGGCATGTGCACTGCCGCGGCAACGGCGACGAAAACGCGTTTGCGCTCGATCCCGGCATGACCACCCTGCCCCGCCTCTTCAAGAATGCGGGCTATGCCACCGGTGCCTTCGGCAAATGGGGGCTCGGCCATACCGATCTCGAAGGCAACCCGAACCCGATGACCCACGGGTTCGATCGTTACAGCGGCTGGAAAAGCCAGATGATCGCCCACACCTACTATCCCAACTTCATCGTCCGCAACGGCAAGGCCGAACCGCTCGACGGCAAGACCTTCGTGCACGACCTGATCATGCAGGACGCGTTCGACTTCATCTCGACCAACGCCAAGGCGGGCAAGCCCTTCTTCGCCTACATCCCCACCGCCGTGCCGCACGCCGCCATGCACGCGCCGCCGGAGCTGCACGAAAAATGGCGCAAGGTCTATCCGCAGTTCGATTCGAAGATCGGCAAATACGGCGCCGGAAAAGACGACCCGTGCCCGCCGGTCACCAACCCCATCGCCGGTTTCGCGGCGATGATGGAAAACCTCGACAACCAGGTCGGCACATTGCTCGACATGCTCAAGGAGCTGGGCATCGACAACAACACCATCGTCCTGTTCGCCAGCGACAACGGCTGCCACCACGAAGGCGGGCACAATCCGGAATTCTGGGATTCCAACGGCCCCTTGCGCGGCATCAAGCGCGATCTCTACGAAGGCGGCATCCGCACCCCGTTCCTCGTGCGCTGGCCGGGCACGGTCAAGGCCGGCTCGACCAGCGACCACCTCAGCGCCTTCCAGGACATCCTGCCAACCATGGCGGAGCTGACCGGCCAGCCGGTTCCCGGCCAGGCCGACGGTAAATCCATTGCCCCGCTCCTGCAGGGCGGGAAGCAACCGGAACACGACCACCTCTACTTCGAGTTCATCCGCGGCAAGTCCGGCCCATACTCCGCCCGCGCCCTGCGCCAGGGCAACTGGAAGGCGGTTCAGCTCTCGGTGAAAAACCAGGGCAAGCAAATGCTGCCCATCGAGCTCTACAACCTGGAGACCGACCTCGGCGAAGAAAACAATGTGGCCGCCCAGCATCCGGAGATCGTCGAACGGATGGCGCGCTTGATGGACGAAGCGCACACGCCGCTTAAACCGGCAAAATCAAAATAACGGTGCTCGAGCATCGGAACGCAACAGCACAGCTGAAGAAGGAGACGGCATGAAATCCCTACTCATCTCGCTTTTACTCACGACCGCGGCCTTTGCTGCCGACAAGCCCAACGTGATTCTGATCATGGCCGACGACGTGAGTTGGGAGTGTTTCGGTTGCTATGGCGCGGAGGATTATCAAACGCCGAACATCGATGCGCTCGCGGCCAAGGGCATCCGGTTCAAGCACGCCTATTCGGCACCGATCTGCACGCCATCGCGCGTGAAGATCATGACGGGGCAGTACAACTTCCGCAACTACACCCATTTCGGCTACCTCAACCCGAACGATAAAACTTTCGGCCATATGATGCAGGCCGCGGGCTACAAGACCGCGGTGGCCGGCAAGTGGCAGCTCAACGGGTTGTACCACCAGGCCGAAGACTGCATGGACAACACCCGCCCCTTCAAGGCGGGGTTCAATGAATATTGCCTTTGGCAGCTCACCGAGGGCAAAGGCGCCAAGGGGCGCGGCGGCGAACGCTTCTGGTGTCCGCCGCTGGAGCACAACGGCAAGTTCCTGACGAAGGAGGACAATGCCGGGAAATATGGCCCCGACATGATGTCGGACTTCGTTTGCGACTTTATCGAGCGCAACCAGGATGTTCCGTTTTTCGTCTACTATCCCACCGTGCTGGTTCACGATCCGTTCGTACCCACGCCCGACACCATCGGCGACACCCCCCGGACGCACGACGCCAACAAAAGCACCAAGGGGGCCGCCAAACAAAACTTCGTTGCCATGGTCAACTACTTGGACAAGCTCGTCGGCAAGATTGTGGCGAAGGTGGAAGAGGTTGGGCAGCTCGAGAACACCATCATCATGTTCACCGCCGACAACGGCACGAACAAAGGCATTACCTCGCGCTGGGATGGCCGCAAGATCCAGGGCGGAAAAGGCGGCACCACCGACATGGGCACGCATGTCCCGTTCGTCGCCTACTGGAAGGGCCACACGCCCAAGGGTGCGGTGCTCGACGACCTGATCGACTTTACCGATTTCTACACCACCATCGCCGACGCGGCCGGAGTCGGGCTCGGCGCGGACGACCCGATCGACGGCCGCAGCTTCCTGCCGCAACTCAAGGGCGAAAAGGGAAATCCGCGCGACTGGACACTCTGCCACTACCAACCCTACTGGGGCAGCTTCAAGGGGCAGCAGTTTGTGCGCGACCAGCAGTTCAAGCTCTACCGCGACGGAGGCTTCTACAACGTACCCGAGGATCTTGAACAGCGGAACAACCTCGCCGTCGGCCAAGCCGGTGAGCGTGGCGAAACCGCCCGCCGTCAACTTGGGGAAGTGCTCGAAACCGCGCCGCCCGCACCGCCCGTTCAAGGCGGCAAAGCCGCAAAGGTTCGTCCAACAAATCCCGACTGGAAAAACATCGTCGACCCCAACGACTAACGCGGCTCCGCAGCAGGGAATAGTGGCAACGAATGTATGAAAAGCAACGAATCCGAACATTCGAAGCATTCGTTGCTTGAAAATCTATGCTATTGACTGGAAGCAAACAGTAAAGGGTCATTCATTATGACACGCAAGATGGTAAGAAGTTTGGATGTAAGGAACTAAAGGCCCCCATGAAACCACTGCGCTCGATACTCGTCCTCGCCAGCTGCATGGCAACCGTTGCGGCAACGGCGACCGCCCCCAACTTTGTCTTCTTTCTGGCGGACGATGTTTCGCAGGAGGACATCGGTTGCTATGGGCATCCCACCATCCAGACGCCGAACATCGACCGGCTGGCCGGCAACGGGCTTCGGTTCGACAACGCCTACCTGACGATCAGTAGCTGCAGCCCGAGCCGCTGCAGCATGGTGTCCGGCCGCTATCCGCACAACACCGGCGCCCCCGAGCTGCACACCGCGCTCCCGGAGGGAACCGTCCTGTTCCCCAAACTCCTGAAGGAAGCGGGCTACCACACCCTGCTTTCCGGCAAGCACCACATGGGCAAATGGGCCGACACCGGCTTCGATCTCGTCTCCAAGGGCAAGGGTCCGGGCAAGGAGGAGGACTGGGTGCAGCTGCTGCAGGAGCGCCCGAAGGACAAGCCGTTCTTTTGCTGGTTTGCCTCCACCGATGCGCACCGCGACTGGGCGCTCAACACCGATGCACCGCTCTACACCCCCGACCAAACCGTCGTGCCGCCCTATCTGGTGGACGGCCCCGAGACCCGCGAGGATCTGACCGGCTACTACCACGAGGTTAGCCGCTTCGACCATTTTATCGGCGAAGTGGTGAACGAACTCGAACAACAAGGCGTGCTCGACAACACGGTGATCATCGTCACCGCCGACAACGGGCGCCCCTTCCCGCGCTGCAAGACGCGGCTCTACGACTCCGGCATCAAGCCGCCGTTTGTCGTCCACTATCCCAACGCCGTCAAGCCCGGCACGACGGACAGCCTGGTGAGCTCCATCGATATCGCCCCGACGGTGTTTGAACTGGCCGGCGTGCCAAAGGACGGGCGCATCCAGGGCCTCAGCTTTGCGCCCGTTTTGAACGATCCCTCCGCCACCGTTCGCGACGTGGTTTTCGCCGAGCACAACTGGCATGTCTTCAAGAACCACGAGCGCATGGTGCGCTTCGGCGACTGGCTTTACATCCGGAACAATTTCCCGAACCAGCAAAATCTCTGCATGGAAGCCTCCGGAGGTGGGGCCGGCGCAGAGCTTTGGGCGGCGCATAAGGCCGGCACCCTGACCGACGCCCAGCAAAACGTATTCTGGAATCCCTGCCCGGAGGAGGAACTCTACCACCTGGCAAAGGATCCCAACCAGTTGACCAATGTGGCATCCAACCCCGAAAACAAGCCCGCCCTGGAAAAGGCGCGTGGCTTGCTGGCGCAGTGGACGGAACTGACGGGCGATACCCTCCCGGAAAACCCGACACCCGACCGCAATGCCCGCCCCGGGCAACCCAATCCCGAAGGAAAGCACCAGCACCTGGAAATGCCGGGGGACGCCACCGGAGCGCAACAGATCAACCACCCCGGCCCCATACGTGAATCGTAGGATAGGTTTGCGCATATTCACGGTTCATTTCCGCCAGCGACCCTGCTAGCCTTGGCTTTCACTTTTTTAACCCAGAGGAACAGATGAAACCAACACTCGTAATCATGGCCGCCGGCATGGGCAGCCGCTACGGCGGACTGAAACAGATGGATCCGCTCGGGCCCCACGGCGAAACCCTGCTGGAATATTCCATCCACGATGCCATCCAGGCCGGATTCGGCAAAGTGGTCTTTGTGATCCGCTCCGACTTCGAAACCGAGTTCAAGGAACAGGTGGGTAGCAAGTTTGCCGATCGGATCGAGGTTCAATATGCCTTCCAGGCGCTGGAAAACCTTCCGGAAGGATTCAGCGTTCCGGAAGGGCGCACCAAGCCCTGGGGCACCGGACAGGCCGTGCTGGCCTGCAAGGATTTGGTGAACGAACCGTTCTGCGTCCAGAACGCCGACGACTTCTACGGCGCAGCGGCCTACAGAACCATTGCGGAAGGGTTCCAGCAACTGGCGGACGGGGAAAGCTGCATGGTGGGCTATCTCCTGAAAAACACGCTCTCGCCCCATGGCTCGGTTTCGCGCGGCGTTTGCGCAACGGCGAATGGCTATCTGACCGAAGTGGTGGAACGCACGCACATCGAAACCACCCAAACCGGTTCGGTCCGGTTCATTGAAAACGGGGTGGCCGTCGATATGACCGGCGACGAACTTGTGTCGATGAACTTCTGGGGATTCGCACCGGCCATGCTCAACACGCTGGAGGAAAAGTTCATCGCCTTCCTGAAGGAAAAAGGCGGGGAGCTGAAATCGGAATGGTATATCCCGAACATTGTGACCGACATGATGGACGGCGGGGAAACCCGCGTGAAAATGCTGAGCTGCGATAGCCAGTGGTTCGGCGTCACCTACCCCGAAGACCGCCCCACGGTCGTTGCCGCCCTCAAGGCCATGCACGACGCGGGGGAATATCCCGCAAAGCTTTGGGACTAAAGTGGAGGGCCCGGTTCCACCCGGGCCGCCGCGCGAAAGGGATCGGTCGGGGTGGAACCCGACCCTCCAATTACTTCAAGAACCCCATCTCGCGCATCCAGGTTTCGCAGAGCTTCGGCCATTGCGAAACGGGGTGGTTCGACGGCCGCATGCCGTAGCCGTGCCCCCCCTTGGCAAAGAGATGGCACTCGACCTCGACGCCGGCGGCGTCGAGCGCGGCGGTGTAGGCCAGCGTGCTGCGATAATGGTTCTTGTCGTCCTTGGTTTGCACCACGAAAGCCGGCGGGGTGTCGGCATCCACATGAATGTCTTCGCTGAGTTCGATGGAACCCTTCTTGAACAGGTAGGCCGGATAGACGAGCACGGAAAAGTCGGGCCGGTCTTCCGAATTGCTGCAGGCGGCGGTAAGATGCCCGCCGGCCGAAAACCCGAGCATGCCGACCCGCGCGGGATCGAGGTTCCACTCGCCCGCTTTTTCGCGGGCCATGCGCACGGCGCGGCGTGCGTCCTGCAAGGCGCCTTCGCGGTTTTTCGGGCAGCGGTATTTCAGCACGGCGGCGGACACGCCGATCGAGTTGAGCCATTCGGCGATCTCGGTTCCCTCCTTGTCCATGCTCAGAATGTTGTAGCCGCCCCCGGGGCATACGATGATGAACGGCGCCGGCGCGGCCGCACCGTTTACGGGATACAAAGCCAGCGTCGGCTCGCTGACATGGGTCAGGCGGATCACGCCGTCGCCCTGGTCGGGCTTGAGGCCTTCGGCCTCCGTTGCGCCTTTTCCGGGCATGTTGCCCTCCCACAACTTGATTTCGTTTTGTGCCATTGCCACGGAAGCCCCCATCAAACATACAAGCAATATTGTTTTCATGCCGGGCATGGTATGCAAGCCGCCGGCCAAAGTCCATTCCCCGAGGGTTATTGTTTCGTTTGCTTGTTTACGATCCCGTTTCGGGGTAGGTTCCGGCATCATGTTGAAGGCAGGGATTCCCATGGCGCATGGCATACGAAGAGGAGGCGACGCCGCATGAAAGGAGAGGCATGGAAAGGCTATCTTTTCATCAGCCCCTGGCTGGTTGGATTCGCCCTGCTGGTGGCGGTGCCGTTTGTCGCAAGCATCTATCTCGCCTTCACCCGCTACAACATCATCTCGGCGCCGGAATGGATTGGCCTGGCCAACTACAAGCGGCTTTTCACGGAAGATCCGCTCTTCTGGAAATCGCTGGTCGTAACGCTTAAATATGCCGTGATCGCCGTGCCGCTGGGCATTGTGGTGGGGGTTGGGCTGGCCCTGCTACTGAACCTGGATATCCGGGGCATCCGGCTCTACCGCACGGTGTTCTATCTGCCCTCGATCGTTCCGACGGTGGCTTCGTGCGCGGTGTTCTCGTGGGTACTCAATCCGCAGATCGGACTGATGAACAGCCTGCTGCGCCGGGTCGGGGTGGAGGGGCCGGCCTGGCTGACGGCGGAACCCTGGGCGTTTTATTCGCTGGTGCTCATGTCGCTCTGGTCGATCGGCGGCAGCATGATCATCTACCTTGCCGGATTGAAGAATGTTCCGGCCGAGCTCTACGAAGCCGCCGTGGTGGACGGCGCCAACGCCTGGCAGCGCACGGTGCACATTACGCTGCCGATGCTCACGCCGGTGATTTTCTTCAACCTGGTGATGGGCGTCATCAACGCCTTCCAATACTTCACGCAGGCCTACATCATGACGCAGGGCGGGCCCGAGGATAGCACGAGTTTCTATGCGCTCTACCTGTTCAAACGGTCGTGGCGCTATCTCGATATGGGCTATGCCAGTGCCATGGCCTGGATCCTGTTCGTCCTCATCATGGCCATCACCGGTATCCTGTTCAAAACGCACAAACGATGGGTGCACTATGGACGGTGAGCGGCGCAGAACCTTCAAACGGGTGAGCAACGTGGTGCTGGTGTTCGGGCTGCTGGCGTTCCTGCTGGGCTGGATTTTCGAGAACCCGCAGAAGCGGCTCTATCCGGAGCGCGAGCCCGTCTATTTCTGGCATATGTGGACGGCGCAGTGGAAGGTGATTGTCGACGATATCTGCACCAGCTTCAACGAGAGCCAGGAGGTCTACGAAGTCATCCCCCTCTCCCTGCCGAAAAACGCGGCCGATTCGAAGTTCCTGCTCTCCGTGGTCGGAGGCGAACCGCCGGACTGCATGGCCCAGTGGCACCAGGTGGTCCCGCAGTTTGCCGACAGCGATCTGATCCAGCCCATCGATCAACTCATGAACGACGACGAGCTGGCCTTTTTCCAAAGCCGCACCTATCCCATTGCCCAGAAAATCGCGATGTACGAAGGACGCCCCTACTGCATGCCGCTCGCGCTGGATGTGCGGGCTTGCTACTACCGGCTCGACCATCTCCACAAGGCCGGCCTCCTCCCGGCCGGAACCCCGGAGAAAATCACCACCGAAGCGGAGTTCCAACGGGTGCGCGAAGCCTTGCCGGACACCCTGGAGGAGCTGATCGACTGGGGCAACCGGCTGCACGTCTTCGATGAAAAAGGCCGGCTGGTCCGGCTGGGGTTCATTCCGCAATGGTTCCGCATGTTCGCCCCGGTTTTCGGTGGAGGATTCTATGACTGGGAGCGGAACCAGCTGACCCTCGACACCCCCGAAAACCTGCGGGCACTGACCTATCTGGTCGAGGAGCAAAAAAAGATTGGCTACGACCGGATGCAGCGCTTCGCGTCTTCGCTCACCGGCCGGCACGGCGCGGACTGGCCCTTTGCCGCCGGCAAGCGTTCCATCACGCTCGACGGCCAATGGCGCGTGCAGCAACTGAGCAAATTTGTGCCAGACCTGGCCTATGCCACCTCCCCCATCCCCCCGCCGGCGACAGGCGGCAAGGAAAAGGCGGGCTGGGTGCACGCCAACTTCATGATCATCCCGACCGGGGCCAGGAATCCCGCAGGCGCCTGGGCCTTCATCAAATTCTGGACGGGGCAGGACAACCCCGACCGCGCGGCGGAATTCTACACCCGCTCCGGCTGGCTCCCGCCCAACCCGCGAATCGCTGAAACCGAACGCTACCACGACTATGTCCGCGAACACCCCCAGTTCCAAACCTTCATCGACATCCTCGACAGCCCGAACATCGACCCCACCCCGCCGGTGCCCTTCCAGCTTCTTTTCTTCGACCTGGTGAAACGGGTGGACGAATCCGCCATGCGCGGAACCCTCACCCCGAAACAGGCGCTCATCGAGCTGGAAAAGAATATTGCCGAAATCCAGGAACGGCGGAAGGAGACCGGGCATGAAAAGTAGGTCGCCCCTCTCCATGAACCGCCGGCAAAAGGCGATCACCCACGTCGTGCTGGCGGGGTTGTGCATCCCCTTCCTGATGCCCATCCTCTGGATGGTCTCCACCTCCCTCAAGGCAGACACCGAAATCTTCCCCGATGAAAACGAGGCGGCCATCACGTTCAACCTTTCGAACATGCTGCCCGAGCAACCGCAGTGGCAGAACTACCGCGCCGCGCTCGACACCGGACCATTCGTACTCTACCTGCGCAACTCGCTCTTGCTCGGCACGCTCAACGTGATCGGCGCCGTATTCTCCAGCGCGCTCGTGGCCTATGGCTTCGCGCGGCTGCAATTCCCCGGCAAGAATGCGCTCTTCATTCTCGTGGTCGCCACCATGGCCCTGCCCCGCCACGTCACCATGATTCCCGTCTTCACGATCTTCAAGACGCTGGGCTGGTATGGCACGCTGCTGCCCCTGATCGTACCCGCCTTTTTCGGCAATCCGTTTTTCATTTTCCTGCTGCACCAATTCTTCCAGACCATTCCGCGCAACCTCACCGAAGCCGCCACCATCGATGGGGCCAGCGAGCTCCGCATCTTTTCCACCATCATGCTGCCGCTGGCCAAACCCGCGCTCGCCACCTGTGCCCTGTTCCAATTCCTCGCCACCTGGAACGACTTTTTCGGGCCGCTGCTCTACATCAACAATCCAGACCACTACACGGTGGCCTACGGGCTCCAGCAATTCATGGGCAGCCACGATACGGAATGGTCGCAGCTCATGGCGGTGGCCACCCTCTTCACCCTCCCCATCGTCATCCTGTTCTTCCGCGCCCAGAAGGTCTTCATCCAAGGCATCTCCACCACCGGCGCCAAAGGCTGAGCCCGCACCAGATCGGACACGTGGGGTTCCTGTTTTTTGCAGAACAATCTGTACACAACTCCATGCGGATGGAGGTTATACAGGACGATTGATAACAGGACGATTTTACGGTGCGGATGTAGAAATCATTAGCGTCCATTCGCGGTCAAGAAAATGATCCTGTCATTCCATTATCCTCTCTTGTGAATTTTTGCGGCCAACAAGAAGCGGCGACACGGTCGCAGCAGGGCGGCTGGGCCGCTCAATCCACCCGAGCTTCCATGAAACACGCAGACACACCGCCGGCGTACCGCTTGCCATACCGCAGGCGGCCCGTCTGCCCCGCCGAACGGGCAAACACCGCACGCCCCGGTAACGGCATCTCGGAATGGAAGCCTCAAAGCGGTAGCTGTGAGACGGTTTGCCACAGCCCTGGCGAAACATGGCGTGAACCGTTTTCATGATATTCCTGTTGCGCGTGATAACGAAGCACTGAAGCGCAATATCATGCAGATTCCTGGACAGAGATCCGGTGTTTCGTGGAGCTACTTCATGATGCTTAAGGAATTTTTACAGGCTCAAAATTCCTTTTTGCACAAAATCCAAATTGGAGGGCTTGGCAACTGCTAAACGGGGTCGATATGACGAGAAAAGCGTTCTGACCCTTTGCAAGGGGTGAACTTTGGGCATCGTTCAAAAAAGAAAACGACGCGGATTACTAGATTACGGGACCGACCCCTTCGCCGACCCCTTCGCCGCGGAAAACATTTCTCTATTTAAAGTACGGGAATCAAACGGGGGCGTGACACAGAGGACGGAGGTCAGACGACAGCGGACAGCAGGAGGCGCAAAGACTTTGTTTTAAAGGGATTTTTCTTCACGAAACCACGGCACCAAATACGAATTTAAATACCTATTCTATGACGCGGATTTTACTCTTGCATACCTACACGATCGGCGTATATCTCCGGCTAGGAGTTTCAGAGAACTGGAGGTAGAGATGAAAAATCACATTCGTGAAGTCATTAAACGCCACTCCGGTGCGTGGCGACAGTCTGCAGGACTGCTTCTCATCCCGTTATTGATGGTATCCCATAAGGCAAACGCCATCAGCAGAATGGATGTTCACGGTGGCAGCCTTTTTGTCGGGGCATCACTTTCCGTTGACGAACTGCATGTTGACGCGGGCGCAATACTTGGAGGCCCGGGCATGATTGACGGCAATGTAACCGTGGAGGGAACGGTCAATCCTGCGGTCTCGACACCTAGCCCAACCACGTTGACCATTGCTGGAAATGTGGACTTCCTGGCAGGTTCCACCTTCCGCTGCCATGCGACCAGCCACACACAATGCGACAAGTTGGATATCACCGGCTTCGTCGGAGGCACCTGCACCGTCGATCCGAGTAAAAGCAGCAGCGCCATACCGGTCAACCAATGGATCATTGATGCCAGCGATGGTTTCTATCTGCTGTTCTCCCTGACCCCAGCTGATGAAGCGGACTGGGCGATATCAACCGGCGACAGCATCGACCTGCTACTAACCCACACCACGGGAGACTCCGACAGCAACGGTCTGCCCGATTGGTACGAGCTTGAATATTTCTCTGTGCGCACGGGAACCGATCCTGACGGGCATGGGGATGACGATGGCATGACCAACGGGGAAGAACTCGTTGCGGGAACCGATCCGACGGACGGATCGTCAACCTTTGCACTGAAACTGGTTTATCTGGGTGACGACGATTTCAGGGTTGAGTGGCCCAGCGTTGCAGGGAGGACCTACAGCATTTATTTCGGCGAGGATGTTTCGCTGCGCACCACACCGGTTTTCGAAGATATGTCGGCGCAGCCACCAACCAACTATCTGGGTCTTTCCAATTGGAGTGTTCTGATTGATACAACGTTCATACACGGAACCGTTGAACGCACAGAATAGAGCAGGAAGAGTGAACAACCTAGTATGGTCGGTTTGAGGGAAGATAACGCAAGCATCTCAACAGGAGGAATACCATGAATGCCCAACACAGAATATTACTATCAGCAACAGCAGCGTTTTGCCTGTTGCAGCCCGTTCGGGCCGAAGATGTCACCGTCACGCTCGATTCCAACAACGGATCCAGCTCATTCAATGTTCTGGACTCCAGCTTAGGACCTCGTTTCAAGGTGCAATCCGATGGGAAAGTCGGTATCGGAACAGGGGGAAGCCCCCTGGATAAGCTGGAGGTCGCCGGAGACATCTCTATGAATGTCGCCACCAATCAGGCGCAGGGATTATATTTAAGAAAAGGCGGTGCAAAGTATTGGAGCCTGTTTACGGCTCCATGGCTCAATGACGATGACCTGTGGCTTCGAAGGGAATCAGACGCAGGCTTAGGCTATGGCAACATAAATGTTATGGCATTCGACAGGGCGACAGGCTACATCGGCATTCACACGACCACGCCCGAAGCAACACTGCATGTAAACGGCAACCTGAAAGTGAATGGAAGCATTACATATAATACTCCTCAAACGGGGTATGCCTCTGTGTCGGCCGCGGCTTTTCATCCATCCGCCAGTTCCACGGGGTACAACAATGACGGCACCTGGATTTATCCGTCTGTTAACAATGCGTGGTTTTATGCGGGAGTTTCCCTGCCTCACGGAGCGACTGTAACCAGCGTCGAATGGAATGCGGTTACAGCGGGGGAAGGAGACTATGCCAGATTGAGGCTCGTTCGTCGTACGCTTGCCGGATCTGCCGCCTATATGGCAGAGTGTTACTCCCAGTCCGGTGCAACAGCCGTACTGACTGATAGCACCATCTCCAACAGCACTGTGGATAATTCCCAGTATGTATACTATTTGGATATGTTTCTCACTGCACCCAGCACCTTGGCCCACGGTGGTGCGGCCATTATCACCTACACCTATCCCGGCCCCTAATTGAGATGACGGAGTGGATCATGACGTCGGATCGCTCCATGTAATAATAGAGCCATTGCAGGTCGGCATACTGGCCGCGCTCGCCCGCTTCCTGTAGGGCGGTAAGGCGGGACAAGTTCAGCCCGCGAAGCGGATTGTAGGCGTCGCGCCAGCCGTGGTTTTTCTGGAGATAAATTGGTCGCATGATTTCCTCACCCAAAGGTGAAAAATCAAATGGCGGTTAACCACAAAGGCACTGCGAGTGCGGGGATCGCGTCTCCCCTCACGAGCCACGGCCTCCTTGTGGATCGCCTTGCGCAGTCTGCGGAAAGCGCCGCCGACAAGCCGCCCATTCCGAAGCTTGCCCATTAGATGCTGCTGCACCGTTTGCTGGGTGATTCCGAGCTTTTCCGCGATTTCCACCTGCGTGAGACCATCGAGACAATAAAGCCGCACCACCTGTTGCTGGCGGCGGGAAAGAAGCACCAGAAAATGAACCGCCACCAACCGCACGATGTGTTCACCCTCCAGCCGTTCCTTCACCTCCTCCGGCGACTCCGCCGATTGCCACAACCGATAAGCCTCCCGCTCCCATTGCTCCGGCGTAAGATGCTTTTCTTTATAGGGATCTTCAAAGTCATGTGCCATGCACCTTTATAAAGGGCACGATCTTCGGTTAGGCAGCGATTTGATCGGTGAGAGAGCGGAGTCGTTCGAGCAACTCGGATTTATCCAGGTTAGGTGCCTCCCGAGCAAGACGCTCGAGCTCCTGCAGGGGCTGCCGCTCAACAAGGCCGGCTCCCTGTGTCAGCAATCCGGGCATCGAGGATTCCAGGGCATTGCGGAAAGCTTCGCGGTCGGGCCGGAAATAGTATTTCAGCACCACCTCAACCGTGGAGTGGCCTGTGACGCGGCGTACCAGTTCCATAGGCACCCCGGCACTAAGCGCCATGGTGATCCAGGTGGTTCGAAGCGAGTGGAATCCTTTGACGGTGGCATTCTGGATGCGATCTTCGCATTCGAGGTCGGTTTTAATGCTGGCGGCCTTGAGCACCTGTTTGACCCGCCAGGAGATACTGAAGTTTTTGCTTTGGTAGAACTTTGCCGCTTCGGGGAATACATATTCGCTGGTATGGGGCTACCGTTCGATCTCTTCGCGCAGGGCCGGAAATAGCGGGATCTCCGCCGTCTCGCCGGTCTTGGAGGTTTTAACGGAGATGAAGGCTCCCAGCAGATCGACGTCCTCCCACTTGAGCTGGCAGCAGTCGCCCTGCCGCATGGCGGTTCACATGCCGACAATGAAGATGGAGCGCATGACCCCGTCGGCGTGTTTCAGGATTCGATTGAGCTCATCGAGCGTGAAGGGCTGGTGGTGCACCGTGGTCTTGAGTTTGGTTGGGCATCCCGCAAACGGATTGCGGCCAACGCCGGCATCGTGCCCAATCCGGTCGAAAAAGCCTTTGAGCAGGTGCAGCTTGTCGTTGTAGGTGGCGGCGGCATAGCCGAGCTCGTCGAGGTGCCGCAGCCATTCCTGCGCCATCCTGGGGGTGATCTGTGAAACATATTTTACCTGCGGGTGCCGCGCTTGGATCAACTTGCGGAATTTGCGGAGCGTGGTGCACTGGTTTTTCTCCCAGAGCTCCGTGCGCCGCTTCCGGCTGGGCAGGTTCAGCCAGCAGGATTCAATATCGGCCAAAGGAATCTGCTCGATGGAAGAGCCCGCTTTTAGCTCATAGAGCTCTTCGAGGTGCTTTTCGGCAACTTTTTGACTCCGGGCTTCGCGAATCAAACCGTCGAGTTTCGCCTGGGCTAGGGAGCGGGAGCATTCAAAATCCATATCCCCGGTCTTGCGGAGACTCTTGGGCGGATTGCCCTGCACTTGGATCCCTAGGTTTACGCAATGGCGCTTTCCATTTATGTCGTATCGGCCATACCACCACTTCGAGCGAAGTGCCTTGTTTTTATTCCTTCTCAGTTCCAGTCCCATGATCCGTCTCCTTGTTAAGCGCAATGCGCGATGTTGAAACAAGGCGGGAAATCAAACGGCGAAAAACCAAACTTTCCACCAAACTTCCCGCGAATCAGAGGAATGGCAGAAACAGGCGACTTGCATAAGGCATTGAATGCCAAGAGGAAAGAATGGTCGGGGCGACTGGATTCGAACCAGCGACTTCTACGTCCCGAAAACAGTCTTTCAAACACATTATGTTTCATGCTGATTCAGTTATCAGCCTCAACACAAGTATGTTACCAAATGAAATGCGGGGAGCAAGGGGAAATGAAAAAAGATGAAACTGGATGGTTTTTGATGGCCTCAATACGAAGTTTCCCCCGAAGCTTTCAGAGTGTCTTCATACTGATTGATAGCAGCTACAAAAAAAGGGAGCGCGTGAACGCTCCCCTCCCCGCCGATTATGAATCCCTCTATGGAAGTTGTGCTTCGAGTTCCTTGGCGGAATCGCCTTTGCTCCAGGTTTGGAGAATTTCAAGGCGCGTCTGGTTGACGTGGTCGTACATGGAACGGGCCTCGTCGCCGGTGACGGCCTGATCGTCAAGCATCGGCTCGATGAGGGCGGTCAGTTCATTTAGGTGGGTTACGGTTTTGCGGACACGGTCGACCAACTTGGTGGCCCGGCGGGACGCCAGCAGCTTCTGGATGACTCCGGTCAGCAGCTTGGCGACGATCTGCTCCAGCGGCAGATAGCGGAACAGGCTGATTCCGATTTTGGCTAGTATGACTTTAAGCATGGCTATTACCTCCTTACTTAAAGTCGGGAAATCAAATCGGCCTACCCATTGTGCTCATTGAAAAAAGTCTCGTTCATATTTCGAGGACTTGGCCATCAGATCCTTGTAGTGTTCCTTATCTGCGAGAACGGACTCCAAAATACCGCGGCGGCAAAGTGAAACATAAAGGGCTGCGGCATGGGCTTGGCAATTTAATGATTTTTTTGGATTAAACTCTATATCTGTAAAAGTATTGAACTTTAAAATTTCAGACGATAAATCCGAATTCCTGTGCAACACATTTAGGTAAAGCCAATCGTAGAATATGGTTCTGGGTTGTAACGGCCACTCCTCCCCAAAAAACGAGAACCGCACAAGTGCCCCCAAATCCTTCTCTTTAAAAAATTTCTTAGCTTCGCGCGATGTCATTCCATAAATCTCTCTATAAGGCCCCCCTTTCTCAAAACATTTACTGCCCTGAAACGCTGTTTCAACGGTTAGCGCATACTGCTTGTGTTTAAAGCCTAAGTTAAATGCACTAAGGGCAACCCCAAGCGGGTTGAGTGATTTGCTAGAAATTTCAAGTATTTCTGATTCAGGCGATACCTGAAGAATTGCGGAATGCATGGACGAGATGCATTTTTGTTTTTGTGAAACGGCCATGCCGGGAACCCACTGAAAATCAACATCCTCAATGAGCACATAAACTTGGGATTCCAAAGAAACACTGAAAGCAGGTCTAAATGCCATTTAAAGCCTCCTGCGCGCGTGCGCGCCCAAATAATTCTGCATTGGCAATAAAGGGTATGCTTGACGTATCCCCAAAAATACCGGCCGCAGCTCTATATCGTCCCGCCAATTCTGCCGACTGAAAAACAATTGATGTAATGCATTCATTTGGGATTCTAGTTTTCACCAGGACTTCGGCTTGAATAGATGTTGGATAGCATTCCGCCAAACCTGTTCTCATCTCGACCCATGATGATGACTGGTTATAGAGGGATAAATTATTTTTGAACATTTGCTGAAAATGCTGGAATGAGCCCCCGATCCCCTGGTCCTTGGCGCAACGAGAGGCAGCGTTATAGACAGAAAAAAGAGTATCATTCCACTGAATGCATACGGGCTTGATGAGGATTATCGCCCAGGCATCGACATCATCTCTATGCTTTTGCCGGAAACGTTCAAAAAGCCTGAAATTGGGAAATTGAACCGAGAGATTGATGTAATCTGGACGACCATCTAAGCGAATCGCGTCATTCAACTCAACATAGTCATCTAAATGTAATTGGGGGGCATCTTTTCTGAGCAAATCCAAACGTTGCCTACTTATAATTTCTCCACCCTCAAAAATGCTCGTTAGATTGAGAGCGGGCGTAAAATGAACTAGAGAAGTAATTTTCCTTCTCAGGATCTCATCCGCAAACTTTTGGGCATCGGGTTTAAGGTTCATTTTATGTAACCGTGATGATTTTTTTTGGATCAATATCGCTTACAAAACGGCTCGGAACTGCGTCTGAGGAGATGAAATAGAGCTCATTTTTTGCACGTGTCATTGATGTATAGAGTAGCCGACGTTCTGTATTTAGGTGCTCTTCATCGTCCGGATCCGAAAAGCCAGGAGGGTGAGGGAAAAAGCAATCGTTAAAATCAATCAGTATGACCGTGTCGAATTCAAGACCCTTAGCGGAGGGCATCGGACAAAAATACAGCCCTGTATCACCGATCCAATCATTAGCCTCTTGAATGATGAGCCCCTCTAAGCCTAAATAATCACGAGCCCAATCACGGTATTGTGCCAACCCCCTTCGCTGCCGATGAAGTATAGCAGTTGAAATTTTGGTTAAATCAATACCTTTCAGAATTTCTGCAAGTAGAGAGAATTGTAAGGCTGTGGATCCCAAGAGGTGTAATTCCGGCAACCGACCAGGGCGATCTGGCAGCTCAGCTACAGTTAGTTCATCGGGACGCAAATCATGCTGGAGAACGGAATAAGCGGCCTCCGCAATTTCCCGCGTATTGCGATAGTTTTTCTTGAATTCAATGGTACGACCCCCGCGGACATTGATCCCAACTTCTGTCCAAGTAAATCCACTCTTATAGATTTTCTGCGCCGCATCGGCTACGATTGTAATACTGTTCGTGTCAGAGCTCACGAGTTTCGCTATTACTGAAATCTGCATCTTTGTTAAGTCTTGGGCCTCATCAATTACTATATGCGTATATGGGGCCTCAAAACTCTCTGAAGATGAAATTACATCAGCAACCAATAGAGCGAAGTCGGCAAAGTCGATTAAACTGCGCCTCTTTAGCTCTTCCCGATAATGGTAAAACATAAACCAAATCACTTGGCGGTTGTGCTGTGTTAAACGGTCCGTTGCGCCACGGCCAACACGTTGGGCCTCGAGATATTCAGAGGAAACCTTCAATCCCTTCCCCTTCATCCATTCAAACTCATCTAGAAAAAATTGATCCGTTTTTTGGAACAACTTCAATTGACTGAACCTATCTACAGCCTTGGCTCGGACAACACGAATAATACTGTCTCGATCTTGCCAGCGAGACAATACTTCCATGCCATCTAGCCGACCTTTGCTTCGCAGGAAGCGGTACGCCCATTGATGGAAGGTCGACACTTCAATTTCCGTGTTATGAAGTGAATCCCTCAAAATACTCTTAATGAAGGAAACAAGGCTTTTGGTATAGGAAAACACTAGAACCCTTGACGCTTTGAAAAGCTCACGCTCTGTATCAAGCAAATGCTTTGCCCGATAGATGGAAACTGTGGTTTTTCCACTGCCAGCAACTCCCTTGATCTGAATAGGGTTGTTGGGAGGGAGCGTAAGCACTCTCCTCTGTTCCCCGGTAAGTTGAACAGGCATTACCCACCATCCTTTTCATTAATTAAGAGTCGGTTACAGTATGCAACTGAACCACTATGAAAGAAGTCTGGTGTTTAATCAATTGGTATCAGTTTATCAAAACCATTTGGAAAGTATGGTCATAAGACGCAAAGCCCCATCCGGATTCGTTGAAAGAAAAACAATGAGTGCTGTAATAAATACGAGTGACCACCGTTCGAGTTTGGTGACACGGCCATTGGTTTTTACGGCGTGGGTGTGGATTTCCTCGAGCTTTTCGTCGATGCGGTCAAAGCGCTGTTGGCAGCCGTCCGGTAGCGAGCTGCCGCAGGTGTCAGGTGTCGGGTGTCGGGTGTCAGGGGGAGGTTTCATGAAAGATTCTCTGCTGGATTTAACGGACTAACCGCGTGATGCTATGCAAACGCGGGCTGCGCCGGAAGAGGCGGCGCGCTGGGACAGCCCGCCCTACCCGCTGCGGATGAAACGAAGCTGGAAGCATCGTCCACAGGTGGTGCGGTCGGGGTGACGCGGAGCGAGCCCACGGCACACCCCGACTCTCCAGAAGACGGGGGCAGGCCAGCGGCCTGCGGTACGGTTGGTGGATCGGGGATGCGATGGTGTTGGATGTAGCTGCGGAGACGGTTCTTTAGTGTCCGGTTGTTTTGTTTCCGGGCGCGCTCTTCGCCGAGTTGTTCGTCGCGGAGAATGGCGGAGAGGGTGCGCGCGGAGATGAGCGATAAATCGGAGGGGGCCACGGACAAACACGGACGGGAACGGGCAGGCTGTGCGGACGTGGCAGGCGGGCCGCCTGCGGTACGTTGCAGTGCGGGTGAAGACAATCTGGACGTGCAGCGAGTCTGAGCTTCCGCAAGACAACCATGTCCTACATTCGATGGGTTCACGGGGTGGCCTCGGTTTCGAAGAGGACGCGGAAGAATTTGTAGTCGGTGCGGGATTTGAATACGACGGGCTCAAACCAGTCGCCAGAGTCGAGGCGGTCACGCACCTGGATGCGGATGACGGTGTTGGATGGGATGATGTAGACGGTGTTGGTGACGTAGACCACGGGTGTTGGTGAGGCCAGGATTAGGCCGTCGGCTTCGTTGGTTTCCACGATGGATGTTGGGAACGGCGGTGGCGTGATGCCTTGCTCGACGGGTGTTGGGGGTTCGGTTGTTGAGGCCGGGGCCACTACAGGAATGATGATTACCACGAAGAGGCAGAGAGCGGAGAGGAGCTGGATGCTGGATACTGGATGCTTGGATGCTGCTTTCTTTACCACGGAGGGCACGGAGAGACGGAGGCGGTGCGGGATATTTTTGATGGCCACAAAGGGGCGCAAGAAGCACGAAGACAAGAGCCGGTGCGGGCGAGGTTTGGAACCACTAAATACACGAAGTACACGAAAACGGTGCGGGCGGGATTTATTTGCCGCGAAGGAACGCATAGACCTCAAAGAGAAAAGATTCATTGGGCGAACTCCTGGAATTCGTGCGGGCCGGCATAGGACGGGGTCTGAGTAACGGCGGCTGAACCGGCGGGGATGGATTCCATCCAGATGCCGCGAAGGAAGACGTCGGCGCGAATGGCGGCGGCGTTTTCGGCCTCGGTCAGGGTTTGATCCATCTCCCCTTTCAACTGGAAGATGATGATGTTGGATGCGTGGCGCAGGCAGGACGGGGGTAAGGTGCCCTCGGTGGTATCCATCACGGTTTCCGGGTTGGATGCAAGAGCCGCGCGAAATTCCCCCACTACCATAGAGGCAATCTCACCCAGCCGCCCGGCCTTGTCGGGGTTAGACGCGAGCCATTGTTGATAGTCCGCGGCCAAGCCCGGGCTGAAGGCGGAAACCACATAATCAGATGTTATCAATGACCAGGACATGGTTAATCGTTGAAACCGTTAAAGGTTGAAAAGTTGAACGAAAAGAGAGGGGCAACCACGAGGATTGCCCCTACCCTTATGCGGTGGCGATGTTGAGGCGGTGGGCGGCGGCGTTGTTGCACACCTTGACGTCCTCGGACCAGTCGAACTTGGCGACTTCGACGCGGCCGTCGTCACGCATGTAGGACCCCGGCACCATGAACTGGTTCATGAGGCGGAAGGTTTTCATGAACGACGGGTCACGCCGGGAAGGCTGCGCCTTACGGGCGAATACGAGCACGGCGGAGTCGAGCAGGAAGTTGATATCCTCGTCGATGCCTTCGGGCGCGTCGTCGTACACCATGTAACTGGTGCGGACTTCCGGCGAGCCGATGAACATCTGGCCGGCATTGGCCTGGGTGGGCACGGCGAGACCGACGCCGGTACGGGCACCGGAACCGACGACGAAACGTCCGCGTACCTTGGCCTGGTTCTTGAAGACGTTCCATGCGCTGGCACCGAACAGTACGCCTACACCCATCAGCGAGCCGTACTTGCAGGCCTTGATCACATCGAGGATAGCGTCGTCAATGTCGGCCACCGGATCGGCGGCGTCATTCCACGTAAGGTCGCTGCCGGGCCCCACGGCTTCGACCGCGAGATCGATCACCGATTTTTCGTGAGCGAGCGCGGCGACTTCGGCCACGGCGACGGCGCCTTCGCGCAGCATGTTTTCCAGCCCCTGGGCTTCGAGCTGTTCCAGGTTGTCGACCGGGTAGTCGAGGGCATGGGGCTCACAGTTGTAGGTTTCGTCGTTTACTTCAAAGCGAAGTTCGGACGCGCGGCCACCGAGGGTGCGAAGCGTCTTCGGAATATGGAAGCGGTTCTTCTCGGTGTATTTCTTGTAGCGCCCGGTCGAGGTGGGCACCTCGATGGTCGGGGCGATGAAGTCGGCCACGGGCATGATGGCGCTTTGCGCAGCGCCCTGGGCGAACTGGCGAAGCATGGGGTTGGTACTGATTTCGGATAAACGGGACATGAGAAACCTCCGGTTTCGGTTGTTAAGTGTTAAGTTGTTAGGTTGTTAAGTTCATGGGCGGACGGGGACGGCTGGAAGCCGGCGGTACGTTAGGTGACGGGGTTAGATTGTTCCGTAGCGCGGGCTGATCGGGCGCATCAAAACAAGCTGACCATCCACCCCCGCTTCTTCGGCGATGCCGACTTCAGTCCAGTCCTCTTCGGTATCGACCACCTTCACGGCTCCGAAGGAAGTGTTGCTCAAAATGAGAGTGTTGCCGGGCGAACAGGTTCCCTCAAGCTGGATACGGACATTCTGCAGTGGTGAAAGCGGAAGGAATGAGCCAGTTTCGCCTGCGGCAGCACCCTCGAGAACGAGATAGTGCGGAAGGTCATCGTATTGAGGCAGGGCCATCCCTGTCGTAGTCAGCTTTACCAGTCGATCTTTTGCAGCGGACAGGTCGGTGGCGCATCGGTATGGGATTTGGCCAGTTCTTACATTGGTCTGGGACATGGTTTTCTCCTTTTAGTAGGTAAAAAATGTATTGGGCTTAGGCAGAGAGTTCCTGCTCGGCGCGGCGGAAGGCATCGGTATAACCCACGCCTTCGGTTTTCATGATTTCGCTGGCGCGGTTGCGGATTTTGACGGCCTGGGCTTCGCCGGGCTGGGCGTCGCGATTATGCGTCGCCTTGATTTTGGATTCCCGGTTATGCAACGGGCGGCGGGTATCCGCTGCCGGTTTCTTTACCGGTTCCGGGGTTTTGAGGTTTTTGAATACCGCCTCGGTAAGCTGGCGGTTTTCAATAAACTGCGCACGGACTTCGTCGCGGTTTTCGATGACATCGGAGTGCTCTTCAAGGAAAGCATCGGCATCGGCTTCAAGCTGCGCCTTTTCGAGATCGGCGATTTTGGATTCGGCGGACTCCGCGCGGTTAAGCAGTGCTTCGACTTCGCCGGACGGGGTAATATTCGCAATGGCGGACTGAATTACCTCGGTATCGGCTTCCGGCGGCAGATCCAGCTTCTTGAGCAAGGCATCGACAATGGCTTTCATTAATTCCTCCTGAGTTAGGTTGGGGTCCTTATAAGTAGATGAATTTTCAAACGAGGCATCTTTGGCGCGATTGGAAAGGGGCAAAATTCCCTTCAGATTGGGGTCGTTGGTGACTGCGGCATTAAGCAGGCGAACCGGACGGAGGCGGTTGTCGCCAAGATCCTCGCAGTCGGTGCGGGCCCAGACGGGCGAAAGAAAGCGATAGCGCCCTCCCCGGACGGCGGCTTCGCCGACATCGCTCCAGCGGATCGCGGCCCAGAGGCCGCTTCCAGAGGACGGAGAACAGAGGTCAGCGGACGGCGAGGAATTACGGAAAGTCAAATCGGTGATCCAGCCCGCCGCTTCGGAGTGCTTTTCCGCATCGAGCGAAAAATGATCAAAGTCGATCAGCAGTCCGGGAAAGTTTTCCGACTGGCCGCGCGCGTTTTCAAACGCGGACACCATGCGGGTGCAGGCGGCAGCGTCGATCAACTGAGTTATTCCGGCAGCGTTGTGCGGAAACTCGCCCAGCGGTGCTAGTTGGTACCAACCATCATCGGGCAGTTCAAAATTGCGATTGAGGATTAAATTCATCTCACCCTAAGGTGAAAAATCAAACGGAACCGCTAATGGACGCCAATAGACGCGAATGGGAATTAACCGCTAAGACACAAAGGACTCTAAGGCGGTGCGGACGAGAATTGGGGCCACGGATGGACACCGAGTAACACGGATTTTAAGGCGCGGAGGACTCAGAGAGCGGTGCGGACGAGGATTGGAAAACCGCGAATCCACCTACGCCAAGGTTGCGGCGGACAAGTGGACGCTAATTGGGAGAGATTGCAGGACTGCTACGGCATATTAAGGCGGTAAAAACGAGTGGGGTGGTTTGTGTAGTCGTGATCACTAAAACTAACCGTACCACCGGTCAGGTTTGTGATGGCAACTGGCTCCCAAACGAAATCTGTTAGATTGGTGCACGCTTCGACTTTAATGTGCTCACTACCTGCACCATCAACGGACAACATAAAGCTGTTGTAATGAATGCCTATGGTGCCATTACTGGCATTTATCAATGGATTCCACAATACAGTTGGGTGCCCAGAAAAACTTGTACTCCACCCTGAACTGTCTAGTGAATAATAGACGGTTGTGTCATAAGATAATGCAAATATTGAGGAGCCAACTGAAGGTGCATCTCCTCTAAAGTAGATGCCAGTTAAGTTGTAGCAGTGCCAAAATGCGAAGCTCTCTATGGTAGTCACGCTAGCTGGAACGGAAAGGGTAGATAGTACTTTACAATATCCAAATGCCTTTCTGCCAATTATCATTGTGCCGTCGGGGATGGTGCAAGAACCATCTCTACTTCCAGGAAATTTGACCAAGGTTGTTTTGTCCTTATCGAAAAGAACACCGTCCACACTGCAATAGACTGAATTACCAGCAGCGACCGAAAAAGAATATAAATACGAAGACATTAGTCCATCATGGTTAATAGAAGTAACGCTTGCCGGAATCTCACATAACCCAGCTATGCCACCGCCATATTGAATCAGTCTGGTCTTGCTCTTGTTGTACAAAATCCCATTAGCACTGCAATAGTTGGGATTGGCTGGATCTACAGTGATTGATCGGAGATTTTCGCTATACTGAAAGCTCCACTCATGAATGCTACTTACAGTTCCTATCACGACATTGGTCAAATTAGGACACGATCCAAAGGCGTACGAGGCAATGCTGACAACATTATCAGGGATCACAACGCTGGCAAGGTTTGCAGCGTATCGAAATGCATATTCATTAATACTAATGACAGTTTCTGGAACAGTATATTCCCCAGCTTTTCCACACGGGTACTGAGTCAACTGAGTTTGGTCGAAAGTCAGTAACACGCCATCAATACTGCTATAGAAGCCATTATTCTGATCTACAGAAATCATTTGCAGTCCAATGCACTCCTGAAAGGGCGCACTCCCAATGCTAGAAACATTGCTTGATATTGTGACAGTTGTAAGATTTGGGCAGTCAGCGAATGCCTGAGTTCCTATATTCGTTACTGTATTTGGCATAATAAGCGTTGACATGGGAGCCCCCCAAAACGCGCGATAATCTAGCACACTTACAGGCAAGCTACTGATCGTGTCAGGAATAACCAGAACGTCACTGGAACCATAATAATCTGTAATCGTAATCGTATCATCCGAGTTAGTTGTATAGGCAAAATTAGATGAATCCTCATACGCAACAATAACATGCACGGTTTGAGTATCGGAGATGCCCGATGGATAGGTCTGGTTGAAGGCTGTTAGAACAACGTCATAAGCTCCGGCGGATTCCCATACATGGACAGGGAAAGGATTATTTGTTTCGGTTGTTCCATCGCCAAAATCCCAAACATGGCCATTTACATTCCCACTGATATTGGCCACAAGCATTGCAGGCTTATATATCTCCGCATCCAGCGTTCCGCCAATAACAACAGACACTTCTCCAGTAACGCTCTCGGAACCGTGGTATTCATCGCAACCGATCGAGGGTGGATTAAGCCAAGGCTCCCCGTCGATGTCTGTTCCCGTCGCATAAGTCATATTACCAGCCCCAATACAGGGAGAGTTTGAGGCAATGTGCGATGCGGACACGAGCACTGGAACGTTGGTGATATTGCCGGAAATACCGTGCTGCACATCCGGCGAACAGGAATTGGTCGCAGTGACAGAACCATATAGATTCGCACCGTATCCATCTGATTGATTATACCAAATTATGGAATTTTGTGCCGTGCCGTTTCGCATACCGCCACCGTATACAGAAGCGGAATTCCCGACGATTGTACTGTTATTCGCAGGTGATCTATATGCTCCACCGCCATATTTTGCTGAATTACCAATTATGGTGCAGTTGTTCGCAGCGCCGTAATACATTCCCCCGCCGTAATGTGTGGCTGAATTTTCACTAATGGTGCAGTTGTTCGCCACAACACCACCACCTATACCCCCTCCATACGCTGCAGAATTACCCGTGATTACGCAGTTAGTAGCCGTGGCAGGCGAAGATAAGAGGTATCCGTGATAGATTCCACCCCCCCGACTGGTAGTCGAGCCGTTCATAATGGTAAGGCCACTGATGGTACAGGCAGTACTGCCAAGGTTGAAGCAACGGTTAGAACCGCCTCCGTCAACAATCGTCACAGCCGGCCCATTGACGCTTTGAATCGTAATATCCTGAGAAACCTTAATTTCAGATGACAGCAGATAAACCCCATTACTCACAAAGACCGTATCGCCATCCCGCGCGAGGACTACCCCGTATTGGAAATTAGACGTGGCAGTTTCTGGCGTAGAAAAAGGATATTCGTTCGCACCATCGAATGAAATATAGTGAGTTGGTGTAATATGTGGCATCGCATGAGTGTTAACACCACTGGAATAGTTTCCGTATGCATCGTAAGAATATGCTGTATAATAATATTCGATATCGTTACTGAGATCATCATCAACAATTATCAAGCCAGACTGATATGTGAACGGATAAGTCACTCCAGTAGAACCATCATAATACCCCGCATCACTCCCCGTTCCATTATACACCTCGTCACCATCATTTGGATCATCGGGATAACCATCCGTTTTCCGGATTATTTTAACTCCCTGAAAATTTGGGTCATCAGGATTCCTCCAAGCAACTAAAGCTGCGAAATCCATTCCTAAAGCAGAAATTCCTAAGACATTTTCAGGAGGTTTGCGGACTACCGTAAAAGGACCGTAAGCTTTGGTGTTGTTGGATTCATTGGATTCATCAAAATCCTCAAGATAATCGGCTTTGCAGATCACGTAGCGGGTTCCAACGTCCGCCTCTGTAAACGTATAGGAGTCTTGTGCCCCGTCTGATTCACCAAACTCTAGAGCATCAATTGTGTCACGATCAAATCGGCTGGATAAGTCGGACGAACTTGTACCAATATAATAACCAACCTTGCTACTTGGAGCTGGGCCAGAACCTACGTTTTTAACAGTAGTATTCCAGTCAACGCTTTGACCCACATAAAACGTTCCTTCTTGTGGTGGTTCATCCGGGCTGACCTCTGTAACAATAAGGTCTGGAGGAGCTGGCGGGGTAAAGTTAACTGTGAGTGAAGGCTTAGATCCTGCCGCGTTTTCACGCGACCGAAATTCATAAGCAGTATAGGATTTGTTTGCCCTAACAACCAGTCCATGATTGCTATTATTTATTTGATCAGCAATCAAATCATCTAAGATATCATTATTAATTGTTACCAAGCTATTGGCAGAAACATCCTCCTGAATAATTATAAAGTCATAGCCCTGTCCTGAATAGTTGTTCCAGGTTGCGCTAGTCTCATTCCAAGCGGTATCACATTCGGTAATATAAATGGAATTATCGGCTTCAGACACATACTCACAGTATAAGGTCAATTCTGCATCGTTAACGGTGCTGCCTTCTGGAATCTCACTAAGGTCGAACTTCATAAGTATGTGGCTGTTTTCTCCAAGGCCGCCCGTCCAATTATACTTTGTCTGAAGGTAGGTCAAACTGCCGAAATTACCATCTGGATTAAACTCATCGAGTATCGTGTCAGCAATGGCCTCTTCAACTATTTCCTGGCTACCGGGAATATCTGGTTGGTTCAAAAGCTCTAGTATCGGCTGAGCGTAAAGATAGCGTGCGTGATGGGTATCCTGAATTTTTGCATAAACATACGCTTCTGGATCATCTGCCATCCCGGATGTATTCCACGTGGCCGTGTGGGATACCCCATTCTTTCCTGTGCTGGTTTTGGTCGTTGCAAGGGCACTTATTTCACCGCTATTCCCGTTGTAGGGATTCGTATCATCATCGCGGTAAAAATTGATGGACACATTGCTGTCATAATCCTGATAGGTGTACTTTATCGAAAGTACGTCGCCAATGGCCACATGTCGCCGTTCTTTGGATAGTTTATCCCCATCATGTGTAATTTCCAGTTCCAGTAAGTTAGGCCAAGTTGCGTGGCTCCAGTCCAAATCAACTCGCGCCCCCCCTCCACTACTTACATAAGCGTTATGATACCCATCCTTTACTGTTGGCGTACTGGTTTGGAGACGGGAACCTACGCCGGATATACGACTGAAATAGAATCCGGCAGTAGCTCCACTTCCTTCACCAGTGCCATACCACGATTCTCGCATTGTTGAGTAAAGAGTCTTGTTACCAGCAACAGCATCACCTACATGATCAACAGTACCATGATACCACAAATGAATATCTGAGTGGTTGTTGAGATACCCATTAAGTAACAAAGGTAACTCACGATTATAGGCACCGCTAACTGTCTCCCCGCGAGGGAAGTCCACTTCCTGCCAATAATTATCACAAAAGAGAACGTTTTCATAAGCCTCCGCATCAGCATCATTTGCCAACCCAGCTTCGACAGGATGGGGGTCGAGTAATGTTAATTGGTCTACGTAGAGACCATAGTATCCAAGCGCTTGAGACATTCCGCACATCATTGAGGCACCTCTGCTATGGCCGATGAGATGAATGGGTTGTTCCGCAAGATATTTCCCACTGAACAGATCCATAAAAATTTCATGAATAAAATAATCTGCTATTTCACCGGTCTTAAGTGCTGGGGTGAGATCCGAAAAATCTCTCCAATCAAGAATTATAATAGTCTCGCCATTGTGTGCAGAACCGCCCAACCAAGGCCCCGCTGTCTCAACATCTCCAAGAGATATTACTTTTGTGAATTCATTATATTCTAGTGTATACGTAATTCTGAATACTGAAGAGGGGTTGCCCGTACGGTTGGCGATTTCATCCCCTAGACGATGCATCCATTGATGATCAATTATCTGATCATCTAAAATGGTATACCCATGCGTAATAATGGTCACGCCACCAGCAAATACCCCCAACGACATGCATAAAGAAGCAAATATCAATAGAACCCATTTTGTTCGCATAGTATATCCCCATCTCGAGAGCGGATGTAACTCCGCCTCAAACGGAAATTACGCTTTTGATGCGCCTGATCAAACTGATTGATTCGCAAAGCTTAATTTATACAAAATATACACAAGCAATGCTTTAGTATTTTTTACTAGAGGCAGCTCAAAAAAAGTGCCCATTTAATAGTAAGTACGCATCAGGGGATGGAATCTTATGCAGCTTGTGCAAAAAGTTGATCGTTGATGAATGTTGGTTTTAGGGAAAAGCGTGCGGGATTACGGGCAGGATGCCCGTTCTACGGATCGGCGGTCTCGGCGAGGCCGCCCTACCGTTCGGGAGACTGGGTAAGCGAATAGCCGGTCTTTTCGGAAATTTCCTCGGGTTTGACTTCTAGTCCGGCGGCCTTCAGCAGCAGGGCGTCCTGCACGACCTGGCGGGTTTCCTGCGTGAGGTTGGGCGAGAATTCAAAATAGGCCTGCACGGGCTGGCCGGGGAAGTGTTGCTGCAGCAGGGGCACGTCGATGGCGTTTTGTAGCACTCCGGCCAGCGTGACGGCGTCGGATTTGGCGATTTGCAGAAAGGTATCCTGATGGGCACCGCCGGCCAGGGTTCCGCTGCCGGCTTCGGCGAGCATGGTCAAGAGCCCGCCGGTGGCGGCGATGGTGATCTGCTCGTCTAGGTACTTGATTTGGTCGTGAAACGGCGGTTTGTCACCGCCCCCATTCACAAATTTGATGTCGCTTTCATGCGGCAGGAATCCACGGCCATCGGAGAGGATCTGCTCGGCGATGGTTTGATATTCCTTCTGCTTGTCTTCGGGCACGTTGGGCGGCCCCACCAGAAAGATAGCTGGAATGCCATAGACTGACAGAAAGGAATCCCAGTCGCGCTGGGAGAGATTTTTGCGCAAATAGAGAACGCTGAGGATGCGGTCGAGAGCGGCGGTCTCGTGGATGATGAAGTCGGCGGACTCAATGGGTTCCCCGCGCAGGGTGCCGGGATTGGCCCCGGCGTTGTATTCCCAATCGCCGAAGAGTCCATCGCGCAGCCAAAACCATTGTTCGACTGGCTCAAGGCGTTCAATCAGGCCGTTCGCCGCCCAATGCTTTTCGAGATGGGCAAAGCCCCGGAAGAAACCGGTAAAGAGAAACGACACCGCTTCGCGGAAGTTGTCGATGTTGTCGTAGGCCATGCGGAGGAAGTCGGCTTGTTGCTGCGCGCGCGGATCGTGCTGCGCCTGGGAAACTATGCGGATATCCCAATCCAGAGACAGCAACGCGGCCCGGCGCCGCTGGATAACGGAGTGGATCATCGCGTCGGAGCGCTCCATGTAATAGTAGAGCCATTGCAGGTCGGCATACTGCCCGCGTTCGCCGGCTTCCTGCAGGGCGGTTAAACGCGAGAGGTTGAGTCCGCGCAGCGGATTGTAGGCGTCGCGCCAGCCGTGGTTTTTCTGTAAAGCAATCATTTTCATTGTTGATAGATTGAACCGTTCCCTTCGGTCTCTATTTGCTAACGCAAATTATTGGTCGCTGCGCTCGCGGGTCGCATAGCCCCTCATATATAGAGGGAAAATCAAATGGGACCGGAAACGACGCCTTAGTATTTCTTACTAAATCAAACGACGGAAACAAGTTGCAGTCGTCCGGATCATCAGTAAAATGCCTCATTTATTTTTGGAGGAAAAATATGGCAACTAATCCTATTGGAAAGAACACGAAGACGATCGGCATCAACATGAGCAAAAAGATGGCTGACGAACTGGAAAAACGGGCCAACTCGATGCACCTGTCGACCAGCAAATACTGCAAGGTCATTCTGACGGAATGGCTCAAGTCCGGCGGTAAGCTCAAGCTACAGGAAAAATAGCGAATCGACTCAGTGCTAGAACTGGGCACTTGGGTAGGCTGTTGGCAGAAAAAACGGCAGTATGCTCAAGAACCATGTTAGAATGAGAAATCTATGAACGAAATCATGGAAGAAATGAAAGATCGCTATGAGTTTTTTGAAGCGAACTACATCCCCATTGTAGACATTAATTTACTCGATGAAAAAGTAGTCCTCGGAGAGAGGACTGATTCATGCCGATTTTGTGGTAAAACTAGAGAAGAAGTTTCTTTTAAGAAAATTGCCCATGCATTCCCTGAGTTGATTGGAAATAAATTGCTGTACTCGGAATACGAATGTGATGAGTGTAATGAAAAATTTAGTAGCTCCATTGAAGATCATCTTGCCAAATATCTAAGTGTTTATAGAACGCTTTGCCGTGTCTCTGGGAAAAAAGGAGTTCCCTCTTTTAAGACTAAAGCCAAGACAGCACGAATAGACCACACAAACGGGATTCTTCAACTCCAAGAAAGTATTGATGATTTAATCACCGAACTAGATGAAGAAAATAACTCTCTTATCATCAAAACAACTAGAGAACCCTATATCCCTAATGCCGTGTATAAATGTTTCGTCAAAATGGCAATTACTATTATGCCAGAAGCTGAATTGAAAAATTTTATCAATGCAAAATATTGGCTACAGGTAACAGATTACGAAAACACTCCATCCATAATAAAACCGGCGATTTGCCTGTTTTCATTTACTCCGGGAAATAATCCATACAAATTCATTAAGGCCATGCTGTTAAAAAGGAAGGAAGGATCAGAAAAGGTTCCATACATGATCTTGATCGTCGCCTTCCAAAACTTCTTTTTTCAGACGATAATTCCATCCGAAAAAGATTTGTCCCTTGCAGGTGAATCACTACAGCTATCATTTTTTCCAATACCTTTTAGCGAGGCTCATCAGTTTGGGAAAACCACATACCGAGAGATGGACTTCACCTCAAACCTTGTTGTCAGAGATGATCCTGTTCACCTAAACATGAAATTCGACACGATAGAAAAAATGGATCCTAACAATATTGAATTAATTGATTCTAATAAGAAATTGGAGCCTACCGTGAAAACGCCGGTCGAGTAGGTCGAAGTTTATGTGCACGGCGACTCACTTTTAACGTGGGGTAGCAAAAATGAAGGGATCTGATGTCTGAAACACTGCTAGCCGTCATCGCGGATATTGGAAGCATCTGCTCCATAATCGGCCTTCTCTTAACGCTTGGAGTTCTCTTTAGCGTGAGACATATTACACGGCATTTCGTATTTAAAGCTAGAGTTCCTCAACTGCTTAAAGCAGTAGGCAAACATGCTAAGGACCTCAACTCACTGTTGGTTAATGCAAAGGTGTTTAGCGACAATCGTAATCAGGTGCATGTAGTACTTTCAGAATCGGAAATTACGATAGCACACCTGCTCCCTCGTCTCCAAAAAGACATACGTAAGCGTACTAAACTTACAGGGAAAGGTATTCGAAAGATTAAACGTCAAATTAATACCGCATCTCATTCTGACATATATGAGATTTACTCGGCATTACGCGCACTTGAATCGGATCTTAAGAACGAAATTGAAAATTCAAATTGGAGCTATAACCATGCCTGACAAACAGCGTGATTTTGAAACAGTTGTCAAACGGATAAATCGTCTGACCCAGGAAGGTAAATTAGAGTGGAAAACAGTTCCAGCAAACCTTGAGTATTTTGCTGGTGCCGACCGTAAGGTCGAGGTGTTCTACTATACCTCATTCAACGGCAGACAGCTTCGTCTCTATAAAGAAACTACAAAAATATATCATGATGAAGTTCGATTTACTTGGGAGGATTTTGCTGAGTTAGAATTTATTGATGACGAGGAACGAACTCTCTGGGAGTTCCCTCGATGCGCTGCGATATGGGATTTACTGGAAACGGTATCCTATCAACTAGCTGACGTAGATGCTGCAATTGATGAGATTATGTCTGATGATTTTGATGCATTCTTAGATAAAGATTAAACCCCAACAGAATTCACAGGTAATAGTTAAACACGGAAAAAATAATTAATAAATTAGAGTTTATTGCTCGTTTAACTGTCCAGTGATTCTGGTCGTTAATCCAGAGCACGAGGGTGTGGGAACCAACGGCAGCGGAGACCGTGCACGGGCGGTATGGGAAGCAACGGCCCGCAGGATTCGGTCTGCCAGCGGCGGTGGTTTGCAAGTGCGAGCGCGATGACGCAGTCGTCATGGAATCCGGATGGCGCGTTGTAGGAGAGATGGCCGCGGGGCGAGATTTCATACTCGTAGCGCTGCAGTTCGTTGGTGAGCACTTTCCATTCTTCGGGCCATCCAACTTTTTGCTGTTCGATCGCGACAATCAAACGTTGGATCACCTCCACCTTTGAAACCGACGTAAACTTGAAGGGTTCGATATTGCCGTAGCGCCGGGCCAGATCATCGTAGATAGGATCGCCGGCGCCGGTGGCGTCGAGGATCAGGCGGCCGCGCCACTTGCGCGCGAAGGCCAGAATCCGATCCTTCTGCACCGGCCAGTCGAGCTGATTAAACCGCTCCATCTCCAGGCACCGTCCATTGCGGGAGTTCATGGCAATCAGGACCGTGAAGTCGGTATGCTTTGCGCCTACCCCCAATCTTAAACCACGGATCGGTGAACTTAAGGTGGAACCTGCGGTTCCCTGTTCCGTGTTCTGGCGGCCAACGAGCCGCCCTTCCATGATGCCGTCGCGGAGCGGAGCCCGTCCCCGAAGGGGCGGCCCGGAGGGCCGAGGGCGGAGCGCAGCGACGGCATCACTTGCGATCATGTTCTGACTGCTCCTTCCATGAATACCTCGGCGGGGGTGCGTTTGTCCAGAGCGCTGTGCTTCCTCTCGTGGTTGTAATATTTAAAATAGCTGTCAAGGCCCCGATGCAACGCATGCCCGTCGGCATAGCATGCGGGATAGATTTTCTCATACTTCACCGACCACCACAGTCGTTCGATGAATACGTTGTCCAACGCCCGGCCTCGCCCGTCCATGCTGATGGTGATGTTCTCGTTTAACAGGACACCGGTGAAGGCGTTCGAGGTGAACTGGCTTCCTTGGTCGGTGTTGAATATCTCCGGATTCCCCTGCGTCAGCGCACGCTCCAGCGCATCAACGCAGAACGTGCTCTCCATGGTGCTTGAGAGCTCCCAGGCGAGCACATAGCGGCTGTACCAGTCGATTACGGCGGTCAGGTACATGTATCCATGCCGCATCGGGATGTAGGTGATGTCCGTACTCCAAACCTGGTTCACCCGTTCGATGTCCACATTGCGCAGCAAATAAGGGTAGATCTTGTGCCTCGGGGCGGGCTTGCTCGTGTGCGGACCGGGCGTGATGGCCTGAATCCCCATCAGCTGCATGAGGCGGGCGACCCGCTTGTGATTGACATCATAGTCTTGATCACGCAACCAGTCCGTCATGCGTGGATAGCCGAACTCCGGATGCCGGAGATACTGCTCGTCGATCAAACGCATCAGAAGCAGGTTCTCCGGCGTTTCCGGGGCGGGGTCGTAGTAGAAGCCCGATCTGGGGACGCCTGCGAGCCTACACTGCCGCCGAACCGAATAATCGGTGCCGGGCTCCACCCAGCTGCGGCGCGTTGAAAGCGGCAGGCTCATAGCTTTTTTTCGAGCCACTTCACGTCCATCTTCAGACGCCCGATCTCTTCGTAAAGTGGAGCCGTAAGCTCTTCTTCCGTTTGAGCCTGCTTCTTTTTCCCCGATGCAAAAAGATCCGGCGCATTCGAAAGCAACTGCTTCTTCCAATCCGAAATCTGGTTCGGATGGACCTGATATTCCGATGCCAGCTCCGCCAATGTCTTCACGCCCTTGATGGCCTCAATCGCCACCTTGGCCTTGAACTTGTCCGTGAATGTTCTTCGTTTTCTTCCCATTTCCATGCGTCCTTTTGTACCATGTTGAGGACGCAGGTTCCACTTAAGCCGGTGGTCCGAAAATCGGGGTTAAGCGCACTTGGCCACGTCGCATCCGATCACCACCGGCCCCGCGCGGTCATCGCGGGTAATAGCCGATTCGGGGATCAGGCAGGACGATACCTTGCGGAAGACCCCGGCGGAATCTTCGAGGAATTCGGCTTCGTACTCCTGCTTGAAGACATCGGCCGGAAGCGTCCGCTGTGCTTCATCCCATTCTTCAGCCGGGAAGTATTTACTCTCGTTACTTCGAAAATGAAACGACTCGAAGTCAGGTTCTTCCGGATCGTTGCCACGGGTGTACATGTCGTAGAACCAGTTGCGCCCCTTGGGGGTGGAAATGAACACCGCCCAGCCCAGGGTTTGGGCAATGGTGGGCCGCAGGATGTAGTTCCAGACATCGAGCGGCACCAGCGCCGCCTCATCGATAACGAGACCGCGGAATCCGTAGCCCCGGATGTTTTCGGGATTATCGGCGGAGAGGAACCAGACGCGGACCAGCTCATCATTCTCCGAAAGAAACTCCACCCGCGTCGGGGTTCGGCCCACAGAGCGGCAAGCACCGGGCAGTAGCGAGCAGAGTGCTTCGCGCCCGCGTTCCGCTACGTTGTAGGTGGGTGCTACCCAGCCATAGTCTCCCGGCACCAGACCACCACGATCGATTATCTCTCCGGCAAGGCAGAGGGTTTTTCCAAAACGGCGCCCGGTGCAGACGACCCGGAAGCGGGATTTAGATCGATGGATGGTGAGCTGTCCGGGAAAGGGATGGTAGATAGGCGCACCCATTGGATGGCTCCTTTTTTATCAAATTGAACCGTTGCGTCCTTGGGAAGCAGCGGCATGATGATGCGGCGGAAAAACCAGACTGGATCGCGTTCGAGCGATTTTTGAAGACCTTCACGGAGGGTCTCCAACGCACCTTCATCCCTGAGCAGGTCGTCGAGCACGCCGAGCGCAAGCACTCGCCCGCTCTTAACACCCTTCGGGCGACCATCGGGGTTTCCTGATTGTCCGGATTCAAATGGCATAAAGCCTCCTTATCTATAGAGCGGAAATCAAACGGGGGGCGGGTCGTGTTCCAAATCGTTTCAAACCATTGTTAATATCAATGGGAAACAGGGGCGCGGCGCGCACGCGCAGCGCTGGAAGGGGGGTCCCTCCGGGGGGAAACCATCCGGCGGGCGCCGCCGGAATATCGAATACCGAATGGCGAATTCTGAATGAGGATTGATTGCGAGGCTGAAACGATGTGAAACGTCGTTTGGGGCCCCACTCCCCCCTACCC